>NZ_JAPNJY010000008.1:0-87580 GCF_026626625.1 Corallococcus sp. BB11-1 | reverse complement strand
GAGCTGGGTGGCCTTGTGGACCTCCCCCATGCCTCCGGTACCGACGAGCTTCTCCAGGCGGTAGCCGCTGATGAGGTCAGGGGTCCGGGCACGGCTGATGGCGGTGGGCTCAATCGAGGACATGGGCAGGGCGCAGGGCGGCGAGGGTAGCAGAAACGGGCCGCCGCGTTACCGCTCCTCGCCTGCTCCCGGCCGCCTCCCCGTCCGCGGGGTGGGCGGGCAGTCGTGACCCGGGTGCGCTCAGGTATCCCCGGAGGCGGTGCGCAGCACGCTGGTGAGGTTGGTGCGCACCTGGGACAGCGAGGAGCGCATGTTCGCGTGCCGCACCGACGCGCCAATGGCCCGCGCCAGGGACTTGAGCAGGGACACCTCTTCGGGGCGCCACACGCGCGCCTGGCGGCAGTCCTCGAAGGCCACGAACCCCCACCACTGCTTGGCCGGGGTGATGGGGCACAGCAGCACGGACTGGACGCCCTGGCGCTCCAGGACGTCGCGCATCAGGGGCGGCGCCTCGCGGGCGGCGCAGGAGACCACCATCCCGGCCTCCAGCATGTCCATCCACGCCAGCGCGTAGTCGCGCATCGCGAAGGAGCGCAGCACCGGGTGCGCGTGCGGGGACACGACGCCGGGCTCCGCCCAGGCGTGGCGCAGGTCCGTGAGGAACCGGCCCGCCAGGTTCGTGGTGCGGTTCTCGAAGATGCAGGCGCGGTCCACCTTCAGGGTGCGGGCCACCATGCCCAGCGCTTCCGCGCCCGTGGCCGCGCACAGGCCCTTGTCCAGCAGCAACCGGGACGCTTCGGACACCTTCGTGAACGCTTCCACCATGACCGTCTCGCTTGAAGGGGGGGAGGGGGACGCCCCTTCTTGTCGTGGATGCATTGGCATCCACCTAAAGCCCATTAAGCAGGATTCTTCTGGCGCTGTCAAATGGTGGTTTTGCTGAAATTCTAAGAACGAGAATGTTTTGCGGTGTCCGGTGCCGGAAACGACGACAGGGGCACCCCCTGGGAAGGGAGCGCCCCTGTCGGGCACGGCGTCATGCCCATCCCTTGGAGACGGGCGGACGGTGCGGTGGCGGGACTACTCCGCCGCCTTCTCGGTCGTGGTCTTCTTCTCGGTGGTGGTCTTCTTGGAGGCCTTCTTGCCCGTGGCCGTCTTGCCCTCGGTCTTGGTCTCCGTCTTGGACTCGGTCTTCACTTCACCGGTCGTGGGCGCGGGGGCAGCGGCCTCCATCTTCGCCTCGGCGGCGGGGGCCGGCTGCGCGGCGGGGGCGGCGGCGGGCGCGGGAGAGGTGGCGAAGGCGGTGGAGGCGGCGAACAGGGCGGCGACGATGACGGTCTTCATGGATGGCTCCGGGGAACGACACGCCGACGCGGGATTGCATCGGTTGTTGTGCGCTGACCCAAGAGCACCGGGCGTGCCAGTCCCCGTTTTGAACAACTTCGCGGGTTTCCCGGGGTGGGAGTGGATCCACCATGGGGAGAAACTCCTCAGTTGAAACCGCAACGATGGGTGCAAGCTCCCCAGGCAGGCGCACGGCGCTTTGACGGCATCAGTGCTCTTCTGCAAGCTGTGACGCGTTCTCCCTTCCCGAGCGCCAGGCGCCGGGACCTTGTAAGGAGCACGTTGCCCGGCGGTCCTCGTCTCGCATGTCGCGCGTCCAGGGGTCGGGAGAGATGGCGTATGCGGCACCTGCTGGTCGCATGGAGCATGGCGTGGCTGGGCCTGGGATGCGCCGCGACCATCCCGCTCGAGCGCCTGCAGGCCCAGGTGTTGGAAACCGAGCGGTGGCAGCGCGACTTCCAGGCCGAGCGCGAGCGCACCGAGGTGCTGGCGGCGAAGCTGGCGGCGCTGGAGTCCGCGCTGGAGGAGCTGGCGCAGCAGCGCGCGGAGGCGGAGCAGGCGAGAGCGGAAGCCGAGCAGGGCCGCTCCGCGGCGGTGGACGAGCTGGCGCGGCTGGAGACGGAGCGCCACGCGCTGGAGGAGCACAACGCGCAGCTGCTGGCGCGGCAGCGCGAGCTGGCGGCGCTGCACGAGGAGCTGTCGGACGTGTGGTACGAATCCGCGCTGGAGCGCGCGCGGCGCCGCACCCAGCCGCCCCTGCCGGGCGAGACGGCCACCGAAGCCACCCGGCCGGTGCCGTGATGTTTCCGAGGGCGCCCCGTCCGGGGCGCCTTCCCCTTCTTCAAGGAGCGTGGGCGTGGCGATGAACTCGCGGACCCCCATCCGTGGCTACCGCGCGGGTTTCTTCTTCGTGGTGATGATGCTGTCGGCCGTCACCGCCTTCACGCTCTGGACGGAGGTGCGCACCGGCCATCAGGTGGACGCCCTGGTGCTGGAGGCGCTGGAGCGCGCCAGCCTCATTGGCCGCATCCGCGTGGACGTGATGTCGCTGGAGTCCGCCATCGAGGCGCACGTGCGCTCCACCGGCGACGCCGAGCGCAAGGAGGCCGACGCGGTGATGGAGGACATCCTGGGCAGCATCCGCCGGGCCTCCGAGGCGTACATGCGCCACCTGCCTCCCGGCGAGAAGGAGGTGTGGCTGCGCTTCAACGGCGCGTGCCAGGGGCTCGCGGATCAGGTGCGCGCGGCGGCGGTGTTCTCGCGCCAGCGCGACGCGGAGCGCGCCCGGCGCCACCTGGTGGAGAGCATCCGCCCGCTGGCGGCGGAGGTGGACACGCTCGCGGGAAAGCTCGCCACGGAGAACGCGGACGACGCGCGCGTGCTCGTGGGCCGGCTGGGCACGCTCCGGGTGCGCAACACGGCCCTGGGCGCGGGCACCACGCTGCTGGCCATCCTCCTGTCGGTGCTGGTGGGCTGGCACATCATCCGGCTGCTCAAGCGACAGGACGCCACCATCCAGGGACAGTTCGAGGAGCTGGGCCGGCACAACCAGGAGCTGGACGCCTTCACCAGCCGCGTGGCGCACGACCTGATGGGCCCGCTGTCCCCGCTCAAGGGCTACCTGACGCTCATCCGGCGCTCGGGCGCGGTGAAGGACCCGGGCGCGCTGGAGATGATCTCCCAGTGCGAATCCAGCGCGGTGCGCATGGGGGAACTCATTGAAGCGCTGCTGCGCTTCTGCCGCGCGGGCAACCGGGGCGACGGGACGGCGGGCGAACTGGACACCGCGGTGAGCACGCTGCTGCTGGAGGTGAGCCAGACGGCCGCGGCGCTGGGCGTGTCGCTGGAGCGCGAGCTGGAGCCGGGCGTGCGGGTGGACTGCCCCGCGCAGCTGCTCCAGGTGGTGGCGCGCAACCTGTTGTCCAACGCGGTGAAGTACACGGCGGGGCGGCCGGATCCGCGCGTGAAGGTGCGGGTGGCCACGGAGGGGCCGGACGCGGTGGTGGAGGTGACGGACAACGGGCTGGGGATGAGCGCGGCGACGCAGGCGTCGCTGTTCCAGCCGTTCTTCCGGGCCGCGGAGGTGCGCGGCATTCCGGGCCACGGCCTGGGGCTGGCCACCACCCGGCGCGTGGTGGAGGCGCACGGAGGGACACTCACGGTGCATTCGGAGGAGGGCAAGGGCACGCGGATCCGCGTGCGGTTCGCACGGGCGGCGAGCACGGCGGCGCCGCTTGTGGTGGAGTCCGGGCCGCAACGGGACCCCTCCTCCATCCGCAAGGCCTCATGAGCTCAGCCCGAATCCTCGTCGTGGATGATGACCCGCATGCGCGGGACCTGCTGCAGCGCCTGCTGGGCGTGCTGGGCCCGGTGGCGCAGGCGGCGGATCCAAAGGGCGCGGCGGAGCGGATGGGCGAGCAGGCCTTCGACCTGGTCCTCACGGACATGGCGATGCCGGACCCCGGCGACGGGCTCAAGGTGCTCCAGACGGTACGCTCCACGCTCCCGGACACGCCCGTCATCGTGGTGACGGCGTTCGGCAACATCGAGGGGGCGCTGGACAGCATCCAGCAGGGCGCCTTCGACTACCTGTCCAAGCCCTTCGACGTGGACGCCATCATGCGGGTGGCCAAGCGGGCGCTGGAGCAGAAGCGGCTGGTGGAGGAGAACCGCACGCTGCGCAAGCAGGTGGAGCGCACGTCGCTCGTGGGCCGCAGCCAGGCGCTGCTGGAGGTCTACAAGCAGGTGGCGCGCGCGGCGACGAGCAACGTGCCGGTGTTGATTACCGGTGAGACGGGCACCGGCAAGGAGATGGTGGCGCGCGCGCTGCACAGGCGCTCGGCGCGCTCCAGCGGGCCGTTCATCCCCATCGACTGTGGCGCCATCACCGAATCGCTGATGGAGAGCGAGCTGTTCGGCCACGCGAAGGGCAGCTTCACGGGCGCGTCGGGTGCTCGGCGCGGCCTGTTCGAGGAGGCCAACGGCGGCACGCTCTTCCTGGACGAGATTGGCGACGTGGGGATGAAGGTCCAGTCGCAGCTCCTGCGCGTGCTCCAGGAGGGGGAGATCCGCCGCGTGGGCGAGAGCGTCCCGGTGAAGGTGGACGTGCGGGTGCTGGCGGCGACGAACAAGGATTTGAAGGTCCGGGTGACGGACGGGCTGTTCCGCGAGGACCTCCTGTACCGGCTGGACGTGGTGCACCTGCACCTGCCGCCCCTGCGCGAGCGGCGCGAGGACATCCCGGCGCTGGTGGAGCACTTCGCGGCGCTGCACGCGCGCGGCGGCGTGCGGCCGGTGGTGACGGCGGACGCGATGGCGCGGCTCACGGTGTACGACTGGCCGGGCAACGTGCGGCAGCTGGAGAACGTGATGGCGCGGGCGCTCGCGCTGAACGTCACGGGCGTGCTGGGGCCCCCGGACTTCCCGGAGCCCATCGGTGACGCGCCCAAGCGGCTCACCGGCCTCGCGGGCGACTTGCCGAGCCTCGCGGAGCTGTCGCGGCGGTACGCGGCGCATGTGCTCCAGCATGTGGGCGGCAACAAGAGCGAAGCGGCGCGGCTCCTGGGCGTGGACCGCAAGACGCTCTACAAGCTGTTGGAGGCGCCCGAGGCGCCGGAGGTCATCCCGCCCACCGAAGGTCGGAGCTGATCCGCGCCCGGCCTGGGCAGGGAAGGGCGCGCGTTCCGCCACTCGTGGCAATGACCGCTGAGGACGCAAGCCCTGCCCACCCAGGCGCTTGCGCGCGCAGGAGATCGCACCTGGGCCGACGTTGAGGATGTCGGCGGGGACCCGTACCGTAGCGACCTGTATGCGCCGCTGGTTCTCGCTCGGACTTCCCCTGATGTTCTTCGCGTGCGCTCCGGTGGAGCCGCCCGCCCCTCTTGCTCAGGTGGATGCGGGCAGCGCGCTGGCCGGGATGGGGCTGGCGTCCGTCGCCGCTCCGCCCGATGCCGAGCCTTCGTCGCTTGAATCCGCGGAGGCGCTGCGCTCCGCGTGGCAGGCCACCGCGCCGGAGCCTTCCTCGGATGGCGGCGTGCCGCACGCCACGGCGTCCGCGCTGATTGAGCCCATGGATCCGTCGGAGCTGGCGGACCCACCGGAGGAGGACGGAGGCGCGGGCGGTGCGCTCGCCCTGTCGCTGGCGCCTTCGCTCTCCCAGACGCCTTCGCGTGGCGCGAACCCGCAGGCCCTGCCGGGCGAGGAGGAGCCCCAGGTCATCACCGAGTCCGAGGTCCCCGTGCTGGAGCTGGGACCTGATGGCGAGCCGCTGCTCGACGCGGACGACTTCGCCCAGGAGCCCGTGCCGCCCGTCGCCGTCGAGCCCCTCCTCGGTGACGCGCCCGTCGCGGACGTGGGCTCCCGGCCGGATGGAACGCCCGCCGCTGGAGACGTAGGCGCTGACCCGAACGGCACACCGCCCGGCGTGGACCCTGGCTCCGACGGGGACGCCACCCCCGAGGCACCGCTCGCTGCGCTGGATGCGGGCTTCGAGCCCTACGCCGTTCCGTACGCGCCGGACGCCGGTTCGCTGCGCGTGCGCCGCTCCATCGCGGTGCGCTCGGAGCCCCGGCAGGACTCGCCGCCCCTGGGCACCGTGGCCCAGGACATGCGCGTGACCTGGCAGGAGGGCGCGATGCGCGGACCCGACTGCGAGACGTGGGTCCACCTCCAGCCTCGCGGCTGGGTGTGCGAGCGCTACCTGGAGCAGAACTTCCGTGAGCCCCGCGTGCGCACGCTGCCCCGCGTGGAGGAGGGCGCGCTCACGCCCGGCATCTACGCGCGCGTGGTGGGCCGCCGCGTGCGCGCCTACCCGAGCCTCGCGCTCGCCCGCAGGCGCAAGCAGGGCGTGCTGCTCAAGGGCTCCGTGACGGTGAAGCTCCAGGGCCAGGTGAAGGTGGGCCGGCGCACCTTCTGGCGCACGTCGGACGGCCAGTACTTCGAGGCGCGCGTGCTGCGCGAGCACCGCCCCTCCGACTTCAGCGGCCTGGACGCGGAGGCCCTCGCGTCGCTGCCCATGCCCTTCGCGTGGGCCCAGTCCCGAGGCGCCCCCCGCTCGGACGTGGTGGTGCGCGTGGCCCCGGACGCCAGGGCCGCCCGCCAGACGGTGCTCCCGCCCCGCACGCTCGTGTCCGTGCGCGAGCTGTCCCCGGATGGCCAGTGGGTGCTGATTTCAGGGGACCACTGGGTGGCGCGCGACGACCTGCACGTCGCGTGGTCTCTGGCGTCCCCGTCCATCGTGGCGCCCGGCGCGAAGTGGCTGGACGTGGACCTGGAGTCCCAGGTGCTCATCGCCTACGAGGGCGACCGCCCCGTCTACGCCACGCTCATCTCCTCCGGCAGCCCCGGCACCGACACCCCTGAAGGCCTGTTCCGCATCTGGGTGAAGTTCGCCGAGGCCGACATGACGGGCAGCACGGGCAACGCCAGCTACCGCGTGGCCACCGTGCCGTGGACCATGTTCTTCGAGGGCGACTTCGCGCTGCACACCGCCTACTGGCACGACCGCTTCGGCGAACCGGTGAGCCACGGCTGCATCAACCTGGCCCCGAAGGACGCGCGCACCCTCTACGGGTGGACCACGCCCGACGTGCCCACCGGCTGGTCCATGGCCCACGCCATGCCGGACGACCCGGGCACCTGGGTCCGCATCCGGGGACAGGCCCGCGTGCAGCCGAAGAAGCGCCGGGGCCCCGCCCCCGTGGTCGCCACCCTCAGCGACCTGTGACGCCAGGGGGCCGCGCTCACCCGCCCAGCACGGACACGGTGACGCGGCGGTGGTGCGGCGACGTGCGGTGCTCCCAGACGTAGACGCCCTGCCAGGTGCCCAGATCCGCCGCGCCGTCCTTCACCGGCACGGTGAGCGACACCTGCGTCAGCACCGTGCGCACGTGCGCGGGCATGTCGTCCGGCCCCTCCGCGTCGTGCTGGAACAGCGGGTCGCCGTCCTTCACCAGCCGGGAGAAGAAGGCCTCCAGGTCGCGCTGGACGACGGGGTCCGCGTTCTCGCTGATGAGCAGGGACGCGCTCGTGTGGTGCAGGAACAGCGTGCACAGGCCGTCGCGGATGCCCGTACCCTTCACCGCCCGCTGCACCTCGTCGGTGATGTCCACGAGGCCCCGACCCCGCGTGGACACCGTCAGCTGCTTCGCCTGATACACCGGATGCCTCCGTCTTCGCGGGTCAGCGCCCGTCCAGCCGCTTCACCAGGAACGCGGCCAGTTGTTCCAGCTCCCCGGTGGTGAGCGTGTGCCCGCCATCAAAAGGTAGGAACTCCACCGGCATCCCTGCCTGGGTCAGCATGTCGCGCAGGCGCTCGCCCTCCTGGAAGGGGAGCACCGCGTCCTGGCGGCCGTGGCCCTGGAACACCGGCAGCGCCGAGCGCGCGCGGGCCTTCGGCATCCATTCGTCCTGCGCGACCAGGGCCCCGGACAGCAGGCACAGGCCGGCCGGCGACTCCTCCAGCCGCAGCGCCACGTCCGTGGCGATCATCGCGCCCTGGCTGAAGCCGCCCAGCACGATGCGGCCGAAGGGGTGCTGGAGCGCCGCCACCGTGCTCATCAACGCGCGGCGCGCGGCGGGCATCCCCTCGGGCACTGCCCGGCAGAACTGCTCCCAGTCCCGCTGCTGCCCCATCAACACGGACTCCGGCAGCGCGAACCACGCGCGCCCGTGGGGCATGCCCAGGTTCTCCAGCGACAGGGGCGCCTCCGGAAAGACGAAGCGCACGGCCTCCGCGAGCCGGGGCGCGGCGTTCATCAGCTCCGGCGTCAGCCCCACCAGGTCCGTGCCGGGTGCGCCGAAGCCGTGGCCGAGCACGACCACCAGCTCCGGCTTCGCGCCCTCCGGGAGGGCGTCCACGACGTGGCAGTTCAGCTCGCCCAGCTTCGTGCGCACCAGGCGCGGACGGAGGCTCACGGCTGCGCGTCGCTGATGGTGATGTGCTGGATGACCACGTCCGTGTCGGGCCGGTCCTGGCGGCTGCGCGGCACGTTGCCGATCTTCTCCACCACCTCGTAGCCCGTCACCACCTCACCGAAGATGGTGTGCCGGCCGTTCAGGTTCGTCGGCGTGCTGGTGGTGATGAAGAACTGGCTGCCGTTGGTGCCCGGGCCCGCGTTGGCCATGGCCAGGATGCCCGGCTTGTCGAAGCCGCGCATGCTCTTGAACTCGTCGTCGAAGCGGTAGCCCGGGTCACCCCGGCCGGTGCCCGTGGGGTCGCCGCCCTGAATCATGAAGCCCGGGATGACGCGGTGGAAGATGGCGCCGTCGTACAGCGGCTTGCCCTCCACGCGCTCGCGCGTCTTGGGGTCGATCCACGGCTGCTCGCCGGTCGCGAGCCCCACGAAGTTGGACACCGTCTTGGGCGCGTCCTTGGAGAAGAGCTTCAGGACGATGGTGCCCTGGTTCGTCTCCATCTTCGCCCAGAGGTCCTGGCCCTCCAGCGCCTTCTTCTGGAAGCCCTTCGCGGTGGCCGCGTCCGTCTGGAGGCTCACCGTGCGGGGAGCCGCCGGCTTGGTGGGGGTCGGGGAGGCCTTGCCGCCTTCGGACTCCTTGTCCTTGGAGCACGCGGTCAGGGCGAGGCAGAGGAAACCAACGGTCAGGAATGAGGTGCGCATGGCGGGCGCATCCTAGCGGCTTTCGGCACGGCCACGGCGTGCTAAAGAGTGCGTCCATCCCCGGAGGTTTCCCCCTGTGACAACCGGACAGGAATGGCTGGTTGACGCGAGCGGCTGCTCGCCGGAGAGGCTCAAGGACGCGCCCGCGCTGGCGGCCCTCTTCGAGGCGCTCGTCGTCACCCTGGACCTCAAGGTCATGGGGCAACCCCAGTGGCACGTCTTCCCGGAGCCCGGGGGCATCACGGGCCTGGCGCTGCTGGCCGAAAGCCACCTCACCCTCCACACCTTTCCGGAGCACGGCTTCGCCGCGCTCAACGTCTATTGCTGCCGCACCCGCGCGCGTCCGGACTTCGACGCGCTGGTGGCCCACCACCTGGGGGCCACGTCGTGCCGCGTGCGTGAGCTGTCGAGAGGGGTGGAGGCGTGACGCAGGGGGCGTGTCCGTCGTGTGGTGCGAGCGTGGAGTTCACCGCCGGTTCGGCGCAGGTGGTGGTGTGCGGCCACTGCCAGACGGTGGTGGCGCGCGCCGGCGCGGAGCTGGAGGCCCACGGCCGCGTGGCGCGCGTCGTGGAGACCGAGTCCCCGCTGCGCCTGGGCCTGGAGGGGCGCCTCAACGGCGTCTCCTTCCAGATCGTCGGCCACCTCCAGAAGGACCACGGCGCCGGCCCCTGGGACGAGTGGTACGTGGAGCTGTCCGACAGTCGGACAGGTTGGCTCAGCGAGTCCGAGGGCGCCTTCCACCTGCTCTTCGCCGGGGGCGTGGAGGAGGGGCTGCGACTGGAGGACCTGCACCCGGGCGGGCGCCTGCGCCTGCGCAACCGCCCCCTGGTGGTGGAGGAGCGCGGCCACGGGCACGTCACCGCCGCGGAGGGCCAGCTGCCGGACGACGTCGACCCGTCCCAGGACTCCTGGTACGTGGACGCCACGGGCCCCCGGGGCCTGTTCGTGTCGCTGGACTTCGGCTCGCGCGACCGCGACCCGGAGGTGTTCCTGGGGCAGAAGCTGGAGCTGTCGCAGCTGGGCATCCCCGCGGGCGACCTGCGCCCCCGCGTGCGCAAGGCGCAGCTGCAGCAGGCGCGCTGCACGAACTGCAACGGGCCGCTGGAGTTGCGCGCGCCGGACCAGACGCTGCGCGTGGCGTGCCCGTACTGCGGCGCGCTCATGGACGCGAGCCAGGGCAAGCTGAAGTTCCTCAAGCTGCTCCAGAAGCCGGAGCTCCCCTCGGACATCCCCCTGGGCGCGAAGGGCACGCTCGACGGGACGGAGTGGCTCTGCATCGGCTACCAGGAGCGCTCGTGCGTGGTGGAGGGCACGCGCTACCCGTGGCTGGAGTACCTGCTCTACCACCCGGCGCGCGGCTTCACCTGGCTGATGGAGTCCACCGGCCACTGGGTGTTCCTCAAGCCGCTGGCCGCCGGTGACGCGGAGATCGTCCCGCACATCTCCGCGCACTACGAAGGCCGGCGCTACAAGGCCTTCCAGTCCGTCCAGGCCGTCACCGACGCGGTGGTGGGCGAGTTCTACTGGAAGGTGACGCAGGGTGAGACGGCGCAGGCCACGGAGTACGTCGCGCCGCCGTACTCCATCAGCGAGGACGCCACCGACAACGAGGTGACGTACACCCACGGCGAGTACCTGACGCCGGAGCAGGTGCGCGACGCCTTCAAGCTGAAGGACCCGCTGCCGCCTCCCCGGGGCATCGCGCCCAGCCAGCCCAACACGCGCCGGCAGGCGCTGTGGCGGACGCTGAAGTGGACGGGCCTCTGGCTCGTGGCCCTGGTCGCGCTGTCGCTCTTCTTCCAGGCGCGGGCGCTGAAGGCGCAGGTGCTGGACCTCCAGGTGCGGCTGCCCCCGGACGCGGCGTCGGGCACGCCCTCCGCCATGCACTTCAGCGAACCGTTCGAGCTCACGCGCGACGGCAACATCCGCGCGGAGGTGGCCATGTCCACCGTGCTCAACAATTCGTGGGTGGGCGTGCAGGGCGACCTGGTGAACCAGGACACGCAGGAGGTGGTGAGCTTCTACGAGGAGATCAGCTACTACCACGGGCGCGACAGCGACGGCTCCTGGAGCGAGGGTGGCAACCACGGCAGCGTGTTCCTGTCCACGGTGCCCAAGGGCACGTACGTGCTGCGCACCACCACGTCGTTCGACCCGGCGATGAAGTTCAAGTCGAACCTGCAGGGCGTCGCCTACCGGGTGGTGCTGACGCACGACACGCCGAACCAGAGCTGGCTCATCATCGCGCTGGCGCTGATGCTGCTGGGGCCGGGGCTGTCGTTCATCAGCGCCCTCGGCTTCGAGACCGAGCGCTGGAAGGAAAGCAACCTGCAGTAGGGCTCCCCCAGGGGGAGCATGGTGGAGGTGGACGATGAGGTTCCTGGGTGGGGTCGTGCTGCTGGCGTATGCGTGGGCGACCTATACGGGCTGGGCTCCCTTCAGCAACGAGGAGCGCGGGCGGGTGACAGGCGATGTTCGGCGCGGCCCTGGCGGCGTGCTGCTGTGGACCGGTGGATTCATGGGAGGCAAGTGATGCTGCTGCTCGGAGTGGTGGTCACGCTGCAGGGAGTGCTGGCGAGCGTCATCTATTCGCTCATCGGCCTGGTGGTGTTCGTGGCCGGCTTCTACGTCATCCGCCTCATCCTCCCCTTCGACGTGCACAAGGAGATCGAGGTCGACCAGAACACGGCGCTGGGCATCGTCATCGGGTCCTTCATCCTGGGTCTGGCCATCATCATCGCGGCGGCCATCAGCGGCTGAACGACGTGACGCTTTGAACAAGACGCTGCTCTTCCTCACCGTCCTCGTCATCGCGACGTGCGGGCTCATCTACGAGCTCATCGTCGGGACGCTCGCCAGCTACCTGCTGGGGGACAGCATCACCCAGTTCTCCACCGTCATCGGCGGCTACCTGTTCGCCATGGGCATCGGCAGCTACCTGTCGCGCTTCGTGGAGCGCGGGGTGGCCCAGCGCTTCGTGGAGATAGAGCTGGCCGTGGCGCTCTTCGGCGGGCTGTGCGCGCCGATGCTCTTCCTCACCTTCACGCTCACCAGCGTCTTCCCCGTCGTCCTCTACGGCACGGTGCTGCTCATCGGCACGCTGGTGGGGCTGGAGATCCCGCTGCTCCTGCGCATCCTGCAGGACCAGCTCAAGTTCAAGGACCTGGTCAGCCAGGTGCTGACGTTCGACTACCTGGGCGCGCTGGCCGCGAGCGTGGCCTTCCCGCTGCTGCTCGTGCCCAAGCTGGGGCTGGTGCGCACGTCGCTGCTCTTCGGCCTGTTGAACGCGGCGGTGGGGCTGTGGAGCACGTGGCTGCTCGCGCCCGTGCTGGCCAACCCCCTGCGCCTGCGCATCAAGGCGGTGCTGCTGTGCATGGGCCTGCTCGTGTGCTTCGCGATGGGGGACCGGCTCAACACCTTCTACGAGGACCAGCTCTACGCGGACGAGGTGGTGCACGCGAGCAGCTCCCCGTACCAGCGCATCATCGTCACGCGCGGCAAGCGGGGCTTCTCGCTGTTCCTCAACGGCAACCTCCAGTTCGCCAGCATCGACGAGTACCGCTACCACGAGCCCCTGGTGCACCCGGCCATGGGGCGGGCCCGGAAGGTGGAGCACGTCCTCATCCTGGGCGGCGGTGACGGGCTCGCGGCGCGCGAGGTGCTGCGCTACCCGGAGGTGAAGTCCGTCACGCTGGTGGACCTGGACCCCGCCATCACGCAGCTGGCCACGGGCTACAAGGAGCTGGCGGTGCTCAACGGGCACGCGCTGACGCACCCGAAGGTGCGCGTCATCAACACGGACGCGATGCAGTTCCTGACCGAGGGCACGGGCACCTGGGACGTGGTGGTGGTGGACTTCCCGGACCCGAACAACTTCGCGCTGGGCAAGCTGTACACGACGGGCTTCTACAAGATCTTGAAGAAGCGCCTGGCGCCGGACGGGGTGGCGGTCATCCAGAGCACCAGCCCCCTGTTCGCGCGGCGCTCGTTCTGGTGCGTGGAGACCACGCTGAAGGCCGCAGGCTTCTGGACGCAGCCTTACCACGCGCTGGTGCCGTCCTTCGGTGAGTGGGGCTACGTGATGGTGGCGCTGGAGCCGCCCGGCCGTCACCGCCCGCTGCCGGAGGGGCTGCTGTTCCTGGATGAGCACACGCTGGAGGCCCTGACGCGCTTCCCTCCGGACATGGCGCCCCTGCCGGCGGAGGTGAACCGGCTGAACAACCAGGTGCTGGTGCACTACTACGAAGAGGAATGGCGTCGGTGGAACTGACGCGGCGGGAGCTGGTGGCCGCGTTCCTGGGCGCCTCCGTGGCGAGCGCCTGCCAGCGCTCGCGGGCCCCTCGCGCGACGGTGCCGGGCGCCATCGTGGACCGCGCGGTGGACACCGGCCACAAGCTCCGGGGCGGGCCGCTGCCGCGCGCGCAGGCCTTCGAAGCCGTGGACGTGCTGATTGTCGGCGCGGGCGCGGCCGGGCTCTCCGCCGCGTGGCGCCTGGCCGGCGCGGGCGTGAAGGACGTGCGCGTCGTGGAGCTGGAGGCGGAGGCCGGCGGCACGTCGCGCTCCGGCAGGAACGGCGTGTCCGCGTACCCGTGGGGTGCGCACTACCTGCCGTCGCCCCTGGAGGACAAGGGGCCGGTGATGCGCCTGCTGCGGGAGATGGACGCCGTCACCGGCGTGGACGCGCAGGGCCACCCGTCGTTCGCGGAGGAGCTGCTCATCCAGGAGCCCGACGAGCGGCTCTTCTACCGGGGCCACTGGTACGAAGGGCTGTACCTGCGCGCGGGCGCGAGCGGGCAGGACCTGGAGGAGCTGGAGCGCTTCGACGCGAGGATGAACGCCTTCGCCGCCGCGCGCGACGCGAAGGGGCGCAAGGCGTTCGCGGTGCCGGTGGCGCTCTCCAGCGACGACGCGGAGTGGACGGCGCTGGACGCGCTGAGCATGGCGCGGTGGCTGGAGGCGGAGGGCTTCCAGTCGCCCCGGCTCAAGTGGTTCGTGGACTACGCGTGCCGCGACGACTACGGCACCACCAGCGAGCACGTCTCCGCCTGGGCGGGCATCTGGTACTTCGCCGCGCGGCAGAACGGGCAGGGCGAGAGGAGCGACGGGTTCCTGTCGTGGCCGGAGGGCAATGGCCGGCTGGTGCGGCAGTTGCTGTCGTCGCTGGGCCCGCGCCAGGTGGAGCCGAGCGTGCTGGTCCACACGGTGGAGCCGGGGGAGGGCGGCTGCCGCGTGCACGCGCTGGATGCGCGCACCGGAGCGCCCCGCGCCTTCCAGGCCCGGCAGGTGGTGCTGGCGTGTCCCCGCTTCGTCGCCGCGCACGTGGTGGCGCCGTGGCGCCAGGCGCGGCCCGCGTGGATGGACGCCTTCGTGTACAGCCCGTGGGTGGTGGCGAACCTCACGCTGTCGGGGCCGCCCGCGTCGCGGGGCTTCCCGCTGGCCTGGGACAACGTCCTCTATGAGAGCCGGAGCCTGGGCTACGTGGTGGCCACGCACCAGGCGCTGCGCCAGGACGAGCGCGGGCCCACGGTGCTCACGTGGTACCTGCCCATGGCCGGCGAGGACGTGAAGGCGGAGCGCACCCGGGCGCTCGCCGCCACGTACGCGGACTGGGAGGCGCTGGTCATGGCGGACCTGCTGCCGGCGCACCCGGGCGTGGGCGCGCTCTCGCAGCGGCTGGAGGTGCAGCGCTGGGGGCACGCGATGATCCGCCCCGCGCCGGGCTTCCTCTGGGGCGAGGCGCGCAGGGCGGCCGGGGAGAGCCTGGGACGGCACCTGCACTTCGCGCACACGGACCTGGGCGGCATGGCCCTGTTCGAGGAGGCCAACTGGTTTGGCGTGCGCGCGGCGGAGCGGATATTGGCGGAAATGGGATACAGCTCCGCCAGTTGGTTGTAGCCGCCGTTTCGGGAAGGGATGGGCCCATGCTGGACAAGCGCATCAGCCGTTCGGAGTTCCTGGCACTCAGCAGCCTGCTCGCGGGCTCCACGCTGTTCCCGTCGCGGGGCGACGCGGCCCCGGACGGCGGCGTGGCCCCGGTGCGCGCGGCCGGGAAGCCGGCCTCCGCCCGGCCTCCGGATGGCGGGGTGACGGCCTCCGCGCCGCCGTCCCAGGCGGAGCACGCCTGGCTGCGGCGGGGCTGCACCGCGTCGCTGGCCGCGGGCTCCACGGCGGAGGACGGCGCGGAGTACGTGCGCATCGGCGAATGGATGCAGCGCCAGAAGCTGTCCAGCGACGTGTACGGCAGCGGCGACTTCGTGCAGGCGTTCGAGAAGCGCGTCGCGGACCTGCTCGGCTTCGAGGACGCGTGCTTCATGCCCACCGGCACCATGGGGCAGCTCATCGCGCTGCGCATCCAGGCGGACGCGAGCGGCGTGCGGACCGTGGGCGTGCACCCGTCGTCACACCACGTGCTGCACGAGGACGACAGCTACGCGGTGCTGCACCAGCTGCGCGCCGTGTACCTGGGGCCGTGGACGCGGCCGCTGCTGGCGGAGGACGTGGCCCAGGCGAAGGAGGCGCTGGGCACCGTCAGCGTGGAGCTGCCGGTGCGGTGGCTGGGCGGCCAGCTCCCGACGTGGGAGCAGCTCACCGCGCTCAAGCGCGCCTGCCGCGAGCGCAAGGTGAAGCTGCACATGGACGGGGCGCGGCTGTGGGAGAGCCAGCCCTTCTATGGCCGCTCCTACGCGGACATCTGCAGGGGCTTCGACTCCGTCTACGTGTCCTTCTACAAGCAGGTGGGCGGCATTGGCGGCGCGATGCTGGTGGGCGGCCGCGACTTCATCCGCGAGTCGCGCGTGTGGCGCCACCGGCACGGCGGCAACCTGTACCAGCTGGCGCCCTACGTGGCCTCCGCCGCCATGCGCCTGGACCCGGCGCTGGCCGCCATCCCGGGGTACGTCAAGCGCGCGAAGGCCCTCACCGCGCTCCTGGCGGCGGACCCCCGCGTCACCGTGCTGCCGCAGCCGGTGCAGACGAACATGTTCCACGTGTTCCTGCGCGGCTCACCCGGGGCGTACACCCGCCAGCGCGACCGCATCGCGCGCGAGGACAAGGTGTGGGTGGCGGGCGGCTTCGGACAGACGCGCGTGCCTGGCGTCGTGTCCACGGAGCTCCAGGTGGGCGAGGGGCTCGGGAGCCTGGGCGACGCCGAAGCGGCCCGGGCCTTCCTGCGCCTGCTCGACGCGAGCTGACCTGTGGACGGCGCCGCCGGTGCCCAAAGGCAGACACCGGCGGGAGGTGAAACAGAGACAGCGTCCGTCAGGCCGCCTTCTTGATGCTGTACTGCGGCTCCTGCTCCTGGTCCTTGAGGAAGAACTCGGAGTCCAGCAGCATCCCGATGCCGCCCTTGTCGTTGTAGAAGGCGATGGGGCCGTGCGCGGTGAAGTGCACCATCGACTCCTCCAGCGCGGTGGTGGCGGGGTGCTCGGCGCCCAGCGGCTCGAACTCGTAGTCGCCCGGGCGGGTGATGCCCATGCGGTCCTGCGTCGAGCCGGAGAGGATGAAGATCTCCGCCGGGCCCAGGTGGCGGTGCGGCGCGAAGACGGCGCCCTTCTCCATCTTGAGGATGGCGCTCCACACGCCCGTCTCCGCGCTCACGCGCAGCAGGCGGTAGGAGGTTCCAGGGCCCAGGGGCTTCCACTCCAGCTCCGCGGTATGCACCAGGACATCCATCATCTTTCCGGACATGACATCCTCCACGATCGGCGCTGCGTGTGTTGCTTTACCCATGATAACGCCCAACATGGAATTCCTTGCAAGTTTGTCTCATGCACAAGGTTGTCACGTTTAACGCATTGCCCTCTGTCAGACCGGAGGGCGGAAGTTTCCACGATGACTGTTCAATGGGGACGCTCAGGGTCGCATTTTCTGATCAGACAGAAAGTGGGGTGGGGCGCGGACCCGCGTGGAAACCCGCAGGCGGGAGGAAGTGTCACCGCCCGCCTTCGTCCTCCAGGTGTGGCTCCGCGCTCGCATCCGCTTTCGCGTCGTAGGCCCTGCGCGCCGCCTCCACCTGCTCACGGTGCGCGAGCGCCCAGTGCGCCAGCGCGTTGAGGGGCGTCAGCACGTCGCGCCCCATCTCCGTGAGCGCGTAGTCCACCCGGGGTGGGATGGTGGGCGTCACGGTGCGCGTCAGGTAGCCGTCGCGCTCCAGCCCGCGCAGCGTGGCCGTCAGCATCTTCTGGGACACCGTGCCAATGGTCCGGCGCAGCTCGCTGAAGCGGTGGCTGCGCTCCGACAGCAGGACGATGACGAGCACCGACCACTTGTCGCCAATGCGGCCCAGCACGTTGCCGACCGAGCGGCAGACGTCGGAGGGGATGTCGAGGTGACCGAGTTTCATCCAGGTGCCTTCTTGAAGTGCGAGAGGGTTCCCAACATATACCCACTCTCCTTTTGAAACCTGCTCTCCCAAGGGCAGGACGAGGTGGGTGGCGCATGCGCGAAGGTTTGAAGGACGACGTGGTGCTGGTGACGGGAGGGTCGGGCTACCTGGGGGGTTGGACGGTCGTCGCGCTGCTGGAGCAGGGCTACCGGGTCCGGACGACGGTGCGGAGCCTGGCCCGGGAGGCGCAGGTGCGGGCCGACGTCGCCCGGCGGGTGGAGGCGGGGGACCGGCTCTCCTTCTTCGCCGCGGACCTGCTGGCGGACGCGGGCTGGGAGCGGGCGGCGGACGGCGCGCGGTACATCCTGCATGTCGCATCCCCCATGGGCGTGGGGGAGTTCAAGTCCCAGGACCTCATCCGCCCGGCGCGCGAGGGCACGCTGCGGGTGCTGAAGGCCGGCGCGAAGGCAGGGGTGGAGCGGGTGGTGCTGACGTCGTCGCTCCAGGCCGCGCTGCCGCCGCCCGACCCCTCCCCGGACGCGCCCGCGACCGACGAGAGCGTCTGGACCGACCTGTCCTCGAAGGATGGGACGCAGTACACGCGGGCGAAGACGCAGGCGGAGCAGGACGCCTGGGCGTTCGTGCGACAGGGCGGCGCCGGGGCCATGACGCTCGCCACCGTGCTCCCGTCCGTCATCCTGGGGCCGGTGATGAGCCGGGACGTCTCCGGCTCGCTGGAGTTGGTGGCGCGGATGCTGAAGGGACAGCTGTCCCACCTGCCCCGGATGGGCTTCAGCGTCGTGGACGTCCGCGACCTGGTGGACCTGCACCTGAGGGTGATGACGGCGCCCGGGGCCGCGGGCGAGCGCTTCGCGGGGAGCGGTGACTTCCTCTGGATGACGGACATGGCCCGCGTGCTGCGCGAACACCTGGGCGCGCGGGCGGCGAAGGTGTCGACGAAGACGGCGCCAGACTTCCTGGTGCGCTTCGGGGCGCTGTTCAACGCGGAGGTCCGCCAGCTCACGCCCAACCTGGGCCTGCGGCGGACGTTCTCCACCGCGAAGGCTGAGCGGCTGCTGGGCTGGCGGGCACGTCCGGCGGTGGAGGCGCTGGTGGCCAGCGCGGAGGGCCTGCTGCGCGAAGGCCTGGTGTGAGGCTTCGCGCGGCGCGCGCCCCCGGACGCGTGCTCCTGGACGGTCGGAGGTTGCTATCCTCCCGGGCCTGATGCCCCGCCTCCTCGCGCCCACGCAGGCCTGGCTGTTCGGCCCATCCGTGGACCTCGCCGTGTTCGCTGGCAGCGCGCTCGCGTCCGTCGCGTTCGTGCTGGCCGCGCCGTGGCTGGGCGCGGTGGGGGACACGCCGGCGTGGGCGTGGCTGCTGTTCGTGGTGGGCGTGGACGTGGCGCACGTCTGGTCCACGCTGTTCCGCACGTACCTGGACGGCGAGGAGGTGGAGCGCCGTCCGGGCCTCTACGTGGGCGCGCCGCTCGCCGCGTACGCGGTGGGTGTGCTCGCGTACTCCGCGTCCCCGGGCGCGTTCTGGACCGTGTTCGCCTACGTGGCGCTGTTCCACTTCATCCGCCAGCAGTACGGCTGGGCGGCGCTCTACGACCGCAAGGCGCGCGCCTCCGCCTGGGAGCGGCGCCTGGACGCGGCGGCCGTCTACGCCGCGACGCTGGGCCCCGTCATCTGGTGGCACGCGAACCTGCCCCGCGCCTTCTGGTGGTTCATGGAGCATGACTTCCTCGCGGGCCTGCCCCGGTGGGCGGGCACGGCGGCGCTGGCGGCGCACGCGGTGGTGCTCGGCGCGTGGGCCGTGTTCCAGGGCGCGCGCGTGGCGCGGGGCGCAGGCTTGCAGGCCGGCAAGGTGCTGCTGGTGGCGGCGACCTGGGTCGCGTGGTTCGGCGGCATCGTGCTGGCGCGCGACGATTTCGCCTTCACGGTGATGAACGTGATGCTGCATGGCGTGCCCTACTTCGCGCTGCTGTTCCGCTACGCGCGTGGACGTCACGCCGAAGGCGGCTTCGGCGCCAAGGGCGTGCTCCTGCGCGCGGGGCTGCCGGGGTTCCTGCTGTTCCTCGGGGTGCTGGCGCTGCTGGAAGAGGGCCTTTGGGACTTGCTGGTGTGGCATGATCGCCCGGTGCTGTTCGGCGACAGCGGCCTCGCGCTGGAGGCCGACCTGATGGCGCTGGTGGTGCCGCTGCTGGCGCTGCCCCAGGCCACGCACTACGTGCTGGACGCGTTCGTCTGGAAGGCCGGCCGGGAGCCCGCGCTGCTGAACAGGCTGGGCTGGGGGAGGGGGCCCCAGAATCCAGGAACCGGCAGCCAACCTCACAAGGCGGTAGCCATTCCCGACGTGGGTGAATAGAGCATATGGGCCATGGCCCGACTCCTGCTCGTCTCGAACCGTCTCCCCGTCACCGTCAAGGTGGAGAAGGACAGCGTCTCCGTGGGGCGGAGCGCGGGAGGGCTCGCCACCGGCCTCCGCCGTCCTCACGAGCGCTCCGGCGGCCTGTGGATAGGCTGGCCCGGAGATGTCTCCCGGCTGACGGACGCCCAGCGCACCCGGGTGGAGGAGCAGCTGGCGGAGCTGAACTGCGTGCCGCTGTACCTGTCCGCCAGTGAGGTCAGCCGCTTCTACGAGGGCTACTCCAACCGGGTGCTCTGGCCGCTGTGCCACTACATGCTGGACCGCATCCCCCGACAGGACCGGGACTGGGACGCGTACCGCAAGGCGAACGAGCGCTTCGCCGACCTGGCCGCGAAGCACTACCAGCCGGGCGACACCATCTGGGTGCACGACTACCAGCTCATGCTGGTGCCCGGGCTGCTGCGCGAGCGCCTGCCGCAGGCGCGCATCGGCTACTTCCACCACATCCCCTTTCCGTCGTCGGAGATCTTCAGCACGCTGCCCCGGCGCACGGAGCTGTTGAAGGGCCTGCTGGGCGCGGACCTCATCGGCTTCCACGCGGTGAGCTACGTGCGGCACTTCTCCGGCACGCTGCTGCGGCACCTGGGGCTGGACACGGACATCGACCGCATCCTCTTCCAGGGGCGCGAGGTGCGCGTGGGGGCCTTCCCCATGGGCATCGACGCCACCGCCTTCGAAACGCTGGCGCAGGAGCCGGCGGTGCTGGACGAGGTGAAGGTCCTGCACGAGCGCGCCCACGACGAGCGGCTGCTCCTGGGCATTGATCGGCTGGACTACACCAAGGGCATCCCCCGGCGCCTGCTCGCGGTGCAGCGCGTGCTGGAGCGCACGCCGGCCCTGCGCGGACGCCTGCGCTTCATCCAGGTCGCCGTCCCCAGCCGCACCCAGGTGCAGGCGTACGCGGAGTACCGCGAGACGGTGGACGAGCTGGTGGGCCGCATCAACGGCCTGTACGGCACCGTGCACAGCACGCCGGTGCACTACCTCTACCGGTCGCTGAACGAGAAGCAGCTCGTGAGCCTCTACCGGGGCGCGGACGTGATGCTGGTGACGCCGGTGCGTGACGGCATGAACCTGGTCGCCAAGGAGTTCTGCTCGGCCCGCCCGGACGAGGACGGCGTGCTGGTGCTCAGCGAGTTCGCGGGCGCGGCGTCGGAGATGCGCGACGCGCTGCTCGTCAATCCCTACGACGTGGAGGGCATGGCGGACGCCATCGAAGAGGCGCTGGAGATGCCGAAGCCTGAGCGCCAGCAGCGCATGCGCTGCCTGCGCACGGGCGTGAAGGAGCGCGACGTGCACTGGTGGGTGGCCAGCTTCCTGGACCGCCTCCAGGGGCTGAAGTCCGTGGCGGAGCGCCCGCCGCTGCCGGACGGGATGCTCGCGCTGGAGAAGCTCAAGGGCCCCGGGCGCAAGGTGCTCTTCCTGGACTACGACGGCACGCTGGTGGGCTTCGCGTCCCGGCCGGAGCTGGCCGCGCCGGACGCGGAGCTGATGAAGCTGCTCAAGGACCTGTGCGCCCGGCCGGACGTGGCGGTGCACGTGGTGAGCGGCCGCCCCAAGGACACGCTGGAGGCCTGGTTCGGCGAGCTGCCCATGGGTTTGCACGCCGAGCACGGCCTGTGGTCGCGCATGCGGCGGGGACAGCCGTGGCAGGCGTTGCCGGGCGCGTCCTTCGAATGGAAGCCCCGGGTGAAGGCCGTGCTGGACGCGTTCGCCGCGCGGGTGACGGGCTCCTTCGTGGAGGAGAAGACGGCGTCGCTCGCGTGGCACTACCGCAAGGTGGACGCGGAGTTCGGCGCGCTCCAGGCGCGCGAGCTGCGCCTGCTCCTGTACGAGCGCTTCGCCGAGGAGCCCATGCACATCCTCCCCGGGGACCGGGTGGTGGAGGTGCGGCCCCGGGGCATCAACAAGGGCCGCGTGGTGCCGGAGGTGCTCAAGCACGAGGCGCCGGACGTGCGCGTGCTGGCCATGGGCGACGACGTCACCGACGAGGACCTGTTCGCGGCGATTCCAGCCGGCGGCCTCACCGTGCACGCGGGCAACAAGCACACGCGCGCGGGCTACCGCGTGGAGGGTCCACCGGAAGTGCGGCGGTTCTTGAAGGCGCTGCTGGAGCAGTAGCGGCGCGGGCCGGTCTGGCTGTGCTCCCGCGCAGGGGCGACGCCGCCAGCGACCCGGTGAGAGGGTCGCCAGCGGCGCGCGCTTGTCAGGCTACTGGATGGCGGTGACGACCTGGGCCTGGCACGTCATGGGGTCGACGAAGGTCTGCGACGTGCTGAGCGTGCAGACGGCGCCCTGCGTGCCGAAGGCGGCCTGGTTGATGCTGCCCGAGCAGACGCCGTTGGTGACGGTGAGCGTCAGGATCCAGCGACACGTCTTCGCGGCGCCGGTCGGATCCGCCGGGTTGGTCGTGTAGTAGTAGAGCTGGGTCAGCGGCGACAGCAGGGGGGTGATCATCTGGAAATGGCCCGAGATGCTGGGCGACGCGACGGGGGGCAGGGGGCTGGGCGGCAGCGGATTGGGCGTGCCCGTCACGGAGTAGCCGGGGAAGGTGTTCACGCCGGTCCAGTTGCCGATGTAGAAGTCGTTGACGGTGGTCGCCGGGCGCAGCGACGGGTTGCCTTCCAGGCGGCCCGAGGGAAGCTGGATGATCTCCTCCTGAACGACGCTCACATAGTCGTGGCGCTCGGAGAGGAGTTCTTCGACGCCGTACTGCTCGGCGAGCGCGACCGACGGCATGAGGGACAGCAGGGAGGCGGCCAGGAAGCGCTTCACGTTGTTCGTCATGGTCTTGTCCTGTGGTGTCTGGTGTTGGCCGGAGCCAATTCCTTTCTACCACCGGGCTTGTCTGCAAATCAAATCAAGTCTGGCAATTCACGCAATTCCAGCGACTGTGAATGATTGCCGCCCGGACGCCCCTTCCGCACGGAGAGTGCGTGTCTAAGGGGTTCCCCCGGGTCGTCCGGGGTGCGATGTGATTGACCCGCCCTGGGGCGTCGTTGACGCGCGGGTGTTCCGACCTGGCATGTCTGTCTTTGTCCCGGGAGGGGCTTCAGAGATTGAAGCCCACGTTCCCGATGGAGATGCTGGGCCCGAAGATGAAGGACCACTTGCTGGACGGCACCACGGTGTCGGTGGTGGGGTCGCCGTTGGTGCGCCGGGTGATGTCGCCCCGGAACTCGCGGGCAATCCACGCCTGGGCGCCCACCGCCGCGCCCGGGCCAATGGGCACGCGCAGGCCCAGGCCCAGCACGGCGGCCAGGGTGGGCGGGAACTGGATGTCCCCGGACTGCGGCACGAGCCCCAGGCCCATCAAGCCCAGCTCGATACCCAGCAGGCGCTCCTGGCCCTCGTTGTTGAGCAGCGCCAGGCGCGACAGCACGCCGAAGTTGATGGCCAGCTGTCCCGTGGGCTGCGTCGCGCGGTAGAGGCCCGCGGGGATGGTGGCCATGGTGTAGAGGCGGAACATGCCGCCGCGCACGATGGCGGTCCACTGCGCGGAGGGCAGGCCGGTGCGGTCCACGGTGGAGAGCGCGTAGCGGGACTCGTCCGCGACGTGGGACACCTGCACGAGGATGCGGTCGTACTGGCCCAGGTTGCCCTGCACGGGGATGACGCGCACCTCGCCCTTGGGGCGCAGGAACAGGCGCTGCTCCACGTGGCTCTCGCCGCGGCTGGAGCCGTCGGACTTCGTCACGTCGATGCGCAGGGTGATCTCCTGGTTGCCCTCCTCGGGCGTCAGGCGCTCGCGGTGGATGACGACGCGGCAGGTGTTGCGCATGGCGTAGCTCAGCCGGTGCGGCCGGCTGGGCGTGAGCGTCTCGTCGTGGCCGTCCTTGTCCGCGCAGATGAACTCCACCAGGTTCTCCACGTTGGTGGGCACGCTGGCCTCGCGCACCGCGCGCTGCACGCGCTCGCTGGTGAGGAACAGGTCCGTGGTGGCCAGCTCCGCCGGCAGCGTGGGCAGCCGGTAGCCGAAGCGCAGCGACACGAAGCCGCCCGCGGTGGCCTCGCCCTGGACGAACGTGGCGGCGTCCCGCGTCGTCACGGTGTACGCGCCGCCCAGGGGGCGCAGTACGAAGCGGCCCTGGCCGCCGTTGGAGGCCACCGTCACCTCCGCCGGGCGGTTGGTGGGCACGAAGTCGATGCTGCCGTGGCCGGGCAGCTCCAGCATCGCGCGCGGGTCCGGCACCGGCCGCGTCTCCGCCGTTTCGGAGGCCACCACCGTGCCGTCCACGCGGGAGGTGGTGGCCGTGACGGTCACCTGCGCTTCGTCGGTGCCCCGGGTGCGCAGGAGCACGTAGGTGCCCTCCGGGACCTTCACCACGCGCTCCACGCGGGTGCGCACGCCGTTCACCGTCCACAAGAGGCCGCGCGGGTCATGCGCGCACGCCGCGTCCAGGCGCATGACGAGCCCGGAGTCCTCCGCGTCGCGCAGCGCCGTGCCGTCCACGGCCGTCAGCGGGCACGCCAGCACGGGCAGCGTCTCCGCCACGGACGTCTCCAGCGCGTCCCCCCGGGCGAAGAACACGCGGGGCACCAGCCGCAGCCGCAGGGACACGGTGGGGTTCACCCCCGGCACGTTGCGGATGGACACGGCGCCGTCCGTCACCTCGCAGCGCGCGGAGCCGCAGTCCACGGAGGCGATGGCCTCCGAGTGCGTCACCGCCGCGTAGCCGGGGCCCTTGGACAGGTCCACGCCGGAGGACTGCACCAGGGGCCGCGTGAGCACGGTGCGGCCGGGGCGCAGGCGGAAGTACTCGTCGTCCAGGAAGCGCCCGTTGGCGTCGTACGTCGTCACGCCCGCGCCCGTGCGCGCGAAGGCGGGGCGCCACGACAGCGCCGCGTCCGTGGGCAGGCCCGGCGTCACCGGCACCGCGCACTCGGAGGGGCCGTTGGGCTCCAGGCACACGTCCTCGCCCTCCAGGGCCTTGCCCTGGGCGTCCGCTCCCCGGGGCAGGCCGGACCAGGCGATGGTCACGTTCTTCAGGCCGGTGCCCTTGAGCTCCAGCCGGCCGTCGTCCGGGAAGAAGGTGGTGGAGGCGCTGTCGATGCGCGGAAAGGGCCCGGTGGCCACCACCACCACGGTGTCGGTGGCCGTGGCGCACGCGGCCTCATCCGGGGCCACCTTCAGCTCCAGCGTGCGCGCGCTGTCCTCCGCGCGCGTGGGGGGCTTGAGCGAGCGGCCGTCCGGGGAGAGCACCCAGCCGCCGCGCACGGGGCCGCAGAGGACGCCCTTGGGGACGACCTCCACCGCGCGGCCCCCTTCGGGAAGCTGGACGACGGAGGTGGCGGCGGAGGCGGCCCCCGCCACCAGCAGGCAGCCAAGGACGAGCGCGCGTGCAGGGTGCATGCATTGCTTAAGCACGGAGGGCCGCGTCCGGGTCAAGCCCTCCGTGCGGACCGGCGCGTGGGATGCGCCGGGAGTGTTCCTCCGCGACTACCGCGAGGCCGTCTTCTGCCCCGGCCCCTGCAAGAGGATGCGGCGGCCGAAGGCCCGGTCCACGCGGCCCAGGAACTCACGGAACTGGGGGTACTCGCCTGCCTTGATGCGGGCGACGGAGAGGGCCACCTCGCCGTCGGCGACGAGGGCGCCGTCCTCCACGCGGTAGGAGAGCTTCACGCGGCCGAAGGGCGTCGTCTCCTCCACCGCCTGGGGCATCTCCGCGACGGTGTAGCCGCCGGGCAGCGTGTAGCGCAGCTTGAAGGTGTTCACCCAGGGGCTCTGCATCACCAGGTCGAAGCGGCGCTCGGCGAGCGACGCGTACGCCTGCTGGTAGGTGCGCCCGGTGCCAAAGGGCAGGAAGCGCAGGCTGCCGCCGGGGAGGACCTCCGCGTAGCGCGGGATGCCCATCTTGAAGTCCAGCGCCACGTCGTCATCCAGGCGGGTGGTGTCGCTGAGCTTCACCTCGCGCACGGTGAGGCCGGGGAAGCTCTGCGCCCACGCGCGCTCGAAGGTGGACTTGCGCGTGGACTCCGGGCGGTAGGCGCGGCGGTAGTCCGGCGCGGACTGGCCGGACACGCTGCTCTGGCCCTTCACCTCCGCGCCGCCGTCGGGCCGCAGGGCGACCTCCATGGCCAGCGTGGTGGTGTTGTCCTGCGCCTTCGCCTCCGGCGTGGTGAGGAAGGTGCTGGTGCCGTTGGGGTCCACCACCAGCACGTTGGCGACGCGGTCCGCGGAGGGCAGCTCCTTGGCGCCGTGGAACTCCGCGGTGCCGTCCAGGTACAGGTCGAACTTGGGCACGTACGCGATGGCGTGGTTGAAGGCCGCCAGCGACGCGGGCTCCGCGTCCAGCGAGCCCAGGTTGCGCATGCGCAAGAGCACCAGCCGGCTGTCCACGCCCGCCACCTTCAGCATGGAGTAGATGAGGCTCGCCTTGTCCTTGCAGTCACCGAAGCGGCGCGCCAGCACGCGGTCGACGCGGTAGGGCTTGAAGCCGTGGATGCCGAACTCCAGCGCCACGTAGCGGGTGTTGGTGACGACGAAGGAGTAGACGGCGCGCACGACGGCCAGCTCGTTCTTGCGGTCCACGCCCTGGAGCACCTGGTCCACCGTGGCCTTCAGCTCCGCGTTGGGCTGGAGCTGGTCGCGCACGAGGCCCCACCAATAGGTGCCCACCTGGTCCCACGTCTTGTACGTGGAGATGTGCAGGTTCTGCGCGACCTCCGCCCAGCCCGGCATGCCCGGCTCCGGCACCACCTTGGAGACGTGCTTCGCGCCGAAGCGGTACAGCGTGCGGCTGTTGTCCTCCAGCGGCGACTGCTGCTGCTCCACGCCCGCCAGCCGGCTCTTGTTCCAGTACAGCGGCCGCTCCCTGGGCATGTCCACGACGTACTGGAAGCGCACCTTCGGGTAGACGCCCTGCACGCTCTCCACGTCACCCCAGTAGTCCGACAGCAGGTTGTCCTGCGCGGTGTCGTCCAGGCGGTAGGTGAGCTCCAGCGTGTCGCCCACGGCGAGCGACGGGAACGACAGCACGCGCACGCGGGCGTCGTAGTACATGCCCGTCCAGGGCTCGTTCATGTTGCGCTCGGCGTCGCCGTAGCTCTCCACCACGGAGCCGTCCGGCTTCGTCACGCGGGCCTTGAGCACGCGCACTTCCTGGCGGTCCGGCGAATAGCTGACGGGGATGCTGCGGAACGCGTCCACGCCGCGCGTGTTGAGGACCTTCACCACCATCTGCTGCAGGCGGCTGGACAGGCCGCTCTTCTGCACGCGCACGTAGGTGTTGTCCACGAGGTAGACGGCGTCCTCGTGCACGTAGCCTTCCGCCTCCCTGGCCAGCGGCTTCGCGTCCACCAGGTACTGCGTGCTCGCGCTCTCCGACTCACCCTTGAGCGCGCGCAGGGCCTCCTTGAGGCCGGGGTTCTGCGGGCGCAGCACCAGCGAGCGCTCGAAGGCGGCCAGGGCCGGCTCGCGCTGGCCCGCGGCGAGCAGCGCGCGGCCCTCGCGCTCGTAGACCTCCGGCTCGTCGGGGGACAGGGCCTTGGCCTCGGTGAAGAGCGCGGTGGACTCCTCCACGGCGCCGTTGGCGGCCTTCAGCTCCGCCAGCCGCACGCGCGAGCCGTTGTCGAAGGGGTTCAGGTCGGTGAGCTTCGCGTACTCGCGCTCGGCGGCGTCCACCTTGCCCGCGTCCGCGAGCTGCGCGGCCAGCTGCCGGCGGGTGTTGGTGTCATCGAAGCGCAGCGCCAGCACCACGCGCATGCGGTCCATGGCCTCCTGGTTGCGGCCCAACTGCCGGGACACCGCCGCCGCCACGCGCACCACGCGGGGGACGCGGGGCTGCTGCCGGAAGGTCTCCTCCACCAGCGCATGCGCCCGGGCGCGCTCGCCCAGGGCCTCCGCGGCGCGGGCGAGCAGCAGGCGTGCGCCGGGCTCGTTGCGGCCGTCGTCCTTCTCCATCAGCGGGGCCAGCAGCGGCTGCACGCGCTCCGGGTGGCCCCGGTCCATCTCGTGGTCCGCCAGCGCCAGCCGCGCGGGGGCGAAGCCGGGGTCCGCCTTCACGGCGGCCTCCAGGAAGCGGCGGCGCTCGTTCAGGTCGTCCGTCTGGGTGTTGGCGGCCAGCAGCTGCAGGCGCGCGTCGTTGGGGGCGGCCTCGGCGGCGGCGGCGGCCTCGGCGCTGGCGGTGTGCTCGCGCTCGTCATAGGCGCGGAAGAAGGCGAGCACCTGGGCGTAGTCACCCCTCAAGGCCGCGTCGTCCGGCTTCTTCTCCACCAGCGCGCGCAGCGACGAGGTGAGGGTGGGCAGCACCTGCGGCGCGGGGGCCGGCATGCGCTCCAGCGCGGGCGCCTTGGCGGGCAGCGTGGCGCGGGCGGACGCCGTCTCTGAACGGAGGTAGAAGCCCAGCGGGCCGGACTCCTGGCACACCTTCACGAGGACGCGGTTGAGGCCCTTCTTGAGCTTCACCGACACGCGGGTCTGGTCGGGGCGGGGCAGGTTGTAGCGGTCCTCCTTGGAGGCCAGCTGCCCGTTCACCCACAGGCGGTAGCCGCCGGAGGTGCCCAGGCCCAGCGCCACGCGCGTGTCCTGCGGGACCTCCAGCCAGGTGAGCGCGTACGCCACGGCCTCCTTGTTGGGGCGCACGGCGGTGGCCAGGTCCACGTAGCCATCCGCGGACGTGACGGCGAGCTTGCGCCAGGTGGCCTCGTGGCCCTTGGCGCCGGGGTAGCGCGCCGTGAGGTCCAACGCGGCGGCCTCCGGACCGAAGTCGGTGTCGCAGCCGGCCTTGCCCTCGTTCTCGAAGCCGCCGACGACGTAGTAGTCATTGACGAAGCCCAGCCACTGGCGGACTTCATTGGCGCGCACCATCCGGCCCCGCGAGCGCTCCGCGTCCATCAGCAGGATCTGCGCGGTGGTGCGCGTGTTCACGTCGGACGAGCGGCGGGACGCGATCTGCTGGTAGGTGCTCACCAGGGGGGTGAGGTCCTCCACGTCGTCCACCAGCGCGTGCATCCGCAGGAGGGAGGCGGCCCCGCGCGGTGAACCGGCGGCCTTCTGGGCCTCGGCCGCGTACTCGCGGGCCCGGTCGTCCGCGTTCGGCTTCGCGAGCGCCAGCACGGGGCAGGTGAGCACGAAGACTGCGGCCAGCGATGTGAAACGCGACATCCGTTCTCCTCGGTAGAGCAGCGGCGCCAGCAACGACGCCGGGACAGCAGGGGGCGAAGACGCCGGTGAACAGGCGGACCCGTCGCGGCCTTCCCCTGCATGGGGCCCCGGACGGCGGGCAGGCAACCCAGACGGCCCCCAGTCTATGCCGGACCGGTGTGGGGCGGGGTGGGCCCGTGGAGGCAGCAGGCGAAAAACGGACGGGGCCGGCCCGGGCGCTGCTGCCCGGGCCGGCCCCGCTGGAGGTTTCGAAGGGGCCCCGGTGGGGCCCGGGGCATCAGTGCAGCTTGGAGTACAGGGCGTTGACGAGGGTTCCGTCGTCGCCGCTCAGTTCCCAGAACATCGCGCCGCCCAGGCCCTTGGCCAGGATGTAGTCCGACTTGGCGTTCATGCTCTGCGCGTCGTCGTAGGCCACCCACACCTTCGTGGTCGGGCTGTAGACGTAGGCCTGCTTGCTCTCCGGGTGGAAGAACTTCGTGTAGCCGGAGCCCGCGCGCTCGTAGTTGTTCTTCAGGTCCTTGTAGTCGAACACGCCGGTGAGGCCCGACTGGCCGTCATCCCAGGTGCCCTTGGTGGGGACGCCGCTCTGGAACAGGCCGTTGTTCACGTTGGGCACGTTGCCCCAGCCGCGGCCGTAGAACGGAACGCCCAACACAATCTTGGACGGGGCCACGCCCAACTGGAGCATCTTCGCGATGGAGCCGTCGGTGTAGAAGCCGTCGTTGGCGCCCGGGTCACCCGTCACGCGGTTGAGCGCGGAGTGGAAGTTGACCGTGGGCTCGAAGGCGCCGTGGTAGTCGTAGGACATCACGTTGATGAAATCGAGGATGTTGGACAGCTTCAGCGTCTCCTGCTTGTTGGCGAGCAGGTCCGGCGAGGCGCCCGTGGCGATGGTGAGCAGGTAGGGCTTGCCGGTCTGCGCGGTGACGGCGGCCAACTGGGTGCGGAACTCCTGCATGAGCAGGGTGTAGTTCACCTTGTCCGCGGGGCTGCTGATGTTGTCCGGCAGGCCGCCGCCGGTGGGGTACTCCCAGTCCACGTCGATGCCGTCGAACACGCCCACGCCGTTGGCGGGGGTGACGCCGGGGAACTGACCCTTCACGTACAGGTCCACGCAGGACTTCACGAAGGCGGCGCGCGACGCGGAGGTGGCGGCCACCTGGGAGAAGTACTTGGACCAGGACCAGCCGCCAATGGAGATGAGCAGCTTGAGGTGCGGGTTCGTCTTCTTCATCTCCTGGAACGCGCGGAAGTTGCCGCGCAGCGCGCCCGGGTCCCACTCACCCGGGAAGCCGAGGCCCTTGTCGATGTCCGCGAACGGATCCCCGAGCACGCACTTGCCGTCCGGCGTGATGTTGGAGAAGGCGTAGTTGATGTGCGTGAGCTTCGACGCCGGCACGTTGGACACCTGGTAGTTGCGGCCGTAGATGCCCCACGCGGTGAAGTACGCGACGATGCGCTTGTTGCCCACGGGCGGCTGGCCGGTGATGGCGACGGTGACGGTGAGCACCTTGGTGCCCACGTTGCCGGCGGCGTCGTATGCCTTCACGGTGTACGTGTACGTGCCGTTCTGCGCGGAGGAGGAGAACGCGCGGCTGAACGACGACGCGGTGGCGACGAGCGTGCCGTTCTCCAGGATCTCGATCTTCGTCACGCCCACCTCGTCGGTGGCGCTGGCGGAGATGGTGACGGAGCCAGCGGTGGTGATGCTGGACGCGCTGCTGGACGCGGTGACGACGGGGGCCTTCGTGTCACCGGCGCCGGGGATGGCGACGGTGACGGTGAGCGTCCGGGTGCCCACGTTGCCGGCGGCGTCGTACGCCTTCACGGTGTACGTGTACGTGCCGTTCTGCGCGGAGGAGGCGAAGCTTCGCGAGTACGAGGACGCGGTGGCGACGAGCGCGCCGTTCTCCAGGATTTCGATCTTCGTCACGCCCACCTCGTCGGTGGCGCTGGCGGAGATGGTGACGGAGCCGGCGGCGGTGACGTTGGACGCGCTGCTGGATGCGGTGACGACGGGGGCCTTCGTGTCGCCACCTCCCGTCGCGGGGCCGACGTCGAGCCACAGCGAGGCCACGGCCGACGGCGTCCAGTCCGACTGGGACGTGTGCGGCTGGCGGCACTCATAGACGCGGCCCTCATAGGAGACGCGCGTGCCCACCGAGTAGGCGACGCCCACGGCCCAAGCGGCCTCCAGCGGCGCCTTCATCACGCTGCCCGGGCCCTCGGCTTCGGGGGCGAAGACTTCCTGGCCACATCCGGTGACGGTCAGCGCGGACGCGACCAGGCCCATGATCCACTTGCTACGCAGCATTCGTGTTCTCCTCGCCTGCGGTACATGCGGAAGGAGTCACGCCCCCATTTTTCAGGGTTAATCGCGGAGTTATTTTTCCGGGCTTCGTGCCTGCCCGCCGACCCAGGTGGTGTGGACGGAAAGGTCTTCTTTCAGCAGCACGAGGTCCGCGCGATGGCCCGGCGCCACGCGGCCCCGGTGGCCGTGCACGCCGAGGAACGTGGCGGGGTGGAGCGACGCCATGCGCAGCGCTTCGTCCAGCGGGACGCCGAGCGCGTGGACGCAGTGGCGCACGGCCGCGGTGAGGTCGATGTCCGCGCCCGCGAGGGTGCCGTCCTCCGTCTCCAGGCGACCGTTGCGGCGCAGGATGGTGCGGCCCTGGAGCTGGAAGGACGTGACGGAGGTGCCCACGGGCGGCATCGCGTCCGTGACGAGGAAGACCTTGCCGGGAGGCTTCACCTTGAGGACGAGCCGCAGGTTGTCCGCGTGCACGTGCACGCCGTCCGCGATGACGCCGCACCACGCATCGTCGTGCGTGAGCGCTGCGACGACGGGGCCGGGCTGACGGTTCAGCACCGGGGGCATGGCGTTGAACAGGTGCGTGAAGCCGCGCACGCCGGTCTGGAGGGCCTGGGTGGTGCGCTCGCTGGTGGCGGCGGTGTGGCCCGCGCTGAGCACCACGCCGGCCGCGGTGAGGCGGCGCAGGGTGGCGTCATCCACGCACTCGGGCGCGAGCGTCATCAGCACGCGTCCCCCGTGCGCGGCGAAGCGGCGGGGCAGGGCGGTGAGGTAGTCCAGGTCGCGCGGGTCGGGGGCGCGGATGAAGCCTGCAACATGGACGCCCGCGCGCTCGCGGCTGATGAAGGGGCCTTCCAGGTGGACGCCGAGCACGCCGCTGTCGGGGCGCGCGGTGGCTTCGAGCGCGGCTTCGCACGCCGCGCGCATGCGCGTGGGGTCGTCGGTGATGAAGGTGGGCAGCAGGCCGGTGGTGCCGGTGCGGCGCATGGCGGAGGCGATGGCGAGCGCGGCCTCCACGGTGGGCGTGTCGTTGAAGAGGACGCCGCCCGCGCCGTTCACCTGCACGTCGATGAAGCCGGGCGCCAGCAGCGTGTCCCCAGGCAGCGTGTGCACGGTGGCGCCCGGGGGGATTTCAGCGGCGGGGACCACGGCGCGCACGGTGTCGCCTTCGAGGACGACGGCCTGGCCTTCGAGGAGCTGGTCCCCGGTGAAGACCCGCGCGCCGTGGAGGACGACGACCGTGGCGCCGGGCATCACACCGTCTCCGTGACCTTGCGCAGGTGCGCGGGGGCGTCGGGGTTCAAGCCGCGCGCGGTCGCGAGCTGGTGCACCGCGAAGTAGAAGCTCTGCACCTGGCACAAGGGGGCGAGCACGGCGGGCAGGTCCGGCAGCGTGGGCAGCGGCTTCGCGCCCGGGACGGACAGGGTGGCGTGGACGGTGGCGCCCAGCTCGACCATGCGCTGCACGACGGCGCGCGTGCCCGGCGCCGCGTTGTCGTCCTGACCGAGCGCGAGCACGGGGAAGCCCGGCCGCACGAGCCCGAGCGGCCCGTGGAGGACCTCGGCGGAGCTGAAGGCCTCCGCGTGCAGGCGGCAGGTCTCCTTGAGCTTGAGGGCCATCTCCAGCGCGGCGCCCAGGCCACTGCCGCGCCCGACGACGTAGAGGCTGGAGGCGTCCTTGAGGGAGGCCAGCGCCGGCCACCAGTCGAGCTGGCCCGCGGCCTCCAGGGCGTCGGGCAGGCGCCGGGCGGCGTCGTGCAGCTCGGGGGCGTCCGACCAGTAGGCGACGAGCTGGAGGAAGGCGAGGCCGGAGAGCAGGTAGGACTTGGTGGCGGCGACGCTGTGCTCGGGGCCGGCGGACAGCGGGACGTGCACGTCGCACAGCGCGGCCAGGGGCGAGGACTCGTCGTTGATGAAGCCGAGCACGACGGCGCCACCCGCGCGCGCGGCCTCGGTCATGCGCAGCAGGTCGGGGCTCTGGCCGGACTGGGAGATGGCGATGAAGAGCGAGTCGCGCAGGTCGAGCGAGCGCGTGTTGTAGACGGACGCGACGCTGGGGCCCAGGGACGCGACGGCGCGGCCCAGCGTCGTTTCGATGAGGTACTTGCCGTAGACGGCCGCGTGGTCGGAGCTGCCCCGAGCGCAGGTGACGACGAAGCGGGGCGGGGTCCGGCGGAGGCGGGCCCCCAGGTACGCCAGGGTGTCCCGGCAGCGGTCGAGCTGGAGGCGGGCGGCGGCGGGCGCCTGGGCGGCCTCGCGCGCGAGGGTGGGAAGGGGAGGAGTCATCGCGGTGTGCTCACGGCGCAGGGGATAGCAGTCTCCGGGGCGCTGCGGGTGGAGGAAGGCGCCCCGTGTGACGGGCGCGGCCTCTTTCCGAGAATGGCGATGCGGCAGTGAGGACGCACCCTCGGTCCTGGCGGGGGCCCGCTTCAGGCCGGGCTTCGCGACGCCAGGCCGCATGCTCAGCCAGCGGGGAGGCCCGGCTCAGGCGGCCCGTGGAGGCGACCCCCGCGAGGTGGGTCGAGGGGCCTGCGAGCAACAAGCTGTCCGCGCGGGGAGGCGCCCTTCATCACCGGGGCTCACCGCCGTTACCACCCAGGCCCATGCGGTCCAGGCTCCGAGGCTTGACGGTGTCGCGGCGCGGAGGGGAGAAGGGGACATGCTGAAGACCGCCCTGGGACGTTTCCGCGCCGTTGCCTTCTGGGAAGGGCTGTCCTTCCTGGTGCTGCTGCTCATCGCCATGCCGCTGAAGTACATGATGGGCATGCCCCAGGGCGTGCGCGTGGTGGGCATGGCGCACGGCGTGCTCTTCATGGCGTACCTGTACACGCTGCTGATGGCCGCCATCGAGTACCGCTGGGGCGTGAAGCGCATCGTCGTGGCCTTCGCGGCCTCGCTGGTGCCCGGTGGGACGTTCTGGTTGGACGCGCAGCTGCGCGGTGAGGCACAGGCGCTTGAGACGGTGAAGCCGGCCTGAGCGCTGTTGTTCTGGAGCCCGCTCCAGCGCGCGTCAGGGCGCGCGGTGTCCGGGGCACGGGACGCCTGCTGCCCGTTCGCGATGGCTCACGCCCGTTCCCGTGGAGCGCGGAGCCGCTGGCTCGTGGCTTGCTCAATCGCTCGCTCGGGGGCGATTGACCGCGAGTCCTACCCGACGCAGGCTTGGGGTCATGGGACGTCATACCGACAAGGTTGGGGACGCCTACCCTCGGGCGCCCTCGCAGGAAGCGTGGGAGCGGATGGGGCAGGAGGAGAGGGCGCAGGCGGTGGAGGCACTGCCCGCGGAGGTGACGTACGACGAGATGGCGATGCCGGAGGGCGACCGCCACTCCCAGCCCAAGATGAGCACGGTGGATGTGCTCCGGGGCTATTTTGAACGACGGGGGCGCAAGGTGTACGTGGGCACGGAGCTGCCCGTGTATTACCCGGCGGAGCGACGCTTCGCGCCGGACCTGCTGGTGGTTCTGGAGGCGGAGACCCACTGGCGTGACAAGTGGGTGGTGAGCCACGAGGGGCGTGGCCTGGACTGGGTGATGGAGGTCCACGTTGGCGGCGACCGGAAGAAGGACGCTGAATTCAACGTGAGCCGCTACGCCCGGTTGGGCATCCCCGAGTACTTCATCTTCGACGGGGGACGGCTCACGCTGGAGGGCTACCGGCTGGCGACACCCGACGCGCGCAGCTACACCCGCATGGTGCCGCGTCACGGGCGCCTTGTGTCCGAGGTGCTGGGGCTCGAACTCCAGGTGGAAGGCGAACACCTGCGCTTCTGGGCTGGCAATGCTCCCCTGCTGGAGTCCAGGGAGCTCATCAGCCGCATGGAGGGCCACTCCCTGGAACTGCAACGCCGCGCGGAGATTGCCGAACGGCGTCTCTCTGAAGAGACACGGCGTCTCGATGAGGAGGCGCGGAGCCGCGAGGAGCTGGAGCGCAGGCTCGCGGCGGAAGAGCTGCGCCGCAACCTTGAAACGCAGAGCCGTGAGGAACTGGAGCGTCGCTTCACGGAACTCCAGGCGGAGATGGCCCGCATGAAGAAGTCCCAGCGCTGATCCACCCGCTCAGGCGAGGGTGAACGCCCTCGCCAGCGTCAGCACCTCCACCCGCGTGGCCCCCGCCTCCCGCAGCGCGACCGCCGCGGCCCGCGCGGTGGACCCGGTGGTGAACACGTCATCCAGCAGCAAGACCTCCCGCCCCTTCACCGCCCGCGACGCCACGAACGCTCCCGCCACGTTGCCCGTGCGCTCCGCCTCACTGAGCCCCACCTGCCGCTTCGTTTCGCGCATGCGCTCCAGCCACCCCACCGGCGCCACGCGTCCCGTCGCCTTCGCCAGCGTCCCCGCGAGCAGCTGCGCCTGGTCGTACTGCCGCGTCCGGAACCTCCGGACATGCAGCGGCAACGCCACCACGCACTCCGGCGCCGTCCTGAGGAACCCGCGCGCCTCGTCCGCGAGCAGCGCGCCCAGCGGCGCGGCGAGGTCCGGCTGGTCCTCGTACTTGAAGCGATGGATGGCGCGCGCCACCGGCCCCTCGTGCGCGAAGGGCGCCCAGGCCCGGCTGAACGGCGGAGTCACCGTCCGACACCTGGGACACATGTGCCCCGGGAACGTGCCCGGCTCCGCGCACGTCCGGCAACACACCGGCGGCAGTCGCTCCAGCGCGGTGTCACACGGCTCGCAGAACACCGCGCCCACGCCCGGCAGCACCTTCGCGCAGGCCAGACACATGGGCGGATACAGCAGGTCCAACAAGGCCTTCCACATCAGCGGGGCTCCCGGGGGCAGCGCATGCCGCGCCCCTCGTGCCAGCCCCGTGCCGCGCCTCACTCCGCCGAGCGGCCTCGCGTCTTGTACGTGAGCACCGGCGCCAGCGTCGCCACCACCCGCACCAGCCCCGCCTCCACCAGGTCCGTCACCACGCGGTCGATGGCCTTGTACGCGGGCGGCGCCTCCTCGAAGAGCAGGTCGCGGTCCTCGCAGACGACGTGGCTCTTGAACACCGTGCGCGTCAGGGAGTCCGCGGTGAAGCGCTCCTTCAAGCGCTCGCGCGCCGCCGTGCGCGTCCACTTGCGGCCCGCGCCGTGCGCCAGGCTGTGGGCGCTGTGCTCGCCCGTGCCCACCGGCAACACCAGGTAGCTGAGCGCGCCGCGACTGCCCGGAATCACCACCGGCCCCTCATCCCAGGGCGCCGCGCCCTTGCGGTGCAGCCACCCCACGCGCCCGTCCGAGTGCCGCACGGTGACGCTGTTGTGGCACACGTCCAGCACCCGCCGCCCCGTCGCCCCGATGCCCTCCAGCGTCCGCCGCGCCACCAGCGCGCGGTTCGCCCGGGCCCACGTCACCGCGCCGTCGTGCCGCTCCAGGTACGCTCGCGCCTCGGGCGTCCCCGCCGTCAGTCCGCCCGCGGCGTGCCGGTCCACGTGCGTGCGGAGGATGGCCTCGCCCAGCCCGCGCGAACCCGAGTGCACGAGCAGGAGCAACCGCTCCGCGCGCAGCCCCAGCGCTTCGAATACCCGCGCGTCGTGCACCGTCTCCACCCGCTGCACCTCCGCGAAGTGGTTGCCGCCGCCCACCGTGCCCAGCGCCGCCTCGAAGCCCGTGGCCCTGCCGCCGTGCTCCGTCAGGAAGGCCTCCGCGTCGCCCTCCCACGCGCCCTCCAGGTCCAGCTTCGCGGCCCACCGCTCCGCCTTCGCCTTGCGCACTGGCAGGTCCACGTCCCACAGGCCCATGCCACAGCCGATGTCGCTGCCCACGAGGTAGGGATAGAGGAACCCCTCGGATTCGAAGGCCGCGCCCACCGGAGCGCCCTTGCCGGGGTGCAGGTCGGGCAGCCCCACCGCCAGGCGCATGCCGGGCAGTCGCGCCACGGCCTCCAACTGGCGCACCGCCTCGCCCTCCACCCAGGACTGGGGGGAGGCGATGATGCGCACCGTGGCGGCCGGCGCGACGGCCGTGGAGGTTCCAGGAAGTGACGTGGACATGGCCGCTCGGACGCGGGCCCCGCGCGGGGCCTGACGCCGGGGCGTCACGCCTGCCCGGCCGCCTACTTGTGGTAGGGCTCGCCCTTGAGGATGGTGAAGGCGCGGTAGATCTGCTCGATGAGCACCACCCGCGCCAGCCGGTGCGGCAGCGTCATCTTCGACAGGGACAGCACCTGGTGCGCCGCGGCGCGCACCGAGTCGTCCAGGCCCTCGTCTCCGCCAATGACGAAGAGCAGGTCCTTCGCGCCCGTCTGGGCCTTGGCGACGTAGCGGCCCAGCGCCACCGAATCCAGCAGCGTGCCGCGCTCGTCCAGCGCCACCACCCAGTCCTGCGGCTTGCGCTTGGACAGGATGGCGGCGGCCTCGGCGGCCTTCGCCTCGCCGGGCTTGAGCTTCTTGCCCGACGCCTCGGTCAACTCAATCAGCTCGAAGCGCGTGTAGTGCTCGAGCCGCCGCGCGTACTCCTGCACGGCGGGCTCGAACAGCCCGGAGCGGTCCTTGCCGATGGACAGCAGGCGGACCTTCACCTCAGGCCAGCTTCTCCCGGGGCGCGTCCGCCCACAGCCCGTCCAGGTCGTAGAAGGCGCGCACCTCGCCGTTGAACAGGTGGGCCACGACGTCGTCGTAGTCCAGCAGCACCCACTGGCCCGTCTCCATGCCCTCGGTGCTGATGGGGCGCAGGGGCTGGGAGCCCGCCTTGAGCTGCACCTGGACGTTCTCCGCCATGGCGCTCACCTGACGGTCGCTCTCGCCGGAGGCGATGACGATGTAGTCCGCGTAGGACGTCATCCCGCGCATGTCGAGGATGACGACGTCGGACGCCTTCTTGTCGAGCAGCAGGTCGCCGATGCGGCGCGCCAGCTCGCGCGCCTTCGGGTTCTCCGCGATCTTGGGCGGAGCCGGCGGCGCCGGAGCGCGCGGAGCCTTCTTGCGGGCGGCGGCGGTCGTCTTGCGCGGCGGCGGACGGAGGCTGGACTTCGCCGCCTTCTTCACCGCCGTCTTCTTCCGGGCCGGAGCCCGGGTGACGCTCTTCGCCTTCGCCTTCGTCTTCGTCGTCTTGGACGCGGGGGTCTTCTTCTTCGTGGCCATGTGCCAACTACCCTACCGCACCCTTGGCAACCTTCCAGCGCTCCTCTAATGGGTTCCGTCCATGAGCGACGCCCGCCTGGAACAATTCAAGAAGATGGTGGCCCAGTTCCCCGACGCCCCCATGGCCTGGTTCTCCCTGGGGAAGCTCCACCTGGAGCGCAAGGAATACACGGACGCCATCCAGAGCCTGGAGGCCGCCGTCCGCCTGGACCCGAACTATGCCGCCGCGCTGGTCTCCCTCGGGGACGCCTATGTGGCGGCCGGGCAGACGCAGAAGGCCCGTCAGGTGCTGACCACCGGCCGGGACCACGCTCTTGCCCAGGGGCACCCCGGGCTGGCCGAGGAGATCGACGAGCGCATCGCCGACCTGGACTGACCCGGCCTCCTAGTCCTGGTCGCGCCAGGTGAAGCCCACGCCGAACACCTGCCGGGTGTAGCTCAGGCCGTTGCGTGGCAGGCGGGTGCTCCAGATGCCCCAGGACAGCTCCAGGTCCACCTGGGGGGAGACGGGCCGGGCCAGCTTGAGGGACAGGGAATTCTGCCCCTCGTCCTCCTCCACCAGGATGATCTCCGGCGACAGGAAGATGCCGTCCGGGTAGCGCGCGAGGCCCAGGTTGCCCTGCGCGAGCAGCGTCGTCTTCCACGGCAGCCGCACCCCCGCGCTCCCGGTGAGTCGGTGGCGCAGCGCCGTCTCCCCGTAGCTGTTGGAGCTGACCTCCTGGAAGGCATACGTGAGCGACAGCTTCACGGGTCCCCGGTACGTGTAGCCCGCCCCCGCCACCAGGGCCCCGTCCTGACGCCGCTCCAGGGTCTGGACGTAGCCAGGGAAGGGCCGGGCCGGGGGGCCGTAGCGGCGCGAACCCCATTCGCCAAACACATTCAGCGAATGGCGCCGGTCCAGCCGGTAGCGCCCCAGCACCCCCACCTCCGGCCCGCCGAAGTTGGCGGTGGGGTCCGGGCGGTACACGAAGCGGCGCGCTCCCAGGCGCACGCGCAGCGCGAGCCGCACGTCCGGGGCGTACTCGGCGAAGAGGCTGGTGCCCAGGTCCGAGTACGCGCGGCTGCCGCCCCTCCGGTCCTTGGCGTGGCCCTCCGCGCCCACGCCCCACTCGGTGCCCAGCGCCAGCGAGCCCTCCAGGGCGCCCGCCTGCACCAGCGTGTCCTCGTTGGCGTAGGCCACGTACTTGCGCGCGCCCAATTCGTAGCGGCCCACCAGCTGCGCGCGCTCGCCGGTGCCGCGCCCCTCCGCCGTCCCCAGCACGCTCAGCGCCACGTCCGGGGTGGGGCCGGGCGTGACGCCGTCGGAGAAGTCGCGCGGGGCGTTGCCGTCCACCAGCAGCCGGCCGGTGCCCTTGAGCGAGCCCTCCCACTCGGCCGCGAGCGCACCCCCGCCCCACAGGGTGGCGAGGACGAAGAGGAGCGGGCGGAGGCGGCGGTCCAAGACGCGCGCACCATACTCCGGGCCGCCTGCACGCCCCATCGTCACGAAGCGCCCGCCCACCCCGTTGTCCGGGGGACACGCCCGTGGCGCCAGCGGTCGGTGACGCCGCACCCGGACGCCCGGTACATTGGGGCCATGTCCCATGTGTCCTTGTTCGCGGTGGTGGCTGGCCTGGGGCTCGTCGCCTGTTCCCCGTCGTCCTTCACGACGCAGGTCCAGGGCGAGGCGACGGTGCCGGCGAGCCCCACCGGCGCGCCCACCCTGCTCAATGCCTTTCCCGCCATCAGCAGCTTCGCGGCGCTGGACTTCAACGAGAACCAGGACTTCAAGAACCGCGACGTCACCAAGGACCAGGTGTCCCGCGTGCAGGTGAAGTCGCTGTCGCTCAAGGTGCTCAGCCCCAATGACCAGGGCTTCGACTTCCTGGACTCGCTGGAGGCCGTGGCCCGCGCGGGGGACCGGGAGTCGCGCTTCGCCGGGCAGGACGGCATCGCGCAGCTGGGACTTGGCCCGCCCAACCCCACGCTGTCCCTGAAGGCGGACGGCAGCGTGGACCTGCGCCCCTACGTTGCCGCGCCCACCATGGCGTTCATCCTGCGCGGCTCCGGGCGCCTGCCCGAGCGCGAGGTGCGCCTGCAGGCCACGGTGGTGCTGGAGGTGGAGGGCGGGCTGCTCTAGCGGACGCCAGGGGAGGGCCCGGCTCCGGGCCTCAGGGCGCCAGCGTCTTCGCCCGGCGCTCCAGCGCGCCCGCGCGTCCGTCCAGCTCGCGGGCCAGGGACTCCAGCTTCGCGGCCTCCTGCTCCAGCGACTTCAGGTCCTCCGGCCCGCCCGCGGCCAGGGCCTGGGCGCGCACGGGATCCACCTGGGGCCGCCGGTCGCTCGCGGCCCTGGAGGACAGCGGCGTCGCGACGTCGCCCGGTCCCGACGCGGGCCTGTCCCCGCCTCCCGTCTCTCCTCCGCCCGCCATGGGTGGGAAGCCGGAGTAGTCGTCCGAGCTGGAGGCCGGCGACGGTGAGCTCCCGGTCCGCTGCGTGGGCGCCACCTGGAAGCCCTGGTCGCCCGAGGAGCGCAGGCGCAGGCGCCGGTCCTGGTCGTCGAACATGGACTCCTCGCCCAGGAAGTCGTTCATGCGCCGGTCCAGGTCGCGCTCCTCGCGCACCTCGCTGATGCGCGCCTTCAGGGCCTGGAGCCGCTGGCGCACCTTGTCCTGGCTGTCGCGCAGCGCGTCCGCCTGGGCCAGCAGGTCCTCGGGATCATCCCCCCGCGTGGCCCCGTCCAGCGCCGGCACCTGGGAGGCGGGCAGCGCCGCGCGCACGGCCTCCCGCTCCTCGCGCACCGACCGCATCCGCTCCAGCAGCCGCGCCCGCTCCGTCCGGTCCGTCGTCGCGTCCCACGCCGAGCGCAGCCGCGTCAGCTCCTGCGACAGCGCGCCGTGCAGCGCCAGGTGCGCGCGCTCCACGTCCCCCTCCGCGCCGGACACGGACTGGGCCAGCCCCGTGAGCTCCCCGCTCAGCTCCTGCGAGCGGCGCAGCGCGGACTCCAGCTCCTCGCCCGTCGTCAGCTTCCCCTGGCGCTGGGACTTGAGGGTTTCGATGCGCGCGGCCAGCCCGTTGAGCTCTTCGCGCAGGCCCTGCTGCTGGGTGCGCAGGGCGCGGACGCCGACGCGCGCCGACTGGGCCTGCGCCCGCGCCTGCTCCAGCCCGGAGGACGCCCCGGCGGCAGCGCCCACCAGCAGGCACGCGAGAAGGGCTAGGGCACGCAGCGTCATCGTGGAGAAACCTTCAGCAAGGCGGATGCCAGTCCCACCCCCGTGTCCGGTTCCCTGCCCGGCCGGAAAGCCTCCTGGTTCCGGGCACCTGGCGCGGACGAGGTGGTCAGGGGTGGGGAAGCCGGGCGGTGGAAAATCATGGGGCCAGGGCGGGGGTGACGGATTTCCGAGGCGGCAGGAGTCCCAGGCTTCAGATTTCCTCGGGGCGCTCGCCCCGGGGGAGGAAGCCGTACTTCTCCAGCTTGTAGTACAGCGCGGAGGTCTTGATGCCCAGCAGCCGGGCGGTCTCCGTCTTCACGCCGCCTGCCTTCTCGTAGGCGCGGGCGATGAGCTGGCGCTCCAGGTCCTCCAGGATTTCGGGCAGGGGCCGGTCGCCCTGGGGCACGGGCAGTCCGGAGTCCATGCGCGGCGTCTGGCCGGACAGGTGCGGGGGCAGGTCCGCGGGGGTGAGCGTTTCACCCTCGGCGAAGACGAGCGACTGCTCCATCGCGTTCTCCAGCTCGCGCACGTTGCCGGGCCACGCGTGGCGGGTGAGCGCGTGCAGCGTGGCGTCCTCGATGCCGGTGACGCGCCGGTTCACCCGGGGCGCGTGCTTGGCGACGAAGTGGCGCGCGAGCGCGGTGATGTCCTCGGGCCGCTCGCGCAGGGGCGGCAGGGTCAAGGGGACAATGTGCAGCCGGTAGTAGAGGTCCTCGCGGAAGCGGCCCGCCTTCACCTCCGCCTGGAGGTCGCGGTGGGTGGCGCTCACCACGCGCACGTCCACCTTGAGGGTCTCCTCGCCGCCCACGCGCTGCAGCTCCTTCTCCTGGAGCACGCGCAAAAGCTTCGTCTGCACGGAGGCGGGAATCTCCCCAATCTCGTCCAGGAAGAGGGTGCCGCCGTCGGCCAGCTCGAAGCGGCCCAGCTTGCGCTTCACCGCGCCGGTGAAGGCGCCGCGCTCGTGGCCGAACAGCTCGCTCTCCAGCAGCGTCTCCGCCAGGGCCGCGCAGTGCACGACGACGAAGGGGCCGCCCCTGCGCGGGGACTGCTGGTGGAGCATGCGGGCGACCAGCTCCTTGCCGGTGCCGCTCTCGCCGCGCACGAGCACGGTGGCGTCACTGGCGGCCACCTTGCGCACCTGTCCGAGCAGCTTCTGCATGGGCTCGCTGTCGCCCACGATGTCGCGGTGGGTGAGGGCGGCGTCGGCGTCGTGCGCGTCGGTGCGGGCGGTGAGGCGCTCCACCTGGCGGCGCGTGGCGGCCAGCTCCAGGCCCTTGTCCACCTTGGCGCGCAGCACCTCCGGCGGGAAGGGCTTGGTGATGAAGTCGTAGGCGCCCTCCTGCATGGCCTGCACGGCGGTCTCGATGGTGCCGAAGGCCGTCACCACCATCACCACCGCGCCCGCGTCCAGCTGCTTGAGGGCGCGCGTGACGGCGATGCCGTCCATGCCGTCCATCTTCAGGTCGGTGACGACCAGGTCGAAGGGGGCCTTCCTGTACGCGGCGAGCCCGTCCGCCCCGCCCTTCACCGCGGACACGGTGTGGCCGGAGCGGGTGAGGGTGACGGTCATGCCCTCGCGGAGGGTGTCGTGGTCGTCGATGACGAGGATGCGCGCCATGGCCTGCTCACCTGCTCGAGGGGTCCGCCGGAAGGAAGGGGCGCGTCCCGGCGGGAGGACGCACCTGGAGGCGGCACCCTACACCGGACCGGGACGGCCGCACGTCCGGCGCGGTGAAAGCGCTGGCGTCCCCTGCGGTGCGTGTGTCTAAACCCCGGCGCATGGCCCCTGCTTCCGCTGCCCTCGTCGAGCTGCTCGCCCGCCACGTCCCCCGGGACGACAAGGAGCGCGAGGACCTGTCCCGGATGCGCCACTTCGCCACGTCGCTGGGGGAGCCCTTCTCGCGCTCGCAGGTGGAGGCGCACTTCACCGGCAGCGCGGTGGTGGTGGACCCCACGGGCACGAAGGTGGCGCTCCTGCACCACGCGAAGCTGAAGCGCTGGTTGCAGCCGGGCGGTCACGCGGAGGCCGGGGATGGAGGCGACATGGAGGCCACCGCCCTGCGCGAGGCCCGCGAGGAGACGGGGTGCCGCGTGCACCTCCACCCCACCGCGCCGCGCCCGCTGGACGTGGACATCCACACCATCCCCGCGCGCAAGGACGAGCCCGAGCACTGTCACCTGGACGTGCGCTACCTCTTCGTGGCGGAAGACCCCGAAGCGCTCGCGCACGACCCCGCGGAGTCCTTCGGCATCCAGTGGGTTTCCTGGGACGAAGCGCTGAAGCGCGCGGACGAGGCCCCCTTGCGGCGCATGCTGGGCAAGGCGCGCGAGGCCCTGGAAGGCGGCGGAGCCTCAGGAGCGCGCCCGCGCCTCCCCTGACGTTGGAGGGCAGGGCAGGGTGAGGGTGAAGACGGTGTCGCCCGGCGTGGAGCGCAGGGCCAGCTCCCCGCCATGCGCGCGGACGATCTTCCGCGCGAGGGGCAGGCCCAGGCCGGTGCCCTGCTCGCGGGTGGTGAAGAAGGGCTCGAAGATGCGGTCGCGTTCGGCCTCGGGGACGCCGGCGCCGGAGTCCTGGACGTCGATGGCGTAGCCGCCGTCGCGCTGCTGGCCGCGCACGCGCACGCTGCTGCCGGGGGGCGCGGCCTGCACGGCGTTCTTCACCAGGTTCACGAGCGCGGCGGTGAGCAGGCTTCCGTCCGCCTCCAGGTGCGCGGGCGCGGCGTGCACGTCCAGGGCGACGCCCTTGCCGCTGGCCTCCATGGAGAGCAGCTCGCACGCGCTCGAGACGAGGTCGGGGGCCTCCATCGGTGAGCGCGCCAGCGGTTGTTCGCGGGCGAAGGCGAGGAAGTCCTCGACGATGCGCTGGAGGTAGGTGACCTCGCGCTGGATGCGGTCCACGTGGCTGCCGGCGTCCGCGTGGGCCCCCGCGCGCAGGTCCTCCTGGAGCAGGCCGGAGAAGAGGGCGATGCCGCCCAGCGGGTTGCGCACCTCGTGGGCCACGCCCGCGAGCATGAGCTTGAGCTGACGGTCCCGGCTCTCCAGCGCGCCGCGCATGACCTCCAGCTCGCGCGCCAGCACGCCAATCTCCCGGGTGGGCTCCGGGGGGACGGGCGTGGTCAGGTCGCCCCGGCCGATCCGCAGCGCGGAGTCCATCAGCCGGCGCAGCGGGCGGGCCAGTCCCCGCGCGGTGAGCATGGCGATGAAGGCGAGCACGACGAGCGCCACGACGCTGGCCATGACGAAGGTGCGCCACAGCCGGCGCAGCGGGCCGAAGAAGGCCGCGCTGCCCTCCACGGCGATGGCGCCCACCACCTGTCCGTCCTGGACCACGGGCGCGTAGCCCGTCTTGTAGAGCAGCCCGTCGGAGCCGGTGAAGAGCACCTGGCTGGCGGCGCGCTCGCCGGCGAGGACCCGGGTCAACTCCAGACGGTCGCGCGCGAGCTCCGGCACCTCGGCGCCCACGGGGAGGTTGCCGCCCACGTCCGTGCGAACGCGGCCCTGCGCGTCCACGGCGTACACGCGGCGCACCCCGCTGGCGGTGCGCACGCCATCGAGCAGTCGCACGAGGTTGCGCCAGGTGCGGGTGCCGGACACGTCGTCACCGGGCTCGATGGTGAGCATGCGCTCGCCGCTGACCTGGCTGGCGGTGGCGGCGGCGAGCGCGGACAGGCTGGAGCCCAGCTCGTCCTCCAGGCTCGCGCGAGCCAGCGCGTACACGGAAGCCCCCGCCAGCGCGAGGAAGAGGAGGGTGGGCAGGAGGAACGCCACCAGCAGCCGCGCCGACAGCGAGCCCAGCGCGTCTCGCAGGCGGGAGGAAAGGGGGCGATGCGTCATCCGGGCGGCGCTCCTCGTGTCACGCATCAAACGGCATGCCCCCCGTCCTGACCAGCACTCGTTCCCGGGCACGGCGAGGAAAGACGCGGGGAGGAAGTGCTTCGGGAACCCGCGACGGCACGAGGTTGTCCGAGCACCTGGGGGCGTTCCGGGGGCGGTGGCGTCAGCGCTGTCGTGGACGGTGAGGCGGGGCGCGACGGGCCAGTGAAAGCGTCAGGCCCGAGACTCGGGAGTCATTGGGAGGGGGAACGCGTGTCGCGGCACGCGTCAGGAAGCGCGGCACGGGGCACGTCAGTGCTGATTGATATTTGAAATGGCTGGGGAGGCAGGACATGCCGGATGGACGTCTGGGGCGTTTCGGCGGAAGTCTGGTGTTGATGCTGGCGCTCACGGCGTGCACCACGCCGGGCGCCGGTGCCCTGCCGGTGGGGCATTACGGCTACACGCGCTATCGCAGTGCTTCGCCGCCTCCGTTCCCTCGTGAAGCCAGGAGCACGGGTGGCACGGGTGGTTCGGGCAGCACGGCCGGTGCGGTGGGCAGGGATGTTCTGGGGCACTACCTCGCGTTCATCAATGAGAAGCGGGCGGAGCTGAGGAAGCCCGCGGTGACGGAGGAGGAGCGTCAGGCGGGCCACGCCGCGCTGAATGAGCTGTTCATCTGGGCCCTCTCGCGGACCGAGGCGCAGCTCGCGGAGGACTCACCGCTGGAGGTCTACCTGCGCCTGAAAGTCGAGCACGCGCGGCGCCAGCGCGAGGACGGAGCGCGCTCGACTCAGGTGGACGCGAAGCTGGACGAATTCCACCGCTGGGCGGATGCGCGCGGGAAGGCCCTGGCGGAGTCGCATTTCCGCAGGCTCGGCCACGACGGGCTGCTCACCGAGAGCGCGCTGTACGATGCGACGCAGCGCGCGCTGGTGGAGGCGGTGCTGGACTGGGCCTACGCGCACACGCTGGACCCGGACTTCGTGCGCAAGAGCCCCAGCGAGGTGGCGCTCTACCTGCTGGCGCGCGACAGCCTGTTGGCCTCGGCGGTGGAGGCGGGCCGCCTGGCGCCTCCGACGTGGGATCCGCGCCGTGAGCCTCCAGGCATTCCTCCCGAAGAGGTCGTGCTGGAGATGGCGGTGGGCCTGCTGCCCGTCGCGGGGGAAGTGGCGGACGTGACGGGCGTGGTGCTGGGCGTGAGCATCCTGGGACACCCGCTGACGGACGGCGAGCGGTTGCTGTGCGCGGTGAGCGTGGCGCTGCCGGTGGTGTCGGGGCGTCTGCTGTCGGAAGGCGCGCAGGGTGTGGAGCGCGCGGCGCTGTTGACGGGCCGCAGCCTGCGCGAGGTGCAGGTGTTGCAGCGGGTGGTGCAGCACCTGTCACCCCAGGAGGCGCAGGAGATCCGCCGGGTGCTGCGCGCGTCGGGGCGCGGCGACGCGGTGTCCGCGGAGGACGTGGCGAAGCTGCAAGCCGTGGCGAAGCGGCTGGAGTCCCCGCTGGCCGAAGCGGGCCGAGTGCTGGGCCAGGGAAAGCGCGTGGCCCTGGTGGGCTCACGGGTGACGGCGGAGGGCGCGCGGCTGGTGCCAGGCAGCGCGGAGCACCTGGCGCAGGCGTGGGTGGACTACCAGTTCCGTCACCCAGCGAAGTACCCGCAGTTCAAGTACGCGGTGGATCCGGAGTGGGAGCGGCTCTACCAGACCGTCATCAAGAACAAGGGCGCGGGCAGCGAGTTCGAGCAGGCCGTGCTCCAGAGCAGGAACTACCCGAAGAACACGGGCCTGTTGTTGCCGCCGCCAGGGAGTACGGCCCAGGGCTTCGTCCCGGATTCCGTGCTGGGGCGTCCCCGGGATCTCGTCTGGGGGCAGCCCTACAACTTCATCGAGGTGAAGGGCCGTGCGGAATTGTCGCTCACGGGCAACTTGAAGAGCATGATGGACTACGTGGCTAGCTACGGTGGTTTCATCGAACTCTGGATTCGTTCCTCGAAGCATCCGTCCGGGGCAACCCACCTGTCCAAGTCCTTACTGGAACAGATTGATGAACTCAGGCAGGCAGGACGCGCTGACGTCCGCTTCTTTCCTTGAAGACAGATCATGGCTCGGCGCTTCCTGAAGACACGGTTCTCCCTGCCGCCCGGCGTTCCCCAGACAAGCACCATCCGCGAGCTGGCTCGTCTGTTCTTCCTGGAGTACCGCTGGTTCCAGCCGGTGCGGTTTGGGGGCTTCAACATGGCGAACCGGTTGGAGGCTGGTCCCTTCAACCCGGATGTCCTCGCGGGCTACTACGAGGACTTCAAGAACTTCACCATCGGGGCGAAGACGGATCGCGACTTCCTCCAGATCAATCCAGAGCGCCACGGCGAATACCCCTACGCCGGCTCCTTCACCTGGATGACGTCCATCGTGGAGCCCCGGAAGGCGAAATGGCGTGAAGCCCACCTGCGCCAGGTCGTTGAAATCATGCACCTGCTGGGCTCGCCCCTGGTGCAGTCCGGACCTGATGACGACTTCGAGCGCAAGAACTGGCGCTGTGTGCCGAGTGAGGACGGCGTCGGCTCCAGGCGTGACTTCAACGTGCGCGACTACAGCGAAGGTTTCGCGGGCCTCTACTGGCGCAACTTCTTCGGCGCCCCGCTGGTGAAGCACTTCGGCCCGCGCCTGGACGCGCTCCCCGCCGAGCACCGACAGGCCCTCGACGGCGGCATCGTCCTCGTCCAGCCCTACGAACTTCCCACCCAGGCCATGACCCCGGACGGGGACGCCGCCGAGGCCCGGCTCATCACCGCGCTGGGCCCCGAGTCCTTCTTCGACCTGCCCACGCTCACCAAACCCACGCGCGTGCCGGACCCGGCCTTCCTGCCACCGCGCGTGTCCTGAGCCGTCAGTCGAACATCGCGGCCAGCGCTTCGCTCAGCGTCTCCACGCCCACCACCTGCATCTTCGTCTTCTCCAGCCGGCGCGCGCTGCCAGCGGGCATCACCACCCGCTGGAAGCCCATCTTCGCGGCCTCCGCGAGCCTCGGCTCCACCTGGCCCACCGCGCGCACCTCGCCTGCGAGCCCCACCTCTCCCAGCACCAGCGTCTTCGGATCCAACGGCCGGTTCTGCAGGCTGCTCACCAGCGCCGCGCACACCGCCAGGTCGCACGCCGGTTCGCTCAACTGCATGCCGCCCGCCACGTTGACGAACAGGTCGCAGCCCACCAGCGGAATCTCCTCCTTCTTCTCCAGCACCGCCGCCAGCAGCGCCACCCGGTTGCCGTCCACGCCGATCGCCGTGCGCCTCGCCGTGCCGTAGCCCGTGGGCGCCACCAGCGCCTGCACCTCCACCAGCAGCGGACGCGTGCCGTTGAGCGTGCTCGTCACCACGCTGCCGGACTTGCCCTGGGGCCGCTCCGACAGGAACAGCGCGGACGGGTCCGCCACCTCCATCAGCCCCGCGCCCTTCATCTCGAAGACGCCAATCTCGTTGGTGCTGCCGAAGCGGTTCTTGTGCGCTCGCAGCAGGCGGAACGGGTGGCCCCTTTCGCCCTCGAAGTAGAGGACCGTGTCCACCATGTGCTCCAGCACCCGGGGGCCCGCGATGGAGCCCTCCTTCGTCACGTGGCCCACCAGGAACGTGGGCACCCCGCTGCGCTTGGCGAACGCCATCAGCCGGCCCGCCACCTCGCGCACCTGCGTGATGCTGCCCGGCGCGTTGCCCAGCTCCGGCAGGTACATGGTCTGGATGGAGTCCACCACCAGCGCCTGGGGCTTCAGCGCCTCCGCCGCCTGGAGCACCCGGTCCGCGTCCGTCTCCGCGAACAGGTGGATGTTCTCGCTCTCCACCCGCAGGCGCTCGGCGCGCATCTTCGTCTGCCGCAGGCTCTCTTCACCCGACACGTAGAGCACCGGCCCGTGCCGCGCCAGCTTGTCCAGCGCCGCCAGCAGCAGCGTGGACTTGCCGATGCCGGGGTCACCGCCCAGGAGCACCAGCGAGCCGCCCACCACGCCGCCGCCCAGCACCCGGTCGAACTCGGCGATGCCCGTGCGCCGGCGCACCTCCGTCTCCCCCGTCACGTCCTGGAGCTTCACCGGCCGGGAGGCGCCGCCCGACGCGCCCCACGCCGGGCGCTTGTCGTCCACCTTCGCCTCGGTCTCCTCCAGCAGCGAGCTCCAGGCGCCGCAGTCCGGGCACTTCCCGAGCCACTTCGCCGTCTGGTAGCCACAGGCCTGACAGGTGTAGTGCGTCTTCGCCTTCGCCATGGGCGGGGTGTAACCCAGACCCCTGACGTTTCCTCGTCCTACGTGAGGCCCCGGCAGGAGAGCAGGCAAGCGCCGTATCCAGGATCAGGTGCCGAGTTGCCCTACAGGGCGGGGCAACCCAGTTTCTGGTCCACGGGCGTCGCACAGAGCGGGCCCCCTACACAGGGAGGTTGTCATGGGGATTATCGCGTTTCTGGTGATTGGTCTGGTTGCGGGTCTGATTGCGCGCGCCATCATGCCGGGCAATCAGTCGATGGGGCTCATCGCCACCACGCTGCTCGGCATCGCCGGTTCGTTCGTCGGCGGCTTCGTGGGTTCGCTGTTCTCCAGTGACGGTCGCGTGTTCGACCTGCACCCCACCGGACTCCTGTTCTCCGTCCTGGGCGCACTGGTGGTGCTGTTCCTCGTGGGGCTCGCCGGCCGCGGCCGTCGCGTCCACGTCTAGCCGCCACGCTGGACCCTTCCCGGCCGATGAGGCGGGAAACAACAGAGGGGCGTCCGTCATGCACGGACGTCCCTTCTGTCTTTGCGGGCTCGGGCCAGGGCTCGTCAACCCCCTGTCGCGAGGGCGTTGACAATGGCCTCTCCGCCACGCACCGTCGGGCCCCTGACGCCCCTGCTTGAGGAGCCGCGCCCGCATGTCCGACACCGCCGAGTCCTTCCACGGCCACGCCCACCACGCCGCCCCCGCCCCGGAAGGGGTGACGGTGCGACACGACTGGTCGCTCGCGGAGGTTCGCGCGCTGTACCAGTTGCCGCTGCTGGACCTGGTGCACAAGGCGCAGACGGTGCACCGGCAGGTGTTCGTGGAGAACAAGGTGCAGCTGTGCTCGCTGCTCTCCATCAAGACGGGCGGGTGTCCGGAGGACTGCGCGTACTGCCCGCAGGCGGCGCGCTACAAGACGGGCGTCAAGGCGGAGAAGCTGATGGCGGTGCCGGAGGTCCTGGCCGCCGCGACGCAGGCCCGCCAGGCGGGGGCCACGCGCTTCTGCATGGGCGCCGCGTGGCGTGAGGTGAAGGACGGCCCCCAGTTCGACAGCGTGCTGGAGATGGTGCGCGGCGTCCGGGCCCTGGGCATGGAGGCGTGCGCCACGCTCGGCATGCTGTCGGAGAGCCAGGCGAAGCGCCTGCGCGAGGCGGGCCTGTCCGCGTACAACCACAACCTGGACACGTCCCCGGAGCACTACGGCGACATCATCTCCACCCGCACCTATGACGACCGGCTGAACACGCTCAACCGGGTGCGCGACGCGGGCATCTCCGTGTGCTGCGGCGGCATCATCGGCATGGGCGAGTCCGTGGATGATCGCTGCAACCTGCTGCGCACGCTGGCCAACCAGGAGGTCCACCCGGAGTCGGTGCCCATCAACGCGCTCGTCCCCGTGGAGGGCACCCCGCTGACGGACCAGCACCGCATCGAAACGGTGGACATGGTGCGCACCATCGCCACCGCCCGCCTGCTGATGCCCCAGGCCATGGTGCGCCTGTCCGCGGGCCGCATGCAGATGAACGAGGAGGCGCAGCTGCTCTGCATGCTCGCGGGCGCCAACTCGCTCTTCTTCGGGGAGAAGCTGCTCACCACCGGCAACCCCGAGTACACCCAGGACATGGCGCTGCTGGAGAAGGCGGGCATCCGCCCCCTGGAGCCCCGGCAGGACCGGTGACGTCCCCGGGCCCCATCGCGGACGGCTGGGCGCGCGAGGACCTGGAGGCCCTGTCCGCGAAGGGCCTTGCCCGCGTGCTGGAGCCGCTCGGCTCCCCCCAGGGCGCCGAGGTGCGCCTGGGCGACGCGCGGTTGATCAACTTCTCCTCCAATGACTACCTGGGCCTCGCGGCGTCGCCCGCCGTGCGCGCCGCCGCCGCTTCCGCGCTGGAGCGCTACGGCGTGGGCACCGGCGCGAGCCGGCTGGTGGTGGGGGACATGGTGCCGCACCAGGAACTGGAGGCGCGCCTGGCCCGCTTCGAGCGCGCGCCGGCCGTGCGCCTCTTCAACTCCGGCTACGCCGCCAACACCGGCATCCTCCCCGCGCTGGTGGGCCCCGGCGACGCCGTGTTCTCCGACGCCCTCAACCACGCCTCCCTGGTGGATGGCTGCCGGCTGTCGCGCGCGCGCGTCGTCGTCTATCCGCACGCGGACGCGGGCGCGCTGGCCCGGGCGCTCGCGGACACCCCGGCCCGGCGCAAGCTGGTCGTCACCGACAGCGTCTTCTCCATGGACGGGGACGTGGCGCCCCTGGGGGCGCTGGTGGAGGCGTGCGAGGCCCATGGCGCCGCGCTGATGGTGGACGAGGCGCACGCCACCGGCGTGCTGGGCGCGAGGGGCGCGGGCCTGTGCGAGGCGCTGGGCCTGGAGGCGCGCGTGGACCTGCGCATGGGCACGCTGAGCAAGGCGCTGGGCGGGCTGGGGGCGTACGTGGCCACGTCGCGCGCGGTGGCGGACCTGCTGGTGAGCCGCGCGCGGCCGTTCGTCTACTCCACCGCGCTGCCCGCCGCCCTGTGCGCCGCCGCGTCGTGCGCGGTGGACCTGGTGGAGCACGACCCGGCCTTGCGCGAGCGGCTGTGGGGGCACATCCACCGGTTCACCGAAGGCCTGCGCGCCCTGGGGCTTCCAGCCGAAGCCCGGAGCGCCATCTTCCCCGTCATCCTGGGCGAGCCGGCCCGGGCGATGGACGCGGCGAAGCGCCTCCGGGAGGCGGGGCTCCTGGTGAAGGCCATCCGCCCGCCCACCGTGCCGGAGGGCACCAGTCGGCTGCGCTTCTGCCTGTCCGCCGCCCACTCGACGGACCACATCGACCTGGCGCTGGAGGCCCTGCGCCGGGTGGGAGTCTCCCGTGTCCCAGCCCCCTAGTCCCCGCTTCTTCGTCACCGGCACGGACACGGGCGTGGGCAAGACGCAGGTGTCGTGCGCGCTCCTGTCGCTGATGCGGGACGCGGGCCTGTCGCCCCAGGGCTTCAAGCCCTACGAGAGTGGCTGCGTGTCCCTCAAGGCGCCGTCGGACGCGCTGGCGATGCGGGAGGCCGCGGGCAGCACGCTGCCGGTGGAGGCCGTGTGCCCGCACCGCTTCCGCGCGCCGCTGGCCCCGGGCATCGCGGCCTGGCGGTTGGGGCGGGAGCCGGACTGGCGGGTGACGCTCGCGGCGTGGAGGCGGCTCAAGGACGGGGCGGTGGTGGTGGAGGGGGCAGGGGGGCTGTTCGTGCCGGTGGACGCGAAGCGCGACGTGGTGGACCTGATCCAGACCTTCGACCTGCCGGTGGTGCTGGTGGCGCGGGCGGGGCTGGGCACGCTCAACCACGTGGCGCTGTCGCTGGAGGCGCTGGCGTCAAGGAAGCTGTCGGTGCGGGCGGTGGTGCTGTCGCGCGGGGTGCCCGGAAGCGACCTGGCGGAACGGGACAACCGACGCTACCTGGAGTCCCGCCACGGGGTGGAGGTGCTGGGGCCGGTGCCCTACGTGCAGGACGCGCGCAGGCGCCATCTGGCGTTCCGGCGGGCGCTCGCGCCGCTGGTGCCCGAACGCGCGCGGGCCCGATAAATCGGCCTCCGCCGCGTTCGCCTTTCGGGCGCGTGCTACAGGTCGCGCAAGTTTTCGCGTGGTGGAGGCCGCGAAATGGACGTCCCGTTTGTTCCGCGCGAGAAAGCCGGCACGAATGGCGGACATCATCGACATCACGCTCCTCGCGGACGTCCGACGCTTCTTCCAGAAGCTCATCGAACAGCGCGGGCTGTCCTACTTCCTCCAGAAAGACGGTCCGCGGCTGTTCCAGCTTGAGCCTTCCAAGGTCGAGCTCGTTCTCCGCACTGCGATGCGCACCCGTGACCCGGAGCTTCCCCAACCGCACGAGAAGGCCATCGAGCACTGCCGGCAGGAGCTGCGGCGCGAGCTCATCCGCCGCGTGGCCACGGCCATGCTGCAGACGGGGCTGTGAGCCGCTTCTCGCTCCGCACCGCCTTCGCGCGCACGCCCAATCCGCTCTCCCAGGCCGTCGCCGAGCGCCAGTCGCGCGGGCTGCCCCTGCTGGACCTGGCGGAGACCAACCCCACCCGCGTCGGGCTGCCCCTGCCCGATCCGGCCCTCCTGCTGTCCGGGGCGCGGAGGATCCGCGCTCCGTCCCACGCACCGGCTGACGCCACCGGACACGCTCCGTCGGCGCTGACCGCGCTCGCTGCACCCGGCCCTGGCGCCCAGGAGGGCAAAAACCTCCGGGAGCCGTCCGCGCATCGCCACGATGCCCTGGAGGCACGAGGCGCGAGCCCCTCGCCCTTCCACTACGCCCCGGAGCCCTTCGGCCTGCCCTCCGCGCGCGCGGCCGTGGCCGGCCACCTGTCCGCGCGGGGCGCGCCCGTGTCTGCGGCGCACGTCGTCCTCTGCGCCAGCACCAGCGAGGCCTACGGCTGGCTCTTCAAGCTGCTGTGCGACCCGGGGGACAGCGTGCTCGTCCCCGCGCCCGGCTACCCGCTGCTGGACGTGCTGGCGCGGCTGGAGGGCGTGCACGCGCGTTCCTACCGGCTGCCCGCCGTGCACGGCTTCGGCCTGGACGCGGCGGCGGTGGAGGCGGCCCTCGACGCGCGCACCCGCGCGGTGCTGGTGGTGAACCCGGGCAACCCCACCGGCCACTTCCTCCACGAAGGGGAGCTCCAGGCGCTCGCGGACGTGTGCGCGCGCCATGGCCTGGCGCTCATCTGCGACGAGGTGTTCTCCGACTTCGCCTGGGACACGGAGGCGGGGAGGGTGACGTCCGTGGCGGGCAGGCCGCTGCCATGCCTCACCTTCGCCCTGTCCGGCCTGTCCAAGGTGGCGGGCCTGCCCGGCCTCAAGCTGTCATGGCTGCTCGTGGGCGGCCCCACGGCCCCGCGCGAGGAGGCCCTGGCGCGGCTGGAGGACGTGGCGGACGCGGCCCTGTCCGTGGGCACGCCCGTGCAGCTCGCCCTGCCCGCGCTCCTGGCCCATGCGCCCGGCTTCCAGCGGGCCCTGCTGGCGCGCGTGAAGGGCAACCGGGAGCGGCTGGTCGCGGCGCGCCCGGCGGACGCGGCCTGGGGCGTGGTGCCCGCGCACGGAGGCTGGAGCGCGGTGCTGCGCATCCCGCGCACGCCCGGCGAGGAGGCCACCTGCTTGAGGCTCCTCGCCGACGGCGTGCGCGTGCAGCCGGGCTACTTCTACGACTTCAGCGGCGGTGCGCACCTGGTGCTGTCGCTGCTGCCGACGCCCCAGGTCTTCACCGCCGCGCTCGCGCCGCTGGTGCGCGCGCTCAGTCCACCGGCGGGGTGATGAGCTGCAGCGTGCGGAAGCCGTTGCTCTCCACCTTGAACAGCTCGTACGGCGAAGGCGCCTCACCCGTGTCGCTGTTGAAGTCCAGGTCGCCGCTGGCGCCGCGCACGTTGATGACCTTGCCCTGGCGCAGCTCGTCGCGCGCGCCGGTGAACTGCACCGGGCCCAACTGGTAGCTGTTCACCGTCTGACCGGAGGCGGGCGTCAGCTTCGTGAGCCCCTCCGCGATGCGCACGCCCGTGATGGGCTGCGGGTTGGCCAGGTCGTTGCCCACCGCGTACGCGGCGCCCAACGTCACCGCGTACATGGCGTCGTACGCGTGCGCGGTGAAGGAGAACTGCCCCGGGTCCACCTTGTAGGCGGTGTTGAAGCGGTCCGCGAAGAGCTTGTACGTGGAGTCGGTGGGCCGCGCGGACGCGGGCGCCGTGCCGTAGGCGCCCACGATCTCGCTCTTGTTCGTGCCCAGGTTCGTCAGCAGCGTGGGGTCCTTGCTGGCGTCGGTGAGGAACCACCGGTTGTTGTTCGCGACGGACACGCCCGCCGCCGCGGCCTGGGGCAGCAGGCGCGAGTTGTCCTCCGTGAAGCCCGCGAGCACCGTCAGGTCCGGCTTGAACGTCACCAGCCGGCTCACCGCGCCCGTCACGTCGCCGCCGCGCTCGTACTGCGCGCCCTCCAGCGTCTTCGTGGTGAGCCGGTCCAGCAGCGACGAATACAGGCCCTGGCCGTAGGTGTCGTTCACGTACGCCACGCCCACCTTGGTCGGCGGGGTGAACGGGACGCCCGGATCATTGATGACCGTGGTGCCCCGCAGCACGTCCGCGATGACGCGGCCATGGAGCACGTCCGAGGGCGTGGTGCGCCACACCAGGCCCACGCTGCCACCGTTCCTGTCCTCCAGCGTGGTGAAGGCCGCGCTGGTGGCCGTGTGGCTCATCAGCAGCACGCCCTTGGGGATGGTGATGGAGCTGATGCCGATGGTCTGCGCGCTGCCCGCGCTGAACACCGCCACCGCCTGCTTGTCGTCCACCAGCCAGCGCGCCTGCGTCTTGGCCGTCTCCACGTCCGCCTGCGTGTCGCAGACGTACATGACGAACTGCCGGCCACCCACGCCCTCCAGCGCGTTCACCTCGTCCAGCGCCAGCTTCAGGCCGTTGAGGCGCTGCTGCTCGATCTCCGCGTTGCCGCCGCGGTTGGTGAGCGGCACCAGCGCGCCCAGCGCGATGGCGTTCGCGGAAGACGTGGCGCCCACCACCTGGCCGCACCCCGCCGGCTGCGGCAGGCAGAAGCCCGCGGTGCAGACGCTGTTGCTGCCACAGTCGCTGCTCGTCACGCATTCGGACAGGCCGCCCGCCGTGGTGAAGCTGCACCCGGAGGTCAACAGCGCCATGCCCAGCGTCATCATTCCCAGTGCGCGCATCAGAAGTGGACCTCCATGCCAGCCCCGACCCCGCGCGGCGCGAGCGTCACGCGCACCTCGCCCTGCGTCGGAGGGCCTTCTTTGGGATACAGGATGATGGCGGTGATGGCCCCCGCGAGCCCCACGCCGAAGCCGATGTCCGCGAGCAGCGCCTTGCTCTTCGTGCTGTCCGAGAACGTCTCCTTGTCTTCCAGCGTGGAGGCGTTGTCGAACTGCTCGCGCGCGTCCCGCGCCTGCATGCCGAACAGCACGCCCGCGCCCACGCCCAGCACCGCCACGCCGCCCACCGCGAAGGCGCCGATGCGCTGGCGCTGGTAGGACTTCAGCGCGCGGTCGAACTCCGCCTGCCGCTGGCGCTGGCTGTCCTCCTCCGCGCGCCGGGCCGCCATCTGCTCCTCCTCCGCTTGCCGCCGGGCCGCGTCCGCCTCCGCCTCCAGCCGCTTGCGGTCCGCGTCCGCCGTCGCCTGCGCCTGGTCCTCGCGGTCCAGCTGCACCCGCAGCCGGTCGATGGCGCGGTTGCTGTTCTTCAGCAGGGTGGCGTTGGTGTCCTCGCTGTTGGACGTGACGTACTGGCGATACCAGGTCATGGCCTCGCGCGGCTCGCCCGCGTACTCCAGCGCCACGGCGATGTTGTACATGAGCTGCGGATGGGGCTGCGCCTCGTGCGCCTGCTTCAGCGCGTCAGCGGCCTCTTTGTACTTGCCCGCGTCATAGAGGCGCTTGCCTTCCTTCAGCAGCGCCTGATGGTTGGGGGCCTTGGTCCCGCCCCGCTGCGCCAGGGCCGAGCCCGGCGCCAGCGCGAGCGCCAGCGACAACACGAAAACCAGTCTCATGGGACGCGGAGCCTAGCGCCGAACCCACCGGCCGTCGAAGCGGTGACCCCACCAAATGCGCCGGGGCCGCCCCCACCCCCCTGTTTCCAGGGGGGACGAGCGGCCCCGAGGGGCACGTCCCAGGTGCTACAGGGCGGTCAGCCGTCCAGGCGCGCGATGAGCAGCTTGCGCTGGAGCATCAGGGCCTCGGGGGCCTTGGTGCCCAGCTGCTCGAAGAAGACCTCCTGGCTCTTGAGCTCGGACTTCCACTCGTCCTCCTTGATGGAGGTGGCCTCCGCGACGGCCTCCTGGGACAGGTCCAGGCCCTCCAGGTTGAGGCCCTGGTCCTGGCGCGGCACCCAGCCCAGCAGCGTCTCCTGCGTGGGGACGCGGCCGTGGACGCGGTTCACGATCCACTCCAGGACGCGCATGTTGTCCCCGAAGCCCGGCCAGATGAACTTGCCGTTCTTGTCCTGCCGGAACCAGTTGACCTGGAAGATCTTCGGCAGCTGCGGGATGGACTTCTGCATGTCCAGCCAGTGCTGGAGGTAGTCGCCCATGTGGTAGCCGCAGAAGGGCAGCATGGCCATGGGGTCGCGGCGCACCACGCCCACCTTGCCGGTGGCCGCGGCCGTCGTCTCACTGCCCATGGTGGCGCCCAGGAACACGCCGTGGGTCCAGTTGAAGGCCTGGAGGACCAGGGGGACGGTGCTGGAGCGGCGGCCGCCGAAGATGAGCGCGCTGATGGGCACGCCCATGGGGTCGTTGGCCTTGGCGCTGAGCACCGGGTTGTTGCTCATGGGCGCGGTGAAGCGGCTGTTCGGGTGCGCCGCCTTCTCCGCGCTGCCCTTCTTCCAGGGCTTGCCCTGCCAGTCGGTGAGCTCGTCCGGGACCTCGCCGTCCTTGCCCTCCCACCACACGTCGCCGTCGGCCGTCAGGGCCACGTTCGTGAAGAGCGTGTCCCTGGAGATGGTCTCCATGGCGTTGGGGTTGGTCTTGTTGTTGGTGCCCGGCACCACGCCGAAGTAGCCGGCCTCCGGGTTGATGGCGTACAGCCGGCCGTCCGGGCCCGGGCGCATCCAGGCGATGTCGTCGCCCACCGTTTCGATCTTCCAGCCCTTGTACTCCTTGGGCGGGATCATCATGGCGAAGTTCGTCTTGCCGCACGCGGACGGGAAGGCGGCGGCGACGTAGGTCGTCTCACCCTTGGGGCTGGTGACGCCCAGGATGAGCATGTGCTCCGCGAGCCAGCCCTCTTCGCGGCCCAGGTAGCTGCCGATGCGCAGCGCGAGGCATTTCTTGCCCAGCAGCACGTTGCCGCCATAGCCCGAGCCGAAGCTCCAGATGGTGTTGTCCTGGGGGAAGTGGCAGATGTAGCGGCGGTCCGGGTTCACGTCGCCCGTGGAGTGCAGGCCGCGGTTGAAGTCGTCGCTGTCGCCCAGCATGTCCAGGGCGGCCTTCCCCATGCGGGTCATGATCCGCATGTTGAGGACGACGTAGTTGCTGTCCGTCAGCTCCACGCCAATCTTCGTGAAGGGGCTGCCCAGCGGGCCCATGGCGTAGGGCACCACGTACATGGTGCGGCCCTTCATGCAGCCTTCGAACAGGTGGCCCAGCTTCGTGTACGCGGCCTCCGGGTCCATCCAGTTGTTGGTGGGGCCCGCGTCCGTCTTGTTGGGCGTGCAGATGAACGTGAGGTGCTCGACGCGCGCCACGTCGTTGGGGTTGGAGCGGTGCAGGTAGCAGCCCGGGCGCTTCTCCGGGTTCAGCGGGATGAGCGTGCCGTCCTTCACGGCCGCCTCGGTGAGGCGCTGCTTCTCCGCCTCCGAGCCATCACACCAGACGATGCTGTCCGGCTGGGTCATCGCGGCCATCTTGGCCACCCAGGCCAGCAGGGTGGGGTTCTTCGTGGGCGCCTGCCCGTTGGCGGCTGCCGCTTGCGTCGAAGCCATGGAAGTTTCCTCGGGGTGTCTCATGAACGGGTCTCCCGCAATACCGGGTCACAAGGGGGAACGACCCTACCAGTGGAAGAACACCAAACCTTCTGGAGCAGCGCCCCAAAAGCAACTGACGTCCGGCAGTCAACCGGACTTTCGACCGCTCTGGTCTAATTCCACTTATCAGCCCCCGGTCGCCCATCAGTAAACGGCGCGGTGCGGCACGCCCTGCCGGCGCGTCGCGTCGTGCCCATACTGGGCCCCCCGACCCCCATGTCCATCGCCCTTGTCCTGGCTGTCATCGTCGTCGCGCTGGTCCTCTTTTCCATTGAAACCATCCCCATCGAGTTCACCTCGCTGGTGGTGGTGTGCCTGCTGGCGCTGAGCGGGGTGCTGACGCCGACGCAGGCGTTCCAGGGGTTCAGCAACGACACGGTCATCTTCATCTTTACCCTGCTGGCGATGACGCAGGGGCTGGCCGCGACCGGCGTGGTGCAGATGATCGGTCAGCGGATGGCGTTCTTCGCGCGCTTCGGTCACCAGGCGTTCGTGCTGGCGATGATGGGCGTGGTGGCGGTGTTCTCCTCCTTCATCTCCAACACGGTGACGACGGCGGCCTTCCTGCCGGTGGCCATTGGCGCGGCCCAGCGCGCGAAGGTGCCGCGCAGCAAGGTGCTGATGCCCCTGGCGTACGCCTCCATGATGGGCGGCACGGTGCTGCTGTTCGGCACGTCCACGAACCTGGTGGTGTCCGCCGCGCTGGTGCAGCGGGGGCTGCCGGCCATTGGCGTGGCGGAGCTGGCGCCGGTGGGCCTGCCGGTGGTGGTGCTGGGCCTCGCGGTGGTGGTGCTGCTGGGGCCCTGGCTGCTGCCCGCGCGCGAGGGCAAGCCGGGCACGGAAGGCTGGGCGCTGCGCGAGTATCTCACGGAGGCGGTGCTGCCGCCCGACTCGCGCTACGTGGGCCGGCCGCTGGCGGACATCAGCGAGGGGCTGGGCCTGCGGGTGCTGGGCATCGTGCGCGAGGGCGAGACGCACTCCGCGCTGCCCACGTACGTGCTCCAGGGCGACGAGCGGCTGGTGGTGGAGGGCCGGCGCGAGGACATCCTGCGGGTGAAGGACCTGCAGGGCATCGAGCTGCGGCCGGACGTGCGGCTGTCGGACGCGGAGCTGGAGGGGCCGGAGTCGCTGCTCGTGGAGGCGAGCGTGCCCCCCGGCAGCCCGCTGGTGGGGCGCAGCCTGAAGGAGGTGCTGTTCGTGGAGCGCTTCGGGCTGGTGGCGCTGGCGCTGCACCGGAGGCCCGCCATCCGGCGGCTCACGAAGCTGCAGCTGCTGCGGCGCGCCCGGGGGGAGCACTCGCTGTCCACGCTGCCCCTGTCGGTGGGGGACGTGCTGCTGCTGCGCGGGCCCCGGGGGCGGGTGGCGGAGCTGGCCGGAGGCGCGAACCTCATGGTGCTGGAGGGGCACGAGTACGAGCCGCCGCGCTACGCCAAGGCGCTGCTGGCGGTCATCCTCTTCGTGGCCGCGCTGGGGGCGGGCTCCGTGGGGCTGCTGCCGCTGTCGGTGGCGGGGCTCGCCGGCATGCTGGCGATGATCGCCACCGGGTGCGTGGACGCGCGCACCGCGTTCCGCGTGGACTGGCGGGTGGTGCTGCTCATCGGGTCCATGATGGCGCTGGGGCTGGCCATGGAGGAGAGCGGCGCGGGGAAGTTCATCGGCGACCACGTGGCCCGGCTGGGGGCGTACGGGGGGCCTCGCGCGGTGCTGGCGCTGCTGATGGTGCTGACCATCGCGCTGTCGGCGCCCATGAGCAACCAGGCCGCGGCGCTGGTGGTGCTGCCCGTGGCCCTCAGCGCGGCCACCCAGCTGGGCGTGGACCTGCGCCCCTTCGCCATGGGCATCACGCTGGCGGCGAGCTGTTCGTTCATCACCCCGCTGGAGCCCAGCTGCGTGCTCGTCTACGGGCCCGGCCACTACCGCTTCACCGACTTCTTCCGCCTGGGCACGCCGCTGACCGCGGTGCTGGTGGCCTTCCTCGTGGTGGCGGTGCCCTGGGTGTGGCCGTTCGCCGGGCCCTGAGGGGCCCGGACTTCGTCAGTGGATGGCGGCCCGGAGGCCCACGGCGGCGAGCACCTGTGACTCCTGGGCCAGCAGGTGTTGCAGGCGCGCGTCGACGCTGGCCTCGTCCCCACCCGCCGCGGTGACGGCCAGCCGGTGGAAGAGGGACTGGTGGCCGTCCTCGGACTGGGCCAGCTCCCCGTAGAACCGGGCGAGCGCCGGGTCGGTGAGCCCCTCGGCGAGCAGGGACAGCCGCTCGCAGGAGCGCGCCTCGATGATGGCGGCGACGAGCAGGCGGTCCACGCGCCGCTCCGGGGCCGGGGTGCGCACGTGCTTCTGGAGTCCTTGCGCGTACGGGTCGCCCGCGTCCTTCGTGAGGGTAAGGCCTCGGGCGGCCATCAGGTCCAGCACGCGGGCCAGGTGGGCGCTCTCCTCGCGCGCCAGCCGGGCCATCTGCGCGGGCAGGCCGGGCAGGTCCGGGTAGGCCTGGAGCATGGAGAGCGCGTTGGCGGCGGCCTTCTTCTCGCAGTGGGCGTGGTCCACCAGCACCGCGTCGAAGTTCGCCAGGGCGAGCGGCAGCCAGCCCGGGTCGGTGGGCGCGTGGAGGATGACGGGGCCCGCTCCGGAGAGGGGACGGCGGGTGGGCGTGGGACGGCTCATGCGGGGCGCGACTGTAGGGCATCCGCCGGGTGCCGTGCGCGGGCGTCTTCGCGCATGGCCGCGAGCCCGCCCCCTCCGGGGCCGGCCGTCATGCGCGGGGCCGCTCAGAGCGGCGGGTTCGTCCCCTCTTTCGACGCGAGCAGGGTGACGACGTAGTCCGCGCCCTCCTGCGCCTCGCTGGCGACGAAGACGGAGCCCGGCCACGCGCGCATCCCGTTCATCAGCAGGGCCCCGTGGTCCGCCGCGCTCCGGTGCACCAGCTCCACGCGGCAGAGCGTGGCGCGGCAGTCCAGGGACTTCACGCGGGAGCCTGGGGGCAGGTGCTGCCGGAAGGCGTCGTTGAGCGTCTGCGCGGCCTTGCCGCTCCAGTCGTTGTCCACCCGCTCCTCCGCGAACGCGGTGAACACGCGCGTGCGCGACTGGTCGAAGGACGGCGGTGGAGGCCGGGGCGGCGGCGGCGGTGGCACGTCGTCCGTGGCGTCCTCCGCGGCCCCTTCCGTGGGCGCGGGCGTCTGGACCTCGGGCCGCGCACGGGCGGCCGCGGGCTGCGCGCCAGCGTTGGCGGCCCACAGCCGCATCGCGGTCTCCGCGGCGGCGCGACGCCCGGCCAGCTCCGGGCTTTCGCCCTGGGAGGCCTTGCGCACCTGGGCTCGCAGCTCCTCCAGTTCCTGCCGGGAGTCGCGCTGATGATCCACGAAGGCGAACAGCACGCCCGCGATGGCGGCCGTGTTGACGAAGGCGAGGACGGTCTGGAGCCGGGAGGACATCGGGGCGCTCGCGAGGGGCTGCGGGAGGAAGGAACGGGCCGCGCGAAAGGGGGAGGAAGCGGGAGGAGGCGCTTCGCGCGGCCGCGCATCAGGACGGCTCCCGCGCCGGTGACGTCCGCCGGCGCGGGTCACAAGGTGCTTCAGTCGATGGTGAAGCCGCCGATGACGCCGCCCGGCTGGAGGCCGCAGTGGATGGCGATGGCGTAGTCCTCCCAGACGTAGCGGGTGCCCGTGTTGAGCGTCTGCCACGCCATGGGGCCGGCCACCGTGTACACCACGGGGCCCACCTGGCCGGCGTTGCCCACGCCGTTGACCGTCAAGGACTGGCACCAGCTGTTGTTGCCGTAGATCTGCACCGTCGTCGGGTGGTTCCCGACCGCCCACATCGGCACCGAGGCGATCAGCGTGCGCGTCGTCGTACAGTCATTGCGGATGCTCGACCAGCTGTTCGGGTTGAAGCACCCGGTGTCACCGGCATAGTAGGCCTTGAACGCGTAGCCCGGGTGGTACTGCCACGCGGCCGCCGTGCCCGCGCTCAGCGCCACGACCCCGAATGCGCACACCTTCGCCAGCGTCTGGAAACCCTTCATCGTCCTGCTCCCGTGAAATGCGGCGGTGATTGGGGCCGCCGGGCTCGCGGATGCCGCGCGCCACGCCCTCCAGGAGCAAGCGTCATGCCCGTTCGCGGGGATGACGTGTTTTCACATGCTTGCTTGCAATGTTGGCAATCCCTGTTGTTTCGGAAGCCACAGGCCGGTGTTGCCTGGGTTGCTCCGGAGGCAACAGGGGAGGGGCGTGCTAGTCCACCAGCACGAGCCGCTGGGTGCGGCCGGCGTGGTAGCCCACCTTGCGCGCGATGCGGGCGGTGCTCTCGTCGCGCTCGTCGATGCGCATGGCGAGCCGGGGCAGCGAAGACAGCAGGTGCCGGGAGATCTGTCCCAGGCACAGCGTGGCGTGGCCTTCGCGGCGGCGGGAGGCCAGCGTGTACATGCCCTCCAGCTCCGCGCCGAACTGCGAGCGGCAGCCGATGTCCACCTTGAAGACGAGCGCGCCGTCCTCTTCCAGCACGTAGGTGCGGCGCTGGCGCACGCGCTGGAGCAGGCGGGCCTCGTAGTGGGCCGGATCCTCTGCCAGCGGGTCGCGCTCCAGGATTTCGCGCACGTAGCCCTGGGCCAGGGGCAGCAGGCGGGGCACGTCCTCCTCGCGGGCCAGGCGCAGGGTGGGGTTGGTGAAGGGCCCCAGGTCGTCCGCGGAGACGCTGAACAGCCGCTGGGTGCGCGACAGGCGCGGCTTGCCTTCACACAGGCTTCGCACCAGCGCGTCCACGGAGGACTTGTCCCCCACCGTGGCGCGCAGCTTCAGGGAGGCGGCGAGCGCGTCCGCGATGACGCCGGTGGCGCTGGCGTCGCTGGCGCTGGGCACCACGAGCCCGCCCTCGCCGCCCACGAAGATGGCCGCGGTGAGGACGCCGCTGTCGAAGCGGCCATGGAAGGAGAAGGCCGCCGCGCGCGCCGGGGCCGTGATGCCGAACTCCTCCAGCAACCCCAGCAGGTAGAGGTTGTGGACGGCATCCTTCGCCAGGAGCGCGCGCAGGGCGTCCGTGTGGGAAGGCACGAGCTGTTCGACGGTGACGGGCATGCGCGGGGGAAGGGGGCCGAACCTTACGCGCAACCCGACCTCACGGGCCAGCCTCCCCGGGGGGGGCGAAGCGGAACGGGTACACCACCGTGGCCGTCCCCCCCAGCCGGGGCGCCGGAAAGCGCGCGTCCAGCAGCGAATCCAGCACGCACGCCTGCACCATCGGGTCCGGGATGCTGCTGCGCAGCAGCTCCCCCCGGTTCATCTTTCCGTCCCCATTCTCCCCCTCCACCGTGAAACGCAGCTTCACTTCCTGTGCGCCCCGGTTGCGCTGTGCGGCGTCCTGGAAACATTGCTGCACGAGCGGAGTCACCGCCTGGAGGGCCAGGCGCAGGTCCTCGGCGTCGATGCGTCCGGAAGACGACTCCACCAGGGGCTCCACGATGGCCACGCGGCGCGGGTCGGGGGCGTCGAAGGAGGCGCGCGGCGGTGCGCGGACGGCGGGCGCGGGTTCGGGGGGCCGTGGAGGCGCGGTGGGGGCGGCCGTCGCGGGGGCCGGTTCGCTTAGGGGGACGGGCGCGCGGGCGCGGGGTTCGGCGGCCGGGGGCGGTTCGGGGAAGGGGAGGGGCGGGGCCTGTGTGTCGGTGGGCCGCGTGAGCCAGGAGCCCACGAGCGCGCACAGCAGCAACAGCCCCAGGCTCACGCCGGGGATGACCAGCCAGTGCAGGAGGGTGCGGTGCGAGGGCGCCACCCGCGTGTCATACCCGCCTCACGGGTTCACCGTGAAGCGGGGATGCACGCGAGCGCCCGAGACTACGGGTACACCTCGCGACGCGACGTCGGCGTCGTCGTCGTAGGCGGGGTGGTCGTCGTCACCACGCCCTCACCGAGGATGCGCTGGCGGCGGCTGACGCCCAGCGTGGCGCCCAGCACCGCCGCGACGAGCCCCAGCAGGAGCCCGGCGAAGATGCCCCAGAAGACGCGGCCGGAGCGGTCCGCCACCTGCAACGCGCCCTGCTGCACCTGCTGGCCCACCTGCCCGGCCTTGCCCTTGGCCTGCGCCACCTGCTGCTCCACGCGGGTGGCCACGTCCTCGGCGTCCGTGCGTGACAGGTTGGTGTTCTGCGCGATGTTGCTCACCAGCAGCTCGCGGTCCACGCGGCCCTGGCGCACGCCCTCCGTGACGATGTCCTTGGTCGCCGCCTCCAGCTGGTTCGCCGTGATGGCGGGCTTGCCCTCCTGTTGCAGCCGCTGGTTCACCGGCGCGAGCGCGTCGTTGGCGTCCAGGCCGAAGGCCTGCGCCGCGGAGCCGCCGCCCGTCACCGCGCCCATGGCCGCGGAGCCTCCCGCGTCCACCGCCGCCTTGCCGACGTTGAACACCGCGCCCAGCACCGACGACAGCACCATGCCCAGCACGATGACGCCCGCGATCGTCGTCAGGCCCCAGAGCACCGCGCCGTGCAGCGCGCCTCCCGCCTTGTCCACGATGCCCGCGGTGCGCGCGGCCACCACCCCGCCCACGAAGAGGGCGACGAGCGGCGCGATGACGCTCCAGATGCCGGTGAAGATGCCCGCGGAGCGCGCGCTGCCCGTGTTGCCCGGGTCCACCGACGACAGGCCCAGCGCGAGCCCCAACGTGTACAGGAGGATCCACACGCCCAGCGCGACGGAGGTGCCACCGAAGATGGCCCCCCAGCTCAGCTTGGACGCGCTGCCCGGAATCGCCGGGATGGCGCCGGAGCGCTCCCGGATGACGCCGGCCCGCTCACTTTCGACAATGGTTGACATGGATCTACACCCTCGCTTCCGTGTGTCGCCCGGCCGCGGTCGTCACGGCGAGGACGTACGTGTCTGGAACGAAGGTGTGCACCCCGGAGGCGCCTTCATTTCACTTCCGCACGGCCGCTCCGCCCTGAAGGGTGGGGCGGACGGCCGGCCCGCATCAGCGCAGGCCGAGCGCGTCAAGGAGCTGTGACTCGCGCGCCACCACGGGCGCGTGCGGCAGCACGCTCACGTCGAAGCGGGCGACCAGCGAGGGCAGGGACACCGGGCTGCCATCCCCCAGCCCGCTCCACGCGGCGAGCAGGCCCAGGACGTGCTCGGGAGGCCGGCCGCGCGCCCGCAGCTCCGCCAGCGCGAACGCGCCGTCCCGCTTCGCCAGGCGCTTGCCGTCCTCGCCCATCACCAGCGGGACGTGGAGGAAGTCGGGCGCGGGCAGGCGCAGCGCTTCGTAGAGCTGGAGCTGCCGGGGCGTGGAGGGCAGCAGGTCATCCCCCCGGAGCACGTGGGTGATGCGGCTGGCCGCGTCGTCCACCACCACCGCGAGCTGGTAGCTGGCCACGCCGTCGTTGCGGCGCACCACGAAGTCCCCCACCAGCGCCTGCACGTCCTGGGCGTAGGGGCCCATCAGGTCGTCGGTGAAGCGCACCGCGCCGGGGCGCGCGCGGAAGCGGTACGCGGGGGCGCGCGTGCGGGAGCGCTCGGAGATCTGCTCCGCGGTGAGGTGCGCGCAGGTGCCCGGGTAGCGCGGGCCGTCGTCGCCCAGGCCGTGGGGCGCGCTCGCCGCGCGGGAGATCTCCGCGCGCGTGCAGAAGCACGGGTAGACGAGCCCCTCGCGCTCCAGCTCCGCCTGGGCCTCGCGGTACACGGCGTCGCGTTCGCTCTGGAAGAGCGGCGCCTCATCCCAGTCCAGGCCCAGCCAGCGCAGGTCCTCGTAGAGGTCCTCCAGGAAGCGGGGCTTGCAGCGCGCGCGGTCCAGGTCCTCGATGCGCAGCAGGAACGTGCCGCCCGCGGCCCGGGCCTGGAGCCAGCCCAGCAGCGCGCTGCGGATGTTGCCCAGGTGCATCCGCCCGGTGGGGCTGGGCGCGAAACGTCCTCTCATCGTGGGCGCGACCATAACTTCCTCCCCCGCGTGACTGGGAGAGAATGCCCCGCCGCTCCCTGGCGTTCTCTGGCCCGTGACCCCGTCCATGCGCTTCCTGCACTGCTCCGACGTCCACATCACCGAGGACTACTTCGCCCTGCCGCTGCACCGGCTGGGCTGGCGCCGCTGGGTGGCCCTCGTGGAGCTGACGGCCGGCGGGCGGGCGAAGGCCTACCGCGACGCGCAGCACACGCTCGCCGCCATCGCCCGCGACGGACAGGCCCCCGGCGTGGATCACTTCATCCTCTCCGGCGACCTCACCGCCTACGCGCTGGAGGGCGAGTTCCGCGCCGCCCGCGCCGCGCTGGGCCCCCTGGCCCGGACGCCCGCGCGCTGCACCGTCATCCCGGGCAACCACGACGTCTTCACCCCCGGCAGCCACCAGCGGGGCCGCTTCGCCCAGCACTTCGGTCAGCTGCTGGAGAGCGACCTGCCGGAGTACCGCCGCGAGGGCGCCTTCCCCTTCGTGCGGCTGGTGGGGGAGGGCGCCGCCGTGGTGGGGCTGTGCTCCGCCCGGCCGCTGCCGACGCCGGGCCTGTCCTACGGCACCGTGGGGCCCGCGCAGCTCGAAGGCCTGGCGGCCCTGCTGACGGACCCTCGCCTGGACGGACGCGCCATCCTGGTGGTGGTGCACCACGCGCCCCGCAACGCCGCGGACCACGCGGACGGCTGGCACCACGGCCTGCACGACGCGGACGCCCTGCTGAAGCTGCTGCCGGGCCCGCGCTTCGCGGTGCTCCACGGCCACATCCACCGGCGCTACCACCACCCGGCCACCCCGGAGCGGCCCCACCTGTTCGGCGCGGGCTCCTCCACCCAGGCAGGCAATGAGGGCTACTGGCTCATCGACGTGGAGGGGGGCCAGGTGGTGGGCGGCACGAAGCACACGCCGGTCCTGTGACGGGGGCCTCCTGACACGGCCCACGGGCGGCGATACAAGGGGCGCACATGACCCCCGCGCCCATCGCCCCACCCGCTGAGTTGTCCCTGGAGGAGTACCGCTTCCTGCGCCAGCTCGGGCGCGTCGCGGACGACCTCCTGGAGGAGAGCCTCCGGGAGCGCGAAACGCTGGCCCAGTGCTTCCGGCGCTGCTTCCCCACGCTGCTCGAACACACCGGCGCGCGCGCCATCGCCCTCACCGCGCGCGACGAGGAGCTGGTGGAGCAGACCTGGAGCGAGGGGGACTGGGGCGGCGTCTTCCCGGGCTCGCTGCTGACGGGCCCCGAGGGCGTGCGCGCGCACGGGGGCGACACGCTCGTCACCCAGACGCTGGACGTGGCGGGCTCCCCGGTGGGCACGCTGGGCCTGCTCTACGCGGGCGCGCCCGGCGACGCGGAGACGGGGGCCCGGAGGCTGCGCGTGCTGGACGCGCTGGCGGAGGAGCTGGACACGGTGCTGATGCTGGTCCACACCGCGTCGGAGAAGCATCAGATCATCCTCCAGTGCAACGAACACCTGGCCAACCCCGTCTTCGAGGCGGGCATGGACCAGGCGGTGCGCACGCTGGCGCTGCGGGTGCGCCTGCCGGGCTTCCTCCTCCTGTACCGCGACGCCGTGCAGCCCCACGTGCTGCACTACCGCACCTACCGCCACGGCCAGCTGGAGTACGAGAGCGGGGAGCAGCCCAGCGCCCCGCTGGAGGCGCTGCTGCAACAGCACGGCACGCGGCTCTTGCACGGCGACGCGGGCGTGCTCAAGCGCCTGTTCGACGGGCGCACCACGGAGGCGGTGCTCATCTCCGCCGGGGCGCGCAGCGAGCCGCTGGGGAAGCTCGTCGTCTGGAACAACGAGGGCCTCTCCGCGTACGCCATGGACCTCATCCGCGTGCTGGCCTCCACGCTGAGCCAGCGCCTGCTGGACTACAACCGCGAGCGCATCCACCTGTCGCAGTTCTTCCCCACGGGCGCCATCGACGCGCTGCTGGAGGACCCCGACTACGCGCGGCACCTGCGGGCGCAGGAGCAGGAGGTGGGCATCCTGTTCGCGGACATCAACGGCTTCACGCGCATCTGCGAGCAGGGCTTCGACAGCCCGCGCAGCATCGGCCGCTTCGTGGACGAGTGGAGCGCGCGCGCCGTGGACTGCATCTGGGCGCACGGCGGCGTGTTCGACAAGATGGTGGGGGACTGCGTCATCGGCCTCTTTGGCCCGCCCTTCTTCCAGACGGACCCGGTGCGCCGCGCGGAGGCCGCCGTGCGCGCCGCGTGCGACATCCAGGCGTTCACCGCGCAACTGGGCGCGCGCGAAGAGGTGGCAGCCCTGTGCCAGCGGGTGGGGCTGCCGGGGCTGGGCGTGGCGGTGGGCGTGAACCTGGCCACCGCGAACTGCGGCCTCTTCGGTCCCAACCGCAACTACACGGCCTTCTCCAGCGGGATGAACCAGGCCGCGCGGCTCCAGTCCCTGGCGGGCTTCCGGGAGACGCTGGTGATGCGGAGCGTGCACGAGGCGCTGAAGACGTCCCAGGAGCCCTTCGTGCGCAAGCTCCAGTTCGGCCCCCTCACGGAGACGCCGGTGAAGAACGTGGCGCAGCCGCTGCGACACTACCGGCTGTCACCGTGAGGGGTGACAGCCGGCGCGCGTGCGGCGGGGGTGTGGGGCGGGCCTCAGGCCAGCAGGTGCTCGCCCGCGTAGCGGCGCGAGAAGTGGATCCACCGGCGGTCGTCCACCTCCACCTGCCACTCGCTGTTGGGCGTCAGCGGCAGGCGCTGCTTGAGGAAGCTCTCCAGGTGGTCCGCGGCCTTGATGGGCGTGAGCCCGGGCGCGCGGAACGCGATGTGGAGCGTCACGTCCAGCGACGGCGCGACGTCCACCGACGCGCAGATGCGCAGGGTGCCCACGCGCCGCTGGTACTGCATGTCCGACGCCGGCCACGCGGAGGAGCCCTCGGGCTGCGGCGCCGCCTGTTCGAGCCAATTGTCGGGGATGAGGATGAAGTCGAGCAGATTGCTGCTCGCCTCTTCCACCGTGCCGTGCTCCTGGATGGAAAGCATGCCCACCTCCTCCGGGAAAGCCGTTGGGGTTGCGTGGAAGCCGTCGTGAAGAATGTGCCCACGAGCCAGTTCCCTGCAAGGGGCTCTGGAAATGCGCGGCGCCCCCTACGTGATGTTGTACGTGGGGGCGGGGCGGACGCTACTGGAGGGGGGTGACACGCCGGGTCGTCGTGCCCGGGTGTGCCGCGCGACCCTGGTGTGCGGACGTCGGTGTGTTGCTCAGGACGCGACGGGGAGGGGCCGACGGGGCTTGCGCTCCACGGCGGCCTTGAGCTGGCCGCAGCCCGCGTCGATGTCGATGCCCCTGCGCTGGCGCACCGTGCTGGGCACCCCGTGCGAGGTGAGCACGTCCTGGAACGCGCGCACCGCGTCCGGCACGCTGGGGCCGCCGTCATAGCCCACGGTGGGGTTGAGCGGGATGACGTTCACGTGCGCGTCCAGCCCGTGCAGCAGCGCCCCCAGGTGGTGCGCGTGTTCGGCGGTGTCGTTGCGGCCGGCGATCAACGTCCACTCGAAGAAGATGCGCCGCCTGCGCTTCGCCACGTAGTAGCGGCACGCGTCCATCAGCTCTTGGAGCGGCCAGCGCCGGCCCGCGGGCACCAGCGCGGCGCGCTCCGCGTCGGTGGCGCCGTGGAGGCTCACCGCGAGCTGCACCGGGCGCGCCTCGTCCGCCAGCCGGATGATGCCGGGCACCACGCCCACGGTGGACAGGGTGATGAAGCGAGGGGCCAGCGCCAGCCCCTTGGGGTCCACGAGGATGTCCATCGCGGCCATCGTGTTGTCGTAGTTGTGCAGGGGCTCGCCCATGCCCATGAGCACGATGTTGCGCAGCGCCTCCCCCTGTTCGCGCAGGATGCGCGTGACGTGGAGCACCTGGCCCACCACCTCGCCCGGCGTCAGGTGGCGCGACAGGCCCATCTGCCCGGTGGCGCAGAAGACGCAGCCCATGGCGCACCCGGCCTGCGTGCTCACGCACACGGTGGCGCGGCCCTTGAAACGCATCAGCACCGTTTCAATGGTCTGCCCGTCGTGCAGGCGCAGGAGCAGCTTGTGGGTGAGGCCGTCGCTGCTGAAGCTCTCGTGGTGGGTGGTCAGGTGGCCCAGCCGCGCGCGCTCCTGGAGCACGGCCTGGAGGTCCGGGCGCAGGCCCGCCACGTCGCCGAGCGCCGTCACCCCGTCGCGGTACAGCCCCGTCCACACGCGCTCGCGGTACTGGGGGCTGAAGCCCCAGTCGGCCAGGCGCGCGTCCAGCGCGGGGCGCGGCAGGTCATAGAGGTTGGGAGCGGTGGGGGCGTCCGACATGACGGCTTCGAGATAACACACCCGCGCCCCGGTCTCCGAGCCGGGCTGGAGGCCGGCCAGGGGGGCACGGGGCCGGTGGCGGACGGCGCGTGGGGGGATGCGACGTCCAGCGGCGGACATCCGCCGTGCCAGCGGGGCGCGTCGTGCCAATCGTGGAAGGCCTATGGGGCTCGCCATCCAGCAGGAGGAGTTCACACCAGAGGAGCACGAGCGGTTCGTGCAGCGGCTCGCGGAGAGCCTGGAGGCCCTGCGGGCGCTGCTGCGCCGTCCCGGCTTCGGCGTGGGGCCCACGACGATGGGCGCGGAGCTGGAGGTGTACCTGGTGGACGGCGCGGGCCACCCGCTGCCGGTGAACCAGCAGGTGCTGGCGCGGTCCAGGGATGAGCGGCTGACGCTGGAATTGAACCGCTTCAACATGGAGATGAACGTGCGGCCCTCGCTGCTGGCGGGGCGGCCGTTCACCGCGCTGCGGGCGGAGTTCGAGGACGTGCTGAAGGAGCTGGGGCGCGCGGCGGCGACGCAGGGCGCGCGCGTGGCGGCCGTCGGCATCCTGCCCACGCTGCGGCAGGCGGACCTGGGCAAGGGGGCGCTCACGCAGCAGCCGCGCTACCGGGCCCTGAACGCGGCCATCCGCAAGCGGCGGGGGGGGCCCTTCCACGTGGCCATCGCGGGCGACGACACGCTCAACCTCGCCTGGGACGACGTGACGCTGGAGGGGGCGAACACGTCGCTCCAGTTCCACCTGCGCGTGGCGCCGGAGGACTTCGCGCGCGTGTACAACGCCGCGCAGCTCGCCACGGCGCCGGTGCTGGCGGCGTCGGGCAATTCGCCGTTGTTCCTGGGCAAGCGCCTCTGGGAGGAGACGCGCGTGGCGCTCTTCCAGCAGGCCACCGACGACCGGGGCGAGGGCGGGGACGACGTGGCCCACCTGCACCCGCGCGTGACGTTCGGCCACGGCTGGGTGCGCGAGGGCGTGCACGAGCTGTTCGCCGAGGCCGTGGCGCTCTACCCGCCCCTGCTGCCGGTGATGGGCGAAGAGTCCCCCCTGGAGGTCGCCGCCGCGGGGGGCGTGCCGGAGCTGGGCGAGCTGCGGCTGCACCAGGGCACGGTCTGGTGCTGGAACCGGGCCATCTATGATCCGCACGGCGAAGGCCACGTGCGCATCGAGCTGCGCGCGCTGCCGGCGGGCCCGACGGTGGTGGACATGGTGGCCAACGGGGCGTTCCTGCTGGGGCTGACGCTGGGCCTGGCGGAGCGGGTGGACGCGCTCCTGCCGGCGCTGCCCTTCTGGCAGGCGCGGCGCAACTTCAAGCAGGCGGCGAGGGTGGGCCTGGACGCGGTGATGCTGTGGCCGGCGGAGGTCGCGCCCAGCCCCCGCCCCGTGCCGGTGGTGGACCTGGTGAAGCAGCTGCTGCCGGTGGCCCGGCGCGGCCTGACGGAGCACGGGGTGGCGCCGGAGGAGGCGGACGCGATGCTGGACGTCATCGCCCAGCGGGTGGCCGTGCGGCGCACCGGGGCGCGCTGGCAGCGGGAGGTGCTGGCGAAGCTGGAAGCCCACATGCCCCGGCAGGACGCGCTGGCGGCCCTGCTGGAGCGCTACCTCCAGCACGCGGAGGAGGGGCTGCCGGTGCACACGTGGCCCGTGGACTGAGCGCGGGCGGGAGCAGGGCGGCGTGGACCCGGGGGGCCCTTGTCTGGACAAGGGCGTCGCGGTGAATATGGCGGTCATCCTGGTCGTCAGCCTGCGGGCCACGCGCCACGCGCTGAAGGGTGCCGTCTTCCGTGATTGCCTCCACCTCCCCGTCGTTCCGCTCCGGCCTCCGCCGGAAGCTCCTCCTCGCGCCGCTGCTCCTGCTGGCGAGCACCGTGACGGCGTGCTCCACCCTCCGGGGCAAGGCCAATGACCTGGCGGAGAAGGGCCGCTTCATCGAAGCCGCCGAGCTGTACGTGAAGGTCGTCGAGGATTCGCCCAATGACACGTCGCTGCGCGCGTCGCTGGACGACCTGCGCTGGCGCGGCCTGTCGCAGCTGCTCACCGGGTCGAGGCAGGCCCGGCTGGAGGGCAGGGACGAGGACGCGGAGCGGAACCTGGAGCAGTTCCTCGCCTACAAGGTGAAGTGGAACTCCAAGCTGGACGGCGGCATGGAGAGCTCGCTCCTGGAGGAGATGGCGGGCACGCACCAGCACCTGCGCCAGCTCATCGTCGAGCAGGCGAAGCGGGGCAACGCGTTGACGGCGGAGTCGCACCTCAACCGCAAGCGCGCGCTCCTGGCCCACGCGGAGATGGCGCCCATCCGCCGAGACATGGAGAACGCGGTGCAGCAGGGCGGCGAGGCGGCGTGCGCCCGGCTGAAGCAGACGCCCTCGGACGGCACCGCGCACTGGGCGGAGCTGGTGTCGCGCTACTGCCGGCACTACCGCCAGGACGCGCCCCGGGCGCCGATGTTCCCGGAGGCGCTGGGCGTTCCCATGTTCCAGGTGTCCGTGGATGGCATCAGCAACGACGTCGTCAAGTATCTGCTGGCACGGATGGCGGGCGCGTTCGAATCCTCGCCCTGGTATTCGGACGCCTCCTCGCGCCGCGTGCCGCTCACGCTGGAAGGCAGGCTGCGCGTGGACAACAGCAGCCAGCCGGTGTCGCTGACGGCGACGTGGACGGAGCAGGTGCCCTACACCGCCCACGAGGACCGCACCGCGACGGCGGAGGTGCCGTACTCGGTGGAGGAGGCGTACGAGGACAAGGGCGTGATGAAGAAGCGGCTCGTCACCCAGAAGAAGACGGTGGAGTACAAGACGACGGTGGAGGTGACGAAGTACCGCGACGTGTCGCGCGCCTTCGAGTACCGCGCGCTGCGCCGGGAGGTGGAGTACCACTTCGCGGTGGTGGCCCAGGCCGTGCTCCAGGACCAGCACGCGCCCCTGGCGGTGAAGGCGGAGCGGTCGCTGACCGCCTCCGGCTATGAGCACAACATCACCTTCACCCCGGGCGGCGTGACGCCGCAGAAGTTCGCGGCGCCCAACAAGGAGGGGTGGCTGGACGGCGAGCTCCAGGGCTACGAGCAGACCTTCTTCAAGACGCTCCTGGCGCGCTGGCAGGATGCCTTCTGCTCCGCCCCCGCGCTGACCCGCGAGGAGGCCGCCCGCTGCGCCCGCGGCGGCGCGGAGCTCCCGGGGCACGCGCGGCAGGCCCTGGTGGACACGCTGGGCGACGACGCCGGGCAGGTGCACCAGCTGTTCGTCTGGAACTGAGGCGGAAGGCGGGACGGGGGCGCGCTCAGCCCTCGTCCTCCGCGCCCTTGCGCAGGCCCAGCATGCGGCGCAGCTCGCGCGCGGACTGGCGGCTCACCTCCACCGAGTGTCCCCGCGCCGTGCGCGCCAGGTAGCCGCCCGTCTCCAGCGGCTCCAGGCGCGTCACGTGCGCCAGGTTGAGCAGCGCCCGTCGGTGCACCCGGTGGAAGTGCTCGGCGGGCAGCTTGTCCGCCAGCTCGTTGAGGGTGAAGTCGGTGAGGAAGTCCCCCTGCGTGGTGAAGACCGTGACCAGCTCGTCCTCCAGCGACGCGTGGGAGATGGCGTCCGGCGACACCAGCACCAGCCCCTGGCGTGTGGGGATGGGCAGCCGCGCGAAGGCGGACCCCATGCCTCCCCCGGTGCCTCCGGCGGCCGGTGGCGGGACGGCGGCGTTCTTCGCCCGCGCGGCCGGAGTGGCGGCCTGCGCGGGCACCGGCTGCCGCGCCCGGGCGCGCTCCAGCGCCTTCTGCAGCCGCGCCGCCTCCACGGGCTTGAGCACGTAGTCCACGGCGCCGTGCTCGAAGGCGTTCACCGCGTGCTCCGCGTGGGCGGTGCAGAAGATGACGTGGGGCCCGCCTTGCGGCAGCAGCGCCATGGCATCCAGGCCGCTCAGGCCCGGCATGTGGATGTCCAGCAGCACCACGTCCACGCCGCCCGCGCGCACCGCGGCGAGCACCGAGTCCCCGTCCACCGCCTCGCCGCACACGCTCACGTCCGGCAGCGCGGCCAGGAGGCGGGCCAGGCGCTTCCTGGCCAGCAGTTCATCATCGGCGATGAGGACGCGCAGCGGCTCTCTCACGTGAGGACTCCGGGTTGGGGGCCCCGGCGGGGCAGGGTGACGGTGACACGGGTGCGCCCGTCCGCGCTGTCCAGCGCCAGCACCGCGTGGCCGCCGTACGCGAGCGCCAGCCGGCGCTCCACGGTGGGCAACCCCACGCTGCCCTCGCGCGGCCCCTTGGAGGCGCCGGGGTTGTCGATGGACACCTCCACCCCCCCGTCGCGCGCCACCACGTCCACGCGCAGCGGCCCCCGGTGCCCGGACGCCGGCCCGTGCTTCACCGCGTTCTCCGCGAGCGGCAGCAGCAAGAGCGGCGGAACGGGCACGTCACCCACGCCGTCCGCCACCGTCATGCCCAGCTGGAACAGCTCCGGGTCGCGCAGCAGGTGCAGCTCGAACAGCGTGCGCATCAGCTCCAGCTCCTGGGACAGCGGCCAGGTGACGCTGCGCACGCCCGCGAGCACCGAGCGCAGCATCGTGGACAGGCGCAGCACGGCGGCCTCCGCGACGGCGCCGTCCTCGCGGCACCACTCCGCGATGGCGTTGAGCGTGTTGAAGAGGAAGTGCGGATCCAGGTGGCTGCGCAGGGCCAGCAGCTGCGCCTGCTCGGCCTCCCAGGCGAAGCGGGTGGCGCGCGCTCGCTCCCGGCGCAGCGTCTCCTCGAAGCCGATGTCCCGCCCCAGGCCCCAGCCGGCCACGAGGAACAGGCCGCCGCAGACGGCCAGGTTGTACGGCTCCGACAGGAACGTGGGCAGCATCTGGGTGACGCGGGGCAGGGCGTAGCCCACCGACAGCACCACGCCGCTGCCCACCGCCCCGTAGAGCAGCAGGCGGATGCCGCCGTGGCTCAGGTCCAGCCCCTCCGGGAACAGCACCCGGTAGGACACCGGCGCGACGGCGACGCACAGCAGGCACAGCAGGAGGCCCAGCCAGAACGCGTTTGGATCCACGCTCCAGCGCACCTGGGCCGCCAGCAGCGGCAGCGACACCAGGACGATGGGGGCCAGCCGCCACGGCGCGACGAGGGCGCGCAGCGTGGCGCGAACGATGGACCCTTCCGACGTCTCCGACATGCTGGAGCGGAAGGCTACACCGTCCGGCAGCCTAGCGCCGGGGGACGGGCGCCGGGACCAGGTCCAGGACGAGCGTCCCGGCGAGGAGGGCCGGGAAGAAGAGGACGGCGAGCACGAACAGGAGCGGCGAGCGCAGTGAGAACATGGGGGGTTTCTCCAGTGTCCGTGGAACATGTCCACGCACTCTGTCAGCGCCCCAGGGGCCCTCCAGGGAGGGTTGCGCCAGGCCGTCGGGGAATGGGGCTGAGCGGTCGCTCCCGAGCCGCTGGCCGCTCCCCCCGTCGGCTACCCCAGCGCGTCCGCCAGCCGGGTCGCGTCGCGGATGCAGTCGTTGACGCCCACGCCCCGGTACGCGTTGCCGGTGAGGTGCAGGCCAGGCCAGCGCTTCAGCTGGCCGTCCAGCGACGCCAGCCGCCCCAGGTGGCCCACGGTGTACTGCGGGATGCCGCGAGGCCAGCGCACGACCTCCGTCAGCTCCGGCGTCGCGGTGAGGCCCGTCATCGCCTTCAGCTCCTCGCGCGCCAGCGCCGCCAGCGCGTCCTCGTCCCGCGCGACGACGTCCGGCCGGCGCGTGCCGCCCAGCAGGCACGTGAGCAGCACCCGGCCGCCCTGGGCGCGGAAGGGGAACGTGGTGGAGACGTGGATGGTGCCCAGCACCGCCTTGCCCTCCACCGCCGGCACCAGGAACCCGAACCCGTCCGGCTTCGGCGTCGTCCCCGGCGCGAAGCCCAGGTGCACCACCGCCATGGGCGCGTACTCGATGGCCCCCAGCGTCGCCGCCATGGGCGCGTCCAGCGGCCGCAGGAGGTCCGCCGCGACGTGCGCGGGCACCGCCAGCACCACCTGGGACGCGCTCAGCTCCACCGGCTGCCCGCGCTCGCGCGCCTGGACCCTCCACCCGTCCGGCGTGGGCGTGAGGCCCTCCACCTTCGCGTCGGTGCGCACCGTGTCGCCCAGGGCCGCCGCCAGGGCGTCCACCAGCACGCCCAGCCCTCCATCGAAGGTGCTCAACAGGCCGGTGAGCCGGGACTTCGCGGCGCCGTCCCCCTTCGCGGCCTCCCGCGCGGCGCGCTGGGCGCGGATGGCGCCCAGGATGAGGCTGCGGTGGTCGCGCTCGAACTTCACCAGCTGCGGGAACGTGGCCTCCGCGCTGAGCCGCTCCGGGTCGCCCGCGTAGATGCCCGTCTGCACCGCGTCCAGCAGCACCGTGGTCGCCTCGCGGCCCAGGTGGCGCCGGCCCAGCTGCGCCAGCGACTCGTCCACGCCCCGGGGACCGCGACCGCTGAACAGCTCCCCCAACACCCGCAGCCGCGCAGGCAGGGAAATCAGGTCGGATTTGAGGAACGCGGGAGGTGAGGCAGGCAATACCCGGAGCGCACCACGAGTGAAGATGTAACGGTTTTTTGCCGCTGCATCCGCTGCACGGATGCGTGTTTCAAGACCCAGGGCCCCCGCCAGTGAACGCGTCGCGGGCTCGCGGTCCAGGAAACTGTTGGGTCCGGCTTCCAGCAGGTACTCACCGCGTGTGCGGGTCTGCACGTTTCCACCCACGCGCGACGAGGACTCCAGCACCACGGCAGCCGTGCCGCGCGACCGCAATCGGTGAGCCAGGACCAGTCCTGAAATCCCCCCGCCGATGATCGCCACCGTCATGTCGTCCATCCCCTGCTGTCGTGAGGTGAGCACCCACGGGCGCCTTAGTGCGAAGGGGGAGGCTTTGCCAAGGAGAGCAACCCCGCGCGTTAATACAAGTATGCGCTACGTCATCACGGGAGCCAGCCGCGGAATCGGTTTCGAGTTCGTGCAGCAGCTGCTGCGGCGAGGAGAGACCGTCGACGCGGGCGTGCGCGCCCCGGAGATGGCGCGTCGGCTGGAGCCGCTGCTGCACGAGTCCGGCAACCGCCTGCGGATCCACGCGCTGGACGTCACGCAGGGGGACAGCGTGCGCGCGTTCGCGGCGAACGTCTGCCGCGAGCCGGTGGACGTGCTGATCAACAACGCGGGCGTGTCGGGCCAGTGGGTGGGGTTGCACGAGCTGGACTTCGAGGACCTGGAGCGCACGTTCGCGGTGAACGCGCTCGGGCCGCTGCGCATCACGTCCGCGCTGCTGCCCGCGCTGCGGCATGGCGTGGGCCGCAAGGTGGCGCACGTCACGTCGCGGATGGGCTCGCTCTCCAGCAACACGGAGGGCGGCGCGTACGCGTACCGCATGTCCAAGGCCGCGCTGAACATGGGCGTGCGCTCCATGGCCAACGACCTGCGCCGGGACGGCCTGGCGTGCGTGCTGCTGCATCCGGGTTGGGTGCAGACGGACATGGGCGGCCAGGACGCGCCGCTGCCGGCGGACGACTCGGTGCGCGGGATGCTCCGGGTCATCGACGGGGTCTCGCTGGAGCACTCCGGCCGCTTCTTCGACTACGAGGGCGCGGAGGTCCCCTGGTAGTCGCCCGCGCCTGAAGGCCCGGTGTCTGGCTTTGAACGGGCCCGGGGGCGCGAGGGCAGGCAGGCAGCCCCCGGGGACGAGGCCTTCCCTGGCGCTCGGCCGACTTCGTCCCCATCTCGACGGCGCAAGGGGTCGGTGGTCGAGGACGGCTGGGGGATGCGATGGGGCGGCGGTATCTGCCGGTGGCGTGGGTGGCGGCGTGTGTGGTGGCCTGCGGTTCGGGGGGCCCGGTCCCGTCGGACGGACAGGGCTCCGTGACGGCGCCGGGAGACGAAGCGCCTCCCACGGCCCCGCCGCCGGTGACGCCCCCTCCTGAGGAAACACCGCCTCCGTCCGAGCCGCCTCCGGATGAGACGCCCGGCGAAACGCCGCCGCCCGGGGAGCCGCCTCCGGAGGAGCCGCCGCCCGTCCTGACGACCTGCGCGCCAGAGCCCGTGGACGAGGCGTCCCTGCCCGCGGCCGAGCGCGAGGCCCGTCGCGCCTACGCGTGCACCGGCATCGCGCTGGAGGGCTCGGTGGTCTCCATGACGGGCGCACCGGTCGCGAACGTCACGGTCCAGGTGGGGGACGCGCGGGCGCGCACGGACGCGCAGGGGCGCTTCCGCTTCCCCGTGCTGCCCCGGCACAACCGGTTGCTCCAGGTGGACGCGGAGGGCTTCCGTCCGGCCGTGGTCGCGGTGGCGCTGCGCCGGGGCCTGTCCCAGACGCGCGTCACGTTGCCGCCGGTGCGGCTGTCCCCGAAGGAGGGCGGCGTGCGGATGCTCTTCGCGGGGGACGTGTCGCTGGGCCGGCGCTTCCTGGATCCGGACGACACCACGCCCCGCGACCGGCTGCCGCCGGACGACCCCGCGGCGCTCATCCGCGTGTCGGAGCCGCTGCCGGGCACGAAGGCCGTCTTCACCCACGTCCGGCCCTTCTTCCAGGCCGCGGACTTCCGGGCGGTGAACCTGGAGACGCCGGTGACGGACTCGCCCACGACGCCCCACGACGACAAGGCCTATGCGTTCTTCACGCTGCCCGGCTCGCTGCCCGCGCTGCCGTGGCTGGGCGTGGACTACGTGAGCCTGGGCAACAACCACGTCTATGACTACCTGGCGCCGGGGCTGGACGACACGCTCGCGCACGTCGCCGCGACGGGCATGGCCTACAGCGGCGCGGGCCGCGACGAGACGGAGGCCTTCGTCCCGGCGCGCGTGCCGCTGGCGGGCTCCAGCTACAGCCTGGTGTCCATGTGCTCCATCACCGGCAGCGCGCATGCGCAGCAGTACGTCGCGGGCCCGCACCAGGGCGGCGCGGCGGACGCGCGGGACACGTCGCGGGTGACGTCGCTGCTCGGCGCCGAGCGCGCCCAGGGCCGCGTCCCGGTGGCGGTGCTCCACACGGGCGTCGAGTACAGCGTGCGGCCCTCCGCCCCCACGGCGCAGCGGATGCGCGACATGGTGGACGCGGGCGCGAAGCTCGTCATCGCGCACCACCCGCACATCCCCCAGGGCTTCGCGCGCTACAAGGGCGTGCTGATGGCGCAGTCGCTGGGCAACTTCGCCTTCGACCAGGACCGCATGGAGACGATGGTGGGCCTGCTCGCGGAGGTGGAGGCGACGGGCGCGCGCGTGGACCGGGCCCGCGCGGTGCCCGTGTACATCGAGGACTACCGCCCCCGGCCCCTCGCGGGCGACCTGGCGGACTCTTTCCTGCGAAACCTCTCGGAGCTCTCCCGCGAGGGGGGCGTGGCGCTGGTGCCGCAGCCCTCCTGGGGCGAGCTGCTCCCCGCGGGCCAGCAGGCGGCGGTGGGCGAGCGCACCGTGGACGTGCCGGTGACGGTGGACGCCAGCGGCCGCGCCACGGTGGACCTGCGCGCCCTGCGCCACGAAGGGGAGTCCGTCGCGGTGGCACAGCTCACCGGAGAGGGGGCGCCCGCGGGCGTGAAGCTCAAGGCAGGACGCGACGTGCTCCTGCACGGCGACTTCGAGGACCACGACGTGGACGACGACGCCAACGAGGCGCCGCGCTGGGGCGTGGGCAACGGCGCGGGCTACGTGTGCCAGGACGGGCCGCGCCGGGGCGCCGCGGCGCTCTGCCAGCGCAAGGGCGCCGTGCCGCTGGTCAACCGCTTCCGGCCGCCGGGCTTCGCGGAGGGGCCCCCCAACCGCGACCTCACGGCGGTGGCGTGGGTGAAGGGTCGGGGCGGCGGCGCCTTCTGGGTGGGCGTGCAGTACCTGCCCGTGGAGTCCTATTCACTCTTCGGGGAGCAGACGCTGCTGCGCCACGACGGCGGCACGTTCGACTGGAAGCAGGTGTCCGAGGACCTGCGCTTCCCGGCGGATCCGCCCCGGCCGAACCTCTGGAACGCGCCCTGGGCCCTCAACCTCACGCTCCACACCGCGTCCCCGAAGACGGGGCAGGGCGTGACGGCGGTGGATGACCTGGCGCTGGTGGCCTGGGAGCGTCAGGCGCCCGGCGCGACGCTCACGCTGGAGACGCCGCATGCGCGGGACTTCGTGCGGGTGGAGGCTCCTGCGGGCACGTACACGCTGCGCGTCACCTTCCGCGAGCACCGCGTGCCCTGACGCTTCCGCTCAGGGAAACAACAGCTGCGTCTTCCAGCCTTCGCCCTCGCGCAGGTACAGGTTGCGCTCGTGCAGGCGGCTGGCGCGGGCGTGCCAGAACTCGATGCGCTCCGGCACCACGCGGAAGCCGCTCCAGTGCGGAGGCCGCTCCACCGGCCGGCCCTGGAACCGGGCCTCCACCTCCGCCACGCGCGCGTCCAGCAACGTGCGCTCCGGCAGCTCCTGGCTCTGGAGGCTGGCCCACGCGCCAATCTGGCTGCCGCGCGGCCGGCTCTGGAAGTACGCGTCCGCCTCCGCGTCCGTCACCTGCTCCACCCGGCCCTCGATGCGCACCTGCTGCTCCAGGGGCTGCCAGTGGAAGCACAGCGCGGCATGGGGGTGGGCGGTGAGCTGGCGCCCCTTGCGGCTGTGGAAGTTGGTGAAGAAGACGAAGCCCCGCGCATCGAAGTCCTTGAGCAGCACCACCCGGGCGCTCGGGCGGCCCTCGTCGTCCACCGACGCCACCACCATGGCGTTGGGGTCCACGGGGATGACCTGTTTTGCCTGGGCGAAGAGTTCGGCGAAGCGCTGGATGGGGTCGGGGGGGATCATCACGCGCCGCACCATAGGAAACCCCACCCCGCCGCGCACGTTCGCGGTTGACTCCCCGTCTGGACTCGCAATGGTGTGTCCATGAAGATTCTCTTCATCGCCTCGGAGGTCACCCCCTTCTCGAAGACGGGGGGACTGGGCGACGTCGCAGGGGCCCTGCCCACGGCGCTGTCCGCGCTGGGGCACGACGTGAAGATCGTCACGCCCCGCTACCAGGATGTGCGCAACACCGGACACCTGGAGCCCACCGGGCAGTCCCTGGTGCTGCGCTTCCCCTTCGGTGAGACGGGGGGCCCCGTCCTGTCCGCGCGCCTCTCCGAACGCCTGGAGGTGTGGTTCCTGGAGAACGAGGCCTTCTTCGGCGGCCGCAAGGGGCTGTACGGCGACGCGGGCGGCGAGTTCCCGGACAACCCCCGCCGCTTCGCCTACCTGTGCGTGGGCGCGCTCCAGGCCGCGCAGCGGCTGCGCTTCTTCCCGGACATCATCCACCTGCACGACTGGCAGACGGGGCTGGTGCCGGTGGCGCTGCGCCGGGGCTTCCAGGACACGCCGCTGGCGCGCGCGAAGTGCGTCTTCACCATCCACAACCTCGCCTACCAGGGGCAGTTCCCCAAGGGGACGATGGAGGACCTGGGGCTGCCCTGGGACCTGTTCACCCCGGAGGGCGTGGAGTTCTACGACCAGGTGAACTTCCTCAAGTCCGGGCTCGTCTTCTCCGAGTCGCTGACCACCGTGTCGCCCACCTACGCCCGGGAGATCCAGACGGCGGAGCAGGGCTACGGGCTGGACGGCCTGCTGCGCCGGCGCGCGCACTCGCTCACCGGCATCCTCAACGGCATCGACGCGCACGAATGGAACCCCCGCACGGACGCCTTCCTGCCGGAGCGCTACGGCCCGGACGACCTCACGGGCAAGGCGGTCTGCAAGCGCGCCCTGCTGGAGCGCTTCGGGCTGCCGGGGGACACCGGGGCGCCGGTGTTCGGCATCGTCAGCCGGCTGGCGTGGCAGAAGGGCGTGGACCTGCTGCTGGACACCCTGCCGGCGGCGCTCCAGGCGGACCTGCGCTTCGTGGCGGTGGGCAACGGCGACCCCGTCCTGGAGCAGGGCCTGCGCGCGTTGCAGGCCCGCTACCCGAAGCAGGTGGGGGTGCACATCGGGTTCGACCCGGAGTTGTCACACCTGGTGGAGGCGGGGTCGGACTTCTTCCTGATGCCCAGCCGCTACGAGCCGTGCGGCCTGAACCAGATGTATTCGCTGCGCTACGGCACGGTGCCCATCGTCCGGGCCACGGGCGGGCTGGTGGACACGGTGGAGGGGGGGCTGGACGGCAACGGGCTGCTCTTCGAGTCCTTCCACCGCTCCGCGCTCCTGGCCGCCATCCGCCGGGCCATGGCCCTGTACGCGGACCCCGTGCGCCTGGGGGACTTCCGGGGCCGGGGGATGGGCAAGGACTTCTCCTGGGCGGCGTCCGCCCGGAAATACGAGTCCCTCTTCGCCTCCCTCATCGCGGAATAGTGGGGCGCTTCCCGGAACCGGGATAGTCTTACCGCCGTGGCGGAAGCTCCGGACCTGGGTGGCTATGAAGTGGTCGGCCGGCTGGCGGTCGGCGGCATGGCGGAGGTGTATCAAGCACGCGCGCGCGAGACGACGCAGCGCTCCCCGGGTGAGCCCGAGGAGGTCGTCATCAAGCGGCTGCACCCGTCCTTCCGCAACGACCCCGCGTATGTGAAGGCCTTCGTCGACGAGGCGAAGCTCACGGTGCGCCTGCGCAACGCGCACATCGTGCGGACCTTCCGGCTGTTCCGCGCCGGGCCCGACTACCTGATGGTGCAGGAGCTCGTGAGCGGCCGGACGCTCGGCTACATGCAGGAGCTGCTCATCAAGGCGGGCGCCGCGATGCCGCCGGAGTCCGCCTGCTACATCGCGTGGTGCGTGCTCAAGGCGCTGGACTACATCCACCGCGCGAAGGTGGGGGAGAACGGCGCCACCATCGTCCACCGCGACGTGAACCCCGCCAACGTGCTGCTGGGCATCCAGGGCGACGTGAAGCTCACCGACTTCGGCGTGGCGGAGGTGGAGGGCATGATGCGCGGCGACTCCGGCGCGCTGCGCGGCACGCTGCCGTACATGAGCCCGGAGCAGGTGCTGGGCCTGGCGGTGGACGCGAGGACGGACCTGTACGCCGTGGGCGTGATGCTCTGGGAGCTGTGGGGCGGCCGGCGCCTGTTCACCGGGGAGAACGAAGCGCAGCTCATGCACCAGGTGCGGGACGCGCGCGTGCCGCTGCTGTCCACGGTGTCGCCGGACCTGCCGGACTACGCGGCGCAGGTGGCGCGCAAGGCGCTGTTCGCGGACAAGGCCCGCCGCTTCCAGTCCGCGGCGGAGTTCATCAAGGCGCTGGAGGTGCTGTCGCGCCGCGCGGGCTGGCCCCTGACGGTGGAGGCGCTGCAGCCTCTGCTGGGCGGCTGATGCGCTCGCGCCGGGCGGTGCTCGGGCTGCTGCTGGCCGGCGCCCTGGCCGGCTCCGGCTGCCTGGGCGTGGTGCCCTTCCAGCCGAGCGCCTACGACGAGGCGGTGCGGGTGGAGGCGGTGGACGTGGCCTTCACGCGCGAGGGCGCCGGGGCGCTCACGCTGAAGCTGAAGGTGCGAAACCCGTCCTCCGACGCGGCCTCCATCACCCGCGTGGACCTGGACCTGCGGGTGGATGGCCAGCGCATGGTCACGGGCGAGCAGGTGATGGGCGTGCCGCTGGATGGCCGGAGCGAAGTCCCGCTGGAGCTGCGCTTCCCGCTGGCCGTTCCCCGTTCTGCGGCCCGGCCGGAGCCCACGTCCCACGCGGTGCGCCTGGAGGGCGGCGTGGTGCTGCGCTTCGGAGGCTCCGAGCGGCGAGCGCCCTTCCGCGAGGCGCGCGTGCTGGGCATCCCGTGGATGCCGGGCGGAGCGGTGGTCCCGGCGCCCTGAGCCGTCCCGGGCCGCTCAGCGCTTGGCTTCGGGAGGGGCGCCGGAGTCCGTCGGAGACGACTCGTTGTCGGCGCGGCGCGCGGCGTCCCGGGCCTCTTCCTTCACGGACGAGGTGGGCGCGCCTTCACGGGGCACGCCGTCGGACGACAGGCCGGGCACGGCGCTCTTGAGGCGGCTCATGCGCACGCGGTCGATGCGGGCGCCTTCCTTGGTGGCCACGACGAACTGCCAGCCGTTGTAGGTGAAGCGCTCGCCCACGTCGGGCAGGTGGCCCGCGAGCGACGACAGGTAGCCGCCCAGCGTGTCGAAGTCGCCTTCGGGCAGGGGGAAGCCGAAGACCTTGGTGAACTGATCCACCTCCATGGCGGCGTCCACCAGCGAGCTGCCGTCGGCCATCTTCTCGACGAGCTTCTCCTCCACCTCGAACTCGTCGCCGATGTCGCCCACGATTTCACGCAGGATGTCCTCCAGCGTGACGACGCCCATGAAGCCGCCGTACTCGTCGACGACCATGGCCATGTGGATCTTCCGCTTCTGCATGTCCCGCAGCAGGTCGCCCACGGGCTTCATCCACGGCACGAAGTGGGCGGGGCGGATGACGTCATGCAGGACGATGAGCTCCGGGTGCTGGAGCAGCGGGATGAGGTCGCGCGCGTGCAGCACGCCGACGATGTGGTCCACGTCGTCGTGGTACACCGGGATGCGCGAGTGGTTCTCCTCCGCCAGGATGCGCAGCACCTCGTCCGGCGGGGTGGTGATGTCCACGGAGATGACGTCCGTGCGGTTGACCATCACGTCGCGGCAGCGCTTGTCGGACAGCTCGAAGATGGAGCGGATGAGCTGGGGCGCGCTCTTGTCCACCTCGTTGCGGGCGGCCTGGGCGGCGAGCAGCTTCTCCAGCTCCTCCAGGGGCGGCGGCGGCGGCTCGAAGCGCAGGGTGCGGCCGAAGGTGCGGGCGCCCAGGTTGAGCAGGCCCAGCATGATGCGCATGGGCGGGTAGAGCAGCAGCACCAGCACGGACACCAGCGACGCGAGCCGCAGCGCCCAGCGCTCCGGGTTGCCGTTGGCCAGGCCGCGCATGGTGACCTCCATGAGGCTGGCGAGCACGCCCACGAAGAGGGCGCCCGCGCACACGGTGGCCACGGGCACCCAGGCCGCCTCGCCGTAGCGGCTGAAGTCCAGCAGGCGCGGGGGCACGAACGCGCCGATGGCGGCGGCCAGGAAGCCGCTGAGCACCATGCCCAGGCGCAGGGCGGTGGCGGTGGCCTCGCGCTCCGTCTTGTGGCGGAGCACGCGGCGGGCGGCGGAGGACTTGTTCTCCTCGGCGAGTTCCTGGGCGCGCAGGTCCGAGGTCCCATAGAGGGCGGACTCCGCGGCGGCGACCAGGGACCTCGTGAAACAGAGGGCCAGGCAGGCGACCCAGAGGGTCCAGGTAGGCATAGGGCGACGTTCTTATCCCGTGCTAGAGGGGCATACCACCCTGGCGGGAGGCACCATGCGGGGACGTCGGATGTACGTCATTGGCGGACTGCTGGGCCTGCTGGCCCCCACGGCGGCCCTGGCCTGGCCGGTGGACCAGGCCCTGACGCTGGAGCCGGGCAAGGAGACCTTCCAGAAGCTGACCGCCGTGGACTGGGCGGAGGTGGAGGACCCCGCCGTGGCGTCGGCGGAGGCGCTGTCGGGCAGCGGTGAGCTGCTGCTGACGGCCCACAAGCCCGGCGTCACGCAGATGCTGCTCTACGCGGAGGGGCGCTTCGCCGTCTGGCGCCTGGCGGTGGGGCCCACGGAGCTGGAGAACTTCGCGCCCCAACTGGCGGCGGCGAAGAAGGCCTGTCCGGACCTGAAGGCGACGCAGGGCGTGGACAAGTCACTGACCGTCACGGTGAAGGACACCGCGTGTCGCAAGGCGCTGCGCGAGCTGCTGCGCACGGAGGCGTACCTGGCGCGGGAGCTGGACCTGACGTTCGACATGCCGCAGCTCCAGGCGCAGCTGGAGGACTTCACTGCGGGGATGCCGCCGGGGCTGACGGTGCGCTACAGCGGCGCGGGGCTGGTGCTGACGGGCAAGACGGACCGGGCGGGACACCGCAAGGCGCTGTGGGTGCTGTTCAACCGCGCCGTGGGGCGCGTGCCGCTGGAGGACCGCACGGAGGTGGAGGCCCCCCCGAAGCCGGAGTCTCCGCCAGCGGAGGAGACCGTGGACCCGACGGTGTCGGACGTGCCGGCGCCGGACGCGGGGACGGTGCCCGCGCAGGGCAAGCCGAAGGCCGTCCCGACGAAGAAGAAGCGCTGAGCGCCGCGCTCCCGCCGTGAGGCGGGACGCCCTGCGTCCCAGGGCCCGCTTGCGGTATGACTTCCGGCGGAGGTCCGACGATGACGGGACGAGCGATGCGCGCGGTGTTCGCGGGGGTGCTGGTGCTGGCGGTGTGGCCCATGGCCGCGCGGGCCCAGGTGGATGAGGACAACGGCGACGCGGTCGTGGTGGACATGCCGGAGCCGGACCGGGGCTGCCCGGTGAAGCCGGAGTTCCTGCCGATGACGCCCATGGGGCTGGTGGGCATCGAGCGGCTGGGCTGGCTGGTGCACCAGGCCATCATCCCCCCCGCCAAGGACAAGTTCTTCCAGGCCGGGGCGCGCAGCCGCTCCGGGGTGAAGCCGGTGCCCGCGGAGATGGCGCGCAAGCTGGGAGCGCCCGACACGAAGGTGCCGCTCTGGGTCTTCGGCAAGGCGGACGCGA
>NZ_JAPNJY010000011.1:0-97757 GCF_026626625.1 Corallococcus sp. BB11-1 | reverse complement strand
GTCAGGCGGTAGGCGTCCGACAGCCGGTTCTCCTCCAGCGCCTTCGCGTACGCCTCCGCCACGGAGGCCGGCTCACGCGACGCGGTGGCGCAGGCGGTGCCCAGGAGCAGCAGGCTTAAGGGAGCAAGGCGCGGCATCACTGGCGCGGCAGGGTAGACCCCGGCCCTTGGGGGAGCAATCTCCGGGCGCCCGCGGGCGTCATTCAGGCGCCCTGCCCTCCCCGGCGCGCCCCTGTGCGGCCGGGCAGGTGGGAGCTTCCACGCCTGGGGACGTCAGCGAATCCGGAGCAGCTGGACCACCCAGTGCACGAGGTCCGCCCAGTCCGGGCCGTCGCGGACCACGCGGCCCATGCGGCTCACGGTCAGGTTGGGAAGGGGATCCACATGCCGGTGCCTGGGCAGGCTCGCGCCCGACACGGCGCCCTTCGGGTGGTGCTCGCCGCAGTAGACGTCGCCGTCCCAGGCCCAGGCCTCGCTCACCGGGACCTGGCGCTCGCAGATGATGCACGCCATGGGCGAGCGCAGGCCCGCCCCTCCGGTGAGCGAATGCGAGGGCGGCAGCGGGGCCCTGGCGCCCGGCGCGTTCCAGGGGTCGGCGCCTCCGTCCGTGGCGGGGGCGACCTCCCAGCCCGCCCTGGCGCTGGCCGGGGGCGCCTTCGGGGCCTCCACGGTGGCGTTCTCGAGCACCTCGAACTTGCCCGTGTCCAGCCACGCACCGCCGCACTGCGCGCACAGGTCCACCGTGCAGACCCGCGCGGACACCAGCCCGAGCCTCGCGCCACAGCCCGGGCAGGTCATGGGCTCGCTGCGACACGTGGCACAGCTTGCCAGGGCGCGCGGCACCAGGTGGCCTCCGGCGCGGCACCGGGACGCGGCGTTCCTCGCGGTGCCCATCAGCGGCTTGAGCGAAGGCCGGTCCGGGAAGCGCTCCAGCTCTCCCCGGTCAAAGAACAGGCCGTGGCAGCGCGGACAGATGTCCACCTCCACGTCCGAGGCCTGGACGGCGTTCAACTGCTGGCTGGGACACACCGGACAGGAGCGGGCCATGGGCCCATGTTAGTCCATGCGCCGGGAAGTCCCGAAACTCCCTTGGAGGCTCCAGGACGCCATGCAGAAGGCATACAGGGTCGGGTGGGCCGCGCCCGACAGCAGCTTCAGGAGCGACAGCTTCGAGCGGGCCCTGTCGCCGTAACGGACGATCTCGAAGTCGTCGGAGGGCTGCCGCGCCTCCTCCATCGCGTGGCGGCAGACCTCCTCGAAGCCGCCGATGCGGTCCACCAGCCCCGCGTCCCTCGCGCGCAGCCCCGAGTACACCCTGCCCTCCGCGCGCTCGTGGATCTCCTCCTTCGCCCGGCCGCGCGCCTGCGCCACCAGCTCCAGGAACGACTGGTAGGATTCCTCCACCTCGCGCTCCAGCGCGGCGCGCTCGTGCGGCGTGAAGCCCCGGGAGTTGGAGCCGAACGCGGCGTTCTCCCCCCGCGTCAGCGTGGTGCGCTGGACGCCCAGCTTCTCCAGCAGGCCGCCGTATTCGAACTTGCCGATGAAGACGCCAATGGAGCCCACGACGGCGTGCGGCGCGGACCAGATCTCCCTCGCGCCGATGGCCGCCATGTACCCGCCGCTCGCGCACACCTGATCCACGTACGCGATGACCGGCTTCTGCTTCGCCACCCGCTTCACCGCCTCCAGCAATTGCTCCGACGCGAGCCCCGACCCGCCCGGGCTGTTCACCGCCAGCACGACGGCCTTCGCCCTGGGGTCGCGCCCCGCCTTGCGCAGCGCCTTCACCACGGTGTCCGCCGCCGCGAAGCGACCCGCGCCCCCGCTTCCCGGGACGATGATGCCCGTCACGTCCACCACCGCCAGCCGGGGCCGACGTCGCAGCGGCAGCCAGCGCACCGGCGGGAAGGCGTGCGTCGCCAGGTACGCGCCGAAGGTGGGCACCGGCGCTTCGTCCCCGCCGTCCTGCTTCCGGCCCTCCAGGCCCAGGTGGGCGCCCAGGTCCGCCTGATGGACCAGCCCGTCCACCAGCCCCGCCTCCAGCGCCCGCTTCGCGCTGTAGGGCCCGGCGTCGATGAGCGCCTTCGCCTCCTCCGGCGTCTTCCCGCGCGAGCGGCGGAGGGCCTCCACCAGCACGCCGAAGCGCTCGTCCAGGAACGTCTCCAGCGTCTGGCGCTGGATGTCGGACACCTTCCCGTCCGTGAAGAACTCCGGCGCCGTCTTGTAGTCACCCCGGCGGGCGAAGTGGGCGTGGATGCCCACCCGGCCGAAGGCTTCGCCCAGCACCGCGGCCTCCGCCGCGTAGCCCACCAGCTCCACGCGCCCCATGGGGGCGAGCAGCACCTCGTCCGCCGCGCCGAGCACGGGGTATTCGTTCGTGTCCACCATCACCGCCCACGACACCACCCGCTTGCCGGCGGCCTGGAAGTCCGCCAGCAGCGCCAGCAGGGCCTCGCGCCGGGCGTCCGTCAGGGCCAGCCCCTCCACCTCCAGCAGGATGCCCTCCACCCTGGGGTCGGCGGCGAGCACGCGCAGCGCCCGGCCGAAGGCCTCCAGCGAGGTGACGGTCGCGGGCTCCACCTTCATGCCCTTCAGGCGGAGCCGGGGGCCGGGACTCGGCCGGTACGGGAGGCTGCCCGCGAGCCGGAAGCGCACCCAGGCGGGCCTCCGCCGCGCCGCCACCAGCCGGAAGGGCAGGCCCAGGAGCAGGCGCAGCCCCAGGAGCAGGTTGGCCAGCAGGACGAAGGGGAGCCGGAGCATGGGGCGCGGGTAACGGCCTGGGTGGTGTGAAGCAACCCCTGTTCATCGTGAACGGAGGCTCTGTTAGGCTCAGGGCCCATGCCCTCCCCCTCGCTCCCCCGGCTTGTTCTCATCCTCGCCCTCGTCTGGGGCGGTGCTGTCCTGGCCCAACCGCAGCGCCGTCAGCCGCAGGAGTTCCAGAACCCCAGGGAGTTGACCCAGGAAGAGCGGGACGCCGCCAAGGCGCGCGCCATGGGCAACAACCTCCACGGTTACAGCAAGGACGAGAAGCCCAAGGAGAAGCCCATGCCCTGGAGGGCCATTGGCCTCGCGGGCATCATCTTCATGGTGTGTCTGCCCTTCGCCATCCGCGCCTACCGCGGCACGGTGAAGGACATGGCCGCCAGCAAGACCTTCGGCGCGAATGACGCCGGCGAGGACGAGGCCTAGCCTCCCGGCGCCAGCGTCACGCCGGGCGGATCTCCACCAGCCCGCCCGGCTCCACGTCGATGGCCACGGGCAGGAAGCGCCGCAGCACCTCCGCCTGGGTCGTCAGCGCCCCGGTGACCCGCGCGGTGGTGAAGCGCGTGGTGCCCGGCGTCACCGGTCCCAGCCTCCCCGACGCCAGGAGCGCCGCCGGCAGGAGCAGCTGCTCCGCCAGGTGTTCGTCCAGCGCCCCGCCCGTCTCCATGAACCGGGTCAGCGACTCGGCCGCGCTCCTGCCCACGGCCTCCGCGTCGAGCGCGCGGTCGCCCAGGGACGTGAAGGCCGCGACGGTGTGCTCGAACTGCGCCAGCACGAACGTCACCGTGCCCTGTGAGCGCGTCACCGGCAGCGGCCGGTTGTCCGCCTCCGCCAGGATGCCCCGCTCGCGCAGCGCGGCCACCGCGGCGCGGGACTGACGCTCCGCCACGGCGAAGGGCAGCCCGCCCACGAAGGACGCCACCCGCACCTCGCGCAGCACGCCGCGCGCCGGCAGGTCCACCCGCAGCGGCGGTTCGCCCGGGGCGCCCACCTGCGCGGTGAACTCGCCCGCGCCCTCCGGATGGAAGCCCGCGTGCGTCAGCGACAGCTGCACCGGAAATCCGTAGGCGCGCGCCACCGGCAGCCAGGCGCCCGTGAGCGCGTGGAAGCTGGGGCTGTTGCGCGGGTGCGTGGCGCCCCGCAGGGTGAGCCGTCCCCCGCCCGCGAGCGCCAGCGGGTACACGAGGCACTGGAAGAGCAGCGGCGTGCTGCCCGCGGCGCCGACCTCCAGCAGGTAGTCCCCCGCGCGCACCGGGCCGGGGGTGAAGCGCAGCTCGGACGCGCCCACGACGGCGCCCTCGCTGGTGCTGGTGCTCAGGGCCTCCGCGCCGCGCACGGAGGCCAGGTGCTGGGGCCTCAGCCCCGAAGGCTCCCGCTGCTCGCGCAGCCGCGTGAGCTGGAAGGGCCGTCCGGTGATGAGCGACAGGCACAGCGCCGAGCGGAGGATGTGTCCCCCTCCCGCCCCCATGCTTCCGTCGAGCAGCACCAGCCCGGCGTCGGTCCGGTCGTGACCGGTCATGTCCCTCCCGTCATGGGTCGAAGGTGGTGGCGTGAAGCGCTCGCGCCCCGGCGGTGCCCGAGCGTAGCAGACCGCGCGCGTCCGGCTGGGGACTTCGTCGTCCAGCGCCGGCAGCACGGAGACCTTCAGGGCGCTCGGGTGCGCCGCCGCATGGTGGATGCGGTGCATGGCGCGCACGAAGTCGCTCTCCTTCGCCCGTGCAAGGTTTGCACACCGCCCCGGTGCCAGGGCGTGCGGGGCTTGCACTCCCGGCAAGGTTTGCACACCGGCCATGGCGAAGAATGCGGGCCTTCGAATTGCAAACGTGTCCGGCGTACAGGTCCATGCGGGGGGGCGTTCGAGCGCCTCGCGAAATCAAGCGCAGGCGGGAGACGAACACGTGTCAGCCATCATGAAGGTCTGGAGGCAGGGGCTGCTGGGCGCGGTGCTGCTGGGAGGCTCGGGGGCGGTCGCGGAGCCTCCCCCGACGAACAGCGCGCAGGGGACGCAGCTGCATGGCTCGGAGCGCTTCGAGTCCATCAACATCCCGCATGCCTCCGTGGAGGGGCCGCCGCTTCCCACGGGCGTGACGTGCGCGACGGTGAAGTCGGGCATGGTGGGCGGGCGGATCGTCGTGTGGCAGCTGAGCTGCACCGGGGGGACTCCACCGTTTCCAGGGGTGCTCCTGGATGGGCCCTCGCTGGTGGGGACGACCTTCCGCGCGCCGTTCGAGGGCCGCTCGGTGAGGCTCGTCATCCAGGAGGCCCGCTGTCACGTGGGCATCACGTCGTCCCCGGTCGCGTGCACGAGCGAGAACCTCAACTCCGGCGCGGCACGCTGGGAGTTCCGGGTGAGCGCCACCACGGATGACAAGACGACCGTGCCGCTGTGCCCGTCAGGCAGTGGGTTCGCGTTCGCGGTGCCCCATGCATGGTCGGCGGGCGGTGCGCTGCTGAAGAACCCGGACTACTTCACCTTCGCGTGCGCGCCTTCGAACCAGGGCACCACCACCAATCCGTTCTTCGTGGGCGGTGGTGTCATCGCCAAGTGCATCGACTGGGGCTATGCGCCCTGGAGCGGGGCCGTCAACGGGGACGACGTCGCGCTCGAGTCCCACGAGCTCTGCACGCGCATGGCGAGGGCGGACTACTGCGGCGAGGGGAGAAGCAACACGCTGGATGGCACCCCGCTGTCGTTCATGGGACCGCAAGCCGCCCTGGCGCTGAGCCCCGGCGGCTACCCCGTGGCGACCGTGGAGCATGGGCAGTACGCGCTCGAAGCCGTCTGGCGGCGGGACTCGTGCGGCACGGTCCGGCCGCTGTGCCTGGGCAAGAAGCGCTGGGACAGCCTGTCGCTGGAGGCCACGTGCCTCAACCGCGCGCTCGAAGCCGGCATCCCTCCCGTCATCGCCACCGGGCCTTCCGTCCGTCCGTGCGAGGACATGAAGCTGACGAACTACGCGGACGACACGCTGATCGTCTCCTATTCGCTCTTCATCGACCGTGCGCTGGTGATGTTCAAGAAGACCGACACGGAGTTCGTGACGACCACGTCGGTGGTGGCGGATCTCCAGGAGCACCCGGGCATCGTGGACGTGGCCTCGTTCCGGGCGGACCTCAATGGCGACGGGCTGGCGGACACGTCGTCGCTCGTCCCCCTGCGCGCGGAAGGCCCCATCCTCTCCGCGAAGCTGCCTTCCGCCATCAAGAAGCGCATGGGGTCCTTCATCAAGCCGCTGTACCGGTGCGTGGACCACCTGGGGCGCAGGCTGCTCACGGACTCGAACACCTGTGCTCCCGCCACCGGCTACTTCCTCCATGCCGTCAACGCGGACCAGGGCATCGAGGGCTATGTGTACAGCGCCGTGGATGCCGACAGCACGGGTCAGCGCCGGCCCCTGAAGCTGTGGAGGCATCCGACGCTGGGCTTCTACGCCACGTCCACCCAGCCCCCCTCCTCCGCGTTCGTCTTCGTGAAGGACCTGGGTTATCTGCCCGCCGTGGGCCAGCTCCCGGGGCGCGACCTCTGACTCACGGCACGGACGCGCACACGCGCATCCCGATGAAGGGGAAGCGCGTGCGCGGCTCTCCGTCGCCGTGGTTGAGGACCCGGGCGGTGAGCGCGTCCTGGTAGAACGACCCGCCTCCGTACGCGGGCGTGCCGGCCGTGTCCGTCACCAGCCACTCCCACACGTTGCCGGACTGGTCCGCCACGCCGAAGGGGCTGTCCGACGCAGGGTGGGAGCCCACCGCGTCCGGCCCGAAGGCGCGCGGCTTGCGCCCGTAGGTGGCGTCGAAGTTGGCGTCGTCCGGCGCGAGCGTGGGGCCGTGCGGATAGTCGCGGCCGTCCGCGCCCCGGGCGGCGCGCTCCCACTCCCGCTCGGTGCACAGGCGCGCGCGGGGCAGCCGGCCGGTGGCGTCCAGCCAGGCCACGTAGGCGCGGGCGTCCTCCCAGGAGATGCCGGACACGGGGAAGCGGCGCCAGTCCTGTTCGGCGCGCAGTTGGCGGTCCTGGTAGCGCAGGGGCTCCCCTTCCCTCGCGTGGTAGGCGACGCCCTCGTGTTCCAGGTGGAAGGTCCAGGTGTCGTCGGGATTGGGGAGCAGCTCGATGGTGCCGTAGTAGTTCGTGCCCCGGGGCCTGCGCGCGGCGCGCTCCGCGGTGGGCAGCGCGCGCAGCCAGGTGAGCCAGTCCGCGTACGTGACTTCGTGGCGCGCGATGAGGAAGGCGCCGGTGGTGAGCGGGTGCAGCGGGCGCGTGCGCACGACGGTGCGGCGGATGCTCTCGTCGTCGCCGCTGCCGTAGAGGAAGCGGCCCGGGGGCACGTAGACGTAGCCGTCCGGGACGTGCTTGGGGAGGACGACGCGGGCCTGGAAGACGCCTCCGCGCCCGAGCAGCACGGGGTAGCGCACCGGCGGCCGGTCCGGTCGCGTGAACGTCAGGCGGTAGGAGCCGGGTGACAGGGTGAGGCCGGAGGTGATGGGCGTGGTGCCGAAGGTCCAGGGCCCGGGGGGCTCGCCTGTGATTGGCTCCAGGCTTTCGACCTGGACGACGGCGCCAGGGGGATCGCTGTCCAGGTCCATGCGGACGGGGGCGGTCAGCTTGTGGCTCGTGACGCCGCTTGGGTCCACTTCGTCCAGGCGTTGGAGCAGGGCCGCGCGGGCCTCGGGCTTGCGGTCGCGCTCCGCGACGAGGATGCGCTGGAGGAGCAGGTCCGCGAGGCGCTGATCCAACGGATCGCTCCGGCCCGCGCCCACGCGCATCCGGGAGGCCTCGAGGATGGCGGTGGCCTCTTCGTAGCGCCGGGCCTGCTTCGCGCCCAGGGACAGGGCCTGGGACCAGGTGTCCTCGGCGAGGGGCACGCGGTCCGAGTCGAACGCGGTGAACGCCTCCGCGCGGAGGGCTTCAATCCGCGACTCCAGGACACGGCCCTCGTCGAGCAGCGGGGCCACGGAGGCCAGCGCCTGCTCCGCGTCGAGGCGCCGGGAGCGCTCCCCGTACCAGTTGCCCCCGAGGAGGAGGGCCGCGGCCAGGAACGGAAGGGCCACCACCCGGGTGACGCGCAGCCACCGGGGGCGGACTCGCGCGGGCGCGGCGGCATGCCCAAGGGTCGCGGAGCGTCGCGAGGCGACCGACTCCAGGGCTTCGCGCAGGGCCTCCGCGGAGTCGAAGCGCGCGGAGGGCTCATGCGCGAGACACCGCATGACGACCGACGCGAACGCGGAATCAATCCCGGGCACCACTCGATCCAGCGGCGCGAAGGTCCGGGGTTCGAGCGGGGCGTCCGCGAGCGGACCGGGCGTGAGGCCTCCGCACAGTTCATGGAGGAGGACGCCCAGCGAGAAGAGGTCGCTTCGCGCGGTGGCCGGCTCGCCCCGCCACACCTCGGGCGCCATGTAGAGCGGGGTCCCGATGCGGCCCGTGGACAGCAAGTCCAAGGGAGGGGCCGGGAGGTCCTTCGCTGGCGGGGCCAAGGTCGCGGTGCGATGAGCGGCATCTGAGGAACCATCGCGTGGAAGGTCGGCGGTCGCCTGGTCCGGTGCACTCCTGGTGGGGAGGGACCCCACTGAAGCCAGCGCGGCCCGGTTCGCGGACGCAAGGACTGGCGTGGATCCAGCGGCATCGACATCTGAACGCTCGGCCGACGCCGCCCAACGCGAAGCCTCCGGGCCGTCACCACTGCCATGCCCCGTCGCCCTGCTCCGCCGCGAAGCCACCGCGCCGTCACGCTCTGCCGCCAGACTCCGCTGCGAAGCCACCGTGTCCGCCGTGCCCATTCCGTCCGGCAGGTCCACCGTCGCCTCGCCGCCCTCCGGTAGGCCCTCTGCCAAAGCTGTCCGACTGTCGGACAGGTCTGCGGGCCCTGCGCTCCCCCCCGCCACGTCGAGCAGCTTCGCCACGCCGAAGTCGAGCAGCTTCACCTGCCCGTCCTCGGTCAGCAGCGCGTTCGCGGGCTTGAGGTCGCGGTGCAGCACCCCCTGCCGGTGCGCCGCCGCCAGGCCCCGCGACAGCCCGATGCCAAGCTCCAGCACGCGCTCCCACGGCACCGGTCGCGCCAGGCGATCCAGGCTCTCGCCGCGCAGGAACTCCGACACCAGGTACGGGCGATCCCGCACCTCGCCCACCCGGTGGATGCCCACCACGTTCGGGTGCTGCACCCGGGCAATCGCGCGGGCCTCGGTGCGGAAGCGCTCGCGCTGCACCTCGTCGGGCGCGACGCCCGCGATGAACTTCACCGCCACCCAGCGGTCCAGCACCGTGTCATGCGCGAGGTACACCTCCCCCATCGCGCCACGCCCCAGCGGCCGCACCAGTCGGTACTCACCGAACGTCGCGGGAGGCTGCCACGGTGAGGGGTCCTCGCGCTTCATTCCACCGCCGGCCCCCGTCCTCGCGAGGCGATGCGGTGCTGCTTCAGCTTGAACGCGAACGTGCGCAGCGGCATGCCGATCAGCTGCGCCGCGCGCGTCTGCACCCCGCCCGTCGCCTCCAGCGCCTCCACCATCCGCTGCCGCTCCAGCGTCCGCAGCTCCTCCGCCAGGTTCTGGAACGCACGCGGCACGGTCGCCTCCGTGCCCTCGCGAAGCCCCTCCACCGGCTCCACGTCCATCCGCTCCAGCCCCTCCCGCAGCGACTCCGGCAGGTGCGAAGGCTCCACCACCGGGCCCGGTGACGTGGCCGCGGCGTACTCCAGGACGTGCTTCAGCTCGCGCACGTTGCCCGGCCACGCGTGCGCCCCCAGCAGCGCCATGGTCGCGGCGGACAGGTGCAGTGCTGGTCGCCCTGCCCTCGCGCAGGCGTCCTCCAGGAAGGCCCGCGCCAGCAGGGGCAGCTCCCGGGGCCGGTCGCGCAGGGGCGGCAGCACCACCACCGCCGCGGACAGGCGGAAGAACAGGTCCTGCCGGAACCGCCCTGCCTTCACCTCGTCCGCCAGCACCCGGTGCGTGGCCGCCACCACGCGCAGGTCCACCGGCCGCTCGCGTGAATCCCCCAGCCGGGTGATGACCTGTTGATCCAACGCGCGCAGCAGCTTCGCCTGGATGGGCAGCGACAGCTCCGCCACCTCGTCCAGGAACAGCGTGCCGCCGCTGGCCCGCTCCAGCAGCCCCGCCCGCGCCCGGTCCGCGCCGGAGAAGGCGCCCCGCTCATGGCCGAACAGCTCCCCCTCCACCAGGCTCTCCGGCAGCGCCGCGCAGTTGAGCGCCACGAACGTCTGGGCCGAACGCGGCGACCAGTGATGCACCGCCCACGCCGCGTTCTCCTTGCCCGAGCCCGTCTCCCCATGCACCAGCACCGGCAGCGAGCTCGCCGCCAGCCGTCGCAGCAGCTCAAACAGCCGCACCAGCGCCGCGTCCGCGACCACCACGGAGCGCTCGCCCAGCGACAGCCGGTACAGCGAGGGCCCGCTGACGCGCGTCTCGCCCGGGTCCGCCGCCAGGGCCGCCGCCCGCGCCGCGCCAATCAACGCATCCCCCTGCAGCCCATCCCCCGGCGCCGACGCCAGGCCCGCCCGCACGCGGCCGGCCAGCGGCGACAGCACCGACACCAGGTGCGCCGCCATCGCCTCCGCCTCCTCGCCGGACAGATCCGGCAGGAGCACCACCAGGGTGCCCCCCACCAGCCCCACCCCGTCCATCAACCGCAGCGCGCCGTGCAGGGCCTGCACCAGCTCCGCCTGCGACACCCACGCCGCCTCCACCTCCAGCGCCAGGACGCTCACCGCGCGCTCGTAGCTGCGCACCCGGTCCAGCTCCTCCGACAGCCGCGTCCGCAGCCCTTCGGCCTCCAGCGCCCGCCGGGCCGGAGGGGGCCGCTCGCCCCGGTGGAACACCAGCGTCACGTTGCCCAGCGTCACCACGTCCCCGCCGTCCAGCGGCCGGGTGCCCTGCACGCGCTCGCCGTTGACCCGCACGCCGTTGTGGCTGCCCAGGTCCGCGATGAACGCCTCCCCGTCCGCCACCCCCACCTTCGCGTGCTGGCGGCTCACCGACGCGTCCTCCACCACCACGTCCACCCCCACCGCCCGCCCGATGACCACCGCTCCCTCCCGGGGCAGCGGCACCAGCGTGGACGTGTTGCCCTCCAACAGCAGCAGGTACAGCCGCTCCGGAGGGGCGGCGCGCGCGGGCCCCCGCCGGGGTTCCTCGGTGTCCATCAGTTCGCGAGACGCCATTGCCTGAAAGAATGCCCAGGCCCTTCAAGTCCGGGCAACCCGGTCGATTGATTTGCGGGTCAGGCCGGGCGCGGTCCATGCTCGCCCGCAGCAAGAGGGAGACGGGTGCCATGGCGAAGACGCTGCAAGAAGGGGATGCCGTTCCGGACGTCACGCTTCAGGGGCCGGGCAACACGCCGGTGCGTCTGCGCGACCTGCTGGGTGACAAGGCGCTGGTCATCTACTTCTACCCCCGGGATGACTCCCCGGGATGTACCGTCCAGGCCTGCAGCCTGCGCGACCAGTACCAGGACTTCACGGACGCGGGCGCGGACGTGGTGGGCATCAGCAGCGACACGGCGGAGTCGCATGAGAAGTTCGTCGCCAAGTACCGGCTCCCGTTCCGCCTGCTGAGCGACCCGGATGGCGCGGCGCGCAAGGCCTTCGGGGTGGGCACCAACTTCCTGGGCCTGCTGCCGGGGCGGGTGACGTTCATCGCCGACCGCGAGGGCACCATCCGCTACGCGTTCGACTCGCAGGTGCAGGTGAAGAAGCACGTCACGGGCGCGCTGGACGTCGTCCGGTCGCTCACGGGCCAGGGGGGCACCCCCGCCCGTCCGGGGTGACCCCCTCGGTGGCCAGCCGTTTCCCGGTAGACTGATTCCAGGCGTCCCGGCTCCGGGGGTCGGGACGCCCACCCCCTCTCGCGGGCACCATGGAACGCGAGGGGCGGCAGGAGGTCACGTCATGCGGTGGCATTGGATGCTGGGACTGATGTGCTTTGGCTGCGCCAGCTTGACCCGCGACCTCCACGACGAGGGCATGGAGCAGGGGGAGGCGCCCACCGCGGAGACGGTGTACCTGGTGCCGTTGGACGAGGCGCTGCTCACCATGCGCCACATCTTCGAGGAGCAGCGCTACGACGTCTTCACGCGCGAGGGTCACCACGAGCTGTACACCTCCGCGCACGAGCCCGGCATGAACCGGCCCGGCAACCGCACCTTCGAGCGCTACTTCGTGAAGGGCGCGCAGGTGGGCCCGCGCCAGTCCATCATCCGCGTCTTCCGCCTGCGCTACCGCGAGCAGGACACCAACATCGAGCAGAAGCCCAAGTGGCTCAACGAGCGCGTCCAGGAGGAGGAGAAGTACCTGGCGCGCAAGACCTTCGAGCGCTTCACCTTCGAGGGCGTGCCGGACATGGAGGGCTTCACGATGGTGCGCGGCATCCGCGACCTCAAGCTGGAGGGGCGGCTGCTGTCGAAGCTGGAGATGGTCCCGTCGCTGGAGCTGGTGGGGGGCAAGACGTCCGCGCCGGTGCGCTCCGTGACGGTGGACGGCTGGGACGAGGACGCGCAGAGGGGCGACGTGCGCTGCGGTGAGCCCCTCCAGGGCGTGGAGCCGCTGCTGGTGGCCGGGCAGTCCTTGCTGGTGGCGGATCCGCTGGGCACGCGCGAGCTGCCGGAGGCCGCCACGCGGATGCTCTGCGACGCCACGGAGAAGAAGCTGTCGGTGGCGCTGGCGCTGTCCCTGCCGTCGGAGGATCAGCCCGCGCTGGACGAGTACCTGGCGAGCGCGGGCACCAACTCGGACCTGGAGCGCCTGCTGGTGGTCAGTTCCTTCTGGCGCCGGGTGTACCAGGACGGCCGCAGCAGCGGCGCGCTCCTGCGGCTCATTGAGCAGGCCCGCCGGCTGCGCGCGCGGGGCAACGCCGTCACGGTGCTGGCGTTCGACTCCAACACCGCGTCCGGTAACGCACGCGAGGAGGAGATGGCCAAGAACCTCATCGCGTACCGGAAGGCGAACCCGGACGTGTGGCTGCTGGCGCTCGCGGGCGACGTGCACGTGCGCACGAAGCCGGTGAGCTGGAACAAGGACTTCGAACCGCTGGGCTCGCGGCTGACGAAGGCCGTGCCCTCCTCCCCCGTGAAGGCGCTGGAGGTGGGCTTCACGCGCGGCTCGCAGTTCTCCTGCCGCTTCAACGTCTGGGAGCAGGTGGAGTGCAACGTGTACGCGCTCAGCCCGTCCGCGGACGTGCGCCAGGAGCCGGGCACGCCGCGCAAGGTGGCCCTCTTCTCCGCGCCCAGCGACAAGGGCTTCCACGGCCGCATCTACGTGGGGGCGCTCAACGCGTCACCGCCCGTCATCCAGCGCGCGGTGGCGAGCGCGCCCCGCCCCGCCGTCCCGCAGGAAGAAGGCGCGCCGCCCGCGCGGACGCCCTGACGGACCACGCGCCGCGGACGCGGGCCCCTTGAGGAGGGCCCGCGCCGCCTTGAGGGGCGCCTGCGCCTGCTACGGCTTGAGGACGCCGCCGCTCACCACGAGGCCGTAGACGGCGTCCACCGCCGTCGTCGCCGGGTGACCGTCCTGGACCACCTCATCCGCCAGGACCTCCACCTTCCAGGTGCCCGCGGCGGGGTTCGCCAGGAAGACGTTCTCCACGGTGTCGACCTTGTTGGAGACGCCACCCGCGGTGGAGACGTTGCCCGCGGTCAGGCCGTTGTTGCCCCAGTACACGACGCCCGTGGGCGACGTGACGCGCAGGGACAGGTCATTGATGCGCGCGCGGGCCGCGCCCACGGTGCCCATGGGGTCCTTGTAGGACAGGGTGACGTTGAGCTCCGTCTCACCGGTGGCCACGGTGAAGTTGTACGCCTTGGTGGCCAGGGGCGTGAGGACGTCCGTCTCGTCGACGACGAAGGTCTTCGCGGCGCGGTCGTACAGGCGCTTGAGGTCGGAGGTCCCCCAGCCCTGCTTGTAGCGGTCCAGGTCCGCGTTGGCGCCGCCGGCCAGCCAGTTGTACTTCGCGGCGCCGTTGATCATCAGCGCCTTCGCGGTGGCCATCTGCGGACGGCTGGTGAAGACGTCCGCCTTGCCGCCCTTGCCGGCCCACACGCCCTGGTGCCACATCTGGAACATCAGGCCGAAGTGGCCCGCGGTCTGCGGCGTCGCGGAGCTGGTGCCGCCGAACTCCGTGTAGCTGCTGTCGCTGGAGCCGGACGCGCCCCGGACGGAGTCGTAGTAGAAGGACAGGTCCGGCTTGATGCGGCCGTCCGCCGCCGGGCCGATGCTCCCGCCAGCGCTCCACCGGTCGTCCGTGCGCGCCAGCGTGTTGTAGTGCCGCACGCCGCCCACGGAGACGATGTTCTTCGCCCAGGCCTGCGGGCGCGAGTTGCGCGTGCCGGAGTTGCTCTGGGACTGGGTGCTCAGCAGGGGGGCCTTGAACAGGTAGTCATCCACCTCCGCGGAGATGGTGGTGTACGCGGTGCCCAGCGTGCTGCCCACGCTGGAGGTCTGGAACACCGCGCGGTAGGGCCCCGTCGGGTTGATGAGCTCCTGGTTCATCGTGTAGCGCGACTTGGTGCCGCCGAACTGCGTGGACTCCGAGTACAGGAAGAAGATGCCCTGCCCGCTCGGCAGCAGCCCCTTCGCCAGCGGGTCGATGCCCTGCGCGAAGTTGTGGCTGTAGCAGCTGGTGCCGTGCAGCGACCCCGTCGTCCCCGTGCTGTGGATGATGGGCGGCGTGGGCCACTCGCGGTGGGTGGTGCGCAGCTCGGTGTCGAAGATCTCCCCGCGCACGCCCTGCCCCGTCCACCCCTTGAGGCCCTGGATGTAGTTGGCGCCGCCCGTCTCGCGCACGATGTTCATGTCCGTCTCGCCGGGCCCGCCCCACCGGTCGATGAACTGCACCTCGTTGGCACGCGCCAGCTGGGCCAGCTGCTCCTGGCTGAGCGTGGCCTCCACGCGCAGGCCGCCCGGCTCCACCAGGTCCACCTTGCCGCCCAGCCGCTGCACCAGCGCTGACACGCGGGCCTGCCGCGCCGGGCCGCCCTCGCCCAGCATGATGGAGTAGCGCTGGGGCGCGAGCCCCTCCGCCCGTCCCAGCAGCGCGTCACGCAGCACCGGCTCCAGGCGGTACTCCGGGTGGTAGTCCCCCACCCAGCGCACAGCGGGGAGCTGCGCCACGCGAGCGCGGATCTCCGAGTCCATCTCAACGAGGTAGGTGTGATCCGACAGGAAGCGCAGCACCTTGCCGCCCGCGTTCTGGATCGTCTCGCGGAACTCCGGCAGCGGCGTGCCGTGGAACTGCACCAGCGACAGGGTGTTGTCCCGGTCCGCCACCAGCGCGTTGCCCAGCAGCGGCGCGTTGCGCGCGAGCGGGTCGAACGACGCCTCCTGCAGCCGGATGAGGTACTGCTCCTCCTGCACGCGCCCCATCAGCTCCGTGCCGCCGCGCGTATAGGCCGAATATGCCTGCTGCGTGCCGTCCGCCTGACGCTCCTGCCAGACGTGGAGCTGCACGCCGGTGGCCGCCACCACGTTCAGGGTGCGCAGGGCGCTCACCGGCCGCGCCGTCTGGTGGAACACCAGCCCAGAGGGGGTCGCCAGCGTGCTGCCACCCGCCTTCAGCGCCGTGACGACCGCCGCGCCCGGAGCCGCCACGGCCCGCGAGGCCGCCGGAGGCGTCGGGTTCGCGGCGAGCGCGCCCGCGGGGACCGCGAGGGTGCAACCCAGCACCAGCGCAGTAAACGGCTGCCAGCTGCGAGGGGACGTCGAGAAGCGCTTCCGCATGTTCTGCATGTCGGCACTCCCTTCAAGGTGAGATAAACCTGTAATACGCAAATAGGCCGCATTTCAAGTCATGCCACCGAGTTGCATCAGGGCCTGTTTTTTTCACTGGGAGTGGCGCTCTCTCAGCTTTCAGGAGGCTGGGTCCTACAGCCTGAGCGGAAACAATCAGGTCGGTAATTCCGATAAACTGGGTACATATGACTTCCATCCCCAACCGCCCCGTTTCGTCGTCCCAGCCCCGGACCCCGGTCGCTCCGGTCGAGCGCCAGACGCCCGCGGCCCAGCCCCAGGCTCCCGCCGAGCAGCCCGTCGACGGCGCCCAGCAGGCCGCGGCCGCGCTCGCCGAGCGGGAGCGCTCCACGTTCACGCCCGTGGAGGCGATGCGTCCTTCGGGCCGCGCGAGCGTGCGCACCGAGGGTGACACCTTCGTGATGGAGTCCCAGGGACAGGCGCGCGACCGCGGCTCCCAGCGCGCGGGGCGGCTGTCCGTGGGGGCGTCGTCCAGCGAGACCGGCTCCGTGCGCGTGGAGGTGCCGCGCCAGGCCGCGACGGAGGCCATGCGCAACGGGCAGCTGCCCGACCCCGCCGCGCCGGAGACGTGGCCGGTGGGCACCCGCGCCCGGGCGGAGGGCACCGGACAGGAGGGCCTCAACGCCAGGCTCTCCGCGGGGCCGGGCCGGGCGGGCAAGGCGCTGGGGATGGGCGCGTCGTACGACCACACCCAGACGCAGCGCTTCGAGCTGGAGCGCACGTCGCCGGACACGCTGCGCGCCAGCGTGACGACGCAGGAGCGCCAGCGGGATGCCGCCAACGTCCGGGGCCTGGAGGGCCGGCAGGATCAGCGCATGGAGCGCACCCGCACGGCGGACTTCAACATCACCCAGCCGGAGGGCCAGGCCGCGTACCAGCAGTTCCTGCGCACCGGCCAGCTCCCCGCGGAGAACGGCCCGGGCGTGAGCAACGTGCGCACCACTGACGGCCTGAGCCAGAACGGCGAGGGGCGCGTGCTGGGCCAGCGCGTGGCCACCTCCGAGCGGCGCACGAACCTCACGGGCGACGGCGACGGCAACCAGACCGTGCGCCAGACGGACCGCGACGTGGCGGGCAGCACCCAGAGCACCGACCTGCGCTTGAACCCGGACGGCACCGGCCAGGGGGACACGCGCATCAACGACTCCGTGCGCGCGACCACCACGACGCGGCCCGGGCAGCCCGCGGAGACGAACTACGAGCTGACCTTCACGGATCCGAACGCCGCGCGCATCGCCCGGGGCGCCTTCTCCGCCGACGACGCGGCGATGAACGACGGCGCCCCGTACTCGGTGCGCCTCAACGAGTCGCAGGCCCGGGAGCTGCTGGGCCGCACCCTGGGACCGGACATGGCCGGCGGGCAGCGCCCCATGGATCAGGCCTTCCGCGCGCTGTCGCAGCGGGGGCAGGAGGCCTTCGCCACGTCGCTGTACAACGCGACCATGAACCCCGACGGCTCGCGCCGGCCGCTCGCCTCGACGCCGGCCCCGACGCCGCCCCCCGCGCCCACCCAGCCCGAGTTCGAGCCGGCGCCGAACATCTCGTAGCTCCCAGCCATGGAGCGGGACGGGGGCCTTGAAGCCAGGGGCCCCCTGCCCCGATCCTGGCGCCCATGCATGACCTGAACACGCTGGTCGGCACGCACGACCTGCTCTTCCTCACGCTGGACACGCTGCGGTACGACGTGGCCCGGGAAGCGCTGGAGCGCGGCCTCACCCCCACGCTGGGAGCGCTGCTGCCGGGGGGCCGGTGGGAGGAGCGCCACAGCCCGGGCAGCTTCACCTACGCGGCGCACCAGGCCTTCTTCGCGGGCTTCTTCCCCACCCCCGCCGCACCCGGCCGGCACCCGCGCCCGTTCGCCCTGCGCTTCGAGGGCAGCGAGACGACGGGCCCGGGCACCTGCGTGCTCGATGCGCCGGACATCGTCACGGGGCTCGCGGGGCGCGGCTATCACACGGTGTGTATTGGCGGGACCGGCTTCTTCAACCTGAAGAACCCCCTGGGCCGCGTGCTCCCAGGCCTCTTCGCCGAGTCCCACTGGTCCCCCGAGCTGGGGGTGACAGACCCGAAATCCACGGAATTTCAGGCATCACTCGCAGTGAACATCCTGGAGGCGCTGCCCCGGGAGCAGCGGGTGTTTCTGTTCATCAACGTCTCCGCGCTGCACCAGCCCAACCGGCACTACATCCCCGGCGCGCGGGAGGACTCCCGGGAGACGCAGGGGGCGGCCCTGGCGTACGTGGACGGCCAGCTCCCCCGGCTGTTCCAGGCGCTGCGGCGGCGGGGGCCGGCGTTCTGCGTCGTGTGCTCGGACCACGGGACGGCCTATGGCGAGGACGGCCACTCGGGGCACCGGCTGGGGCACCCGGTGGTGTGGACTGTCCCGTATGGGGAGTTCGTGCTGCCGCTAGACTCCGCGCCATGACGCGCCTGGAGTCGATGCTCGAAGGGACGCCGTACGTGGCGTACCTCTACGGCTACCCGCACAAGACGGCCTACCGCCCCCTCACCCCCGCGCTGCCGCTGGAGGACGTCTGGGCGAAGGAGCGGCGGGACGCGTTGTTCCTCTACCTGCACGTCCCCTTCTGCGAGATGCGCTGCGGGTTCTGCAACCTCTTCACCGCCGCGGGCCCGAAGGAGGACGTCGTCCAGGCGTGGCTGTCCGCGCTGAAGCGCGAGGCCCGCCGGGTGAAGGACGCGCTGGGCCCGGCCACGTTCGCGCGTGCCGCGATTGGCGGAGGCACCCCCACCCTGCTGGACGCACCCGGCCTGGAGGCGGTGTTCGACCTGGCGGCGGAGCTGGGCGTGGACCCTCGCGCCGTGCCCATGTCCGTGGAGGTGTCGCCGGAGACGGTGGACGTGGCCAAGGTGGCGGTGCTGAAGGCCCGGGGCGTGGACCGGGTGAGCATGGGCGTGCAGAGCTTCCTGGAGTCGGAGGTCGCGGCGGTGGCGCGGCCGCAGAAGACGGCGCAGGTGGAGGCCACGTTGGACCTGCTCCGGAGTGCGGGCTTCCCCACGCTCAACCTGGACCTCATCTACGGCATCGAGGGCCAGACGCCGGACACCTTCCTGCGCTCGCTGAAGGCGGCGCTCCGGTACGCGCCGGAGGAGCTGTACCTCTACCCGCTCTACGTGCGGCCCCTCACCTTCCTGGGCAAGAAGTCGCGCGCGTGGGACGACCTGCGCCTGTCGCTGTACCGCACGGGCCGCGACTTCCTCCTGGCGCAGGGCTACACGCAGGTGTCGATGCGGATGTTCCGCGCGAAGCACGCGCCGGCCGCTCGGGGCGCGGTGTACCGCTGCCAGGAGGACGGCATGGTGGGGCTGGGCGTGGGGGCGCGCTCGTACGCGGGCGACGTGCACTACTCGTCCGAGTACGCGGTCGCCTCGCGCGAGGTGCGCGGCATCATCCAGGCGTACATCGAGCGCGACACCGCGTCCTTCGGCGAGGTGCGCTACGGGTTCGTGCTGGACGAAGCCGAGCAGCGCCACCGGCACCTGGTGCTGTCGCTGCTGGCGGAGGGCGTGTGTCCGGGCGCGTACCGCCAGCGCTTCGGCACGGACGCGCGCGAGGACTTCCCGATGCTCGCGGAGCTGGAGGCGCACGGGCTGGCGCGGGACGTGGACGGTGTGTTCCAGCTCACGGGCGCGGGCGTGGAGCGCTCGGATCTCATCGGCCCCTGGCTGGACTCCGAGGCCGTGCGGCGGCGCAAGCAGGAGTACGCCTGGCGATGAGGCTCACCGTGCTCTACCGGGGCCCGCTGTCCGGCTGCAACTACGGCTGCGAGTACTGCCCCTTCGGCAAGTGGAAGCAGAGCGAGGAGGAGCTGACGAAGGACCGCGCGGACCTGGAGCGGTTCCTCCAGTGGGTGGAGTCGCGCACCCAGGACACCGTGGCCGTCTTCTTCACGCCCTGGGGCGAGGCGCTCATCTGGCCCTGGTATCAGCAGGCCCTGGCCCGGCTGACGCACCTGCCCCACGTGGAGCGCGCGGCGGTGCAGACCAACCTCTCCTGCCGGCTGGACTGGCTCACCGACTGCCGCACCGACAAGCTGGGCATCTGGGCCACGTACCACCCGGAGTGGATGAAGCGCGCGCGCTTCCTGGCGCAGTGCGAACGCTTGAGCGAACACGGCGTGCGCCACAGCGCGGGCATGGTGGGCTTCCGCCGCTTCGCGGACGAGGCGGAGGCCCTGCGCCGCGAGCTGCCGGAGGACACGTACCTGTGGATCAACGCGGTGAAGGACGGCCTGGACGCGTACTCACCCGAGGACGTGGAGCGCTTCACCCGCATCGACCCGCTCTTCCCGGTGAACAACACCCGCCACCCCAGCCGGGGCAAGGCGTGCCGCGCGGGCGAGTCCGTGCTGTCGGTGGACGGCGATGGCACGGCCTACCGGTGCCACTTCATCAAGGAGCCGCTGGGCAACCTCTACGCGCCGGACTTCGAACAGGCGCTCAAGCCGCGCGCGTGCTCGAAGGACACGTGCGGCTGCCACATCGGCTACGTGCACCTGGACTACCTGGAGCTGGATCGCGTGTTCGGCTCCGGGCTGCTGGAGCGCGTGCCGACGGCGCGGCTGTGGCGCGGCGGAGGTCAGCGCAGCGCTTCGCGGAGCTCCCAGCCGTAGACGGACAGGCCGTCGCGCGTGAGGCCGGGGAGCAGGTCCCCGAAGGCGTTGGCCTCCAGCACGCGGTGGCCGTGGAAGAACTCCTCGAACATCAGGTCGATGCCCACGTGGAGGCAGTCGTGCGCGCGGGCCACGGCGCGGCAGCTCTCCAGCGCGGCCTCCCACTCCCGCGCGGGCACCGCCGCGTGGAAGTCGTCCAGGTCGCCGCGATAGCCGCCCAGGTGGAGGTTGGTGATGGGGTGGCGGCTCTGGCGCACCACCGTGAAGGCGGGCTCGCCGCGCACCGTGAGGATGCGACAGTCGAACACGTCCCCGCCCAGCCGCGCCTTGGGGCGGGACTCCTCCACCTGGGAGCCCTCGCGCAGGAGGAAGGACAGCACCGCGTCCACCTCCCCCGCGCCCGACACGCGCCGGAGCCTGAGGGAGTTGAACCAGCCGGTGGGCCCCCGGTGGAGGCTGGTGAGCAGCGAACCCGCCGAGCCTGGTGAGCGCCCCGGCCGGTAGACGGCGAGGCACGACGCGGACGAGCCGCAGGACAGCTTCACGAAGGCCTCGCGCCAGCCCGCCTCGCGCATGCCGTGGCGCAGGGCCTCCGGGGTGGCGATGTCGTCCAGGTACGGCGGCACGGGGATGCCCAGGGCGGCGTACCGGCGCGACGTGACGCGCTTGTCGAACAGGTCCGCGATGGCGGACGGCTTCGACAGCACGCGCCAGCGCGGACGCAGGGCGAAGCGCTCCGTCAGGTCCTCCAGCACGCGCAGGAAGCCCAGGTGGTGCTGCCGGGGGCACAGCACGCGGCCGTGCTCGGGAGGCAGGGCGTCCACCTGCTCCGGCGTCAGGACCTCACAGCCGGCGCCGAGCGCATCCGTGTGGCCCCGCTTCAGGAGGGCCCGCTCCACGGCGGTGTCCTCCCCCGCCGCGTCGATGCGGACGATGCGCTCCTCCGAGTCCGGGAGCTCCAGGAGCGCGTCCGGCTCGCGGGCCACCGTCTCCCAGGACACCACGAGCGCGGGGGGAAGCCCCGCGTGGTGCAGGGCCTCCTGGAAGAGCGTGACGCGCCGGTTCCCGGGGTTGCCGATGATCAGGAACGGCGGCGCGGCGGACATGGGCGTGGGACGGACTACTCGCCCACGGCGACGTAGCGCGAGTCCTCGTCGTAGGGCTCGCGCTGGTTGCCGCGCACCACGGAAGGAGCGGCGGTGGCCACCCGCTTCTGCCCGGCCTGGGTCAGGAAGTTGTTGGAGACGTCCAGCGTCTTGAGGTGCTGGAAGGCCTTCGCGTTCGAGGCCAGCGCCTCCGCGCCCTCGTCAGTCATCATGCCCATGGACAGATCCAGCTCCTGGAGCCGGGCGACCACCTTCGCATTGGGGAGCACCGCGCACAGCGCGTCGGTGAACTCCGCGTTGCGCAGGCCCAGCTTGCGCAGGTTCGGCACGCCCTCGCCGTCGAGCAGGGGCTGCAGGTCCTTCACCCCGCCGCCCGCGCCGTAGTTCTCCGAACCGAACCAGATCTCCAGCGCCTCCAGCTTCGGCCAGTGCGCCTTCACGATGGACTTCACCGCCTTGAGCGGCAGGCCGCCCGTCTCCACGGTGAAGGCGCGCAGCTCCGGCAGGTCGATCTTCCCAAGCTCGATCTCACCGCCGCGCACGCGCAGCTCCCGCAGGCCCGGGAACACGCCGTAGAGGGGCTGGAGGTCGCCCACGTGGGTCCAGGAGATCTCCGTGTCGTCCGGGTACTCGAAGTCCCCGATGAACAGGTGGCGCAGCGTCGTGAGCGGCTTCGCCTTGCCGAGCGCCTTGAGCGTGTCGTGGTACTCGTTCTCGCCGTCGAAGCAGGCCATGCCGATGGTCAGGCTTCGCAGGAACCGCGCGGACGGGTGGGCCAGCAGCACGCCCAGCAGATCCGGGATGTCCTCGTTCGAGTCGAAGTCCACCTGACCCAGATGGGCCTCGCGGATGAAGCCCAGGTGCCACTCCAGCTTCAGGGCCTCCCCGGCGATCGCCTCCGTCAGCTCGTCACCCAGCAGCGAGTCCGCGTGCTCCGCGATGTACTTCGCCGCCCGCTTGCGCATGAGCGTGGCGGAGGCGGCGGACGCCTCCAGGGTGTCGTGCTGGAGCTGGATCAGCTCCGCGCGAGGATCGCCCTTGCCCTTGAGCCACGCGGCATACGCGAGGTAGCCCTTCACGTCGTCCGGGGCGGCGAGGATGGCGGCCTCCAGGGCCGGATCGGTCGCGGACACCACGGCCGCACCCCCGCCATCCGCCGAGCCCGCGACGAGCGCGTAGCCCTTCTTCTCCTTCTCCTTCACCTGCGCGGCGTAGGCCTTCTTCGCCTCCACCTTGGACTCGAAGTCCTCCGTCTTCTCCTGGCCGTCGGTGCCGATGCGGCCCCAGCGCTTGGTGAGCGTCGTGCCTTCGAGCGTGATCTCCCAGAACTTGCTGGAGCTGCCTTCCGTGAACTCGTACCGAGGCATGGCGCGACTCTCCCGAGGCGGCGAAGCGAACGGCCCGGACGCTAGAGGAGCCCTCCCACAACCTCAAGCGCGGCCGGGGGCCGACGCCGAAGCCCAGGAGCTCAGGGGCGCAGCAGCACCAGCTCCACGCGGCGGTTGAGATCGCGCCCGCGGGGGATGAGGTTGGGGGCCTTGGGGCTGCGGTCGCCCAGGCCCACGACGTCCACGCGGGAGGGGGCCACGCCGGCCCGGATGAGCAGGTCGGCGACGGCGCGCGCGCGGGCGTCGGACAGGCCCTGGCGGGCGGGCGCGGGCACTTCCCGGCCGTCGGTGTGGCCTTCGACGCGCAGGCGGGCCTTGGGGTCGCGCACGAGCAGGTCCACGAGCAGGTCCAGGCCCCCGAGCGAGGCCTTGTTGGGCAGGGGCTTCGTCTCCTCGAAGCCCAGGGGCTGGGGCAGCTCGACGCGGCCCTCCTGCACCTTGGCCGCCTTGGCCTTCTTGGGCGCGGGCACCAGGGCGAAGTCCAGCGAGGCATCCGCGCCGGCGGCCAGCTCCACCTGGCGCGTCTGGGCGAGGAAGCCGTCGGCGAGCAGGTCCACGGTGTACGCGCCCGCGGACAGGGGCACTTCCTTGGGCTTGCGGCCGGGGACCACCAGCTTCAGCGGCTCGCCCGTTCCCCGCACGAAGGCGGTGGCGGAGGAAGGCTTCTTGGAGGTGACCTGGAGGCGCAGGCGGCCCGTGGGCAGCGGCGTGCGCTCCACGGGCGGCGTCACGGAGACCACCGTGGTCGTGGGCTTCACGCCCGCATCCGGCGCCGCGGGCTGGGCGACCTTCACGGGGGCGCCCGCGTCCGGCGGGGACTTCACGGGCGCGCCCGCGTCCACCGGGCCGGTCTTCACGGCCACGGCGGGTTCGTCCTGCGGAGGCTGGATCATCTCCGCGGTGACGGCGTGGGTGAGCTTGAGCTTGAGGCGCGGATCCGGCGCGTTGGGCACGACGCTGGGGGACGCCTTCACCGACACGCGCAAGCCGCGCTGGGTCTGGAAGCCGACGGACGCGGTGATCTTCCAGAGGAAGCCGTTCGACTCGCTGAAGAGGCTCCACGACCCGTTCGTGTACGTGACGCGCGACACGAGGGTGTGCTCCCCCGGTTCGACCTTCATCACCGCGAGCCGGTGGACGCCGGGCGCGTTGAGCTCCTCGATGGACGGCACCGCGAGCGGCTCGCCGTCCAGGAGGAAGTCCGACTCGACGAGGCGGTAGCCGTCCTCGGGCTTGAAGCCCTCGAAGAGCAGCTGCACTTCGGCGGGAGACTCCGGGACCATGGCGCGCAGCTGGCGCTCCAGCTCCGCGCGCACCTGGTCCTCGCGCGTCGGCTCCGCCGCGAGCGCAGCCGGGGCGAGAAGTCCCGCGAGGACGAGTGATCCAATCTTGAGGAAGGAGGAATCCACGAGGCGCCATGCAGCATGGCACAAGGTGGCCTCCGGACGATGCAGGGATACATCGCTGTAGAGGGTGCAGGCGGGCGCCACAGGCCTGGAGCGCGGCCTGCTCCCCCTCCCCGGCTTGAAGGCTTCGCCATGAATTCAACGTTCCACCCCGCCCGGCGTGCGCCCTGGCGTGGGGGGGCCCGGATGGATCATCCTTTGGAGGGCATGGATCCGTCCGTTCCCAGGTCCCCCTCGTTTTCACGCAGAGCATGGGCGTGGAGCGTGTTGGGGGCGGTGTTCACGCTCTGTGTCCTGTCGGCGATGGTGCGGATGGATCGCACGGCCGATGGGGCGGCTCAGCTCCGGCTGGGCGAGTCGGTGGACGTCCTGGCGCCCGCCGCGGGGCGGGTGGTGTCGGTGGACGTGGGGTTGGGTCAGGACGTCACGGTCGGACAGGTGCTGGCGCGGCTGGAGACGGGCTCGGGGCCGGTGGAGGTCACGGCCCCCCAGCCGGCGCGGGTGTACTTCCTGTTGGAGCCGGAGACGCAGGTCGCGGAGGGCAAGCCGGTGGCGGCGCTGCGGCTCCCTGACACGGTGGTGTCCCTCTTCGTGCTCTTTCCGGGGGAGTTTCGCGCGGAGCTGGCTCCCGGGGTGCCGATGGAGCTGCAACTGGACGGCGTGCCCCAGCCCATCGAAACGGTCATCGAGTCGGTGGAGGGGCCAGAGGCTTCGCTCCGGTACGCCCAGCGGCGGAAGATCTCGGAGGTGTCCCTGGAGCACGGGGCCGTGCTGGTGCGAGCGCAGGTGCCGCCGCGCGACGACACACAGGGCCGCGTCTACCAGGACGGGATGATCGGCAGCGCCCGGGTGAGGCTGGGCACCCAGCGACTGCTGGGCGCGTGGTTCCCGGAGCTGCGCCGTGTACTGCCGTGAGCGCCGAGGTCACGTCGCAGGCGGTCTGGGGCTCATGGCGTCCCTGATGGTGTTCGGGTGCACTCGCGCTGCCATCGTCGCGGCATCCATGCCCCTGGCTGAAGACGCCTCGATAGAATTTCCGCAGTTCTTCGAACAAGCACCGCTTCAGGTCGGAGCTTCGGGCCAACCCTTCTTGATGGATGGCGCAGTGCTTCGGGCCCTGACCCTCGCGGCCCAGGATTTCCTGCCACCGGGCCGGGCCGAGTTGCCGTGCACCGCTCAACAGGCGTCGCATGTCTTCCGGGTCATCCAACACGAAGAGATCATCTTCGTGCGCATCGATGAGGATCCCACCGCGTGTGGACGAACGCACGCGGGGCTCGACTCCGGGGCTCGGTACGCCATCCACCGCGATGGGCGCATCCTTCGACGCATCGTGGACGGAATGGAGCCGTACACGGCCCCTCCCGATGGCGGTGTCATCGAAGAGGCGGCCCCTGGTGTCTCTCCGTCGTTCAGCCCGGGGCACCCAGGTCCCCTGCCCTTCCTGGATTCACCCGACGCAGGAGCACCGGACGCTCAGGCGCCCTGACGTGACAGCCGGCGCTCCAGCCGCTCCAGCCGGAGCTGGTGGTCCGCGGGCAGCTCCACCGGCGCGGCCAGCCGCGCGTGGAACAGGGCCCGGGGCAGGTCCTTCAGCGAGTGCTCATACAGCTTCGTCAACGACAGGTGCAGCGTCGCGCCCTGTCCGGGCCGCGCGAACGTCAGGGCCCGTTGCAGGTGCGCCACCGCCGTCTCGCAGTCCCCGGCCCGTCGTGAGAGCCGCGAGGCCACCACCAGCGCTTCAATCCCCACCGGGCCGCCGCCCTCTGCCGCCGCCGCCGCGAAGCTCAGCGCCCGCGCTGGGTCCCCTGCCCGCTCCGCCACCAGCGCGAAGCCGAGCAGATCCCGGGGATCCTGCCGCTCCGTGCCCTCCGCCTTGAAGCGGCGCACCAGGTCGCCCAGCAGCGCCGCCAGCAGCAGCAGGTCCTTCTGGTTGTGCTCCAGCACCGGCACCAGCTCCGAGCCGTCCGTGCCGCGCAGGAAGCGGAAGTACAGCTCCGGGATGAGCGAGCCGTCCACGTCATCCACCCGGTGGTGCCCCAGCACCTTCGACTCCAGGTGCACCAGCCTCGCGCCCTCGCCCCGGTGCTTGAACACGCGCCGCGCGCAGTGCAGCAGGTCCAGGTGCGGCAATTCCTTCGGCACCGGCACCCGGTTGAGCACGAAGCGCGTGCGCAACAGCGGCCAGTCGAAGCTCTTGCCGTTGTACGTGACGAGGCAGGACGACGACGCCATGCGCTCGGCCAGCAGGCGCAGCATCGGCGCCTCTTCCCCCATGCGCCGCAGGAAGAGCTGCTGCACGCGCAGCGAGCGACCCTCGAACCACGCGAGCCCCACCAGGAACGGCACCGTGCCCGTGCCGCCCGCGAGCCCCGTCGTCTCCGTGTCCAGCATCAACATCCGCGTGAAGTCCACCGACTCCAGCTCCGGGTGCAGCGCGAGGCTCGCCACCAGCCGCGACTCCACGTCGAGCGCCGCCGCCACCGGCGCCGTGCCGTGGCGATGCTCCGGCGGATACACCTGCTCCGCGACGTGCACCGTGCCGAACGACGTCGTGCGCGCCTCCACCGGCAGCGCCCGGGGCTCGGGCACCGGGGCCACCGCCCGCCGCGCGGAGGCCGTGCCCTGACGCTCCGCCCAGAAGGACAGCATCTGGCGCAGCGACTCCACCCGGGGATCCGCCGGGCCGTCCGCGACGCCAGCCTTCCGGACCGCGAACCGCCGCCGCGCTTCCTCGCGCAGGTCCACGAGGCCGGACGCCTCCCCGGACTCGCCCGCCCCTGTGGGAGGGAGCGGGGGCGATGCGTCGCCCTCCATCGAGAGGCGCTTGCGCAGCGCCTCCACCAGAACCTCCGCGACGGTGGTCGTCCCGGCTTCTTCCAGCACCTGGCGCTGGCCCTGCGCCTCCGCGACCGTTGCGCGCACCACCGCCTGCGCACCGGTCGTGCCCGCCAAAGCCTCGTTCCGGGCCTGTGCCTCCGCGACCGCCTGACGCAGTGCCACCTGCGCGTCCGGCACCGGCCCCCCGGCGCGTGCCTCCACCACGGCGTTCACCGGAGCCGGAGGCCCCCGCGAACCGCCGGGGCCCGCGCTGGTCAATCGCGACAGCTTGCGCTTCAGGTCCATGCGGCGCCCGTGCTCCTCACTGCACCCCGGCGACGCCGAGCGCCGCCAGCAGGTCCAGGGCCAGTCGCTTGCGCGGGTGCGTCCCCACCGGAGCACTCCCCGGCTGTCCACCCGCCGCCGGCCCGATGCACGCCGGACACCCGTCCTCGCAGGGACACGACTCCAACAGCTTGCGCGAGCGCAGCAGCAGCTCCTCGCGTTGATCGTACAGCCGCGCCGCCAGTCCCACGCCTCCGGGCACGTTGTCGTAGAGGAACAGCGTCGGCTCGAAGCCCACGCCCCCCTCCTTGCGCGGCGGGCCGTCCGGTTCGTCCCGGCTGCCGAGCGTCCGGCCCAGGTCGCGCGGATCGCTCATCAGCCCCACGCACGCCACCGTGCGCAGCGCCGACCCCAGGCCCCGCAGCGCGTCGATGACCGCCGGCCGGGGCGCTTCCATGGACCGCACCACCGCCTCTGGCACCGTCAGCCACAGCGCCGAGGTGTGCATCTGCATCTCCGGCAGCCGCACGTCGCCGTAACCGACGTTCTCATGCGTGTGGTACTTGATCTTCTTGTAGCCCACGACCTTCTCGATGACGGACACCTCGCCCAGCCCCGCGTGCAGCGTCGGGCCCAGCGGCGCGCCCTGGTCCTCCTGAATCACGCTCACGCGCACGTTCGTCATCGCGTCGGTGAAGTAGTCCGGCGCCACCTTGCGCACGAACGCCTTGTGGTTCTCCAGGTCCAGCAGCTCCACCTGGTACTGCTCCGAGTCGTGCTGGTAGATGGCCTGCTCGTGCAGCTGCGTGTGCGCGGACCGGAAGTCCATCTCCGCCAGCGTCCGGTCGCTGCCGCGCTCGATGACGACCACGTTGTCCCAGCCCACGCTGCGCAGCGAGACGTGGTGCGCCGGGTACGCGTCCGACGACCAGTGGAACATCCGCCGCCCGCCCTCCGCCGCCTGCGACGGGTGCACCACCTGGTGCTGCGTGAGGAAGTCCAGCGCCTCCGTGGTGTTCTCCACCGGCACGTCCCCGAACGCGTCTCCTTCCTCGAAGGGCAGCTCGAAGGCCGCGCACTTCAGGTGCTGCACGAGGATCTCCACGTTGTCCGGATCAATCCGCGCGTGCTCCACCGGCGCGCCCGTGAGCGCCTTCGGATCCGACGCGAAGTATTGATCCAACGGCGCGCTGGAGGTGACGAGCAGCGCCAGGCTCCCCATGCCCCGGCGCCCTGCCCGGCCGAAGCGCTGCGACAGCGCCGCCACGGAGCCCGGGTAGCCGGCGCACACCACCGCGTCCAGCGAGCCGATGTCGATGCCCAGCTCCAGCGCGTTGGTGGCCACCACGCAGCGCACCTCGCCCGCGCGCATCGCGGCCTCGGTGGCGCGCCGGGTGCCCGGCAGGTAGCCGCCCCGGTAGCCCTGGATGAGCGCCGGGTCCAGCTTCTCCTCCACGAACCGGTCGCGCAGGTACTTGAGCATCACCTCCACGTTGTTGCGCGACTGCCCGAAGAGCAGCGTGGACACCCCCGCGCGCACCAGGTCCGCCGTGAGCCGCACCGCGCTCTTGAGGTAGCTGGCCCGGATGCCCAGCTCCGCGTTCACCACCGGCGGGTTGTAGACCATCACCCGGCGCTCGCCGGACGGGGCCCCGCTCTCCGACACCAGCGCCACCTCGCGCCCCAGCATCCGCTCCGCGTGCGCCTTCGGATTGCCGATGGTCGCCGACGCCAGGATGAACGTGGGGGACGCGCCGTGGAACCGGGCCACGCGCTGCAAGCGGCGCAGCACGTTCGCCAGGTGCGAGCCGAAGACGCCCCGGTACGTGTGCAGCTCGTCGATGACGACGTAGCGCAGGTTCGCGAACAGCCGCGCCCAGTTCGCATGGTGCGGCAGGATGCCCGTGTGCAGCATGTCCGGGTTGGTGAGCACCACGCCCGCGCGCTCCCGGGCCGCCCGCCGCGCATCCCCCGGCGTGTCCCCGTCGAAGGTGATGGCGCCGTGGCCCAGGCCCGCCTCGCGCATGAAGGCCCGCAGCGACTCTTCCTGGTCGCGCGACAGGGCCTTCGTGGGGAACAGGTAGAGCGCCCTCGCGTCCGGCTCCCGCGCGAAGCGATTGAGCAGCGGCAGGTTGTAGCAGAGGCTCTTGCCGGACGCGGTGGGCGTGGCGATGACCAGGCTCTCCCCGTCGCGGGCCCGCTCGAAGGCCTCCGCCTGATGGGAGAAGAGCTGCTCCACGCCACGCTTGCGCAGCGCGTCCCGCACCTGGGGCGCCAGGTCCTCTGGCAGCGGCGCGAAGACGCCGGCCCGCGCGGGCGTCACGGCGTCGAGCACCAGGTTCGGCCACACCTGCCGATCCTTCCGCCACCCCTGGAGCACGGCCTCCAGCCCGCGATCCCCCGACCACGGTGAGCGACGTGGGCCGGAAAAAGCCTCGGTTTCCTTCTCGGGCTTCATAGGGCCGGGCACTGTACAGACGTGTACCGGGAAGGACAACGCGCGTCAGCCCCTCCTGTCGCGCCAAGCCAACGCACCCGGACTGACCGCCCACGCTACAAGCGGGCGCGCCCCTGTGGACGTTTCCGCCACAAACCCCTGCCCCCGTCCCTGGGTCCGCCCTCTCGGGGAGTCATTGGCATCCAGGATGCACTTGTTTTTCTTGCCTTCATGCTTCCGGTCAACGCGCTTCCGCGTTCCTCCCCGTGGCGCATGCAATGGCGGATGACCCATGAAGACGTTCAGCTTCCGGATGTCCGCGCTGATGCTCGCGCTCGCTGCCCAGGGTGCGACGGCGTTCGAGTACAACGTCGACCTGGAGAACACGGGCACGACCACCGCGTACGACATCGCCGTGGTCCTGAGCGGCACGGAGAACATCACCCGCACGTTCGACGGCTACACCAGCGGAGCGCTCGCGGGTCGCTTCGATGCCCCGACCTTCACGCCGACGGCCAGCGGGGACACGGTCATCCACTGGATGAACATGGACGGCTGGGACGCGCCCATCCCGCCGGGCAAGGTCATCCACGTGGGCTGGAGCTCGGCGGACTGCTCCAGCCAGATCAAGGACATGTACTGGACGAACAAGTCCCACGGCCGGCTGCGCAACAGCGTCATCAAGAACCTGACGCACAACATCGTCTACACGACGGGCCGCTTCCCGGACGTCGTGCTCACGAACCACCAGGCCCACGATGCGGCGGTGCTGGTCCGGGACGTGCGCTTCGCCGTGGTGGACGGCGCGCTGCCGCTGGAGGCCCTGTCCTCCATGAACGTCGAGCTGCTCCAGATGCTGCGTCCGGTGAAGGAGGGATCGTTCACCGTGGCCCCTGGCCAGGAGGTGCGCCTGTCCGTTCCCGTGGAGGTGCAGCCCGGCCAGTCCCTCATCGCCGTGTGGTCCACCGGGGGTGACGAAGCACAGGGCGCGGTGAGCACCCCCAACGCCGTCCAGGGCGCCCGCGCGCTGCACTTCATGCAGCGCCCGAACAACCCCGGCGGCCACGACGGCAGCGGCTGCTGATCCACCTGCGCGCAGACCGTTGAACGAGGCCCGCTCCTGGAAAACTGGGGCGGGCCTTTTCGCGTCTTTCACCTCGCCCCAGAGCAGCGACGCGAAGCCGGCCCGTAATTGGCTGAATGTCAGACGTGTGGCCTTTGCTCCCTGGCTGGGGCATTCCAGGAAGATGTGTATGCAAAGGATGCGAAGCGTGGCTGCCTGGCTGTGGCGGATGTGGCCGGCAGTCGCGTGGGCAGAGAACGTTACGGCGCCCGTGGCGGAGGAGCGTGCACCGACCCGTGCGTGGCACTTCCTGACGCGCTTGGAAGCGCTGGGCACAGAAGGCACGCAGCTGTTCCCGACGGAGGAAGGAACGCTGCGGCCGGGGGCCTTTGCCTCGGTGGGCCTGGGGGTGGACCATGCGCGCTGATGCCTTCCTGCTCGCCGTGGTGCTGCTGGCCATGGGATGCGCCTCCGCGCCGCGGGCTCCCGGGCGGGGCCGGAGCTTGAGCCATGCGCAGCGTGTGACTCCTGCGTCCGCGTGGGGCGAGGCTCCGGGGGAGGAGCCCTCGCGCGCTGAGTCCTCCCCGCCATCCTCCCTCGCGGGACCCGAAGTGCAACAACGGTTGTTACGTCGCCAGGGGCTGCGTGACGACGCGACGGGAGCAAGTCCTGGCGGCGTGGCGGGTGCCGTTGGGGGTGGGGAGCCGCGTCCCGGCCTGACGCGTCAAGCAATCCTCGAAGCCATTGACGAAATGAAGGACTCCAGGGGCGGCGTCGCAGCCGCGTTCTCCAAGCTCGCGGCCCGTCCTCCTGCCCTCGGAGGATGGGGCCTCAACGGCGTCTTCACCCGCTATATCGACCAGGGCTCCCATCAATTGGCGTGGCTTCAGGGTGCGCTCGGGAGCGCCACCGCGCTGACGGATGCAGCCTCGGAAGTCGGCGATTCGGGGATGGAATCGGGCCTGCTCGGCATGACGGGGCCCCGACTCCAGGCGGCCCTTTTCGGCACCCTCCTGCTGGCCACCTGGGTTGACTTCCTCCACCTCTCGGACGCGGTGCTCCGCCACTGCCCGATGTGCAGTGTCGAGAAGCTGTTCGCCGACCTTCATCGCGTGCAGGGGATGATGGAGCCCACGCTGACGGACCTCTCCTCTCTGGACCCGGCGCGCGTGGAGATGGCGGCGACTGCGATGCCCGAACTGATGGGAAAGCTGACCCGTGAGTTCGACGCGCTCCATCGAGAGACCCGCGCGACGATGAAGCTCGGCGGGCAGGTCATCGCGGCGATGCAGGCAGTGGAGGCGCTCACCCTGATTTCCACGCTGAAGATGTCGCTGCCACGGCTGCCGCCCTCCACTCCCGCCACGCTCGGCGTGGGCCTCGTGATGAGTTCGGGGGGAGTCATGGTGGGCTCGCGAATGGTGGTCTCCGCCGAGTGGGTGGAGATGATGCGAAGGCTCGTGCAGGCGGGCGTCCTCTCCGTTCCCGCCGTCAGCGCGGCCGTCCGCATCCATGGCGGGCAAGTCCTGATGGCCCAAGCACACCAGGACCTGCCCAAGGGCGTGCGCGACGCACTGGGGGACAGCCCCGAGGTGCGCGGCATGCAGGTGACGGACAGAGCTGGGGCGGGCATGTCCAAGGCACCGAAACACCACGTCCTGCCGCAAGAGCACCGCGAGTGGTTCGCGCAGCGCGGTTTCAGGGACGACCTGGACATCGACAACTTCTGCGTCCGGTTGGAGCAGGCACACCACGAGGCGATTCACGGCGGCGGCAACTGGCGCCTGGGGCGCACATGGCCCGGCGAATGGAACCGGATGATCATGCAGGTACTGAGCAAGACTGAGCACGAGGCAGGCCGGGTGTTGACCCGGAATGAGATCCTGAAAATCGTCGCAAGGAACATGCGAACCCATAAGATCCCGATGAACTTTGTTTCTGGGAGGAGGCGATGAGCGAGGATCGTTCCTGGCAAGGGAATTGGAGGGCCCGGCTGTTCGACAGGATCCGCGAGCGCGGCTACGACTCGTTGACCGCCTTCGCCAATGCGCGGCCTGCCGTCCCGCTGTACCTCCTCGCCGACGAGCTTGGGAAGGACGACATCGCCGGGGCACAGGTATTGAGCGGGCTGCTCGAGGAAGCGGAACGGCACAAGCAGGTCACACGCTTTGTTCGTGATGTGCTCGCGCGCGAACTGTCCGAAAGCCTCCCTGATGGTTGGCCGACCCTGATGGACGACGAGCACCGCTTCGAGGTCGCCCAGGCGCTCGGCTGCTGGTACGGACACATCCCTGAGTCCCACCAGGGGCGTGCCGATCAGGCCATGGCAACACTCCGCGCGACTCCGCCCCCGCCCGGCTGGCGTCCGCTCGGTCCTGACGACGCGCTGCTCCGCACGCTCCTGCCTGACGAGGACGCCTGAGGACGGCAGCGGCGTTGCCGTTTGAACTGGCTTGATGGCTCGCGCCTGTGGCGCTCGCGATCTTCCTCTTCACGTACATCTTCATCGCCGGGGCGAGGCTGCGCGACGCGAATCCTGCCCGTGCCGGGCTGAACGTCAGACGTGTGTCCTTTGCTCCCTTGGCTGGGGCATTCCAGGGAGGTGTGTATGCGAAGGATGCGAAGCGTGGCTGTCTGGCTGGGGCTGATGCGGCCCGCAGTCGCGTGGGCAGAGGGCCTCGTGGAGCGCGTGGCGGTGCAGCTCTTCGCGCGCATCCTGCTGCGACCGGGGGCCTTTGCCTCGGTGGGCCTGGGGGTGGACCATGCGCGCTGATGCCTTCCTGCTCGCCGTGGTGCTGCTGGCCATGGGATGCGCCTCCGCGCCGCGGGCTCCCGGGCGGGGCCGGAGCTTGAGCCATGCGCAGCGTGTGACTCCTGCGTCCGCGTGGGGCGAGGCTCCGGGGGAGGAGCCCTCGCGCGCTGAGTCCTCCCCGCCATCCTCCCTCGCGGGACCCGAAGTGCAACAACGGTTGTTACGTCGCCAGGGGCTGCGTGACGACGCGACGGGAGCAAGTCCTGGCGGCGTGGCGGGTGCCGTTGGGGGTGGGGAGCCGCGTCCCGGCCTGACGCGTCAAGCAATCCTCGAAGCCATTGACGAAATGAAGGACTCCAGGGGCGGCGTCGCAGCCGCGTTCTCCAAGCTCGCGGCCCGTCCTCCTGCCCTCGGGGGATGGGGCCTCAACGGCGTCTTCACCCGCTATATCGACCAGGGCTCCCATCAATTGGCGTGGCTTCAGGGTGCGCTCGGGAGCGCCACCGCGCTGACGGATGCAGCCTCGGAAGTCGGCGATTCGGGGATGGAATCGGGCCTGCTCGGCATGACGGGGCCCCGACTCCAGGCGGCCCTTTTCGGCACCCTCCTGCTGGCCACCTGGGTTGACTTCCTCCACCTCTCGGACGCGGTGCTCCGCCACTGCCCGATGTGCAGCGTCGAGAAGCTGTTCGCCGACCTTCATCGCGTGCAGGGGATGATGGAGCCCACGCTGACGGACCTCTCCTCTCTGGACCCGGCGCGCGTGGAGATGGCGGCGACTGCGATGCCAGAGCTGATGGGAAAGCTGACCCGTGAGTTCGACGCGCTCCATCGAGAGACCCGCGCGACGATGAAGCTCGGTGGGCAGGTCATCGCGGCGATGCAGGCAGTGGAGGCGCTCACCCTGATTTCCACGCTGAAGATGTCGCTGCCACGGCTGCCGCCCTCCACTCCCGCCACGCTCGGCGTGGGCCTCGTGATGAGTTCGGGGGGAGTCATGGTGGGCTCGCGAATGGTGGTCTCCGCCGAGTGGGTGGAGATGATGCGAAGGCTCGTGCAGGCGGGCGTCCTCTCCGTTCCCGCCGTCAGCGCGGCCGTCCGCATCCATGGCGGGCAAGTCCTGATGGCCCAAGCACACCAGGACCTGCCCAAGGGCGTGCGCGACGCACTGGGGGACAGCCCCGAGGTGCGCGGCATGCAGGTGACGGACAGAGCTGGGGCGGGCATGTCCAAGGCGCCGAAACACCACGTCCTGCCGCAAGAGCACCGCGAGTGGTTCGCGCAGCGCGGTTTCAGGGACGACCTGGACATCGACAACTTCTGCGTCCGGTTGGAGCAGGCACACCACGAGGCGATTCACGGCGGCGGCAACTGGCGCCTGGGGCGCACATGGCCCGGCGAATGGAACCGGATGATCATGGAGGTGCTGCGCGATGCCGAGGCCGAAGCTGGCCGGCAGTTGACGCGGAATGCGGTCCTGAGGATCGTCGGAAACAACATGAAGCTCTACGACATCCCGATGAATTTCACCAAGGGGAGAAGCCGATGACCGACGGACGTTCGTGGCAGGGGAACTGGAAGGCCCGCCTGTACGAACGCGTCCGCGAACGCGGCTACGATTCGCTGATCGCCTTTGCCGAGGCACGCCCTAGCGCCTCGCTGGTGGCGCTGGCCGAGGAGCTTGGACGGGATGACATCGCCGGTGTGCAGGTATTCAGCGGGCTGGTGGCCGAGGCGGAGCGCAGCCATCAGGTCACCCGCCTGGTTCGCGGGCAGTTCGTGCGCGAACTGTGCACGTACCTCCCAAACGGGTGGCCGGCAGCGCTGGATGACGACGTTCGGATGGAGGTTGCCATGGCGCTCAGTCAGTGGTCGGCGTACACCCCAGAAACCCATAAGGAGCGGGTCAGGCAGGCCAGGGCCACACTCCGCGCGACTCCGCCCCCGCCCGGCTGGCGTCCGCTCGGTCCTGACGACGCGCTGCTCCGCACGCTCCTGCCTGACGAGGACGCCTGAGGATGGCAGCGGCGTTGTCCTTCGAACTGGCTTAGTGTCCCGCGCCCGTGGCGCTCGCGATCTTCCTCTTCACGTACATCTTCATCGCCGGGGCGAGGCTGCCCTTCCTCAAGCTGGACCGTCCCGGAGGCGCGCTGCTGGGCGCCACGCTGATGGTCGTCGCGGGCGTCGTCACCCCCGCGGAGGTGTTCGGCCACAGCGCGGACCGGGCCGAGCAGGCCATCGACATGGACACGCTCGTCCTGCTGCTGGGGATGATGCTGCTGGCCGCGTACCTGTCCCAGGCGAAGTTCTTCCGCGCCACCGGCGCGAAGGCGCTGCGCGTCGCCCACACGCCCCGCGTGCTGCTCGTCGCCGTCACGTTCGTCAGCGCCGTGCTGTCCGCGTTCCTCGTCAACGACACCGTGTGCCTGTTCCTCACGCCGCTGGTGCTCGTGGTGGTGGAGGACGCGCGCCTGCCGCCCGTGCCGTACCTGCTCGCGGTGTGCATGGGCAGCAACAGCGGCTCGGTGGCCACGTTCACCGGCAACCCGCAGAACATGCTGATTCAAGGCGCGTCCGGTTTGGGCTACGCGCGCTTCGCCGGGTACATGGCCCTGCCCGCCCTGCTCTCCACCGCCATCGTCGCGCTCGCGCTCCTGTACCTGTTCCGCAAGGAGCTGCCCTCCGCCCGCTTCGACGCGCACCCGCCCCCCGTCGACGTGGACCGCAAGCTGCTGGCGCTGTCGCTCGGGGTGCTGCTGGGCGTGGTGGTGGCGTTCTTCGCGGGCCTGCCCATGAGCTGGAGCGCGCTCGCGGGCGGGGTGCTGGTGATGACGCTGTCCGGGCACGACTCGCGCGAGGCGCTGGAGCGCGTGGACTGGGTGCTGCTGCTCTTCTTCGCCAGCCTCTTCGTCGTCGTGCACGGGGTGCACAAGGCGGGCTGGGCGGAGGAGATCCGCCAGGTGTTCTCCCCGCTGATGGCCGGGCCGCCGTGGCGCGAGACGCTGGGCTTCGCGTTCCTCACGCTCGTGGCCTCCAACCTCTTCAGCAACGTGCCCTTCGTGATGCTGGCCCGCGCGTGGGTGCCGGCCATGCAACAGCCGGAGCTCGCGTGGCACGTGCTCGCGCTGGGCTCCACGCTGGCGGGCAACCTCACGCTCGTCGGCAGCGTGGCGAACCTCATCGTCTTCGAGGCCGCGCGCGGCAAGGTGCGCATGGGCTTCGTCGACTACCTGCGCGTGGGCGTGCCCGTCACCCTGGTCAGCTTCGCCGTGGGGCTGGGCGTGCTCCTGGCGGAGCACGCCCTCTTTCCCTGAGCGCCAACGGGAGCCGTCAGGCGTCCGGATCCGGCAGCTCGCCTGGCGGGAGCTGACGCTCGGGCGGGGTGGGCAGCGGCGCTGGCGCGGCCGTGGGGGTGACGGCCGAGGGCACCGTGTCCGGGGCCGCGTCACCGGTGGGTCCAGCACCCCTGCGGTTCTGCGGCGTCAGGTCCTTCACGAACATGTCCGCCACCTTGTCCAGCAGCGCCGTCATGGCCAGGCGGAACAGCTCCGGCTCCTTGCCGACCTTGAACGGGTCCAGGTGCGGCGCGCCCTGGTCCACCGCGTCCATGTCGAACGGCCGGCGCCACAGCTCCGAGCGCCCGTCCAGCCGGAACATGCGCCCGTAACCCTTGAGGTAGGCCCCCGCGTGGCCGTCCTCGCTGCGCATGCCGAAGTCCTGGATGACGAACTCCACCACCGTGTCCGCGCCCAGCGGGCCCATCAAGTCATAGTCCGGGGCGTTGGCGGGCACCTCCTCCACCAGGAAGCTCTCCAGCGCGGTGGCGACCCGCGCGGGGTCCACCGCGTCCGTCCACGGGGCCTCCTCCGGCAGGCGCGACAGGGTGGTGACGCGCAGGCGCTCGGAGAGCTCGAAGCGCGTCACCGCCTGCTGCAACTTCACGGTGAGCCGCCGGTCCGCCTCCTTGTCCTCCAGCTTCTTGAGCTTGCCGGAGTAGGCGCCGTCCTCGCGGAACACGAGGCTCTTGGGCCCCGCGCCGTCTTCGATGCGGGAGATGAAGGCGGGCCGGTGGACCCGATCCAGATCCGCTCCGGAGAGTCGCTGCGAGGCGCAACCAACGGTGAAGGCCAGGAGGATTGCCGCGAAAAGGGGGCTACGCACCATGGTGGCAAGGCTAACCCATCCCGGCGCCCCTGGCCTCTTTGCGACCCGCCGAAGCCCGGAGACGGGGGCTGGCTGCTATGCTGCCCGGCCGTGAATCCCCCCCCTTCCGTTCCTCCCGGCCCGGGCCCCAACCGCAAGCGGCGGCTTGGGGAGATCCTGATGGACGCCGGCCTGCTCACCGAAACCCAGCTGCGCACGGCGCTCGCGGAACAGCGCAAGTGGGGCGGCCGCCTGGGCCTCACCCTGGTGCAGATGGGCTACGTGGACGAGAACTCCATGGTGCACGCCCTGTCGCGCCAGCTGGCCATCCCCACGGTGGACCTGGACCGGCACGTCCCCTCCCCGCCCGCCCTCCAGGCGCTGCGCGTGGACATCGCGGAGCGCTACACCGTCTTCCCCATCAGCGCGGACCCGGCGAACAAGACGCTCACCGTGGCCACGGCGGATCCCACCAACGTGGAGTCGCTCCAGGAGCTGGGCTTCCACGCGGGCCAGCGGCTCCAGGTGGTGGTCGCGACCGCGTCCTCCATCGAGCGCGCCATCCGGCACCACTACCACGGGGAGATCACCTCCACGGCCGCCACGCCCCTGAGCTTCGGCATGGAGGAGTCCACCTTCGAGCTGGCCCCGCCCCAGCAGGCGGAGCCCGTGGCCCCCACCCCGCCCCCCAGGGCGCAGGGCCCGGCGCCACGCGACACGGAGCTGACGTCGAAGGTGGAGGCGCTCACGCAGCAGGTGGCGGACCTGGAGCGCATGGTGGCGCAGCAGGCCCGGGTGATGCGCGCGATGATGGATGCGCTGGAGGCCCGGGGCGCGCTGACGCGCGAGGAGGTCCAGGCGAAGGCCCGGTAGAGACGCCATGGCGCTCCCCTTCCCGTTCCAAGAGAAGCTGAAGCTGGAGCTGACCCTCACCGTGGGGGAGCAGCCGTTCACCCTCCCCGGCGGCCAGGTGCAGGCCTTCTCGCTGCGGATGACGGCGACCGGCTTCACCGGGTCGCTCACGTTCTGGACGTCGCTGGAGAAGGCGGACGCGAAGCTGTTCACCGCCTTCAGCAAGCCGGACCTCGTCCGCGTGCGGCTGGCCCTCTCCGGCGTGTACGACCCGCCGCCCGCGCCGCTGCGGGTGCAGGGCATCGTGACGTCCAAGCGCCTGCGGGGCGTGGCGCACGGCCAGAAGGACGGCGTCGCGGTGGCGTTCCGCGAGTACACGGTGGAGTTCGCGGATCCGGCGCGGGTGCTGTGGACGCAGCACCGCCCGGTGGAGCTGCACACCGGCAAGAAGCTGTCGGAGCTGCTGGAGCTGCACAAGCCGGGCGGCCTGCTGCTCAAGTACGACTGGGACGCGCTGGAGTCGAAGCAGGCGCTGGTGTGCCTGGGCATCGGGGAGGACCAACCATCCGCCAGCTTCTACGACTTCGTCCTCTGGTTCGTGGACACGCGCGGCGGCGTGCTGACGTACGACAGCCCCAAGGACACGTACACGTTCTCCGCGAAGAAGCCGGCCACGGGCACCGTCACCGCGCTCAGCCGCAAGCACGTGGAGCGCGTGGACGTGGAGCTGCCCCCGGTCATCCGGCACGGCACGCGCGTGCTCAACGGCTTCGGGGCCGCGCCCACCACCGTGGCCCTGCCCCAGGCGCAGGCCGTCGCGGGCATCCAGCACGACATGCTGGTGCGCACGCCCATCGCGGCGGAGGCGGAGAAGCGCCAGTCGCTGGAGAAGGAGCGCCTGCGCCTGCGCAAGCGCCGCCTGGGGCTGACGTTCCTGGACGTGCCGCCCGTCGCCCTGCACCCGGGGGCGCTCATCAAGCTGGACGGGCCCCTCTGGAGCCCGGACCTCACCGGCCTGGGCGAGGACCTGCGCGTCGCGGAGCTGTCCTTCGACGGCGTGGGCCTCCAGGTGGGTCCACACGACGGACAGCAGGAGGCCACGGAGGGCTACGAGGTCCACCTGTCCGTGCTCCTGGAGCAGAAGTCGGATCCGGTGCCGGAGCTGCCCGCGTACCGGCCGCCCCGCTACCCCATCTACGTCGAGGGCAAGGTGCACAGCCCCGGCGGCGAGGCCAACGATCGCATCTACCTCCAGGTGGATGATCCGAAGACGTCGGTGACGAACTACCGGGTGACGGTGCCGCTGTGGAACAAGACGGTGAGCGTGCCGGCGGAGCCCGGCCTGTTCCCGGGCACGTTCTACTTCCCCCCGTACAAGAACGAGCGCGCGCTGGTGGCCCTGCACTTCGACCACGCGGCGCTGCACCGCTTCCTGGACTGGGGCGAGGGCGTGCGCATGCCCCAGGACAGCCAGGGCGATCAGCTGCTCTTCGGCAAGAACGGCGCGAACCAGACGGCGATGACGCACGACTTCCAGGACGCGAAGCCGGTGTGGAACCTGGGGCGGGTGAACTCGAACGACACGGAGATCATCCGCCTCTCCGAGGGCCGGCTCCTCATCCAGACGAAGGAGGAGCCCGGGGGCGCCGCGACCACGCCCACCTACGACGTGACGCCGCAGGTGGAGACCGCCAAGGGCGACCTCACCGCGGGCGTGGAGGGCGCGGTCGGTGAGACGACGGCCGCCTATGCGGCGTCCACGGCGGCGGTGAACGCGAAGCTGAACGCGGCGTCGGAGGAGACGGGGGCGGCGCTCGCCGCCGCGGAGGCGAAGGTGAAGGGCCAGGCCGCGGAGTCCCGCGCGAAGCTGACGGGCGCGCTCAACGGCCTGGATGGACAGACGGGCGCACTCTCCGGATCCGCCGCCGAAGCCAAGGCCGCGCTGGCGGCACTGCGATGAACGACTTGAGAGCCACCGTCGCGAAGCACAAGGCCACCGTGCAGGGCTTCGGCTCCGGCGTGACGCCGCGCCTCACCACGGCCAAGGGCGAGGTGGAGGCCCTGGCCCAGGGCGTGCTGACGCTCGTCGCCACGCTGCGCCCGACGGTGGACGGCACCGTCGGCAAGCTGCTCACGCAGGCGAGCGCCGCGAACGTGAAGGTGCTGGACCCCTCCCCCCGCTTCCAGGCGCTGGCCGCGCAGGTGCAGGGCCACCAGCAGGCGCTGACGGCGTCGGGCACGAAGGCCCGGGCGTCCGTGGAGTCCCTGGGCAAGGAGGCGGCGGCGAAGGGCCAGGGGCTGGAGGCCCAGGCCAAGGCGTCCGCGGAGTCGTCCCAGGGGCAGCTCACGGCGCTCCAGCAGCAGGTGGCCCAGCGCTGCGACGCGGACAAGCAGGCCTTCGACGCGAAGCTGAAGGCGCGCAAGGGCTCCAAGGCGGACACCGAGGCGCGCCGCGCGCAGGGCCACGCGCTCATCGACCAGACGAAGGCGCAGCTCACCCAGGATCTCCAGGGCGTGGGGACGACGCTCGCGGCGGCGCTCGCGGCGGTGCTGGTGCGGCTGGCCACCTCGCGCGACGCGGCGACGGGCCGGAGCACGCAGCTCACCGGGACGCTGGACGGCGCCATCAACGACCCGGTGCGCGCGCTGACGACGCTGCACCAGGAGATCGTCAGCGCGGGCAAGACGACGCAGCAGGCCCACCAGCAGCAGCAGGCGGCGCTGGAGGCGCAGCAGAAGGCGCTCGTGGCGCAGGTGAAGGCCGCGGCGCTGGCGGCGGCCGGCATCGTGGACCCGGTGGACGCGCAGGTGGCCCCCTCGCTCACGGCGGGGAAGACGCAGGCGTCCGGGACGCTGGAGACGCTGGGCAAGACGGTGGCGGGTCAGGTGGCCACCGTGACGGCGCAGCTCGCGGCGGTGGAGAAGCTCATCGACCAGGTGCAGGCGCGCATCGAGGCCGCCATCACCCAGGTGAGCACCACCATCGACGGCCTGGTGCAGGGCACGCTCACGGCGGTGGAGACGCTCAAGGCGCCGCTGAAGCAGACGCTCGACGCGGCCTTCACGACGCTGGACACGCTGGTGGCCAGCGTCAGCGCGCTGAAGCAGCAGGTGATGGCCATGTTCGACCTGCTGCCCCAGAAGCTGGAGCAGTTGCAGGCCCTCTTCCAGCAGCTCGTGGGCTCGCTGGAGGCCCTGCTGGAGCGCGCGGTCGGCCTGCTGGACGCCATCCCCGCCGCGGACCTGCCCAAGCCGCTGGTGAACCCGGCGGTGCAGGGCATCAGCCAGGTGGTGCAGCAGATCACCACGCAGCTGGGCACCCTCTCCTCCCAGGTCGGCACCCAGCTCCAGACGGTGCAGAAGACCATCGTCTCCCAGGTGGAGACGGTGCAGACCCAGGCGCAGACGCAGATAGACACGGCCACGACCCAGGTCGTCACGCAGATGGGCACGCTGACGCAGTCCGTGCTCCAGGCCATCCAGCAGGCCACGGCCCAGGTGGGGCAGGTGATCGCCACGGGCGTGACGCAGATTGGCGCGGCGCGCGACCAGGGCGTGCAGCAGATAAAGGCCATGCAGCAGCAGGTGGCCGCCCAGGTGGCACCGCTGGACACGCAGGTGCCCGAGCGCCTCAAGGCCCTGGACACCCAGGTGGGCGCCGGTGTCGCCGCGGCCGTCCAGGCGATGAAGACGACGCGGGCGACGGCGGAGGGTCAGGTGACGGCGGCGAAGGGCCAGCTGGACTCGCACCTGGGCGCGACGAACACGTCGGTGGCGGCCGCGCTGAAGTCCCTGGAGACGGCCCGCGCCAGCGCGGAGACGACGCTCGCGGGCCAGGTGGACAAGGCGCTGGCGGCCTTCAAGCAGCGCGCGGAGGCCCTGAAGTCAGGCGCGCAGGCGCAGGTGGACGCCGTCACCAGCAACGCCACCGCGTCGAAGCCGCAGCTGCTCTCCCCTCTCGACGCGATCGGCGCCCAGCTCCAGGCGGGCGTCTTCGCGAAGCCGGTGGGCGCGGCGAACGGGCGGGTGACGGCGGCGCTCCAGGCCCTGGGGCCGAAGCTGGACGCGCTCGCCACCTGACGGGCCTCCCCTACTTGGGGGAGGCGAGCGACGTCGGAGGCTCGGGCGTCTTGGGCGCGGGGGCCTTGGGCGCCTCCGGGACTTCGGGCACCGACGGCGCGGACTCCTGGGTGGACATCTGCCGGGGCAGGTCCGTGCGGATGCGGCTCTCCTGCAGCTCGATGTCCACCGTCTTGGGCACCGGCACGTCCAGCAGGGCCTGCCAGGCGCCGTTGGGCGTGGTGAACAGGAAGCTCACCGCCACGGCCTGCTCCGGCGGGAGGGGGATCTTCACCTGCTTCGTGCGGCTCGGGTAGATGACCACCGTCTGCAACACGGAGTCGTCCGGGCTGATGACCTTGGCCGCGACGTCCGCGTAGCCCTCCGTCATCGTCGTCTTCGACACGGTGCGGATGAGCATGTACAGCGGCCGGCCCTGGTTGGTGCCCGCCGGGGCCTTGATGTTCACCGTCAGGCTGGGGGACGCGCAGCTGCCGCCCACCACCGCCGCGACGACGCCCGCCGCCAACCGAATGCCCCTGCCCTTCATGGCACCACCCCACGGAATGGCGCCCACGGCTCACCACGCAACCCGAAGCTGATCTCCAGCACCCGCTCGCTCGCCGCCAGCCCGCGCCCCGGCAGCACCCAGACCACGTTCTGCTGATCCGTCAGCGTGGCGGACTCCAGGAGGCGGAAGCAGTTCCACGACGACTCGGACATCTCCATGGAGCGGTAGCGCTTGCCCTCGCGCGCCGGCGAGCGCAGCTCCACGCCAATGGACGACGGCTGCGGGCTCCACCAGCTCAGCGGGAAGTCGCCCCACGCCGGACGCTGGTTGAACCCGAACGACGACGCCCCACCGCACTTCAAGTAGGACAGCGTCACGAAGCTGTCCGGCGTGGGCGCCGAGGGCAGCGGCAGGGGCCGCACCTGCATGTTGATGGGCCGGACCTTGCCCTCGTCATCCCACAAGAGCCGCGACAGGCGGCCCATCTGCCCCAGCACCGCCAGCATGCGCGGCGGCAGGAGCAGCCGGGACTTCAGGGGCCAGCGCAGCGACCAGTCCGTCCCGCGCTCCTCCACCACCGGCGACAGCACCTGGGTGACGAACTGCCAGAAGGCCCCGTCCTTGCGGCGCAGCACCTCCAGCTCCACCGGATCCACTTCCTGCGACGCGCTGGGGTTGAACGGGTAGCGCCGCACGAGCGGCTCCAGCGTGCGCCGGGACTGGTACGCCCACTGCTCCGCGATGACGCGCTCCACCTCCGCGCGGCCCCGGTTGCGCACGACGACGAAGGGCTGGCGGAAGGGCAGCCGGAACTCCCCCACCAGGCCGTGCGCGTCCAGCCACGCATCCACCCGGCGCAGGTAGGAGTCCTCCTCCTCCAGCAACATGCTCAGCGCCACGCGCCCCACCGGCGACAGCATCTCCGCCAGCTGCGAGCCCCCCGCGGCCGTCGTCGCGCCCGCGGCTCCGGGCGCCGCGGGGTCCTTGGGCGCGGCGGGCTTCACCACCGCGGGCTTCACGCCGGACAGCTCCTGCTGGAGCTGCGACACCAGCGTGGTGTAGGCCGCCAGCTCCGTGAGGGCGCCGCTCTTGTCCGGCGTCATCAGCTGCACGATGGGCTTGAAGGGCGCCACCGCGTCGCGCATGGGCGCGTAGTACTCGCTGTCCAGGGGGCCCACGCTGGCGCGGCCCGCCACGTCGCGCAGCATCGCCTCCAGCGCGGACGACGGCTGGAGCAGCGCGGCCAGGTCGGTGGTCAGCGCGCCCCGGGACGTGCGGAAGCGGTAGCCCCGGTAGCTGGCGTACAGGTCCTGGCCGTAGCGCTTCGCGAACGTCTGCACCTTGTTCTGCACGAAGGTGGCGCGCTCCACGGCCTCCTCGCGCGACAGCCGGGACTTGGCCAGCCGCTCGGTGAATTCGTCGACCAGCGGGCTGAGCTGCGCGTCGAACGCGGCCCGGCCCAGCACCTTGCCCACCACCGGGGCCTGCGCGCTGGCGAACTCCGTGTCGTCGTCCCCTGCCCCCTCGGAGGCGACCTCGGACGTGGTCTCCCCCGCGCCGGGGTTGAAGGGGCGGCCCATGAACGGCGAGCGGCCCGTCTCCTTCAGCGAGCGCAGGACCTTGTCCAGCAGCTGCCGCGACACGTCCACCGGGCGGAACACGTAGTCGCGCTTGAGCACCTCCACGGCGTAGCGCGCGTCACCGTCGCTGGGGGCGAAGAGGCCGTCCGCGCGCGTCAGCAGCTCCGCGGGGGTCATCCGCTCGGCGGCGCGCAGCGCGGCGTCCGCTTCGTCCTCCATGTGCAGGATGGCCTCCAGCGTCTGGCGGTTCAGGCGCATCCAGTCCAGCGAGTCCAGCAGGTTGCCCACGCCCTTCAACTGGCTGGCGTCCGGCTCCGCGTCGGACGCGTTGATGAGGTCCATCACCTGCCGGGCGTTGCTGAACGGCGCGCTCCGCTCCAGCGAGGCCCGCAGGTGCTCCCGCTCGTCGCGCAGCGCGTACCAGCGGGGCAGGTCCAGGTCCTTGGCCTCCAGGACCGCCTGGAGGTTCATGAAGTGCTCGCGCCAGGGCCCCAGCAGGCCGTCCATCGTCAGCCACACGTAGGGCCAGCGCGTCCAGGGGACGTTCTCGTCGAAGGGCTTGTCGCTGGCGATGACGTAGCTGGCGATCATCGGCTCCGCCAGCCCCATGGCCTCCAGCCAGCTCGTCTCCGGCTCCCCGCCGTTCAGGCTCAGCCCGTAGGCCTCCGCCGTCCAGTCGAGCTGCTTCTTGTGCGCGCCGCGCACGCTGCGCAGCACGAAGCGGCCCAGGCCCTCGTTGCGCGACGCGTAGAGGATGCCGAGCGTGTACAGCGCCTGCTCGGGACGGCACAGCGTCTCCTGGTGGCAGGACTCGTTCTCCGCGGAGGCCGCCAGGGGCGTGGCGCGCGTCGAGCGGGTGTTGAAGGCCGGCGCCGGCTGGCAGCCGGGGACCCGTCCGGAGCACCGCCGGCACTGCTCCTGGCACCGCTCCAGCATCGGCTTGAGGTAGGACATCCGGATGCTGCGCGCGAGCCGGGCCCGCAGCTCCTCCCACTCGTCCGTGAAGCTGTGGGCCAGGGGCGGCCAGTAGCGCGTGGCACCCCAGAGGGCCTCCATCGCCTTCACCGCTTCGGTGGTCTGCCCCTCCACAACGGAGCCGGAGACGCTCTGGTTGCGCTCCTCCAGCCGCTGCACGGTGACCTGGAACGCGTCCAGCTTGTCCTGCGCGCGCAGCAGCAGCCGGTAGAAGTGCGCATACGCCAGGATGACGGGCAGGCACCCCACCGCGACGATGACCGCGCACCGGCGCAGGTGCGTCCAGCGGTAGCGCGCGATCCGCTCATCCGCCGGCTGATCCGAGTGCACCGCCAGCGCGCCCGCCGCCCGCTCGTCCTTCGTGCGGGACGACAGGTACACGCGCTCCAGCTTCAGCGGGAACACCAGCGAGCCGCTCTCCACCAGCGTGGACACGAAGCGCGCGAGCACCGCGAACGCCTCGCCGCCGCGCGAGTAGAACGACGCCAGCCGCTCGAAGGCCTCCGGCGACAGCGTGGTGAGGCCCAGCGCCAGGTACTTCTCCAGCGGCTGGAGCGCGTTCGCCAGTTCCCCTTCCCTCCCCGGCGGAGGCACGGTCAGCTCCAGCGGCACGCCGTGCTTGCGCAGCAGCTGCGCGAAGTCCGTGAAGCCCACCAGCGAGTCCATGTGCGTGAGCGACAGCCGCGTCTCCACGGACGCCTGGCACACCTCCGCCAGCAGGTTCACCTTGCCGCGCAGGAGCTGGGTGACGCGCTTCACCTCGTCCGGTGACTTGTCCAGCAGCCATCTCACGTCCAGCACGATGGCGACCCGCCCCACGTGCCGGCGGCCGAAGCTGGCCTTCCACAGGCGCCGGAGCGCGGCGCGGGCGTGGCGGGAGTCGTCCTCCAGCACGGGCGCGGCCACCTCCTGCACCACGACGTCCGGGCCCAGGTACATCTGGACCAGCGGTTCGTCCGGGAGGCTGGGCATGAACTGGTGCTTCTGCCGCTTCCAGTCCACCTCCGCGCTGATGAGCTCCGACTTGCCGCTGCCCGCGGGCCCCAGCACCACCAGCGTGGGGAAGTCCCGCACGGACGCGCGGTAGCGCCAGGGCAGCCTGCGCAGGAACCGGGTCCGGATGGCCAGCAGCTGCCACGACGTCAGCGGCTTCTGCCCTCCCGCGAGCGCCGCCGGCTCCCGCCGCTTGCGCCACCAGTACCACGCGCCCACGCCGATGGCGCCCAGCACCACCAGGATGCCCAACACGAGCACCCAGTGGGCCTTCAGCGCCGCCAGGATGGACTGGATCACTCCCACGGTCAGTCGCTTCCCCGTCCGCCGGAGCGGGCGCCCAGTTGCAGCGCCTCCAGCACGTCTTCCGCCTCCTCCAGGGTGGCGGTCACCTTCGCGCGAAGCTTCTGCTGCTCCTGGGGCGACGGCAGCATCATGTCCCCGGGCGGATCCAACGCGACCAGCGCCTGGCGCACGTCATCCAGCAGCGGCTGCGCGCCCTCGCGCAGGGGGCCCAGCGCCTCCTCCACCCGCTGCTCCAGCGCCGTCAGGAGCGTCAGCGGCTTCGGCGCGGGGGACGCGGGCGGAGCCCCCGGGCGACGGGACATGCCGGGCGCCTCCACGGGGGCGACGGGCGCGCGGAGCACGATGGGCTTCAATTGGACGCCCACCACAGGAGGACGGGGAGCCCCAGCACGATGGCGGCCGTCACGGCGTAGTAGCGCACCGGGAAGTCATAGACGGTGGGCGGCCCCAGCGGCACCACGGGCGCGGGCTGCATCAGCGATGCGGGCTGGGGGATGCGCTCGGAGATGCGATTCGAGAAGTCGCGGATCCGCTCAGGCTGCCCCACCAGGCGTCCGGTGAATCCCGCGGCGAGGCAGAAACGGATCATCTCGAAGACGATGGGCGGCGTCTCATTGCGACGCAACTTCTCTTCCACGAAGTCGTAGAAGAGGTCGCCACCCGAGTCGACCTGGAACAGGTTCTGCTGCAGGAGCGGCCAGAGCTGTTGCTCCGCATCCGACAGCCGGCGCAGCACCCATTCATCCAGGAAGTACACGAAGGGGCGGATCAGATCCTCCACCTCGTCCGGGCGCAGGTCCTCCCCGAAGGCCGCGCGCAGCTTCTCCAGCTCCACGAGCAGCGCCTGCTCCAGGTGATCCAGCGCCTCCTGCCCCACCCTGCCCTGCGGACGGCGCGCGCCAGGGGCGGGCTCGGCGGGCAGGGCCCGGTCGAGGAGCTGGCGCACGCGTCGCTGTGCGGCCAGGAGGAAATTCCAATGCTCCAGTTTCATGATGTTCGAGCGCTACGTTGGAAGCTGCAGCGGCCCCAGTCCCGCCACGGAGGCTCGCAGTTCCACCGAGGCCTCATTGTTCCAAGCATCCAGCAGGTCCCGCAGCTGCTCAAGAAAGCAGATGACGACAGGCTCGAAGCTCAAGTCGAACGGCTCCATGACGGCCTCGTAGGCGTGGCGGATCCCGGAGCCCTTCATGGCGCTGTCGGGGACCACACTGAACTTCAACTCCTTGAGCCAGGGAAGGACGCGGCGGAACGGGCTCTCCGCCGGGGTGCCCAGGTGACCCAACAGGGCGACCACTTCATCCCGACCCAGCGTCGCCTTCGCCTTCCACGCGAGGAACTGCGTCAGGGCCTCCACGTCATCCCGTAGCACGCTGTCGCGGTGGGGTTGCAGGCTGCCCACCGTCTGCCATTTCAAGCCCTCGATGTGCCGGCCCGGCACCGACACCTCCACCCTGCCCGCCGCCTGCGACGAGAACTGCGGCTGGTGCCACAGCGCCTCCAGGACGATCTTCCGGGGCGCGGTGAACGCCTCCGGCATGCGCACGATGAGGCTCTGCCGGGACGTGAGCTTCTCATCGAAGGTCTCGTCCACCTCGTAGCTGGGCCCCTTGCCGGGCAGGAAGGCCGGGCGCAGCGGAGACAGCCCCGCCTTGGTCATCTCGAAGACGCCCGTCACCGAGTGCAGGCTGAACTCGCGCCCCGCGCTCATGCTCAGGATGGGGTGCTCCGCCCGCGTGCCGTCCGCGACGACGACCTGCGCGGGCTCCGCCTTGAGGTTCACCACCGGCACGGTGAAGAGTTGGAAGAAGTCCGGGTGCAGCGACTTGCCCACCGTCCAGTCCTTGTCCAGGTCCAGGCAGAGGCAGAACTTCATCCAGGAGCTGCCGCGCGGCGGCGGCACCTTGACGTGCAGGAACAGCTGCTGCTCCGGGAACTGGAAGAAGGCGCGCAGGCGCTGGAACGGGTGCGCGTAGACGGTCCCGTCGTCCGGCGCGGGCGGATCGCGGTTGAAGGACACCTCGCAGGGGCTGCCCACCGAGTGCTCGTCCGCGGACTCGTCGTACACGACGCTGATCTGCTTCAGGTGCTTGCGCAGCGCGTGGAAGACGGCCAGCGACGAGCGGTACTCGTCCAGGTGCCGCACGTGCAGGCTGAGCACGTCGATGGCGTCCTTGCGCGCGAAGCGGGACTCGAAGCGCAGGATGAGCCGGTGGCCGCTGCGCACCTGGGGCACCACGTCCGTGCCCTTCAGGAAGATGGGCAGCACGCGCAGGTCGCGCTGGAGGCGGAAGGAGCCGGCCACCCCTTCGGCGGGCGTCAGGCGCAGCTCCGTGCCCCGGGTGAGCAGCACCGGCTCCACCATCTTCTCCGTGGGCACGGCCTGCGCCATGGCGGCGGCGGGCACGGGCTCCAGCAGGAAGTCGAAGAAGCCCGCGAAGAGCCTCCGCCAGGTGGAGCGCAGGTTGTGCAGCGTGGCGTGCCGCGTCTGCACGGAGAAGAACGCCATCGCCTCGATGAGGCGGCGCACGTCCGGGTCTTCGCGGTCCAACGGGGCGGCGGGGTGTCGCTCCTGGAAGCGCTGCCGGAAGCGCTCCAGCCCGTCCAGCTCCGACAGGAAGTCGAGGTAGATCTTCTCTGAAAAGTCCTTCACCGCCCGCTCTCCCGCCGTCCGTCAGTCAAAGAGGATTCCGTGCATCGCGTCAGCCCAGCTTCACCAGCGCGCCGCCCACGCTGGTGATGGAGCCCTTGAGGTTGGCCATGCCGCTGGCCTCCAGGTCGAGCTTCCCGGTGGCGGTCACCTTCGTCATCGCCCCGGACATCTCCGCGGTCGTCTTGCCGGCGAGCTTCAGCGTCACGCCGTCCACCTTCGCCTCGCCGCCGGACGTCACCATCTCCGCGCCCATGTTGCCCTTCATGGCCAGCTTGGACGTCGCCTCGATGTTCACGTTGGCGCTGGAGGACAGCTTCGCGTCGCTGGTGGCCGTCTGGGTCAGCTTCGCGCTGGTGTTGAGGGTCATGTCCTTCGTGCTCTTCACCGTGAGCGTGTCCTGGCTGGTCCACTGCGACACGCCCTTGGACTTCATGGTGAGGGTGTCCGTGTCGAAGGTCAGGTCCTTCACCGTGACGACGATGCTGTCCTGCTTCTGCACGTAGGTGCTCGTCTCCTGGGGGCCCTTCACGGTGATGGTGATGCTGGTGCCGTCCATCACCACGGTCTGGGTGATTTGATCGTCCGCGTTGTCGACCTGGACGGTGATGCCCTTCACCTTGTCCAGCTCGATCTTGCAAACCAGCGTTCCCATCAGTCCTCTCCGTCCGAACCCGCGCTCACGCGGGTTCTTCCTTCACCAGGATGAGCAGCGTGCCTTCCTTCAGCTCGATCTTCTCCGTGTCCGTGTCGTGGGTGCGCTGGAGCCGGAACAGCGGCTTGTTGTCGTCGTAGAAGTGGCGCATGGACGTGCCATTCTCCGTCGTCTTGCCCACGAGCAGGTGCACGCCCTGCCCGTCCGACGGCAGCCGAGCGCCCGCGCGCCAGTCCAGGTAGCGCTTGAGCCACGCGCGCTGGAAGTCCAGCGCCACCAGCACCCGCGCGCCCTTGTAGGCCGGGAAGTAGAAGTGCCCGGGCAGCAGGTTCGCGTTGAAGGGCACCTGGATGATCTGGTTGGCGAAGAGCGGCATCTTCACCTTGTAGCCGTCCAGGGACGTGGCGCTGTCGGTGTACGCCTGCCACGTCTCGTCCTTCGTCTCGCCCACCTCACTGACGATGAGCCCTTCGACGAAGCGCGGATACACCGGCGGCGTGAAGGCCGGCAGGTCCACATGCAGCTCGTCCTTGCGCTCCAGCCGCGTGGTGAGCGTGAGCAGGTAGCGGCTCTCCGGCGAGGGCCGGCGCGCCTCCCCTTCCCCGTCGGCTTCCAGGTCCTCGGGCGGCAGCGGCTCCGCGCGGAGCGTCATCCGGCGCACCCGGAAGGTGTCCGTGCCGGGCACGCCTGATGCCACCCACCCGGCCGTCTTGGGCAGCTTCACCAGCGCGCCGGGGGCGAACGCCACCGTGGGGAAGCGGTTCCAGGAGAGGTCCACCTCCAGCCCGCGCACCTTGAGGCGCGCCGTCTCCAGCGTCACCCGCTGCTGCACGTCATTGGCGATGTCCGTGCGCAGGAGCACGTCCTGGCGGACGCCGGTGACGGCCTGCGCGTTGGTGATGGCCTGGTTCTTCGGGCTCTCCGCGGCGGCGTTGAGGATGGCCACGTCGTGGCGCGCCACCTCCGGGAACACCACCGTCACCGCGTCCACGTCCTGTGAGCGCAGCTCCAGCGGCGTGCCGGTGGCGGCCTTCGCCGCGCGGAGCTGGTAGTTCTGCGCGGTGTAGTCGTACGCGAGCACGCCGTTGCGCGCGTGCACGAACGCCACGACGAAGTCGTAGAAGCTGGCGCCGGACTCCGGGGACAGGCCCAGGAAGATCAACGGGCAGGTGACCCCCAGTTGGGCGTCCCAGTCGTTGGCCAGGGCGATCTTGTCGCCCTTGTGCGCGTCCAGCACGTCCTGCAGGGTCTTCTGCGTGTAGAGCGCGCACGGGAAGTGCTGTGTCCACAGCAGCCGGGCGGGATCCACGAAGCGCAGCGTGTAGTGCCGGTAGGTGATGCCCGCGCCCTTCACCTGGGCGACGGTCTCCTCCGTGAGGGCCTTGTCCAGCCCCAGCCCCTTCACCTTGAGGGAGGTGAAGGTCGGCTTCGTCGCCGTGTCGGAGTGCACCGCCTTGAGCTCCAGCGCCACCTCCACCAGGTCCGGCTTGAGGAAGTCCGCCAGCAGCTTGTCCTTCTTCTGGCCGCCGTGCGCCGTCTCGTCGAGGACGCGGAACTCCACCCTCCCCTCGTGCCCCCACCCGTGCAGGTCCAGCTCGAAGGCGAGCACGTCCGCCGAGGCGATGGCGTGCGCCTTGCCCGCGATGGTGAGCGTGAGCGTCAGGTCCAGCCGCTCGGCGTGGGGCGCCATCAGGTGTCCTCCGCGTGCACGCGCACCTGGCCGGTGACGGTGTGGAACACCAGCCGCAGGTGGCAGGGTACGTCGTCGAAGGCGCCCTTGCAGTCGAAGTGCAGCCACAGCCCGCTGTCGCGGCCGCGCAGCTTCACCTCCGGGCCCACCAGCCGGGGCTCGTGCTGGGTGATCTCCTGCTGGATTTCAGCGGTGAGCGCCTCCACCAGCTCGCGCGTGCCCAGCTTCTCCGTGTACCCGCCCAGGCCGAAGTCGTGCATGAAGAAGCCGTAGCCCTTCTTCGTGTTGAGCACGGCTTCGATGTTGCGCATCACGTGCTCCAGGCTGTCCCGGACGTTGGGCCGCTGGGAGCGGGCCGCGAACTTGTCCAGGAAGGGCGCGCGCGCCATGGCGTCAGCTCCTCCGCCAGAACAGCGACGTCTGGGCGCCCTTGAGCGCGGGCGTCACGTAGAAGGCCACCCCGTCCTCGCGCAGCGAGTGCTGCCACTCCTCGCCCTTGCCCAGCAGGTACCAGTCGATTTCGGGCCCCAGCGCGTGCGGGAACGACGGGTACGGCACGTGGGTGTAGGGCACGCCCTTCAGCGCCTGGCGGCGCACCAGCGGCAGCCGCGAGGGGCTGGCCAGCTTCACGCCGTCCATGGGCGTGCGCTCCCCGGGCCTGGTGCGCTGCACGAGCAGGTACGCTTCACTGGCGGCGCTCACCTCCGGCGGCAGCGGAGAGCAGACGTACTGGCCGTCCTTCACCTGGAAGGCCTTGTGCGTGGAGCGCGTGGCCTCTGGCTGGAAGCTGCGCGTGAGCAGGCGGATCCACCCGCCCAGGCCCGTGGCCAGTTCCTCGTGCTGGTACACCGGCATCTGGTCATCCGGGAGCATCTCCAGGTAGCAGCACGCCTCGAAGTACAGCCGGCGCAGCCCGTCGAACAGGTGGTACGGGTGCACGTACACCTGCCGGAACATGTCCTTGCGCAGGGCGAGCAGGTGGTGGACTTCGAAGAGCGCCCGGCGCGCGTTGGTGAGCCGGTCCGTGCGCAGGTACGTGTCCGAGATGTGCGTGAGCAGCTGCTGGCGCACCTGGTCCAACAGGTCGTCCAGCGACGTGAGCAGCGTCTCCAGGAAGGGGTTGGGCCCCACGAGCAGCAGCGCGGGCACCCAGTCCGGCGACGTGCGCCACGCGCCGTCCTCGTCCTGCGAAACGGCGGCCAGCCCGAAGGACGCCACGGCGCCGTCCATCACCGGCTCCGACGACAGCTGAAGCTTGTTGAGCACGCGCTGGAGCACCGGCGGATCATCCGCGTACAGGCGGATGCCCTCCGCGCTGACGGTCTCCTTCAGCACGTGCAGGTAGATGATGAACTCCGACTTGCCGATGGCGTCCAGGGCCAGGGGGGCGATGACGGCGTTGCCGGGCACGTCCAGCAGCTCCCCCGTCTTGGTGACGACGGTGAGCGCGGAGATGGACAGGCTGCCGCCCAGCAGGAGCGACTCGTTCCAGGCCAGGTACGCGACGCCGTGGGACGGCAGGCCGGACAGTGTCGCGTGGAGCCGGATCTCGGCGTCCACCGCATCCTCTTGCGCGATGAAGTGCTCGGGGAGGAGGGTCTGGCCCACGTGCCAGCGGACCCGTGCGAGCTTGTACCGCTGCATGTGCCTCGTTCTCTTCTTTCGCGCCAGCAAGGCCGGGAGCGAGGGTGCTCCCGGCCCGGGCGCGACTTGTTACCGGTACGGGATGCTAGCTGGCCGTCTCCGTGACGCCCCACTTCTTGGCCAACTTCTTCGTCGAAGAGGTGGCCAGGTTCAGCGACTGCTCCAGCGCCTGCGGCTTCACGCCCAGGGTGAACGTGTAGTTCTTGGGCGACTGCACTTCGCGGGACTCGTTGTCCGCGACGGCCATGTTCAGCTCATCGCCGTTCTTCTCCAGCAGGCCCTTGATCTCCGCGTCGAGGAAGTTCGACTTGAAGTACTTCTTGCCGAGCGGGTCGTACTCGTAGACGACGTACTTGATGACGACCTCGATGTTGCTGAACTTGCCCAGCAGCATCTCCGCCACGGCCTGCTTGTTGGCCACGGACACCTGCCCGGAGAAGTACATGGCGTCCGTCACGCCCGTGTCCCACAGGTAGTGGTTGAGCACCGCGACGACCTTGTCCGCGATGGCCGCGTCCGGGTTCTCAGGATCCTTGATGGTCTCCTGGTCCGCCTTCAGCGCCACGCCACCGATGGTGAGCGCGGTGATGTAGCCAACCGGGGTCTGCTTGTCCTTCTTGAAGTTGAAGCCCTGATACACGTCCAGGTTGCGCGAAAACTGGGGCATCTGTCACTCCAGGGTGAAGGGCAGGCTCTCACCTGCCCAATGGGGGTGCGGCTTAACCGAGCCGCGACTCGAGCATCAGCTCCACGTTGAGGCCTTCGAACTGGATGTGCGGCAGCACCGCCAGCTTGCAGTCGTACCAGCCGATTTCGCCGGGACGCGGGTACACGACGACGCTGCTCGCCTTGAAGGGGAAGCGGCGCACGGTGAGGTCGTCCGGGTTCGCCACGGTGGTGACGTAGTTGGACAACCAGGAGTCCAGCTGGCGCTGGATGTAGTCCGCGTCGGCCGTGTTGCCGATGTTGTCGCGCATGATGCACTTCACGTAGTGCGCCAGCCGCGTGATGGAGAACGTGTAGGCCAGGTTCGTGACGAGCTGCGAGTTCTCCGAGTCCTTGGGGTCCTTGAACGTCTTGGCGACCTTGGCGGACTGGGTGCTGAAGAACGTCGCGTCGCTGGAGCCCTTCCGGTACACGAGCGGGATGAAGCCCGAGCGCGCGAACTCGTACTCGCGGTAGTCCGGGATGGCGATCTCCACGGGGGCCTTGATCTCGTCCTGGCCGCGCAGGGAGAACGTGTCCACCGGGAGGCCGGAGATGAGGCCGCCGCCCTTGGGGCCGCGGATGGACTGGCACCAGCCGGAGATCTCGAACGCCTTCACCATGTTGCGCGCGAGCAGGATGGCGGAGTTGCCCCAGAGGTACTTCTCCGACTCGCCGCGCGCCGTCTCCGTGAAGTTGAGGACGTCGCAGGGGTTCTTGTCCGGGTGCCAGGGCAGGCGCAGCACGTAGCGCGGGAAGGTCAGGCCCACGTAGGCGGCCTCCTCCGTCTCACGGAACGCGTTCCAGCGGCCGAACCGGGGGTGCGCGAGCACGCCCTCCAGGTTCTTGATGGCCTCCATCTCCTCGATGGTCTCACAGCCGAAGAACGTGTGGCTGACGGCGGAGATGAACGGGGCGTGCGCCGCGTTGGACACCTTCGCCATGCGCTGCAGCCACGTCAGGTCCGCGGGCGTGGAGGAGAAGTCGTAGAGGCCGACGATGGCGCCGAAGGGACGGCCGCCGTACTGGTCGTACTCCTGGATGTAGACCTTGTCGAAGAGCGCACCGGCGAAGATGTTGCTGGAGTTGTTCTCGAAGTCCTCCGCCAGCTCCTCCTTCGCCACGTCCAGCACGTCGATGGCGATGTTGGCCTTGAAGTTGGTGTGGTTGACCAGATCCTCCAGGCCACGCCACGACGACTCCATCTTCTGGAAGGTCTCGTTGTGGAGGATCTCGTTCATCTGCGCGTCGATCATGCGGTCGATGCGGCTGATGACGTCCAGCACCTGGCCCTTGTCGAAGCGGGCGGTGTTGTCCGGTCCTTCCACCGGCGCGACGTTCTGGAGCAGCGCGGCGACGCTGGAGAGGAACCGGCTCTCCAGGGTGACCTGCTGCTCGTCGACGACGGCGCCGAAGTTGCTGAGGATCATCGGCTCGGACGACTGGGGCGGATCCAGGCGAACGCTGGTGAACAGGCGCTTCAGGTAGGTGGTCTCGGCCATGGCGGAGTCCTTTTAGAAGTCGAAGGGGGGAAGGAGGATCAGGACGCGGCCGGAGGCTTGGCCCCGGCGGCGACGGTGGCGGCGACGGCGGCGGTCGCGGCGGCGGCCCCCGTGGGCTTGCCCGCGGCAGGCGCGGCGGCGGGCGTCGTGGTGGCGGCGGCGGCCTCACCGGCGGGCAGGCGCATGCTCTCGTAGCCCTTCAGCTCGTTGAGCAGCTCCTTGAGCGCCTCCGGCTTGGAGAACAGCTCGTAGAGTTCGCGGCGCAGGTCCTTGCGGTTGTCGATGTTCGACTGCATCTCCACCAGGAGCGTCTTGAGCAGCAGCAGCGCCTTGAGCTTCGGGACGTGCTTGACGACCTCGTCCGGGTGGAAGGACTTCATCCGGTCGATGGGGAGCGTGACGTTGAGCTCCGACTCCACGTCCGGGTTGATGCGGTTGGGGACCTGGAAGCTGGCGGACATCTTCATGTCCTTCATCAGCTCGTCCAGGTTGCGCCCGTCGATGGAGCGCAGGCGGCGCGTCTCCAGGTCGCTCTTGCGGTCTTCCGAGGACCCCAGCGAGAAGTCCCCCATCACCAGCAGGCGCAACGGCAGGTTCACCGTCTCCTGCTCTCCGTTGATGGTGGTGCGGTACGTGAGGGTGATGCGGGATTTGGGAAGCTGGTCCTGAATGGCCACGGTGACTCCCTGACATTCGCAGTGCGCTGATTCCCCCCGTCCTGATGGAGCCGCCCCGGGAGTGCGCCCTGCCTGTGAACATTTACAGCGTAGGCGCGATCAGGAAATCGAGTCAACCAAGCGACATCACAGGTCTAGCGGGATTCAGCTGATCGCAATTGAGCGGTGTCCCCCGAAAACAGGAGGACCTCCTGGGTCTGTTCCGGACCGCCAACCAACGGTTCGTAACCCAGGTGACTGCCCTTCTGAAGCTTCGCGTGGCTGGACTGATCACGAAGCGCGAGGATGACGGCGAGCGCCAGCGGGGTCTCCGCCAGGCTGGGGAAGATGCGGGTGTTGAGGCGCCGTCGGGCCTCCACGGCCCAGGGGATGCCGGCGCCGGAGTGGGGCTCGTCGAGGTACAGCCGCACCTCCACGCCGCCCGTCGGCACGGTGGCGAAGCCGCCCACCGCGCTGCCGTCCCCGAGCGCTGCGGCGCCCAGGCGGATGCCCTTGGATTCGATGCGCTGGCGGCGCGTCTCGCGGCGCACCACCACCTCCGCTTCCGGGAACACCTTGGCGAAGAGCCAGTGCAGGCTGCTGGGGCACGCGAGCCGCAACAGGCGCAGGCGGTGGAAGGTGGAGTGCTCCCAGCCGGGCAGCAGGGACTCGTCGCGATCCGGGAACTGACCCGCGAAGCGCGTCCGCAGCAGCAGGTGGTCGAAGTAACCCAGGAAGTCCGCCATCGCGTCGTGTTCCAGCCGGTCCATGGCCTGGAAGAGGAAGGACGGCAGCGGCGTCTGGACGCTGAGCAGGCCCAGGTTGACGGTGATGACCACGCGCTTGCGCGGCTGGCGGGTGAACTCGATGGCGTGCACCAGGTGCTGCTGGTGCAGGGTGCTGCGGTGGCTGCGGAACTCCACCTCCGCGTCGCCGTAGCCCTCCTTGGCGAGCAGATCCAACAGGGCCGGCACGTCGAAGCTGCGGATGCGCTCGCTGATGCGCTCCTCGACGGTGAGCTTGCGGCCCGGCTGCTCGCGCTCCGCTTCCAAGGGGGGGACCAGGCGCTATTCCTCGTATCCGGAGCCGCGGGGCTGGCGCTGCGGGGCGACGAGGAACGCGTCCAGGTCCACGCGGTAGAGCTGATCCAGGGCACGGAAGCCCAGGGACTCCGTGCCGTGCAGCATCGGTTCGATGGCGTCCGCGTGCTGGCTCAGGCCGTTGAAGAAGCCGGAGAAGAGCATGGGCAGGTAGACGCGCGGATCAAAGCGCTCCACGGTGGCCAGCACGTCCACGGCGATGACGCTCGCCTTGACGAAGTCCTCGCGCGCCACCAGCGCTTCGAAGGCGGACAGCTTGCGCACCAGCTGCGCGAGCGCGGGCGACATGGGCACGGTCGGTCCCGCGTCCGCGTCCGGGGCGGCGGCGCGGCGGGCCCGGGTGGGGCGGGCCTCCTCCTCGTCGTCGCCGGCATCCTCGTCGTCGTCGTCCTCGTCCGGGGCCAGGGCGAGCGGCTGGACCTGGGCCTGGGGGTCCTCGGGCGGGGGCAGGTACGGCACGCCCTGGGCGTGGGAGCGCAGGTTGCCCAGCAGCGTGCGGAAGGCGTCCGCGCTCGCGTTCTTCGGCAGCGCGGAGAGCGTGGCGATGAGCGGGTCGCCCATCCGCAGGGCCTCTTCCATGGGCTCGCGGTTGCCGGCGGCGTTCCACGCCTGCCACTGCGCGTCCTTGAGGCGCGTGTGGTGCTCCAGGGTCTTGCTCATCATCTTGAGCAACCAGCGCAGGCCGGTGTCCAGGAAGATGGGCTTCTTGCCCGCCGGGCCGAAGTGGTCCCAGTTCTCCGTGAGGCTCAGCGACAGGGAGCGGAAGAGCACGGGCAGCGCCTTCATGCCGTCCGACACGAAGTGGCCGAAGAGGTACGGCCCCAGCAGGCGCACGTCGCGCACGCCCCCGCGCAGCAGCGCTTCGGCCGCGCGGGCCGCCTCCGCGTAGGAGCCCTTGGCGACCAGGCCGGTGATGGCCTCCAGGCGCGGATCCGGCCCCTCCGCCTCGTCGATGGGCACGGGCGTGCCGGTGAACGGGGCGTCGAGCAGCGAGAAGTCGACGGCTTCAATGGCCAGCGCCGCGTCACCCATCGATGGCCACCATCTGCCCGGGGGAGACGACCTGGATGACGCCGCCGTAGCTGCACATGAGTTTGGAGTTGCTCTCCAGCGCCGGCATGTTGCCGATGAGCACCTTGGGGCAGCCGGGCACCCAGGGCGCCGCGGTCGCGGGGATGCAGGGCATGGGGGTGAGGACGCCCAGGGCCGCCGCGGTGGCTGCCGCCACCATGGGGTTCGCCATGGACGAGCACATGCCGAAAGGTAGCACGTTCATGAACGGCTTGTTGTCCATGATGTTCGCCGCGGGGGTCGTCGCCAGCACCTTGTTCGCCGGGAGCACCATCAACGATGAGGGAGCCACCCCGAAGCTGCATTGCAGCATCGCTCCCATCACGACCTGGACACCCATGTCCTGCCCCTTTCAGCTCGTTGACGACGGGCCATCTTCGCCCGGGTTGCCCGCGCTTTCCAGCAGCCGTCCGCGCAGGGCGGTGAGGGCCTGGAACATTGGATCCGTGGACTTGCGGTGCAGCGCGCCGGTGAAGAACTGCGAGGCGCACCACGCGTCGTCGACGGCGCCCTTCTTGCGGTGTGGAAAGAGCGGAAAGAACGCGATCCGGTCCGGGAGGAAGTCCCCGCCGAGGAGCATCTCGATGCGACGCTTGATCTCCTGCTCGCCCTCCGGGGGAGCGGGCTCGTGGCCGGTGAACGCCAGGAGGACGAAGCGCGCATGGCTGGCGAGCCCTCCGGTGGAGACGGGCACCACGCTGGTGCCCACGAGGAAGCTCACGCCCTCCAGCGCGGCGGTGACCTCCTTCGCCGGGTAGGCGCGGCCGTCGTGCCGGAAGCCCAGCGTGCCGCCGTAGTGGTAGCGCGAGCGGATCCGCGCGAGCAGGACGTGGCCGGGGGGACGGCCCTTGTCGGGCAGGAGCGTGAAGACGCCCACGTCCGTCGGGGCGCCCTGCCCGCTCAGGTTCGGATCCTTCAGCGTCCAGGCGCGGCCCGGCACGGGGAAGACGTCCGTGTGCACGTCCGCGTGCGGATCATTCACCCCGCGCGACGACACGAGCACCGCGCCGCCGGCCGCCGCGTCGATGAGGACGTTGGACGAGGGCACCGCCTGGAGGCCGCACTGCTTCACCCACGCGCGCCACGCCTGGGCGTCGTAGGGCTCCTCCGGGTTGCGGAACCAGTGCAGCACGTTGCGCATCGCGCCGGTGCGGTGCTTGAGCAGCAGGTCGCGCAGGCGCGGCGTGACGCCCAGGGAGCGCAGCGGCTGCTCCAGGAGGGGCGCCGGGTTCTGCTCCAGGTCCGCCATGTCCAGGTGCAGGTACGTGGCCCCCCGGAGCAGCGTGGCGAAGAGCAGGGCCGGCAGGTGCTGGAGCACCGGGAAGTCCGGCGCCGCGAGCACCTCTCCCGGCGCGAGCCCGAAGGTGAGCAGCCCGTCGCCGAGCGCGCCCTTCCAGGCGTCCCCGGCGGTGAGCGGCACGGGGGTGTGCGGCGGATCCACCAGCGGGGAGAAGATGAGCCCCACCACGTCCCCGGGCTTGTACGTGTGCGAGCTGAAGCCGGGAGAGCCCCCTCCCCGGCTCTGGAGCAGGAGCTTCTCGTGGCCCCGGAGGATGGGGAGCTGGTGCGGCTCCGCGGCGATGAAGTCCGGCGCCAGGGCCTCCAGCCGGGCGGCCATGGCGCGGGGGCCCAGCGGCGGCAGCAGCGTGAAGCAGCCACCCAACTGGAGCGTGGCCATGAGCGACACGAGCAGCTCCTGGCCCACGCCGTATACCAGGCACACCTTCATGCCCGGCTCCACGCCCTGCTCCGCCCATTCGCTGGCGCGGCGCGAGGCCTGGTCGTGCAGGGCGCGGTAGCCCAGGTTCTGCCAGCCCTGGATGCGCGCGTGGGTGCGGAAGGCGGGGCGCTCCAGCGCGACGTGGCGCACCACCAGGTCGTGGAAGAAGTCGTATTGCTGGCCCGGGCGGCTCTTGGGCGGCGGCACGCCCCGGCCCGCGTGGGCCTCCGCGAGCGCGTTGGCGAACCCCTCCGGGTCCTCCCAGCTCTCCTGCCACCAGGGCGGCGCGCCGCCTTCGTGCGAGAAGCCCGCGTCCAGTTGCCGGAGGATGTCCTTCACGTCGAAAGGCATGGGTGTCTAGCGGGAGGGAAAGTCGAAGCCGACCTTCACCATGAAGCGGACCTTGGAGCGCATGGAGCCGGTCTCCGGCGCCGGGCCGCTGGAGGAGCCCTGGCCCCGGGAGTCCGCGCGCCGGAGCGTCTGCTGCTGCGCGCGTTCAATGGAGGTGGGGACGACGGCGCGCACCAGCGGGTGGCGGGACTGGAGCGGCGGGACGTGCATGTCCACGTCGCGGCCGAAGAGCCACGCGCCGCAGCGCCAGAGGACGTCGTGGCGCCGGGTGAGCAGCGTCCAGAAGCGATCCCGCACCTCGGTGGCCTCGAAGAGCAGGGGCGAGCCTTCGTGCTCGCGCGCGTCGCCGGGGGACGCGAGCAGCGCGCGCAGCTGCTCCGCGACGCGCTCCACCTCGTTCACGTCGTCGGGCGTCACCGGAGAGCGGCCGGTGAGCTTCTCCTCGTTGCGCCGGAACAGCGCCACGAGCCCCAGGCAGTCCCCCACCACGTCGCGGTGGCCCTCGCCGCGGCTGGCCTCCACGTCGGCGGGCGTGAGGAAGGCCGCTTCGGCGAGCGCCTCGGCGGTCTTGAGCAGCTTGCGGCGCAGGTGCTGGGCCCGCTCGAAGAGCGCGCCGAAGGCGCTGGCGCGCAGGTCGCGCTGCACCTGCAAGGCGGCCCAGGCGAGCCCCTGCGCGAGCAGCGGCAGCTCCCGCAGGTGCTCCACGTTCACGCCCGGGAGCGTGGCGACCTCCGCTTCGTGGCCCAGCACGTTGTCCACGCCGCGCTTCGTGTTGTGGAAGGCGAGCGCGATGTTGGAGCGGCACTCGTCCACGGAGCCTTCGAGCGCGCGGGCCGGGGCGAGGAACACGTCATAGCCGGGCTGCGAGCCGAGGGCTTCCAGCTCGGCGATATCGTCGGGCCCCAGTCCCGCTATCGCGTGCGGCGCCCCGCCCTGGCCTCCTGCCATGTCGGGAAGGATAGCGGGCCCCCCTCTGGGCCACAACCCGCCACCCTGCCCCTCCGCGCGGACGGACCACAGGGAGGAAGCGCGGTGCCGACCGAGGGGGTCGGGTCCCCCGCCGGCGCTAGACGAGGATGAGATCGTCCTCGTCCTCCTCCGCACGACTGGCGGCGTCCATCGCGGCGTCCAGCAGGCCCTGGGTGCGGCGCAGGCGCTGATCGCTCAGGTCCGAGACGAGCATCAGGACCTGGGGATGGCTGGAGATGAGCGAGTCGAAGTCCTCGCGCGGCAGGCGCAGGAGCGTGGTGTGGCGCGCGGCCTCCACCGTGGCCGTGGCCGGCGTCTTCTGGAGCAGGGAGATCTCCCCGAAGAGGTCCCCCTCCTTCAGGCGCGACAGCACGTGCCCGTTCTTGAGCACGTCCACCTCGCCCGAAAGGACGACGTAGAGGCCGTCCGTGGGGTCTCCGTCGCGGATGATGACGTCGCCGCGCTCCACGTCGCGGGCGCGGAAGCGCTCCACCAGGCCGCGCCGGTCCTTGCGGTTGAAGGGGCGGAACAGCGCGGAGCCGTTCATCACGTTGGTGAGCAGGCGCTCACGGCAGAACTTCTTGAGGGCCTGGGCCACGGATGGGTGGCCGTGCGACAGCATGGCCAGCACCGACGCGGAGATCTCCAGCACCTGCGTGTCGTCGGACGCGGACTCCACGGACGCGGCGCGCGGGGCACCGGACAGCAGCGCCATCTCCCCGAAGAACGCCCCACCCTCCAGCGTGGCCAGGTCCTGGCGGTGGCCGTCGTCCTCGCGGAAGACGCGCACGCTGCCTTCGCAGATGACGTAGAAGGCATCGCCGTGGCTGCCCTGCGCGAGGATGCGCTCACCCGGTCCGAAGCGGCGCAGCGGACAGCGTTCAAAGAGCTGGATGAACGCCTCGCGCGGCAGGTCGGAGAAGAGCGGGATGGCCGGCAGCGCGTCCCAGCCTTCGCCCGCGGGAGGGGCTTCCTCCGTCAGCTCGAGGACGGGCTCCTCCTCCGGTGCGCCGTCAGCGAGCCCGCGCTGGGCCGCGAGCTCCACCGCGTGCAGCAGCGAGTCCCCTTCGATCTCCAGCTCCGTGAAGTTGGAGACGCGCACGGACGCGCGCCAGGGCTCCGGTGCGCCAGCGCGGGTGGACACGACCGTGGCGCCGGCAACGGGCGTGGGGGTGGCGGCCTTCGTGGGGAGCGCGTCGGCGCGGCGCGGGCGCAGGCCCGGAGGCGCGGAGGGCCTGGGCTCGGCGGCAGCCGGCTCCGCGGGCATGTCGGTCCCGGCGATGGGCGGCGCGAGGGCCTGCCAACGTCCGCTGGGGGTCCGGATCTGGGAAAGCTCGGGCATGGAGGATGGGGACGACGGGGCTCGCGGCGGCACCGCGCGGACGGACAGGCCTGGAGGCGTGCGGTCCTGGGCCACGGCGGATGACGTGGGAATGGGGGGCGTCGGGAGGGCGTCGGAGGTCCGGGGGCCTGCCTCCGCCATGGGCCGCGCGGTGGCTTCCGGCTCCGGAGGGGCTTCGGGCGTCAGGGTCCAGCCAGGACCGTCGTGTTGAGGCTCGATCTCCACCTCGACGGAGAGGACCACCTCGGTGTCCTCCGGCTCCGGGCGGCTCCGCGCTTCGGGGGCCGGACGCGCGGCCTCCTTCGCGGGTGGCGGCGGCACGTCGGAGGCCGTGGCTTCGCGCTGGCTGACGAGGGCCGGCGTGCCTGGGGGCGTCGCGGGCGCGCCGTCCTTCGGCTTCGCCCGGGACGTGGTCGGCGTGCCCCTTCGCGCGTACAGGTCCGCGAGCATCTGCTGCACGCCCTGATGGGCCGGATCCAGTTCGAGGATCAGCTTGCTCGCGGCGATGGCGCGCGGCAGGAAGCCCTCCTTCGCGAAGCCCTCCGCCGCGGACTGGTAGGCGGTGACGGCACGGCCGCGCTGCCCTGCCTTGGCCCAGGCGTCGCCCATGCGCAGGCGGCTCTGGTGGTCCTTCGGCTCAGCGCGGCAGTAGTCCTCGTACAGCTCCGCGGCCTTGGAGAAGCGGCCCTTGGTGAAGGCCTCGGTCGCCTTGTCCTTGAGCGCGCGCAGCTGCATTCACCGCGCTCCGTCAGCGACCTTGTCGTCCTTCGTCGGGCTCTCGCCCGCGGCGACGCGGACCTCGCGGAAGTAGTCACCCTTGAGCGCTTCCAGCGGCTCGGCCTCCGCGCCCGTGTTCATCTTGCGCAGCGCCGTGGCCGCCGCGGCGCGGATCTCCGGCAGGTCGTGGTACAGGTCGCGGCCCACCTTCTCCGCCGACTTCGCATCGCCGATGGCGCCCAGGGCCAGCAGCACGTCGCGCCGGGCCACGCTGTTGGAGTCGTCGAGCGACTTGAGCAGCGTGGGCACCGCGTCCTTCGCGCCCATCCGGCCCAGCAGGATGGCCGCGAGCGCCGCCTCCGCCCCACCCTCCTTCACCAGCACCTGGAGCACTTCGGATGCCGACGCCGGCGGAGGCCCCACGCGCGTCAGCGCATCCAGGACCACCAGCTTCTCGCTGCCCATCTTCGGCAGCGCGGCCACCAGCGCCAGCTGCCCGCCCTCGCCCTGCTCCGCCAGCGCCAGCGCCAGCGTCTTCTGCAGCTCGCGGTCGGGCTCCAGCAGCGCCGTGCGGGCAATCTCCATGCCCTCCGGCCCCACATGGGTGAGGCCGACGAGGGCCGCCGCGCGCAGCACGGGGCTCTCGTCGTCCGCGTAGCCCTTGAGGATCTCCAGCGCACCGGGGGCCTTGAGCGCGCCCAGCCCCGTCAGCAGCGTGGCCAGCGGTTGGAGCTTCGCGGGATCCACGTCGTCACTCAGCTCCGACGGAATGCGCGGAGGCACCACCACCCGCCCGGCATCCTTCGCCCGCGTCGCGTTCAGGGCCTGGAGCCGATCAAAGAGCTGCGCGTGCTTGCCGGCCTTGCTGTCCGCCTTCGCCGACGCCGCACGCGGCGCGGCCGGATCCAGGTCCGCGCTGTACTTCAGGGGCAGCGCGTTGGGCACCCAGTCCGCGCGCAGCGTCGCGAGCCCGGCGACCTCCTGCTCGTAGAGCTTCTGGAGCGCGGGGGCCACGGACGCATCGCCCACGCTCGTCACCGCCTCCACCGCCAGCGAGCGCAGCGCGACGTCCGGCTGGTTGAGCCACGGCGTCACCTTGGGCAGCAGCGCGCGCGCCGCCGGCCCCAGGCCCGTCACCGCGTGGAGCCCCGCCGCCGCGGAGGCCGGCCGGGAGAGGCGGTCCGCGATGGGGTCCACCGGGCAGCCGCCGCGAGAACGCATGGCGCGGCCGGCCTTCACGGCCTCCCCACGGGCGCCGTCGAGCGTGATGGCGCACAGCGCGGCGTCCGTCGAGGGCGTGCGCTGGAAGGTCAGGATGGCGTCGGTGGCGAGCGGACTCACCGCGCTCTTCTCCACCGCCACCGCCTGGAGCCGCGTGGCGGCGGTCGGATCCTTCAGCTTCATCAGGGAGCTGATGGCGGACTCGCGCAGCTCCGGGAAGCTCTCGTCGAGCAGCAGCGCGATGGGCGCCACGGCGCGCGGATCGCCCGCGTCTCCCAGCCCGCGCACGGCGGCGGCGGCGAGGAGGACCTGGCTGTCGCGCACCATGGGCAGCAGTTGGTTGACGGCCGCGGCACGTCCGCTCCTGCCCAGCTCTTCCGCCGCGCCCACGCGCTCCGGGAGCGCGCCTTCGGTGAGGGCCAGGAGGTTGCGCTCCCAGAGACCCTTGGACTCGGCGGCGACGACGGTCGCCATGGGGTTGGGGACGTTCGCGCTCTTGAGGGCCTGGACGATGATCTGTCGCGTGGCGCGGCCCCTGCGCCCGTACTGGAGCGTGAGGTACGCCTTGGCCTTGTCGCTCTTCACCTTGGCCAGGGCCAGCGCGGCCTGCCCCTGCACGGCTTCGTCCGCGTCCTCGAGCAGCTCGCCGAGCAGGTCCACCACGCGGGGGTCCTGGCTTTCGCCGAGCGCGCCCGCAGCCTCACCGCGAACGATGGCGGAGAGGTCCTTGGCCGCGCGCGTGAAGAGGACCAGGTCGTCCGCGTTGTTCTGGGCGGCCAGTTTCTTCACGGCCGCGGCGCGGATCTCCGGACGGGGGTCCTGGATCTCCGCGAGGAGCTGATCCCTGTTGCCATGGCACCCGGCGAGCAGGGCCAGGGCGAGGAAGAGGGGGCGCACGCTGGGTCGCATCGTTCTCCCGAAGAGGCGGACGGTGGAGGTAGGCGGCGGTTATATCAACGCCCCCCCGGGCCGCCCACCGACGGCACGACCCGGGAGGAAGGGTGTCCTAGCGAGGAGGACGGCGGGGGCCCTTGCTGGCGCCGCCCCCTTCGCCCGGCGGTCCCTTGCGGATGCCGGCGCGCACGATGCGCTCGCCGGTGGGCCGGGCGGAGTCGCCAGGGCGGCTCGCGCTGGAGGTACGGCCCACGCCACCACGGCTCGCGCTGGAGGTACGGCCCACGCCACCACGGCTCGTGCGCGGCGGCCCCCGGCTGCCGGAGTCCTCGCCACGGGGCTTCCACTCGCGGCGCTCCGGACGGCCTTCGCCGCGCGATGCGCCACCCGCCCCAGCGGGCTTGCCGAACCGGGCACCACCGGCCGGCTTGCCGAAGCGAGCACCGCCGCGAGGAGCACCGCCCTCGTCACGACTGAAGCGGCTGCCACCGGCCGGCTTGCCGAAGCGAGCACCGCCGCGAGGCGCGCTGCCCTCGTCACGGCTGAACCGGCCCGCGGGCTTGCCGAAGCCACCGGCGCGAGGCGCGCGATCACCGGCAGGCTTGCCGAACCGAGCACCACCGGCGGGCTTGCCGAAGCCACCCGCGCGAGGCGCACGGCCCTCGTCACCACCGAAGCGGCTGCCACCGGCGGGCTTGCCGAACCGAGCGCCACCGGCGGGCTTGCCGAAGCCGCCCGCGCGAGGCGCGCGGCCCTCGTCGCCACCGAAGCGGCTGCCACCGGCGGGCTTGCCGAAGCCACCGGCGCGAGGCGCGCGATCACCGGCGGGCTTGCCGAACCGAGCGCCACCGGCGGGCTTGCCAAAGCCACCCGCGCGAGGCGCACGGCCCTCGTCGCCACCGAAGCGGCTGCCACCGGCGGGCTTGCCGAAGCCGCCCGCGCGAGGCGCACGACCCTCATCGCCACCGAAGCGGCTACCACCGGCGGGCTTGCCGAAGCCGCCCGCGCGAGGCGCGCGATCACCGGCGGGCTTGCCGAAGCCGCCCGCGCGAGGAGCGCGATCACCCTCGGACTTGCTGAAGCGGCCCCGAGGCGCCCCCTCGTCGCCGCCACGACCCGCGCCGGCCGGCTTCCCGAAGCCACCAGACCGAGGCGCCCGGTCACCGTCCGACTTCGCGAAACGCCCGCGAGGAGCGCCCTCGTCACCACCGAAGCGGCTGCCACCGGCAGGCTTGCCGAAGCCACCCGCGCGAGGCGCGCGATCACCGGCGGGCTTGCCGAACCGAGCGCCACCGGCCGGCTTGCCAAAACCACCGGCCCGGGGAGCACGCTCACCGTCCGGCTTGCCGAAGCGGCCGCGAGGCGCGCCTTCGTCACCGCCACGGCCCGCGCCCGCCGGCTTGCCGAACCGCGCGCCGCCGCGAGGAGCACCGCCCTCGTCGCCACCGGAGCGCCCTGCCCCGGCACCGCGAGGCGCACGCTCGGACCTGCCTTCGGACGCGCGACCCGCGCCACGGCCTGCCGCGGCCTTCGGCGCCGCCACTTCCTCGCCTTCGTCGTCGAACGTCGGGACGTCGGAGTCATCGAAGCCGTCCTCGATCTCCTCGTCCTCCGCGGGCAGCGTCGCCCCGCGCACGGCGAACTTCGGCGGACGCGTGCCACCGTCCTGCACGCCCTTCCACTCCTTGCGCTCCGGACGGGCCTCGCGGGTCTTCGGGCCCGTGGGGGCCTTCTTCTCCGCGCGCTCCGCCTTGCCCGCAGACTTGCGCGGAGGCGGCGGCAGCTCGTCGTCCATGGACAGCTCGACGTCGTCGTCATCCGGCCCGTCGAAGCCCGGCGCGGCACGGCCGTGGCGACGCGGCGGCAGCTTCATCTCCGCTTCCGCGGGCTGCGCGCGACCATCCGCGACCTCCTGGAGCTGCATCACCTCCGAGACCTTCAGCTGCCGCAGCTGGCCGGGACGCAGGCCCTCCACGCCGATGCCCGCGTAGGCGGGACGGAACAGGCGCACCACCGGGTGGCCCACCGCCGCGCACAGGCGCTTGATGAGGTGCGGCCGGCCTTCGGCCACGACGATCTTCAGCCAGGTGTTGCGCTCGGCCTTCTCGAAGAGGCCCACGTACACGGGCGTCGCCATGCCGTCTTCCAGACGCACGCCGCCGCGCAGCTTCTCGACCGTGGGCATGTCCGGCACGCCCTTCACCTTGGCCAGGTACGTGCGCGGCACCTGGAAGCTGGGGTGCGTGAGCTTGTGCGCGAGCGCTCCGTCGTCCGTGAAGAGCAGCGCGCCCTCCGCGTCGTAGTCCAGGCGGCCCACGGGGAACAGGCGCTTGCCCGTCTCCTCCACGTAGTTGGCGACGGTGGGGCGACCCTGCGGATCCGACAGCGTCGTCACGACGCCAATGGGCTTGTAGAGCAGGTAGTACGACGATTCTTCCGGCGGCGTAACGAGCTTCCCATCCACGGTGACCAGGTCCTCGCCCGGCGTCACACGACTGCCCAGCTCCGTCACCGTCTCATTGTTGACTCCCACCCGACCGCTGGTGATGAGTTCCTCTGCGTGCCGGCGCGATGCCACTCCCGCGCGAGCCAGGTACTTCTGCAAACGTTCCGCCGCCATGCCTTAGCCTTCTTCCATTCCAATTCGGCCCGTCACTCGGGCTTGGGGCCCTCGCTATCACCCTTCACGGGTGATGGGGGGCTTTCCAGGGCGCTGGAACTGACCTTCTGGGTCCGCTCCGCGGCGGCCATGGCCTCTTCCAGCTCCTCCAGGGCGGCCTCACTGGCCGCCTCGTTCTTCTCCATCCGCTTCGTGAAACCCGGGTCCGACAGCGCCTGGACCGTCCCCGACGCCACGGGTACGGGCGGCGCCACTTCCTTCTCCACGATGTCCCGGTGCTCCTGGGTCAATTCATGGAATTCCCGCAGCGTGGGGAGCGCTGACAGGTCCTTCAGCGCGAAGAACTCCAGGAACTCGCGCGTGGTTCCATAAAGAATGGGGCGGCCGACTTCTTCCCGCTTGCCCAGGATTTTCACCAGCTTGCGGTCCATCAGGGCCTTGAGGACGGCGCCGCAGTCCACGCCGCGGATGTCCTCCAGCTCCGGCCGGGTGACGGGCTGCCGGTAGGCGATGATGGCCAGGGTCTCCACGGCGGCCCGCGTCAGCCGCTGCGGCTTCACCCGCAGGTAGCGCCGGACGTACTCCGCGGAGTGGGGGTCCGTGCGGAACTGCCACCCGCCCGCCACCTCGTACAGCACGACGCCGCTGATGCCCTCCCTGTGGATGCCGGAGAGCTGATCCAGCGCCTGGGTGATGGCGTCCCGGTGGATGCCGGTGGCCTGGTACAGCTCATCCACGGACAGGGGCCGCTCGGCGACGAAGAGCACGCTCTCCAGCACCGTGCGGATGCGGTCCGCGGACAGGTTGCGGCTCTTGGAGACGAGCTTTTCAAAGGAGCTCTGGAGGTCCGGGACGCTGTCGTCCGAGTCCTCCTCGATGGCGGCGGGCTCCACCCCGTCCAGCTCCGCGTCGTCGGGACCGGGGCCGGTGACGGCGGCGATCTCCTCCTCGGAGAACGGGCCGGGGCCTCCGGGCGTGCCGGGGGCGGGCGTCTCGTCACCGTCGTCGGGACCGTTACCGGTAGTCACTCTCGTCAACCTCCGTGGGGAGCAGCGTGTCCAGCGCGTCCCCGTTGGGGATCACCTGGATGGGGCCCAGGGGCTCCGCCTGGGAGACCCGGATGAGGCGGCGCTTCACCATCTCCAGCATGGCGATGAAGGTGATGACCACCTCCTGGCGCGTGGCCGCCTCCGTGAACAGCGCCTCGAACACCACCTGCCCGTCCTTGCGCAGGCGCTCGGCCATCCGGAGGATGGCCTCCGACAGGCTCACCCGCTCCAGCACCACCTCGTGCTGCACCTTGGGCGTCAGGCGCTCGAGCACCCGGTCGAGCGCCTCCACCAGCTTCAGGACGGAAATCTCCTGGAGCCCGATTTCGTCGTCCGGGATGGGCACGGCCTCCACTGGCACCCGGCGCGTGAAGACGTCCCGGTCCAGGATGTCCTGCTTGGCCATGTGCTCGGCGGCGTCCTTGTACTTCTGGTACTCCAACAGCCTGCGCACCAGCTCCGCGCGAGGGTCCTGGGCCTCCTCCACCGCCGCGAGCGCGTCCGCCCCTTCGGGCACCTGGGCCGCGTCCTGCCGGGGCAGGAGCATGCGGCTCTTCAGGTGCGCGAGGGTGGAGGCCATCACCAGGAACTCCCCGGCGATGTCCAGGTTCAGCTCCCGCATCCGCTCCAGGTACTCCAGGTACTTGGCGGTGATGAGGGCCAGCGGGATGTCGAAGATGTCAACCCGGTGCTCCTTGATGAGATGGAGCAGCAGGTCGAGGGGCCCCTCGAAGTTGGGCAGCGCCACCCGGAAGGCGTCGGCGGGCGTGCGCGGCGTCCCCTCCCCGTCCGGGTCCGGAGGGAGGTCGTCCGGCGGTGGTGGCTTACGACCTTCGCTCACCGGACGGCGTCCTTCGGGGGTGTAGGGAGGGGCTTCGTCATCGCGCAAGGGCCCGAATTTCCGGCCTTTAGCGCGCGCCGGGGGGGACAGACCTCCTTAACAGTGCCTTCCAGGTGGGTCAAACATTCGAACAGGAACGCGTGTTCAGGGGATTCCCACGGCCCTGCGCACCTGGTCCATCAGGCGGTGGGCTTCTGCGCGGGCGCGCTGGGCGCCGTCCTGGAGGATGCGCTCCAGCTCCCCGGTGTCCGCGCGCAGCTCCGCGTAGCGCTGGCGGGCGGGGCCGAAGGTGGTGTGGAAGGCCTCCAGCAGCTTCTTCTTGTAGTCGCCGTAGCCCTTGCCGCCCGCCTTCCAGGTCGCGTCCACCTCCGCGAACTCCGCGGCCGGGAGCATCAGCTTGAGCAGATCGTAGAGCGGCGCGTCCGTGGTGGGCTTGGGCGCCTCCACCGGCGTGGAGTCCGTCTTGATGGACATGATGCGCTTCTTGATGTCCTTCTCCTCGCCGAACAGCTCCAGCGTGTTGCCGTAGGACTTGGACATCTTGCGCCCGTCGATGCCGGGCACCGTCGCGGTGGACTCCTGCACGTGGGCGGCGGGCAGCTTGAGGATGCCGGGCGAGTGGCCCCGCTCCTTGCCTTCGGGGTCCGCCGGGTCATAGCCGGGGACGTACTGGGTGTTGAACTTCACGGCCCAGTCGCGCGCGAACTCGATGTGCTGGATCTGATCCTTGCCCACCGGCACGGCGTCCGCGCTGTAGAGCAGGATGTCCGCGGCCATCAGCACCGGGTAGGCGAAGAGGCCGAAGTCCGGGCTGATGCCCTGCGCGACCTTGTCCTTGTAGCTGTGGGCGCGCTCCAGGTTCGACTGGGGCACCACCGTGCCGAGGATCCAGTACAGCTCCGCCACCTCCTTCACGTCGCTCTGGCGGAAGAGGATGGCCTTCTTCGGATCCAGGCCCAGCGACAGGTACGTGAGCGCCGCGTCGCGCGTCAGCTCCTGCGCGAGCTTGGGGTCCCGCACGGTGTTGAGCGCGTGGTAGTTCGCGATGAAGTAGTAGGCCTCTCCCTGATCCTGGAGCTGCACGAACTGCCGCATGGCTCCGTAATAGTTGCCAATGTGCAGCCTTCCGGACGACTGGACACCTGAGAGAATCCGCATAGCGCTTGCGATTCCAATGACGGGTGGAGGACACCGGCTCGTTCGCATACCCGCCCCTCCCCTGCAACCTTCCGTTGACGGCGGCGCCCTGTGGCGAACGCCCGACATCCGCGCCCCTCCCCTGCCTGGAATATTGCGACCGGCCAGGAAAAGGCGAGCAGTTCCGGGGGGTTGAGAGGGCTCGGGTCTGCCGCTACCCTGGCGGCTGATGCAGCAGTCAGCCCGCCTTGGAGGGCGTCCACGGATGGAAGCGTTCACGGGAAACCTGGCCAGCTACCGGCTCCAGTTGGTGTTGCCGCCGCTCTATTCGACGCCGGGGTTGGAGGGGACGCTGCGGGTGGAGCGGGGCGCGGTGCGCCGGGAGTTCTACCTGCGGGACGGGCATCTGGTGGGGGTGGCGTCCACGGATCCGCGCGAGCACCTGGCGCAGGTGTTGGTGAACCTGCGCATCCTGGAGGCCCCGCGCGCGGCGGCGGCCTTCGAGGCGGCGGAGGGGGCGAACCTGCCCTACGGCACCTTCCTGGTGCAGCGCTGCTTCGTGGAGCTGTCGCAGCTCATCGAGGCGATGGAGCACAAGGCGCGCGAGGCGCTCTTCGACTGCTACGCCTGGGAGTCGGGCGAGGTGGAGTTCACGCCGGGCCTGCCCTTGTCGGCGCGGGCGGTGGGGCTGCGGCTGCCGTTGGGGCCGCTGCACCGGGACGCGGTGGCGCGCCTGCGCGAGTGGGCAATGTTCCGGGAGATCTTCCCCCGCCTGGACACGACGTTCCGCGTGTTCCGCGAGTTCGCGGTGGAGACCTTCTCCGAGGAGGAGGACGTGCTGCTGGACCTGGCGGCCGGAGGGGCGACGCTGGGGGAGCTGCTGGCGAGCGCCAGGGAGGCGCCGCTGTTCGCCGCGCGGTGGGTGCTGCACCTGTACCGGCGGGGAGCGCTGGCGCCGCACCGGGCGAAGGGGCCGCAGGTGGGCGAGTCCACGGAGTTCACGGAGCTGCTGGCGCTGGTGCGGGCGTTCCTGTCCTCGCGCAAGTACGACCACGCGGTGGCGCTGGCGGCGCAGGTGCTGGAGCGGGGCCCGGTGCCGGAGGCGCACGCGCTGTACCGCGAGGCGGAGGTGGGGCTGACGCTGGCGCTGAGTGATGAGCTGTTCGCGCTGGATGGGAGGCTGGTGTTCGAGCCCATCCCCCGCCCTGCCCCGCCGGACCTGACGGCGGATGACCTGTACCTGTATTCGAAGCTGCGGGGCAGCCGGAGCATCCGTCAGGCGCTGCGCACGGCGGCCATGGGGGAGCTGGCCGCGTCGCGGTCGGTGCACCGGCTGATGGCCGCGGGGCTCATCCGCGTGGCGCCCCTGGCGGAGGGGGCCGTGGAGCCTTCTTCCCCCCGGCGCACCACGACGGAGCCGTATGGGCTGAACCTGGGGGATTTGATGGGTGGGGGCTGAGCCTCAAGGGAACTTGAGGGTGCCCTCCCGCCAAGCCTTGAGCGCGTATTCGGCGGGTGTCCGCCGAAGACCTGGGCGGGTAGCCATCTCGATCAGCACAGGCTCGCCCTGCGCTGGCGCGAACTCAAGCGCGTGTGCCGCCGCACAAGACCGGACGTTGTCGTCCTCGCTCTTCAACAGTGGCAGGAGGTTGGAAGCCGCAGCCCTACTCCGGAGTTCACGGTAGGCGCCCGCAATCCTGTCGTGGGCACGATTTGCGGCGCGCGAGTCCGCGTCGGCCAGGGCCTGCCCATAGGCAGTGGCTCCTTGCTCGTATTCGTGGACCAGTTCCTCGATGCTCACCGACTTGAGTTCGCGCATGTTCATGGAATGACTCCGAAGGCCTGAAGGCGCTTCAAGCCCAAGTCGCGTTGGGCCTGTACTCCAGGGGCATTCCTCGCCCCGCTTCGAGCCGCACCCCATGCGAAGTGGCGCACGCATTCAGGAGGGCGAGGAGCAGGACGGCGACGCAAAGCCGGGTGGCCATGAGCAACCCGCTCAAATGTTCACCCGCTGCACGACGCGCGGCTCCGGGTATTTGCTCTTGATGACGACCTGGTGCGTGCCCGGGTCGTACTCGTACGTCAGCTTGCCGGACTTCTTCGGCTTCGACTGGGGGAGCTGCCTGAACCGCGACATCGCCGCCTCCCGCTTCGCGCGCGTCAGCGGATCCGTTCCCTCCAGGGACAGGAGCTGCTCCTGCGCGAACACACCGCCCTGCCGGTCCGCGGCCTTGACCTGAGCCTGGTCGCGGGGGTTTGCGGCCTGCGGCCGGATTTCATCCATGAACATTTCGAGTTCCAGTTGGTTCTGCGTGTAGAGCTGCTCCTGCTCTTGCTCCGTGAGCGGATTGCGATCGATCTGGATTTGATGGCGCAGCGTCAGTTCGGATTCCACGCGGGACGCGCCCGTCGTGTCATCGAACGAGGCGGCTCCGGTCCGCGCGCTCATCTTCACGTTCAGGTACTTGCACAGGCCCGCGTAGAACTTGAACGCGAACGCGCTGGACAGGTCCGGCCGCGCGACGCCTCCCAGCTGATCCGGATCATGCGACACGTCGTACTGCGCCGACCGCGCCCCGTAGCACATCACCAGGGACATGCTGATGGGACGGCGGCCGACATGATCTCTCAGGAACGAGAGCACGATGTCCGCGGCATTTTCGTAGGACAGCCGGGGCGCGTCGTGCTTGGGCAGCGAGTAGCCATACGTGGTGTCATCGTACAGCCCGTGCATGCCCACCATGATCTTGCTGCACTGCGGATGCTTCAGGAAGAAGCCACGCACCTGCCCCCGCGCCTGCTCATAGGCCGCGAGGGGACCGGGATCGTGCCCCAACGGCGTGAGCAGGTGGCGTCGATGCTCCGCGACGCTGGCGAAGCAATCCACCTGCTCCACCACCGACGCGCCCCACCAATACGCTGAGAAGCGGTTCATCCGGGATGCCTGATCCCGATTCTGGTACTTGGCCAGGATGCGCGGAATCGCGTTGCCGGTGGCGAAGTCCGTAGGCGCGGTGAAGTTGAGGTAGAGGATTTCCATGGCGCGAACTTCCCACAGGACTTGAATCCGGGGGACGTGATGGGCGGTAGTCCAGCTCATGCTCTTTCGTCCCTACCTGAAGATGGCCGCGGTGGGTCACAACCGGGGTCAGACAGGCACCTCGGGAAGCTGGGTGGCCCTGGAGAAGCTCCATGGAGCCCAGCTGGTGCTCGGGGTGCAGGGCGGGCAGGTCCATTTCGGCAAGCGCAAGGCGTGGCTCACGGAGGAAGAGCCCTTCTTCGGATGGCAGTTGCTGCGCCTCCGCTTGAGCCGCGCGGCGAAGGAGCTTGCGCGAACGCTCCGTGCGAAGGACGAACAGCTCTACCTCTACGGAGAGCTGGTGGGCGGTCGCTATCCCCACCCGGAAGTGCCAGCCGTGCCCGGCATGGCCCCGGTGCAGACGGGCATCTGGTACGCGCCCGAGCTCCAGTGGATCCTCTTCGACATCCTGGTCGCCCGCTCCAACGAGGATGAGGGCCAGTTCCTGCCCCACCGGGAACTGGAAGAGGCGGCCCGCGAGGCAGGGGTGCTGACGCCCCCCGTCATGCGCCGGGGAACGCGTTCGGAGATGGACGCCGTGCCCACGCGCTCCCTGTCCCGCCTCCCGGCACTGCTGGGCCTTCCGCCCATCCCCGACAACTGGGCCGAGGGGTTGGTCATCAAGAGCGAACAACGCGCGTCGCCCAGCCAACGCGCCGCCATGAAGCGGAAGATCGAGGAGTTCAACGAGGCCCGCTTCGATGAGAGCGCCCCGTGGGATCCCCAGCAGCGGCTGTCCCTGTCGGAGTTGAAGGACTGGGCCTCGCGGCTGGTGAACCCAGCGCGGATCGCCAGCGCGATCTCGAAATGCGGGAGGAGCGACCCGGACCTGCTGGTGGACGAGGTGGAGCTGGATGTCCGCGTCGACCTTGAGCTGACCTTCCCTTCTGCATGTCAGTCCCTGGACCTGGCAGGAGAGGCGAGCCTGTCCGCGCATCTCCGTGAGCAGGCCCGGCCACTCGTCAACGAGGCACTCGAACAGACGTAGGCGCAAGGGGCGAAGTTCGGCTGCCCATGGACGTCGCGCGTGAGCCGAACAGCCCACCCGCCTCCTTGCGAACCTCCGCCCCCCGGGCTGCTGTGTAGGATGGTCGCGCTGGACTCGAAGACATGCGCCCTGAACTTCCGGAAGACCTGCGGCGGTTGCTCCGCGCTCGCTCGCAGACATTGGTGGACCGCGTCGAAAGGTTCCTCGACGACGCGCCGCGCAGGTGCACGTACGTCCGGACGGAGCGGGTCAACTACGACCACCCCGCAGGCTTTCATTGGGGAACAAACTGGGTCTACGCCCTGATCCACCCGGAAGACCTGGCGGCGGGACGGCTGGAGCGCGCCGTGGTGACGACCGCGAACGCCTGAGCGCGGGCCTGGGCCCTGTCCCCGGGCCCACTTGCACCCCGGGTGCGGGGAGTGCCCAGATGAGTCCCTGTCACCCCAGAAGGGACATCTCGAATGAAGCGCAGCGTGCGGAGTGGTTGGCGGTTCGTGGTGGCAGTGGCGGCGGGTGCCCTCGTCGCGGGCAGTGGGGCTTGTGGCGGCGACGACGGCGACCCGGGCCCCGGCCCGACGACGGATGGCGGCACCCAGACGGATGCCGGCACGGACGCTGGCACCGCGCAGCCCGCCGAGGAGGGCCGTGCGCTCGCGGCCTCCAACGGGGGCCTCATCGTGGTGGGCTCCACCGAAGCGAACCTGGCCGCCACCAGCGTGGACGTGTTGGTCCGTCGTTACACGGCCACCGGGGAGCTGGACACGGCGTTCGGCACGCAGGGCTCGGTCGTCGTCGACTTCGAAGGTCCCGCGAAGGGACCCATCTCCGGAGAGCGGGAACAGGCCGACCGCGCGGACACCGTCGCGGTGCTCGCGGATGGCAGCCTCCTGGTCGCGGGCTTCGCGCGGGGCGGCGCGGCGTCCGACTCGCGCGACTTCGCCGTGGTGAAGCTCACCCCCAGCGGCCAGTTCGACACCAGCTTCAACAAGACGGGCCGCTCCCGGCTGCACTTCGGCGCGGAAGGCAGCGTCGAGTTCCGGGGCGCGGTGCACCGCATCCAGCCCATGGCGGACGGCAGCTTCTACGTCGGCGGCTTCCTCACGAAGTCCGACGGACTGGACGAGGACTTCGCGCTGATCCGCTACAAGGCGGACGGCTCGCTCGACACGTCCTTCACGTCCGCGGGGAGCCCCGCGGGAAGCTGGATTGGCGGCGCGTACACGAGCGCCGAATCCGTCCAGGGCATCGTCATCCAGGGCACGAGCATCGTCATTGGCGGCGGTGACGACTTCGCGGCGGTGCGCATCCGTCCGGCCGGAACCCAGGACATGACGTTCGGCACGTCCGGGCTCGCGAAGAGCGTGGGCGGCACGGCGCACGCGCTGGTGGCCCGCCCCGGAGGCGGCTTCCTGCTCGCGGGCGACCGACAGGACGTGAAGATTGGAGGCGTGGGCCACGGCGTCATGAAGCTCGTGGCCTATACGGCGGAGGGCAAGCCCGACGTCACCTTCGGCCCCGAGGGCGTGCGCGAGTTCACCGCGCCCGAGGACGTGCTCGACGTGGTGGACGTCAGCGGCCTCGCCATCCAGGCCGACGGGAAGATCCTCGTCTACGCCAACGTGCGCGCGAAGCCCGCGCTGTTCCGCTTCCAGGCCAACGGCGACCTGGACACGACGTTCGGGACGGGCGGCGTGGTGCGCTGGCCGGAGACGCAGCTTTCGCTGCCCCTCTTCATCCGTCCCACCAGTGGACCCAAGCTGGTCGTCAGCGGCGACACGGCGTTCGTCACGGACGCGAACATCTACACGCCGGGGTTCTTCCCCGGCCCCGCGCGCCTGCTCCTGAAGAGCACCGGGCTGTAAAGCCACCCCTGGGGGCAGCGTTCAGTTGGACCGCCGCACATCCCCTGCGCACGGCCTGCGCCCACTCCCCTGAAGCCATAGCCTCCCCTGTCATCGTGCTGGCGCGGTGTCAGGGGAGGAAGCCATGGCCTCACGGAAGCCCTCGCGTTCGAAGCCGCCACCCCGAGGGACACCTCCCCTCCCCGTCCCAGACGCCGCCCGCAAGTCCGGGTTCGACCTGCGCGACGAGGACGTGGAAGAAGCGCTCGTCACCGGCGCCCACCAGGGACTGCTCGAGGACTACTTCGGACCGGAGCAGTACGCCGAACTGACCCGACTCGCCCGCGATGCGACCGCCTCCCGCACGCTGCGCGGAGGCCCCCCGGTCCTCATCCTTCCGGGCCTCCTGGGCTCGAAGCTTGGCCGCAAGCGGAAGCTCGGACCCTTCGAAGACGTCTTCTGGTTCGATCCCCTGGATATCGGCATTGGCAGGTTGACCCAGCTGCGGCTCCCCACTCCGGGCAATGACTGCTCCGCGCTCGGGGTGATGCTGTTCGCCTACCTCACGCTCAAGTTCCGGCTCTGTCAGGCAGGCTTTGACGCGCACTTTCACGCCTTCGACTGGCGCAGGGGCATCACCGAACTCGGTGCGGAGCTGGCCGCCGTGCTCCAACAGCGCGCGGGGGAGAAGGTGTCCCTGGTAGCCCACAGCATGGGCGGGCTCGTCGCGCGCGCGGCCATTGGTCAGGGCGCGCAGTACGCGCGGCTCGTCATGATCGGCACCCCGAACTCCGGTTCCTTTGATCCGGTGATGGCCATCCGCGCCACCCATCCGGTGGTCCGCAAGCTCGGCGCGCTCGACGTGCGGCACACGCCCGAACAGCTCTCGCGCGACCTCTTCACCACCTTCCCGGGGCTGACCCAGATGCTCCCGGATCCGGAGCGCTGGGCGGAGGTGGACCTCTATGACCTCTCCCAATGGCCTCCCGACGAGCTCCACCCCCGCGACGACCTCCTCAAGGGCGTCGCGCCGATGCGTGAAGGGCTCGCGGGCGCCCGCGATGACTTCTTCGTCATTTGCGGCGTGGACCAGGAGACGACCGTGGGTCTGCGCCACGACGAGCAGGGACGGTTCGTCTACCAGACCTCTTCCCAGGGCGATGGCACGGTGCCACTCGAGTTCGCCCAGCTGAGCGGGGCGAAGGCGCACTACTACGTCGCCGAGAACCACGGGGCCCTGCCGAACAACTCACGGGTGGCGCGCGCCGTGTGTGAACTCCTCGACCGGGGGCACACGGACGCGCTCCCCACCCGCCATGCGCCGAGCGCGCTGCGCGCCCCTGTCACCGAGGTCCCCGAAGCGGCGCTGCGCGTGGAGCCCTATGACGGGCGCCGAGGCCCCGTGCTGAGCCAGCGCGAGCTCCGGGAAGTGCCGCAGGAGCTCGTCGCCCCCACGGCACGCAAGGACGCTGTCAGCGCCGGACCGATGCTGCCTTCGGTCGCACCGACGGTCTCCAGTGCCGGGTTCCGCCACCCGTTCGAGCGGGTCGTCGTGGGGCGGCGACGGCAGCACCGGCTGGACCTCCGCATCGCACTCGGCAGCATCACCGAGGTCGACGCCCGCGCCCTGTCGGTTGGCATCTTCCGTGACGTCGTCCCGGCGGGCCCGGCGAAAGCCCTGGATGCGCGGCTCGGCGGCGCCATCACCGCGCTCAACGACAGGCGCATGTTCTCGCGCGGCATCGGTGAGGTCTTCATGATGCCGACCGGCCGGCATCCGCTCGCGGCCGACATCGTCTGCTTCGTGGGCCTGGGCTCCTTCGACAAGCTCGACGACTCCGTCCTCCAGACGGCCGCGGAGAACGTCATGCGGACGTTCATCAACACGCGCATCGAGGAGTTCGCCACCGTGCTCTTCGGAGCGAACTCCGGGGAGACCGCGGCCGGGGCGCTCCGCAACCTGCTGAGCGGCTTCTTCCGGGGCCTCCGTGACGCCGACCACGATCACGCCTTCCGGCGATTGATCATCTGCGAGCAGGATCCCCAGCGGTTCCTCGAACTGAAAGAGGAGCTGTACCGCCTGTCCAGCACCTCCCTGTGCGAACAGATCGAACTCACCCTGGACGAGGTGGTCCTCCCTCCGCGGACGGAGGCGCCTCCGCGGGGGGAGGCGCTCCCACGCCGCGAGGAGCCGATCTACCTCATCATGCGGCAGGAGACGGCGACCGCGTCGGAGGCCGAGCACTCGGTGGACATCCACGCGTCGCTGCTCACCTCGGGCCACAAGGCCCTGGTCGTCAGTGGACTTCGCACCATCAAGTCCCGGGAGCTCCAGGCCGCGCGGGAGGCCGTGGTCGCCGCGAACGTGCAGGACTTCAGCCAGGGAGGGCGCCAGCTTGGCGACCTCCTGCTCTCCGACGCGGTCCGCACGGTGCTCTCGCGCCAGCGCGGACACCACCTCGTGGTGGTGCATGATGCGCCGCTCTCACGCGTGCCGTGGGAGACGTTGGCCCTGCCGCTCGATGACGGAGAGGCGGTCTGGTTTCCCGCCGCGGAGCAGGGGCTCAGTCGCCGCTACTCCGCCGACAACCTGTCCGTGGCCAAGTGGCTGTCGGAGCGCGTGGAGGACGACGTCCTGCGGGTGCTGCTCGTCGTGGACCCGACCGGGGACCTGCCCGGCGCCGCGCTGGAAGGCAGACGTCTGGGCGAACTCTTCCAGCACCTCCCCGGCGCCCGGGTCGACGTGCTCCAGGGGGAGGAGGCCACCCGCCCTGCGCTCCTGGCCGCCTTCAGCTCGGGGAGGTACGACGTCGTCCACTTCGCCGGGCACGCGTTCTTCGACGAGGACAACCCGACCCGCAGCGGCGTCGTCTGCCACCACCACACCGTGCTCTCCGGCGCCGACCTGGCGGGACTCCCGAACCTGCCGACGCTCGTGTTCTTCAATGCCTGTGAGTCGGGGCGGCTGCGCAGGACGGCCGGGCGGCTGGAGGTGATGAAGCCGCTGCGCACCTCCGTCGAGCAGTTGGACAACACCGTCGGATTGGCGGAGGCGCTGCTGCGCGGTGGGGTGGCCAACTTCGTGGGGACCTACTGGCCGGTCGGTGACGCCGCGGCGGAGACGTTCTCCCTGAGCTTCTACCGGGAACTCCTGCGGGGCGCGGGCCTCAACGCCGCGCTCCAGGCGGGGCGCATGGAGCTGCGGCGGATGCTCTCGCGGGATTGGGCGGACTACCTCTTCTACGGCAACCCGGACTTCGTGCTGAAGCAGCGCGGGCCCTGAGTCCCACCGCGCCCTGCCCCGCGCCCTTCACGCCGTGGGCGGGCGCTTGCGCGCGGCGGGCTTCGGCTTGAACGCGTCGCTGCGCGGGTGGAATTCGTCGTACACCTTGCGCAGGCGGGCGCCGTTGACGTGCGTGTAGATCTGCGTCGTCGCCAGGTCCGCGTGGCCCAGCATCTGCTGCACCGCGCGCAGGTCCGCGCCCCGCTCCACCAGGTGCGTGGCGAAGGAGTGCCGCAGCTTGTGCGGCGACAGCGGCTTCAGGATGCCGGCCTTCAGCGCATAGCGCTTGAGCAGCTTCCAGAAGCCCTGCCGCGTGAAGCCTCCGCCGCGCGGCGTGACGAACAGCGCCTTCGCCTCACGCTTGCCCAGCAGCTCCGGCCGCGACAGCGCCAGGAACGCCTGGACCTTTTCAATCGCCACGCGCCCCAGCGGGACGATGCGCTCCTTGGAGCCCTTGCCCTTCGCGATGAGGTAGCCCGCGGTGAGCTGCACGTTGTTGAGCTCCAGCGTGCACAGCTCCGTCACGCGCAGGCCCGTGGCGTAGAGCACCTCCAGCATCGCCTTGTCGCGCATGCCCGTGACGGTGCGCTCGTCGGGCGCGGCGAGCAGCTGCTCCACCTCCTCCAGCGTGAGGAACACCGGCAGCTTGCGGGGCGACTTCGGCGTGTCCACGTCCTCGGTGGGGTCCTTGTCCGCCAGCCGCTCCGCGACGAGGAAGCGGTGGAAGACGCGGATGGCGGCCAGGTGGCGCGCCTGGCTGCGGCGGCTCAGGCCCTGCTTGCCCAGCGTCGTCAGGTGCGCGAGCACGTCCTCCTGGGTGACGCGGGCCGCGTCGTCCCTGCCGCGCGAGCGCAGGTCCTCGAAGTACACGGTGAGGTCCGCCGCGTAGGCGTCCACCGTCTTGCCGGACAGCCCCCGCTCCGCGCGGATGAAGGCGATGAACGCGTCGAGCAGACCTTCCATGGGCCCGGAGGGTAGCGAAGGAATGCGCCGGGGCAACTCCCCGGCCAGGCGCGAAGCACGCGCCCCCACGCACCTCAGGCGTGGGGTTCGGTGGCGGCCTCCTGTGCGTGCGCGCGCTCCAGCGCCTCCACCACCCACGGCCAGCCCACCAGGATGTTGCCCGGCGAGCGCAGGCACGCATCCGCCACCGCCAGCACCTCCGCTGGCCTGGAGCGCACCGCCAGCGCCAGGTGCCGGCCCAGGAACGGGTGCGGCAGGTAGCTCAGGTTGTGGTGGCGCACCGGCACCCAGCGCAGCGTGGGCCGCCCCGTGAAGCGCTCCACCGCGTAGGCCACCGCCTGCGCCAGCACCTCCAGCGCGTAGAACGGCAGCCGGAACGCGGACGCCAGGAAGGCCACCAGCGCGCTCGCCGCCACCGCGCCCGCGAAGGACACCGACGAGGCGCCGCTCCACACGAACATGGGCACCACGCTCGTCGCGATCGCCGCCACCTGCACGTTGCGCACGGACGGCCCGCGCCCGCTCGCCAGCCCGCCAATGCTCCCCGCGGACAGGCCGGACACGATGCCCAGGCAGATGCCCACCGCCATCGCCGCCATGCCGCCGGACTCAGGACCGAACGCGCCGCCCGCCGTGGCGTGCAGCCCCGCCAGCATGGAGATGCTCGCCAGCGACCCCAGCAGCACCCCCGATGCAAGTCCAGACACCAGCGCCACCACCAACCCCACCGCGGAGCACAGCGCCGCGGAGAGGAACCACTCGCCCTCCATGGGCACGCCCATCAGGTGCAGCACCAGCCCCGTCAGCACCGTGAGGCCCGGCGAGAGCACCACAAGCAGCAGCAGCATCCGTCCGACGAAGGCCCCGGCCGCCCGGCCGCCCTCGGCCTGCTCCCGCCATAACTGTCCAATGCGCCCCGCCGGCAGGCGGATGCCGGCCTCGCGCAGGCGGTAGTGCAAATCAATGGGCCGGAGCATCAGCAGCCCCAACAGCGCGAGCGCCCCAGGCACCCGCTCCGGTACATCCACAATCACTGGCGCTTCTTGACGCTCCCCCTCGGCCAAGGCTCCCCCCTCTGGTTCAGGTTCAGGCTTCCAGCCTACCCTTGCCTTGCCTCAGGATTTCAAGCGCATCGCCTACGAGTGAAACCACCGTGGACGGCTCGTTCAACGTCACGCCCCCGTCCAGGATGAGCTCCAATCCATGTCCCAGCGCGGCCTTGATGTCCCGGGCGTCTGACAAAACCGTACCATCGGTATGTGTGGCGGACGTGGTGATGAGCGGGCGTCCCAGCGCCTTCGCCAGCTCGCGCGGCAGCGCGGCGTCCGGGACGCGCAGTCCTACCTGCTTTTGCTTCGTCATCATCACCTCCGGCACCAGGCGCGTGGCCTCCAGGATGAAGGTGAAGGCCCCCGGGGTGAGCCCCTTCATGGCGCGGTAGGCGAAGTTGCTCACGTGCGCGTAGCGGGCGACGTCGGACAGGTCCGGGCACAGCAGCGACAGGGGCTTCTTCTTGTCGCGGCCCTTGAGCTGGTACAGCCGCTCGATGGCCTTCTTCGCGTTCAGGTCACAACCAATCCCGTAATAGGTATCCGTGGGATAGGCGATGATGCCCCCCTTCTCCAGCACCTCCACCGCGCGAGCGATGTGGCGCGGCGAGGGGTGTTCCACGTCCACCTCGAGGATGGGGGCGACGGCGGGGGGCATGACGGAGCGCGACTCCTGGAAGGGAGAGGACGGGGACTGCGGGCCAACTATGCGCCGCCGCGCGCCTCTTCCGCACGGATTTCGCCACTGCCCAGCAGCGCGCGCCGGGTCAGCACGGGGCCCACCAGCTCGTGCGCGGTGATCATCGCGATGATGAGCACCTCCACCTGCGGCCCGAACGTGGGGAAGGTGCGCGACACCAGCGCCGCCAGGCCGAACGTCACGCCCGCCTGGGAGATGAGCCCCATCCACAGGTAGCGCTTGAGGCGCGGGTCGTCGGCGGGCGCGAACTTGCGGCACGCGGCCCAGATGGCCAGCCCCCGCAGGCCCACGAGCAGCAGCGCCGCCGGCCCCACCGTCACCAGCGCGTCCAGCTTCAGGCCCGCCCCCGCCGCGGCGAAGAAGAGCGCGAACACCGGCAGGCCCGCCTGCTGGATGGCGTGGTGGATGCGCCGGCCCTCGCGCTCGTCCAGGTTCGCGATGAGCGCGCCCGCCGCCAGCGACACCAGCAGCGGCGACAGGTGCAGCCGCGCCCCGCCCTCCGCCGCCGCGAACGACAGGCCCACCAGGAACAGGGGCAGCTCGCGGTTGACGCCCCGCATGTACAGCAGCATGGCCACCGCCAGCAGGCACCCCACCGCCACCGAGCCGAACAGCTCCCACCCCACCCCGCCCACCAGCGCCGCCACGTCCAGCCCGTCGCCGAACGTGGCCCGGGTGACGCCCGCCGCCAGGCCGAAGGCCACCATCACGAACAGGTCCCCGATGATGACCAGCGCCATCAGGAACTCCGTGAACGACCCCTTCGCGGACGTCTCCTGCACGATGGCGATGGTGACCGTGGGGGAGAACGACACCACCACCGTGGACATCAGCGCGCTCACCGCCAGCGCCTGCGGCACCGTCATGGGCTGGAGGAACGGCAGCAGGGGCTTGAGCGCGAACGTCGCCGCGAAGCACACCGCGAACGTCACCCCGCAGACGGTCGCGCAGAGGATGGCCACGCGCGCGCCCACGCGCCGCAGCAGGCCCAGGTGCAGCTCCGTGCCCGCCACCAGCGCGATGAGGCTCACCGCCAGCCCCTTCACCAGCTCCAGCCCCTTCACGCCCGCGTTCGGGATGAAGCCCAGCGCGTACGGCCCCACCGCCACGCCCACCAGCAGGTAGCCGGTGAGGCGCGGCAGGCCCAGGCCCTTGGCCACCTTGCCCGCGAACAGGCCACACAGCAGCAGCGCGCCCGCCGCCAGCAGCACCGGCGTGCCCGCGTCCGCGCGCATCACCTTCGCCTGGGTGATGGCCGCCAGCAGCGCCATCAGCAGCATCAACCGGAAGACGGACCCCTTCACGCCACCACCCCCGTGTCAGCGCCTGGCGCCCCGGGCGGGACGTCCGTTGGAGCGTCGGGCGGCGCGCTGGCCTTCCTGCGGGAGGCGGCCTCCGCGCCCAGCACGTGCCGGAAGGCGCCGTGCGCGAGCATCTCGTTGACGACCGCGCCCACCGCCACCACGTCCAGCACCCGCTGCGACAGCGAGCCCGGCACCAGCAGCACGTACTCCGCCACGATGCACAGGGCCAGCCCGCCCTGCGCGATGAGCGCGTAGCCGAACTGCGGAGGCAGGTCGAGCACGCCCCGCGTGAGCCGCTGCGCGAAGCGCCCTCCCAGCACCTTGCCCACGAAGCGCAGGCCCACGAACGCGGGCAGCAGCGCCCAGGCCGCCAGGTCGCGCGCGTGCAGGTGACAGCCCACCATGAACACCAGCACCAGGTACGTGGGCCGCTCCACCCGCGACAGCGCCCGGGCCACCCGCTCCGCCGTGCGCCCGCCCATCAGCGCCAGCGTCGCGCCACACGCCACGCCGGCCAGCAGCGCCGACAGCCGCAGGTACGCCGCCGCGCCGCCCACCAGCGCCACCATGCCCAGCGTCACCGTGGTCTGCTCCGCCGGGTCCTTCAGCGCGTGGGTGAGGAACGCCAGCAGCGCGCCGCACGCCACGCCCAGGATCAGCGCCAGCCCCAGCAGGCCCAGCCCCTCCACCACGTTGCCGGTGACGCCCAGCACCAGGCCCAGCGCCAGCACGCCCAGGCCCACCGCGTCGTCCATCATCGTGAGCAGCGCGACGCCCAGGCCGCGCGAGCGCTCCAGCCGCCCGTTGCGGTAGCCCAGCACCGCGAAGTGTCCCGAGGAAAGGCTCGCTGCCGCGCCCAGGAGCGCCGCCGCGCCCACCGCCACCAGGGGCCGCAGCCCCATGGACAGCACCAGCGGCACCGACAGGGGCAGCGCGACGAAGAGGAACGCCGTGCCCGCGTGCGCCACCGCCGCCGCGTACACGGGCCGGGGCAACAGCCGCAGCAGGCGAGGCTCCAGGTTGAGTCCCAGCAGCACGCCCGCCATCCCCAGACCCAGCGCCACCAGGGGGCGCAGCGAGTCCAGGTTCCCCGGGGTGAGCACGCCCAGCAGGGACGGCCCGAGCAGGGCCCCGAAGATGAGGAACATCAGGCCGCTCGCCGCCAGCTGCGCCAGGGCCGGGAAGCGGCCGGGCGCGAGCAGCGAACGGCTCGACGCGAGCAGCGACAGCGCCGCGACGATGAGGAAGACGAGCAGCGCTTGCACGACGTGTGCTTACACCCGGCCTGCCCCGCGCGTCATCAACGTCGGTGGGTGGGGGCCGCCAAAACGGGCAGGGCCACCAGCCGACCCATGGGTGGGTCGTCCGCGTCCATCTCCAGTTGCACGCGCTGGATGAGCCGCTCCATCTCCTCCGCGGGGAGGCCGGGCAGCACGCTCACCAGCACGATGCGATCTTCGTCGGCGCCCAGCGCGAGGCTGCGCAGGCCGGCGAACACCGGCACCTCCGCGGACAGGGCGGCAGCCGCGCTGCGCGCCCGGATGACCAGCGGCTCCGGGATGCCGAACTCCCGGAGCCGACCGATCGCCCGCTCGGTCGTCTCCACCTGCTCGAGGAACGTGATGACCAGGTACACGCGACCCTCATACCGGAAGAGCGCGTGTCCTGTCCCCCGTTACTCGTTGCCGGGCGTCGTGGTCGGCTCCGCCGGAGGGGTGGTGGCGGGGGCCGCGCCCTCCTGCTGGGGCGCGCCTCCAGCGGCCGCGGCCTCCTGGGCGACCTTCGCCGCCAGCGCCGCGCGCTTGCCCTCCTCAATGAGCTTCTTGACCTTCTGACCGCCCTTGCGGCCAATCTCCTCGTAGAAGTTCGGCCCGCGGGTGGCCTTGACGCGGTCCCCGCCCTTCTTGCCGATCTCCTCGTAGAACTTGGCGCCGCGCTCGGCCTTGACGGTCTCTCCGCCCTTGCGGCCAATCTCCTCGTAGAAGGAACGACCGCGCTCGGCCTTCACCGTGGCGCCGCCCTTGCGGCCGATGGTCTCGTAGAACTCGCGACCGCGCTCGTTCCGGACCGTCTCTCCGCCCTTACGCCCCGCCTCGGCCACCGTCATGCTGCCCTTGTTGTCCTTGTCCGACATGTCCGTATCTCCTCTCGGTGACTACCAACCCCGTCCGCGCCTCGGTGTCCCTTGCCTGAAACCTTGGGACGGAAGCGCCCCGATGCAAGCAAGCTCCGTACACCGCCAGCCGTTCCGTCCTGACATTGCATGCATAATCCCCAAGGATTTCGCGCGCTTGTCAGGCTCGCTGGGCGTCCGGACTGGACGGGTGATTGCCCGGCAGGACGCTCTCATTGTTCACAACAATTCGGATCACATTGCCGATTCCCTGCTCGGTTCCCACCTTGTGCGCAACGCCTGACACAACCGTCCGGCGCTCGTGGGGGAGGCTTCGGTGGCGAGTGGCAGGAGTGCGGTAGCGACCTGGTTGCGGATCCTCGCCCCCATGGTCGTGTCCATCGGCGGTCTGGTGATGCTCCGGCTCCTGGGGCCGGACTTCATCGATCAGCGCACCATCCGCGAGCTGCTGTTGCCCCTGGGCGACTACGCGCCGCTGGCCTACGTGGCCTTCCTGGCGATCCGCCCCCTGACGCTGCTGCCGGGGCAGATCCTCACCGCCGTCGGTGGGATGATGTTCGGGACGCTCGCAGCAAGCCTCTATTCACTAACAGGCAGCTTCCTGTCTGCCACGCTGCTCTACTTCGTTGCCCGCAAGCTGGGCACCCGGCCCATGCAGCGGCTGGCTGGCAGCAAGTACCCGGCGATCGCCAAGGCGGCGAAGCGGCACGACTTCCAGTTCACGTTCCTGGCGTGCATCAACCCGCTGTGCCCCACGGACATCATGCTGGTGGCGGGCGCGGCCAGCGGCGCGCGCTTCTGGCCGTCCGTGCTGGGCGTGGTGCTGGGCACCATCCCCGGCACCATCCTCACCGCGCAGTTCGGCAGCGGGCTCGCGCAGGGCCGCACGATGATGACCGCCGTGGCCGCGGTCGGCATGGTCGTCTCGCTGGTGCTGGGCGTCGTCTTCGGCCGCCGCTTCTACAAGGAGGTCAACGAAGCGGCCGCGGAGTCCCCCGTTCCAGAGGCGGAGCTTGGCGGCGCATCTCCGGCCCAGCAGCTCTCCGGCGCCAAGGTCCCGCTCACCACGCCGTGAGGCCCGGCGCCTCCGCCAGTCCGGGGCGTCTGGATTGACCTGTCGCGTCACGGACGGGGCGTGGAGGCCCGGGGGGCAGGACACCGGCACGCAACTTCGCGGGCAGGGCTTCGGATAACCTACCCAAGCCCACGTCCCCCGGTGGCTGGAGGTTTTCATGAGCACGATTGACCGCGCCCGCCCCCTCGCCGTGCCGTCCACGTCCCGGAAGCCCACCGAGCCTTCGCAGCCATCGACGTCGGCGCCCCACAAGCCCGCCTTCCAGCAGTCCTCGTTCGAGTCGTCCCCGGCCCCCAGGAACACCGTGGCCGCGCAGTCCGCGAAGGCCGCGCCCGCGCAGAAGCAGGGCCTGCTGGGCGGCGTCCTCGACGCGGTGGTGGGCGGCATCAAGGACATCCCCCGCTTCGTGGAGATGGGCCTGGGCGTCTTCGAGGCCACCACGGTGCGGGAGGTCACCAGCCTCTTCGGGGGCCCCAAGCCGGACCGCGCGCAGGACGGCATGTTCGTGGGCGCGGGTGGCAAGACGCTGCCCGCCAGCACGAAGCTGGGTGACGTCCCCGGCGTCACGCCGAAGAACAACCCGAACCCGGACAAGACGATCCTCTACGTCAACGGCATCATGACGACGACGCCGGGTCAGGTGAGCGAGATGCAGGCGCTGGCGGATTCGTCCGGCGCCAAGGTCGTGGGCATCCACAACGCGACCGAAGGCCTGGTGAAGGACCTGGCCCAGTGCGTGACGGACAAGCTGGACAAGGGCAAGAACCCCGCCGTGGACACGCTGGCGGACACGCTCTATTCGGAGCTGAAGGCCGGCCGCGACGTGCATCTGGTGGGCTACAGCCAGGGCGGCCTCATCACCGCGCGCGCGCTCAACGACGTGGCGAAGCGGCTGCGCATCGAAGACGGGCTGTCCCCCGCCCAGGTCGAGGCGAAGATGAACCACCTGAGCGTGGAGACCTTCGGCGCCGCGTCCACGAAGTACCCGGACGGTCCCAAGTACGTGCACTACGTCAACAACGCGGACCCCGTGCCCACGCTCACGGGCCTGGGGGGCTCCGTGGATCCGCTGGCGTTCCTCAAGGACGCGGGCAAGGGCGCGGTGGTGCACCGCTTCACCGACGGCAACGCGAACCCCATCAGCAACCACATGCTGGACACGCTGTACCTCAAGCACCGCGTGGGCTTCGAACAGGCGCGCCAGGGCCAGTTCTAGCGGCGGCGCGGGGATGCGCTTCTCCGGGCGCGGAAGCGGACGGCCCCGGTAGGATGCCGCTCCATGACGCCCTTCCCTGTCGCCATCGCCCTCACCATCGCCGGCTCTGACAGCGGCGGTGGCGCGGGAATCCAGGCGGATCTCCGCACCTTCTCCTTCCACCGCGTCCACGGCACCAGCGCCCTCACGGCGGTCACCGCGCAGAACACGCGCGGCGTCACCCGCGTGGACCTGCTGCCGCCGGAGTCCGTCACCGCCCAGGTGGCGGCCGTGGCGTCGGACATGCGCGTGGACGCGGTCAAGGTGGGCATGCTGGCCCACCGGGGCATCATCGAGGCGGTGGCGGAGCAGCTGGCCCACGTCCCGGTGGGGCCCGTCGTGGTGGATCCCGTGATGGTGTCGCGCGCGGGCTCCCAGCTCCTCGACGACGCGGCGGTGACGTCCCTGCGCGCGCGGATGCTCCCCCTGGCCGCGATCCTCACGCCCAACCGCCATGAGGCGCGGCTGCTCGCGGGGATGGACATCGAGACACTGGAGGACATGCGCGAGGCGGCCCGCCGCATCCACGCCCTGGGCCCCCGCGCCGTCCTGGTGAAGGGCGGCGGCATGCAGGGCGCCCTGCGAGGCACCGACGTGTGGTTCGACGGGACGCACCTGGAGACGCTCGCCGTGGAGCCCGTGGAGACGCCGAACACGCACGGCACCGGGTGCACGCTGTCCGCGGCCATCGCCGCGCGGCTCGCCCTGGGAAGCGCGCCGCTGGAGGCCGTGCGGCTCGCCAAGACGTACGTCACGGCGGCGCTGCGCTACCCGCTCGCCGTGGGTCACGGGAACGGCCCCATCGGGCACTTCTTCCCGCTGAACCCGTCGTGAAACATCGATACAAATTAAATGCAATTGATTGCATTCAATTGCAGACACTTAAATTCATTGCGTCTGCATTTGATTGAAACATGTTTTGTATTTGATATGTCTTGGTGGTGGCACCGACCCACTGATAGTCCGATCATGTAGGCACGGTGGCGCAGGAGCGCGGGAAGGCGCGGTTTTCCCTACATCGGATTGTTTGCCAGCCCAGGGCCCCCTCTCCCACCTGATCGCCTTTTCATGTAGGCATACGCGATCAGGAAGACAGGACTGCTCGACCGTTCAGCCCTGGCCGGGCGCGAAAATGCCTCAATGTTTGTTCAGTGTCGGTTCAGGTGCGCGGAAGCCCTGGGAAAAACCCAGGGAAGCCACGCTGGAGCCGGCTCAGTGCTTCGGGGCGTCGGCGTCCAGGCCGTCAATGGCCGGCAGCCGCTGCGCGAGCAGACCGAGCAGCTCCTGGGTGGACAGGCGCCCGGCGGCATCCTTGCCCTCCAGGACGCCGGTCACCAGGGCGCGCTTGTGCTCATGGAGCGCGAGCATCTGCTCTTCAATCGTCCCTCGCGCCACCAGCCGGTACACCGTGACGGGCCGCTGCTGCCCGATGCGGTGGGCCCGGTCGGACGCCTGGTCCTCCACGGCCGGGTTCCACCAGGGGTCCAGGTGGATGACGCTGGTGGCGGCCGTCAGGTTGAGGCCGAAGCCCCCCGCCTTCAGGGAGATGAGGAACAGGGGCGCGTCGCCCTCCTGGAAGGCGCGCACGCGGTCTGCGCGGGCGGCGGCGGGCGTCTGCCCGTCCAGGTACTCGTAGGCAATGCCCTGCGCGTCCAGCACCTCGCGCACCAGCGCCAGGTGGGACGTGAACTGGCTGAACACGAGCGCGCGGTGCCCCTCCTCGCGCAGCTCCTGGATGAGCTCCATGAAGCGCTCGAGCTTGGAGGACTCCAGCTTGGAGCTGGCGTCGTACAGCCGGGGGTGCGACGCCAGCAGCCGCAGCCGCGTCAGGGCGGCCAGCACCTCGATGCGCCGCTCCTGCTCCTTCAGCTTCGACTTGCGCGTCTCCAGGTCCGACAGGGCCGCCAGCCGCGCGTCTTCGTAGAGCGTCCACTCCGGTGGGGACAGCACGACGGGCACGTGCACGTCGGTGCGCGGCGGAAGCTGGGCCTCCACCTGCGCCTTGGTGCGGCGCAGCAGGAAGGGCTGGAGCACCCGGGCCAGCGCGGGCGCGGCCGTGGGATCGATCTGCCGCTCGATGGGCGCGGCGAAGCGGGCGCGGAACGCCTCCAGGCTGCCCAGCAGCCCCGGGAAGACGACGGCGAAGAGCGCCCACAGCTCGCCCAGGTGGTTCTCCAGGGGCGTGCCGGACAGCGCGAACTTGAAGTCCCCCTGGAGCGCCCGGGCCGCGCGGAAGCGGTGCGTGGCCGCGTTCTTCAGCGTCTGGGCCTCGTCGAAGACGATGGTGGCGAAGCGCTGCGCGGCCAGCCGCTCCACGTCGCGCGTGAGCAGGCCGTAGCTGAGCACCAGCACGTCGCGAGGCCCCAGCCGCTCCAGCGTGCCGCCCCGGTCCTCCGTCTCGGAGAAGAGCGTCACCTTGAGGGACGGCGCGAAGCGCTTCGCCTCGTCCCGCCAGTTGAAGGCCACCGACGTGGGCGCCAGCACCAGCGCGGGGCCCAGCTTCGCGCGCTCCAGCAGCACGGCCAGCGCCTGCACCGTCTTGCCCAGGCCCATGTCGTCCGCGAGCACCCCACCGGCGTTCCACGACGCCAGCCGCGTGAGCCAGCGGAAGCCCTCGTGCTGGTAGTCGCGCAGCTCCGTCTTGAGCGACGCCGGCACCCGGGGCTTCAGCTCCCGGGCCGCGAAGATGCGCTCCACCAGCGTCTTCCACGACGCGTCGGCCTCGATGTCCGCGCCCGCGGTGCCCAGCCCGGCCAGGGCCTCCGCCGCGGACGGGCCCACCTCCAGCCCGTGGCGGGAGGCATAGGTGTGGTCCGACAGCCGCTCCAGGTGCTCGCGCAGCGCGGCTTCAATCTCCACCCAGGTGTTCGCGTCCACCTGGACGAAGCGCTCCTTGCGCCGGGCCGCGTCCAGCAGCCGCGCCAGCTCCACCCGCTCGCCCTCCACCGCCAGCCCGCCCAGCACGCCGAACCAGTCCCGCTTGCGCTGCAGGACGACCTTCAGGTCCTGGACGCCCCGCTTCTCCACCAGCCGCATGGAGGGGCCCACCCACTCCAGCTCCGGCCGGGGTTTGAAGTCCGCGCACAGCGCCAGCACCGCCAGCCCGCCCTGCGCGCTGTGGAAGAGGAAGCAGAAGGGCTGCTCCTGCGGCTCCGCGGACTGCAGGGGCAGCCGGGCCTGGAGCGCCGTGGCCGCCGCCAGCTCCCGGCCGAAGTCGCGCACCGCGTGGAAGGACGCGGTGCCACGCCGCACGTGCACGTCCCGCGGCCCCTCTCCGGGCAGGAACGACGGCCCGTCCGGCAGCGGTCGCACGCGCAGCTCCAGGCGCACCCCGCCCCCGGGCTGTCCCTCCAGCCGCAGCACCGGGAGCTGCTCGGGCGCCACGGATTCGCCCATCACGCTGCGGGGCATGGCCACCGGCAGGCGCATGGAGAAGCGGGACAGCTGCTCCAGCAGCGCGCCGTGGCTCTCCGGGGGGAACGCGTTGCCGTGGCGCAACAGCACCGTGGTGAGCGCGCGCACCTCCGGCGTCACGTCCAGCACGGTGAGCAGGCGCGAGCCTTCGTCCCAGAGGAACACCGCCTCCTCCGGCCGCGACTTGCGCACGCGCTCCAGCATCGCTGCGGGCAGCGCGGTGCCATCCACGCCCGTGTTCACCACGACGGTGCCGCCCCGGTCCTCGGCGACGAGCCCCACCTTCTGGCGCTCGATGCGCACGAGCAGGTCCGGGTCCAGGCCCTCCAGGTAGATGCGCGGATGGTCGATGAGCTCGAACAGCAGTGCGCGCGACGCCGGGGCCTCATTGTCCGCCAGCAGCGCCGCGATGCGCGAGTCCGCGGGGGTGAGCTGCGAGCCATACTCCTGCAACAGCTTGCGCCGGCCCAGCTTCGCCCCGAGCGTGCGCTGGCCCTTCTTGGTGCGCCGGTGCACGTAGGGCGCGACCTCCACGCCGTAGCCCTCGATGACGTCCATGCGCCAGGAGATCTCCACACCCCCGCCGCCCGGGCCCTCCTCCACCGCCCGCTCCAGCGCGCGCAGCGTCCGCGCCCAGGGGGGCCGCACCAGCTCCTCCAGCGTCTCGCCGAAGGCCTCCGTCCAGCGCTGGCGCAACCAGACGAGCGTGGTGTCCACCGCCGCCAGCTGGTGCACGCAGAACGTGGCGCCGCAGGAGCAGTCCACCGCCACGCCCGACGGACTGAACGTCAGCCGCGCGTCCGGCAGGATGAAGACGCTGCTCGCCGGGCCCACCGGCAGCTCGGAGATGCGCGTCTCCTTGAGGCGGAAGCCCGGCAGGTCCGGCTCCTCCACCAGGGCGTCCAGCGACAGCGCGCGCGCCGGACGCGGCGCCACGCCGGGGGGCACCAGGGCGCGCCACGCGAGCAGCATCCCGTGGACCTTGTGCGTGCGGGGCTCCGCGGGAGGGGCCAGCCGCTCAGACAGCGAAGCGCGCGCTTCGGCCACGCCCGCCCGCTCCTCCTCCACGTAGCGCCAGGCGAGCTTCGGCAGCACGTCCCGCATGCGCGGCGTGGGCAGCATCTCCGCCGTCCAGCGGTCGAGCGAGTCCGTGGCCAGCAGCTCCACCAGCCGCCGGCGGGAGATGACCGCGCGCACCTGCGGCAGGTACGCGGCCTCCACGCGCGGGGTGAGCAGCGCGAGGCTCAGACGGGTGAGGTGCTCCAGCCCCTCCGCCCGCAGCCACGCGCGCAGGTCCGCCTCCGTCTGGAACGGAGGTGCACTCGGGTCCTGCGAGGGACGGGGGACGGACGGGGGAGACTGCTCGGCCATGGTGACGACGCGAGCGTCAGTCTACCTTGGCCACGCGGCGCCGGTCTCCGAGGAACTCTTCCACTCCGAGCACGATGCTCTTCGCCACTTCGTCCTGGTAGCGCTCGGACGCCAGGCGCTTCTCCTCCTCCGCGTGCGACAAGAAGGACGTCTCCACCAGGATGGCCGGCATCCGCGCGCCCAGGAGCACGTAGAACAGCGCCTCCTTGTGGCCCAGGTCCTTGATGCCGTCGTACTTGTTGGCCAGGCCCTTCACCAGGCTGTGCTGCACGGACTTCGCCAGCCGGGACGACTCCTCCGTGTTCGCCTTCGTCGCCAGGTCCGCCAGGATGAACTGGAGGTCGCTGATGCCCTTCTCGGAAGAGGCGTTCTCGCGCGCGGCCAGGCGGATGGAGTAGCGGTCCGCGGAGGTGTTGAGCGTGTACGTCTCGATGCCGCGCAGCTTGTGCGTCGCCGCCGAGTTGCAGTGCACCGAGATGAACAGGTCGCCGTGCGCCTCGTTCGCCAGCTTCGCGCGGTCCTCCAGGCGGATGAAGGTGTCGTCGTCGCGGGTGAGCACGACCTCCAGCCCCTTCTCCCGCAGGCCGTCCGCGACCTTCTTGGAGATGGCCAGCGCCACCTCCTTCTCCATCGTCCCGCCCTTGCCCACCGCGCCCGAGTCATGCCCGCCATGGCCCGGATCGATGACCACGCGGCGCACCTTGAGCCCCAGCTGCTCCGCCAGCGTCAGCTCCGCGTTGCGGGACTGCTTCGCCACCGTCCGCAGCCGCGCCTGCGCCACCTGCGCGTCCACCGGCGCCGTCACCGGACGCGGGGCCTCCGGCATGGGCGACACCGCCACCGCGCGGGGCGGCTTCGAGGAGACGACCTCCGGCTCGGCCGGCTTCGACCCCGTGCGGGACGCCGTGGCGCTGTCCGTCGCCGGAGTCGAGGAGGCCGGGGGAGCCGCCGCGACCGCCGGAGCCGCGGGCTTCGGGGACTCGGAGGGGGCGGCGTCCGGCTTCAGCGGCTGGAGCACGGTGCCGCGCACGGAGGCCACGGCCTCGGGGGCCTTGGACTCCGGGGCCTTCGCGTCGGAGGACGCACGGCCAGCGTCCTTCGCGTCCAGGGCCTTGTCGGCGACGGTCGGCGCGTCCGCGATGACCACCGCCGGCTCCTTCGCGGGGACGCTCGGCTCGTGGCGCGGCGGCACGGGGGCCGGCTCGCGCGCCAGCTTGGAGATGGCGTCCACCAGGGCGGAGCGGTCCTGCGCGGTGGCCTCGGCGACGGCGGTGCCCTGGGCGCCCTTCGTCGGCGGCAGCGGCTTCACGGCGGGCCGGACGGACGGCGCCTTGTTGGACGCGGGCAGCGAGGCCAGCAGCGCCTTGATCTCCTTGCCCTGGTCGCCCTTGGGGTTGGTGGCCAGCGACTCGGTGAGGATCTTCCGCGCGGTGTCCGGCTTGTCCAGGCGGTTGACGTGGATGCGCGCCAGCGCCAGCGCCGCGTCGTCCGCGAGCCGGTGCTTGGGGTGCGCCTCCAGCAGCTTCGTGTAGTCGCTGATGGCCGACTGGAGATCCCCCTCCACGAACGAGATGCGGCTCAGCTCCTGGAGCAGATCGCCCGCGGTGAAGAGGGCGTCGGGGGCGCGGTCGCTCTTGGGGTAGTGGCTGGCCACGGCCTCGAAGCGGTGCACCACGTTGAGCCAGTGGTGGCGCAGCTTGCGGCGGGCCGCGTCGTCCTTGAGCGCGTAGTAGGCGCGGCGGGCCTGCTGGTACGCCTCCTCGGCCTCGTTGCGCTTGCTGGCCCCGACGGCGTTCGGCGCCATGAGCATCAGCACGGGCAGCACGAGGTGGGAGAAGCGTACGCGCATGAAGGCCTCCAGCCGTTGCAGCTACAGGCGTGTGTCACACGGTGTCTGGGGGCCGGCAACTTTTCGGCCCTGACGGCACGTCCTTCAGCGCACCCAGCCCAGCTTCCGCGCCAGCTCCTCGTCGATGACCCGACACCACCCGGGCTCGCTCGGGACGACGGCCGCCAGCACCTTGCCGCCATTGCGCACGGGGGCCCGCTGGGGGCGGCAGCGCGCCCGCACGGCCTGCTTCACCTCCTGGCGGAAGTAGTGCGCCGGGAACTCCGCCTCGCCCTTGCCTTCTGGCAGGTGGCCGTCGTCCGGGGTGAGCCACACCAGCGCGCCCAGGCGCAGGGGCACCACCTCCTTGCGCCACAGCCGCCGCACCTCCCAGCCGAAGCCAGCGGCGGCCACCAGCGCGCCCAGCCCCAGGCCCCAGGGCATCCACCCCATGCGGGAGGCACGCTCGCGCGCATACGCGGCTTCGCGCGGCTGCCCGGGGCGTGAAGGGTCCACCAGCAGCATCACCTGCGCGCCCGGCCCCAGGCCCGCCGCGAAGTCCGCCCGGGTGCGGACCCCCGCCACCGTGTGCTCCATGTCCGCGAACGTGTAGAGCACGTCCAGCGTGCCATCCGCGTCCTCGCGAGCGGACGCCGGAGGCGCATGGCTGCGGGCCACCAGCGCGGGCACCTCCTCCGCGCGCGCCGCGAAGCGCTGCTCCTCCACGAAGAAGCGCCCCACCCACCCGATGCCCAGCCCCAGGAGCGCCGTCACCCCCAGCGCCACCAGCACCCCGCGCACCAGCCGCGCCACCGCGCCGGGGACCTGGGCCAGACGCACACGGCGGGGAGCATGGGGAATGGCGAATTGCATGGGGCCGCGAGCCTACCGCAGGGGGAAGGCTTCGCCGCTTTTCGGGCAGACGCCCCTACAGCTTCAACTTCTTGACCGGGGCCTGCCCCGAATCCAGGTCGACTTCCGACTCCTCGTACTTGCGCTTCGTCCCCTGGGTCAGGCGCGGGGTCGGGCACCGGAGGTGGATGCCCGTGAGGGTCTCGATGCCGTGCAACTTCTCATCGCACAGGCGGCAGAAGATGAACCCGCGTTGAAAGGCCTTGTAGGCCAGGGGGTTCTTCCTGCGCAGCACCTCGACGATGACGCCGTTGTGATCGCTGTAGGCATACGCCTTGCCTTTGAGCTGGGTGAACTTGTCCGTCAGCCCATGGAAGATGAAGACGGGCTCGTAGTTCGGATTCTCCAGCTCCTTCGGATCGCAGCCGACGATCTTCTTGTCCTTGATCTTCACGACGACGTGGCGGCTGCAGGCGATGTCGAAGTGGCGATCAAAGCCGCTGTTGGTTCCGGAGATGCTGAACGTCTCGTGCCCGCCGTACCCCACCAGCTCCTGCCGGCCCTCGTGGATGCTGGTCACCCAGTCCGTGCCGCCCAGCGTGTTCCCCAGGGCCTCCCGCACGAAGCCGTCGCGCTGCTGGTTGGTGTCGCCGATCACCAGATCCAGCTCTTCGCTGCCCGTCGAACGCACGGCGTTGTTCTTCAGGTACGCGACCACCTTCTCGCTGTTGTTGCAGATCTCGTTCGGGATGTGCACGAACGCCATGAGCCAGCCCATCACCTCCAGCGTCATGCAGATGGCTTTTTCATTCTTGTTGTTGTTCGAGGTCCCGTCGAAGGAATGGAGCTTCAGGTCCATGCGATCGATGCGGCTGTGCTCGTTCTTCAGGACCGTGAACCGGTGCCGCGAGTCACCCGTGGGGTTCATTCCATCAATGACCTGGTAGCCCTTGAAGGTCTTCCCCTTCAGGTCCTCGCCATACAGCTCCCCCAGCACGATGATCTCCGGGGGACGGCTGCCGAACCCCTCCCGCACGCACGTCCGGTTCAGCGTGCTCTTCACGATGGTGTCGATGACACCTTCCAGGAACACCTCCAGCTCGTTCCCGCCCTGCCGCCAGCTGCCCTTGAACTTCTTCGACATCGCCTTGGATTCGACGTCGGTGGCGAACTCCACCTCCATCTCCTGGGTCGTATGCTTCTTCTGAACCAGGTCGAAGAAGGGGATCGAGTAGGTGTGTTTCCGGCTGTCAGCGTCGAGGTCATACACCT
>NZ_JAPNJY010000014.1:0-102536 GCF_026626625.1 Corallococcus sp. BB11-1 | reverse complement strand
GTGCGGATGGGGCTGCTGTTCGAGCGCTTCCTCAGCATGGAGCGCCGGGAGCCGCCGGACATCGACGTGGACTTCGAGCACGAGCGCCGCGAGGAGGTGCTCCAGTACGTCTACCAGAAGCACGGCCGGCACAAGGCGGGCATGGTGTGCGAGGTCATCTGCTACCGGGGCCGGCTGGCGCTCCGGGAGGCGGGCAAGTCGCTGGGGCTGTCGTTGGATCAGGTGGACCGGCTGTCGCGGGTCGCCTCATCGCATGGCTTCCAGGTGACGCCGGAGGTGCTGCGGGAGGCGGGCCTTTCGCCCACGGACGGGAGGGTGCTCCGGACGCTGTCGGTGGCGAAGGAGCTGGAGGGAGTGCCCCGGCACCTGTCCATCCACGTGGGCGGCTTCGTGATGACGCGCGAGCCGCTGGTGGACCTGGTGCCGGTGGAGAACGCGGCGATGCCGGGGCGCACGGTCATCCAGTGGGAGAAGGACGACATCAACGCGGTGGGCCTGTTGAAGGTGGACCTGCTGGCGCTGGGCATGTTGACGGCGCTGTCCCGGTGCTTCGCGTTGATCCGCGAACACCACGGCCGTGAGCTGTCCCTGGCGACGGTGCCGCCGGAGGATCCGAAGGTCTACGACATGCTGTGCGAAGCGGACACGGTGGGGGTGTTCCAGATTGAGAGCCGCGCGCAGATGAACATGCTGCCCCGGCTGCGGCCCCGGGAGTTCTACGACCTGGTGGTGCAGATCGCCCTCATCCGTCCGGGGCCCATCGTGGGCAACATGGTGCACCCGTACCTGCGCCGCCGGAATGGCCAGGAGCCGGTGACGTACCCGAGCGAGGCGGTGCGGGGCATCCTCCAGAAGACGCTGGGCGTGCCGCTCTTCCAGGAGCAGGCGATGCGGCTGGCGATGGTGGCGGCGGGGTTCAGCGCGGGGGAGGCGGACGGGCTGCGCAGGGCGCTGAGCCACAAGCACGCGGACGAGCGGATCCTCCCGTACCGGGGCCGGTTCGTGGAGGGCTGCGAGGCGCGCGGCTACACGCGTCCGCAGGCGGAGGAGTGGTTCAACCACTTCCGGGGCTTCGCGCACTACGGGTTCCCGGAGAGCCACTCCGCGAGCTTCGCGTTGATCGCGTATGCGTCCAGTTGGCTGAAGTGTCACTACCCGGCGGCGTTCACGGCGGCGCTGCTCAACTCCCAGCCGATGGGGTTCTACGCGCCGCACACGCTGGTGGCGGACGTGCAGCGGCATGGCGTGGAGGTGCGGCCGGTGGACGTGCGCCGCTCCAGTTGGGACTGCACGTTGGAGGACGGGGCGCTCCGGCTGGGGCTCCGGATGGTGCGGGGGCTGGGCGAGTCCGCGGGCCGGGCGGTGGTGTCGAGCAGGAACGGGGACTACGCGAGCGTGGGGGACCTGGCGCGCCGGGCGCGCATTCCCAGACACGAGCTGACGCGGCTGGCGCTGGCCGGGGCGCTGACGTCGCTGTGCGGCGCGCGCAGGCAGGCGCTGTGGGAGATTCAAGCGCTGGGGCCGCTGGACGCGGACGACCTGTTCTTCGGGATGGCGATGGACGGCACGGCGGTGGAGTTGCCGCCCATGGGGGTCTACGAGCGGGTCTGCGCGGATTACGACACGGTGGGGCTGTCGTTGGAGAAGCACCCGCTGGAGCTGCTGCGGCCGACGCTGAAGCGGATGGGGGCGGTGACGGCGGAGGGGTTGAAGCAGGTGTCCGCGGGGCGGCGGGTGAAGGTGGGAGGGATGATGATCTGCCGGCAGATGCCTCCCACGGCGAAGGGGATCTGCTTCATCTCACTGGAGGACGAGACGGGGATCGCGAACCTGGTGGTGCCGTCAGAGGTGTATGCGCAGTGCCGCAAGGAGATCCACGGCGCGCTGTTCCTGGTGGGGGAGGGAATGCTGGAGCGTTCGGGAAAGGTGACGAACGTGAAGACGCGCAGCGTGGTGTCGGTGCGTCAGTGAAGCGCTGCCCCTGCATCGGGCACGTCCGGGGGACGGAGTACGCGAGCCGTGATGGTGACCGCCGGGGTCGGAGGCTTCGGGTGGAAGGTGAGGGTGACATCAATGCAGTCCGGTCCCGGCTTGCCGTTGAGCTGTTCATCGAACAGTGGGAAGTCGACCTCTGCCCCAAACCAGTATCCGGGGGCCAATTGGAGGAGGTCTTCTTCGCGGGAAGGCGGCGGGAATCGATCCGCGACCAGGAACTCCAGCGGCTGTGCTGTCGCGCAGTCCAGGACCGCGACGATGTCCAACGTACTGGACTCCACGAACCGTCGATCCAGTGTGAGGGTCCCTTCTTCGGAGCCGACGAGGACGCGCCCGGAGAGCCCGTTGCCGTCGTATCGCGGAGATTGAAGTTCCATGAGCGGCCGCGCGACGGCCGTTGCTTCCACGGTCGTTGCTGTTGGCATGGTCGCGCAGGCAGGGAGCAGCAACAGGGCAAGCCCGATGCCGGCGACTCGGTGGGAAGTGGGTGCCAGGCGCAAGACTCGGCTCCGTCCTTCGGGGTGGTGTCGGTGCGTCAGTGAAGCGCTGGATCAAGGCGCTACATCTGCACGTCTGTTCCCGTGAATGCGTGACGGAGCCGGGTGCGAAGCGCCGGGGATACCCACGAGGGCATGGAAGAACCCGTATTGCTGGCGATATAGGTGGCGTCCGTCTGGAGTGTAGTAGCGTGGATCAGAACGGGAGGGTTCTCCAAGTGCGCAACAGTCTTCAGTGGTTGGGGTCGCTGCTCGATCGCGTGGGCCTCAAGGAAGCAGTGGAAGAGGCGAGCGATTGGGTGCGGTACTACGCGCAGGGGAAGCCGCCCGCGAGTGAGCCGCAGCCGACCCGTGTTTCCCGTCCCATGCACTCCGAGCCGCCGCGTGCCTCCGTGCACGAGGTGATGGCGTCCATGCGGAACGCCATGCCCGAGCGGCAGGTGGACGGGACGGTGGTGGAGATTCCGTTCGAGGGGCGGATGGAGCTGGTGCCCTCGGCCCTGCGCAAGCGGGCGCCCAAGGCGAAGAAGGCCCCTGCGAAGAAGGCCGCCGCCAAGAAGGCCCCTGCGAAGAAGGCCGCCGCCAAGAAGGCCCCTGCGAAGAAGGCCGCCGCCAAGAAGGCTCCGGCGAGGAAGTCCGCGGCGCAGCCCGCGAGCGAGGACGCGGTGGGGATGCTGGAAGCGGCCCTGCGAGGCCACGCGCGCCAGAAGGACCTGGTCTCCGCCGGCAAGGAGAAGGACCAGCTCCTGCGCTCGCTCATCCCGCTGTACCTGGCGAAGTCGCTGGACGTGGAGGTCACGTCGGGCACCACGTCGCGCTTCTGGAGCGGCCTGGGCGTGACGTACGCCGCGCCGAACGCCGCCAAGGCGCTGCGCCTGCACGCCGGCTACGCGCAGGACACCAAGAAGGGCAAGGCCATCACGGCCAAGGGCGTCCGGTACGTGGAAGACGCGCTGAGCGGTCAGGGCTGAAGAGGCAGGCCAGTTGAACGGCATGTCGCGGCTCCGCTGCCCACCCCAACGCGGTCTGCTTCGCGTTTGGGCATGGGCAGCGATCGCTGCCGCAGTGGCGTGTGCAGCCTCGGGGAGACGGACGGGCCCTGTTGAAAGCGGCCCTGACTCCAGCGGCATTGAGTGGCCAGAGCATCTGCAGCCCATGGCGACCCTGGATGGCCCTGCCATTCTGGCCTCCTACGCCGCCCTCCAGGATGTCGTGAGCCGCTTCCCGAAGTCCCGCCGGGGGGAGTGCATCTTCACGGCCCGGGCTCTGGATGTGGTCGTAGGGAAGGGGAAGGGCGTCTACATCGTTCGCGTGAATCGTCGAGTCGACCACTGCGAAGGGATTGGCCCCGGCGGCAACTTTGAGTTCGATTGGTTCGAACTCTATGCCGTCTCTCCCGAGGGCAAGATCATCGAGCGGTATCAATACATGCCCTGATCCGCCCGATGTCTGCTGTCAGTCCTGCTGCGCCGACCGTGAACCGGGAATGGGCAGGTTGTCAGTCTTCCGGTACGTGGCCACCACCGAGTACTTCGTGTCCACCGTATGGTTCCGGCTCGCCGCGTGGAACAGCCGCGCGTGGAAGAGCAGCACGTCCCCTGGCGCCAGCCGCACGTACTGCGCATCCGCGATGAGCGCCGCGTTCTCCGGCAGCTCCGGCCGCAAGAACAGACGGTCGTCGTAGCGCTCTGACGCGAAGGCCATCCGGTGTGTCCCGGGCAATACCTTGAGTCCGCCGTTCTCCGGCGTCTCCACGCCCAATGCCAACCAGGTGGAGATCAACTCCGGCCGGGTGAAGGACCAGTAGCGCACGTCCTGGTGCCACCCCGTGTCCGACGAGAAGCGAGGCTGCTTGGTCATGACGCAGTTGTGGTGCGCCCGGGCCTGCACCACCGGGCCTTCCAGCAACTGCCCCAGGGCCTCCCGCATCCGCGCGTCGTCGAACCACGCCGCGAAGAGGGGGGAACGCTCGTGGGCGCGCAGCAACCGGCGCACCGTCCGGCCTCCTTCCACGGTCAGGCTGGCCGGGGAGCCCGGATAGGCCACGTCGGCCTCGTACTCCACCGGGCCTTCTCCGGAGGCGAGCTGCTCCTGGATGGAGGCCCGCATCCGGGCGCACGTCCCGCCGTCCACGAAGGACGGCAGGATGAGGTACCCATCGGCGGCGAAGCGCTGGCACTGCTCGGGACTCAGGACGGAGGGCATGGCGCCCGCTTCTTAATGGGCGCGCCCTCCAAGTGCACCTGTCCCGCGTCCTCCGCTCACCCCAGCAGCCGCGAATCATCCAGGTCGATCTCATCCTGGATGAGGTCCACGCCGTTCTGCCGGAAGCGCCGCGCCGCCGCGCGCGTGCGCGGCCCGTGCCCGTGGTCCAGGCACCACTGCGCGTGCTCGCTCAGCAGTGCCAGCTCCAGCGTGCGCCCCAGCGTCAGGGAGAAGCGCCGCGCCCCGGCCTCCATCGTCGCCGGGTTCGCCATCGCGCCGGACACCCAGGCCCGCGCGTGCTCCAGCGCGTCGTGCGCCGTCTTCACGCACGGGCGCAGGCCCACGTCCGCCACCTTCGACAGCCGCCCCTCCACCTCGTGGAAGTACGCCTCCAGCGTGCCTTCCTTCGCCAGCGCCCGCAGCGCGTCCAGCGACAGCACGTTCGTCGTGCCCTCCCAGATGGACAGCACCTGCGCGTCCGCCTGGATGCGCGGCAGGCCCGTGTCCTCCACGTAGCCCGCGCCTCCGAAGGACTCCGTCACCTCCGACGTCACGTGCACCACCTGCCGGCCCGTCGTCAGCTTCGCCAGCGGCGTCACCAGCCGCTGCAACAGCTGCTCCTGCTCCGTCGCCGTGCGCGTCTCCAGCTTGCCCAGCAGCTCCACGCCCCGGAACGCCAGCAGGAAGCCCGCCTGGAACTCCGCCTCCAGCCCGGCCAGCGTGTCCACGTGCAGCGGCTTCTCCGACAGCGGCGCGCCGAACTGCACCCGGCGCTTCGCGTAGTCGTGCGCCAGCGCCAGCGCGCGCCGCATGCTCCACGTCGCGCCCATCGCGTTCCAGGTGCGCGTCACGTTGAGCATCATCGCCATGTTGCGGATGCCGTCCGTCAGCCCCGCCACCGGCGTCGCGATCGTCCCGTCCAGCGTCAGCTCCGCCGTGGGCACCTTGCGCGTCCCCAGCTTGTCCTTCAGCCGGTTGATCTGGAGGTGATTGAGCTTGCCGGCCGCGTCCCGCGTCTCCACGAAGAAGAGCGCCAGGCCCTTGCCGCCGGGGCCGTTGCCCTGCGGCCGCGCCAGCGTCAGCGCCATCTGCGCCGTCGTCGCGGACGTGAACCACTTCGTCCCGTACAGCCGCCAGCCCTCGGGGGACTGGCGCGCCTCCGTCAGCGTCAGGCCCACGTCCGAGCCGCCCGTGCGCTCCGTCATCCACTGGCCGGACGTCCAGAACGTCGCCGGGTCGCGCGACGTCAGGTGGGGCAGGGCGTGGTCGATGAGCTGCGGGTTGCCCAGCGATAGCAGCGAGCGCGCCGCGCCGTCCGTCATCGCCAGCGGACACGAATAGACATCCAACGACGGCTGCACCACGTAGTTCAGCGCGAACTGGTGCACGCGGCTGAGCGCGCCACTCTTCTGCTCGTAGGCCACCGCCACCAGGCCCTTCTTCGCCGTCAGCGCCTCCGCCTCCTTCCACAGCGGCGTCACCTCGATGTGGTCGATGCGCTGCCCCCACGCGTCCCACTGCGTCAGCACGGGCTCGTTCAGCCGGTCCCGGAGCTGGAACTCGTAGAAGTGCTTGCCGCCCAGCTCTCCCAGCTCCCGGAGGTCGTCGGTGATCGAACGACGAAGGTCTTCCGGCAGGGTCCGGGCGAGGTAGCCCTGCAGGAACGCGTCGTCGTCGTACTGGTTGCCAAGTCCGGGGGGCGCCTGGAAGAAGCTCATGCCCCGAAGTTAACACCCCGCTGCGGGCGGTGGGGTAGAGTGACCTCCCCTCTGCCGGAGCCGTGATGACCGACTTCTTCCGCAGGCCCCCTCCTGGCGCGGGCCCAGCCTCCCCGGACGCCGAGCAGGATCCGAACCGCAGCGTCACCCCCCTGGAGACGCCCGCCGCGCCGGTGAGCCCCATCCTGGCGCCGCCGCCCCGTCCGCGCGTGCCCACCACCGCGCTTCCGGCAGCCCCGCCGCCGCCCGCGGAGGCGTTCGCCAAGCCCCGCCCGCCGCCGCCCGCGCCGCTGCCGTCCGTCATCTTCGACCCGATGCCGCGCCCCCGCCTGCCCGCGCCGGGGACCGGCGTGGCCCCCCCGGGCGCGCCGCCGCCCTTCCACGACGACCTGGTGGACGTGCAGACCGAGCGGCGCACCGCGCCCCCGGGTCCTCCCGCGGACCCGGACCGCCGCGGTGGCGTGGCTCCCGACTTCGACCGTCGCGGTGGCGGGCCCCCGGCGGAGGGCGACCGGCGCGGCGCTGCCCCGCAGGGAGACGGGGAGCGGCGGGGGTCTGCCGCGGACCGTCGCGGGGGCGGCTCGCAGCAGCCCTACACGGGCCCCGACCGGCGCGGCACGGTGCCCCCCCAGGCGTACTCCGGCCCGGACCGCCGCGGCTCCCGTCGCGAAGCCTCCGAGGCCCCGACCCCCAACCGCTTCTGGCCCGTGCAGCCGCGCAACCTCCAGGAGTGCGGACTCAACGCCACGTTCGTGGAGGAGCTGGTCCTCAAGGCCATCTTCTTCGCGGGCGAGATGCGCGGCATGGACGTGGCCGCCCGCCTGCAACTGCCCACCACCCTGGTGGATGAGATCATCGAAGGTCTGCGCCGGCAGAAGTACATCGACATCCGCGGCGGTGGCGGCTCCGGCGTGGGCCGCTCCACGATGATCTACCAGCTCACCACGTTCGTGACGGAGGTGCTGCGGCAGATCCTGGACCGCAACCGCTACAACGGCCCGGCGCCGGTGCCCTTCAACGAATGGGTCGCCGCCGTGAAGCAGCAGACCGTGCGCGGCAACCGCATCACCCGCCAGCGGATGCAGGACAAGTTCGGCGACCTCATCATCCGCGACTACATCTTCGACGGCATCGGCCCGGCGATGAACTCCGGACGCGCCATCTTCTTCTACGGCCCCCCGGGCAACGGCAAGACGGCCATCTGCCAGGGCATGGTGAACTGCTACGACGGGGACATCTTCATCCCGCACGCGCTGCTCATCGACGACTTCGTCGTGAAGATGTTCGACGCCAACATCCACAAGGCGGTGGAGGACGAACCCGGCGCGCCCGCGTATGATCGCCGCTGGGTGCGCTGCCGCCGGCCGCTGGTGGTGGTGGGCGGTGAGCTGACGCTGGAGATGCTCGACCTCGTCTACACGCCGGAGGTGAAGTACTACGAGGCCCCGTTCCAGATGAAGGCGAGCAACGGCATGCTCCTCATCGACGACTTCGGCCGCCAGAAGGTGTCCCCCAAGGACCTGCTCAACCGGTGGATCGTCCCGCTGGAGAGCGACATCGACATCCTCACGCTGCACACGGGCAAGAAGCTCCAGGTGCCCTTCGACGTGTTCGCCGCCTTCTCCACCAACCTGGATCCCAGCGACCTCGTGGACGACGCCTTCCTGCGCCGCGTCCGCTACAAGCTGGAGGTGCAGCGCCCGGACGAGCAGCAGTTCCATGAGATCTTCCAGATGATGTGCAAGAAGCGCGGCGTGCCGTACGACGCGCGCGCCATCGACTACCTCATCGACGAGCACTACAAGCCGACGCGCCGGCCCTTCGCCGCGTGCCAGCCTCGCGACCTGTTGGATCAGGTCATCGACATGGCCAACTACCAGGGCAGCTCCCCGCGCCTGGAACCCTCGCTGCTGGACGCCGCCGTGCGCAGCTACTTCGTGCGCTTCGACAAGCCTCCGTCCGGGCCCACCTCCGCGTCCGCTCGCTGAAGCGGCTGGGGGCCGTCCCCCGCGAACGGCCCCCACGGCGACGGCTGGAGCCACGCGCGCACCGTCTCCAGCGGCACGTTGGCCAGCACGTCCACCACCGACAGCCCCGTCACGAAGCGGCCCTCGCGCCCCTGCGCGTAGTCCGGGTGACGGAAGCGCTGCCACAAGAGGCGCACGTCCACCGCGCGGAAGCGCTCCGGCTTCAGGTACAGCGTGGAGCCCGTCCCCGAGTAGTACGTATGCGCCCCCGTCTGCAGGCAGTACTCCACCAGCCGCTGCGTCTTGTCCTCGCCCCGGCGCTCCAACGTGGACGCGCACACGAGGTTCGGCGCGAGCCCCAGCGGCTCGTAGAAGAGCGCCATGCTGGACAGCAGCACGCGCAGCAGGGACCCCGGCCCGGACTCGCGCGCCGCCGCGTCGTAGAAGGGCTCCAGGCGCGGCAGCACCTGCGCGCGGAAGAAGGGGCGCCCGCCGTAGAGCGTCACCAGCGTCTGCAGGTGCTTGCGCGCCCACGGCTGGCGCGCGTCCACGGCGAGGTCGCGGATGCGCGTGTCGCGGTGCGGATCCTCCAGCGGAATGGACATCCACTGGAAGCCCGGCTCGGTGGGCGGTGGCGTGGGCACGCCCAGGGGCAGGGCGACGCGCGTGCGGCGCTGCCAGCCCCGGCGCAGCCACTGCACGTCGTCCAGCACCACCAGCGTGCCAGCGCGGGCCACCTGCTCGTAGAAGTCCACCCACGGCAGGTAGTGGGGCTGCTCGGCGACAAGGACTCCCGGGTGTCCGGACACGCTCCGGATGATAGGGCCTTTCAGCCGCCGCGCACCGGGTGACGGAACACCGGAGGAAAGACGCGCGGGGCCTTCTTCTTGCGTACGCAGGTGGTGTCCGCGCTCATGTAGCAGGCGGAGAACGCGCGCCGCCGCTGCCCGGGACGACCGCGGCCGGAGCGGTGCCAGACGTGGTTGTGGACGAGCAGCGCCTCTCCGGCCCGCACGGGCAGGGGCACCACGCGCGCCTCGGCGTCCTCGGCCGCCACGCGGTCCGGGGGAATCACGCCCCCCAGCGCCGTCACGAGCCCCGCCCGGTGGCTGCCCGGGACGACCTCCAGGCAGCCGCCGCCCTCCGGCGCGTCGTCGAGCGCGGTCCAGATCTGCAGGTCGGGCTCCCGCGTGAGGCCCCACAGCTTCCCGCCGTCCTGATGGAAGGGCAGGTTGCTGCCGCCCGCCTGCCCCTTGTGGAAGAGGATGGCCCGGTACAGGACGATGTCGCCCGGGATGCGGGCGCGCGCGATCCGTTCGAACAGCGGGTTCTCCAGCCACGCGAGGAAGCGCGGATCCTTCTCCAGCTTCTCCAGCTTGCGGTAGTCCAGCGACGGCCCCTGCCAGCCCAGCCCCAGCGGCGCGTCCTCGTAGCGGCCGGAGGGCGCATCCGGCTGGAAGAACAGGCCCGGGTACACCACGCGGCCCAGCATCAGGTCGTCCGCCCGCTCGCGCAGGGACTCCACGCCCGCGTCGTCCAGGACGCGGCCCAGCCGTGCGAAGCCATGCGCCTCGTAGTGGGCGAGCACGGCCGCCACGTCCAACCCTTCGGCCTCCACGCTGACCATTCGCGGACACGATCTCCTGGCGGCGGGCGCGCGTCCAGCCTCGTGCGCTCCCCTGGCTGAGGCGTCTTCGGGGCGGGGGAGGGGCGGGGAACCCTTGCACCCGCGCCAGCCCGGCCGCATGGTGGGCGGGAATGCCCTACCGTTGCTCGACGCACTTCGTCTCCGCCCCGGATGGCACCCGGGTGGCGGTCCACAACCACGGCGCGGACCTGCCGGAAGCGGCGCGGGAGCGGACGCTCGCGGGCCGGCCGCCGGTGCTGCTGACCAACGGCATCGGGACGTCGGAGAACTTCTGGCGCCACATCGTCGGAAACCTGGAGCAGGACCACCGCGTGGTGCACTGGGACTACCGGGGCCACGGCCGCAGCGACGAGTCCCGCGACGGCGACTACCGCGTGAAGGTGCACGTGGACGACCTGGAGCGCGTCACCGAGGAGACGATGGTGCGCGGCAACGGCCGGCCGCCGCACCACATCGCCTTCTCCATGGGCGTGCGCATCCTCCTGGAGCTGTACCGGCGCCGCCCGGAGCTGGTGCCGTCCATGACGCTCATCGCCGGGACGCCCGGGGTGCCGGGCGCGGGGGATCCGCGCTGGGGCTCGAAGCTGGCGCTGTCCGCCACGCGCCAGGCCCTGCGCGCCGGGACGCCCTGGGTGCCGGTGGTGGCGCCCGCGGTGAAGGCCGTCATCGCCAGCCGCTTCGCGGATCCGCTCGCCCGGGCCGTGGGCGCGCTGCGGGCCCGGGCGCCGCGCGAGGACATCGCCGAGTTCCTGGACGCGCTCTACCGCATGAGCCCCCAGGCCTACTGGCACACCCTGCGCGGGCTCACGGAGGGCCACGCCTGGGACGTGGTGCCCACCGTGCGCGTGCCCGTGTTGATCATCGCCGCCCGCGATGACGTGCTCGTGCCGCTGAGCGAGGTCCAGCGGCTGCACCGCGCGCTGCCCCAGGCCGACTGGCTCCAGGTGGACGACGCCGGCCACGCGGGCCTGCTGGAGGCCGGGACGGAGATCTCCGAGGCCGTCCGGCGCTTCCTGCTGATCCACGGCCTGGAGGCGCCAGCCCCCCGCTAAACCCCCGTCATTCCAGATGGGAGCGACGCCCGGGAAGGCACCTCTCCAGGGTTGTCAGGTTTTGAGAAGGCGAAGGCCCGTGTCGTCAAGAAAATAGGGGCGGAAAGTGCCGGGCCGGATTTGCGTCGGCCTGTAATTTTGTGGTTTGGAAGAGGCTCTGTACTCAACACGGAGTCTCCATGTCCTTGTCTTTCCGGCACCTGCTGGCCCCTATGTCAGCGGTGCTGTTGCTGTTGTCCGCGTGCGGTGGTGATGACCCGAAGGATCCCGTCTGTGGCAACGGCATCGTCGAGAGCGGTGAAGCGTGCGACGACGGCAATCGCACCGAAGGCGATCGCTGCAACAACAGCTGCCAGATCACGACCCCGACGGTCGATGCAGGCACTGACGCCGGCGTGATCCCCGGCGACGATGCCGGCACCGACGCGGGCACGGAGACGGACGCCGGCACGGAGACGGACGCCGGCACGGAGACGGACGCCGGCACGGAGACGGACGCCGGCACGGAGACGGACGCCGGCACGGTCGACGCGGGCACCGGGACGGACGCGGGCACCGAGACGGACGCCGGCACGACGGTGGACGCCGGCACGACGGTGGACGCGGGCACGGAGACGGACGCGGGCACGGTCGACGCGGGCACCGGGACGGACGCGGGCACGGAGACGGACGCGGGCACGGAGACGGACGCCGGCACGGAGACGGATGCCGGCACGGATGCTGGCACCGAGACGGACGCGGGCACGGACGCCGGTACCGAGACGGACGGCGGCATCGACGCGGGTCCTGCTCCGGATGCGGGCACGGAGACGGATGGCGGCACGACGGACGCGGGCCCCGTGACGCTCACCGCGCTGGAGCCGGCCGCGACCTTCGCGCGCTCGGGCACCACGGGTGAGACGATTCCGGAGTCCCTGGAAGTGACGCTGAGCACCTCGTCCGACACGGCCGTGGTGGTGCAGGTCACCTCGTCCAGCCCCTCGGTCACCGTGGCCAACAACGGCCAGGTGGTGGTGCCGGCGGGGGCTCGTTCGGCGGCGGTCATCGTGACGGCGGACGCGGCGGCCGGTGCGGCCAAGGCGACGCTGACGGCCACGCTGGGCGCGGAGGTTCGCGCGGCCACGGTGCGCGTCCTCGGTGAGACGGAGGCGGCCTCGCTGGCGCTCCTGTCGCCGGAGACGGTGGACGTGGCTCCGGGCAAGACGGTCAACCTCACCGTGACGCTCGACGTGCCGCCCGCGGCGGACACGATCATCACGCTCTCCACGACGGGTGGCGTGGGCACGGTGCCTACGTCGGTGACGGTGCCGGCCAACGAGATCTCCGCGAAGTTCGCCCTCACCGGCGGCACGGCCGGAGCGACGGGCACGGTGGTCGCCACGCTCGGCGCCCAGTCCGTCTCCGCGCAGGCCAAGGTCACCGCCGAGCCCACGACGAACCACATCGTCATCAGCGAGGTCGCCGCAGCGGGACCGGCCACGGGCCCCACCGGCGACAACGACGAGTTCATCGAGCTCTACAACCCGACGAACGCGGAAGTGGATATCGGAGGCTGGAAGGTCCAGTACAAGAGCGCGACAGGGCCGGCCTACTCCGGCACGGTCACGCTGCCGACGACCGCGCGGATCGCCGCCCACGGCTTCTACCTGCTGGGCCGTACCGGCTATCTGGGGACCGTCACCGTTGACCATAGCTGGGCCACGGCCTTCTCCATGGGCGCTGGCGGTGGACATGTGCGCGTGGGTCCGGCCTCGCTCGGCACCGCGATCACGGACGCGAACGCGGTGGACACGCTGGGGTACGGATCGGCCGACAGCCCGGAAGGCGAGGCCATCAAGACCGTGGCCGCCAAGGCCGGCAGCTACGAGCGCAAGGCCAACGCCGGCTCCTCCTCCGCCACCATGGAGAGCGGCGCGGACGCGGCGAAGGGCAACAGCTACGACACGAACGTGAACAGCGCGGACTTCATCCTCCGCACCACGCGCGGGCCGCAGAACAAGGCGAGCGGCACCGAACAGCCGTGACGCACTGAGTAGGACCGGCCCCCATCGCCCCTCCAGGGACGGTGGGGGCTGGAAATACCCGCGCGCTTTCGCCATAAGCGGGGGCGTGCGAGTCGTCTCCTGGAACGTCAACGGTCTGCGCTCCATCCACCGCAAGGGGTTCCTCCCGTGGCTGTCCAAGGCCCGGGCGGACATCGTGGGGCTGCAGGAGGTCCGTGCCCGCGTGGAGCAGCTCCCCGCCGAGGTGCGCTCCCCCCGCCGTTGGAAGACCCACTTCGTGGCCGCGGAGCGCCCTGGCTACAGCGGCGTGGGCCTCTTCAGCCGCCATGAACCGGACGACCTGGATACCCTCCTGGGTGCCCCCGCCATGGACGCGGAGGGGCGCCTCCAGTTCGCCCGCTTCGGCAAGCTCACCGTGGTCAACGGCTACTTCCCCAACGGCAACGGGAAGGACCGGGACCTGAGCCGCATCCCCTTCAAGCTGGACTTCTACCAGCGCCTCTTCGCCCGGCTGGAGAAGCCGCTGCGCGACGGCGAGCGCGTGCTCGTGATGGGTGACTTCAACACGGCGCACCGCGACGTCGACCTGGCGCGCCCGCGCGAGAACCGCGAGACGAGCGGCTTCCGCCCGGAGGAGCGCGAGGAGTTCGACCGGTGGATCCGCTCAGGCTGGGTGGACACCTTCCGGCACTTCCACGCCGCGGGCGGCCACTACTCCTGGTGGAGCCAGCGGGCCGGCGTGCGAGAGAAGAACATCGGCTGGCGCATCGACTACGTGCTGGCGACACCGGCGGCGCTCGGCTACGTGCGCAAGGCGGCGGTGCACCCGGAAGTCCACGGGTCGGACCACTGCCCCGTGAGCGTGGACCTGGATCCGGCCGTCCTTACCTGAAACCCCAACGTGCCCAAGGGACCTCCATCATGAACGCACTGCTCTCCATCTGGACCTGGGTCGAGGTGGGCCTCGTGGCCCTGGCGGGCTTCTTCGTCCAGCTCACCCTGTTCATCTTCACCGCCCTGTTCGACAAGCGCCGCTACGTCGCGGGGCGGTGCTTCCGGCTGGTGGGCTTCACCGCCGCGAAGCTCACGCCCTTCTGGCGCTTCGGCACGCACGGCGTCATCCCGGATGGAATCGCGCCCAACACGGTGGTGGTGAGCAACCACGAGTCCAACGCGGATCCGTTCCTCATCTCCCACCTGCCGTGGGAGATGAAGTGGCTGGGCAAGAAGAGCCTCTTCCGGGTGCCCGTGGTGGGCTGGATGATGAGCATGGCGGGGGACATCCCGGTGGAGCGCGGCGACCGCGACTCGGCCACCGGCGCCATGGGGCGCTGCAAGGCGTGGCTCGCCAAGGGGATGCCGGTGATGATCTTCCCGGAAGGCACCCGCTCCAAGACGGAGGAGTTGCTGCCCTTCAAGGACGGCGCCTTCCGGCTCGCCATCGAGGCGCAGGCGGACGTGCTGCCCCTGGCGGTGAGCGGCACGCGGCTCGCGCTGCCCAAGCACTCGTGGCGGTTCGCCACGTCGCGCGGGCTGGTGACGGTGGGCACGCCCATCTCCACGAAGGGGATGACCCTGGCCGACGTGGAGACGCTGAAGGATCAGGCGCGCGCCCAGATTGAAGCGCTGCGCGCGGCGCTCAAGCCGCTGACGGGCAGCGGGGCCCCGGCTCCGGCGCCAGCCCCCAACGTCGCCCGGTAGGCGACCGGCGGATCGGTGCGCGCTGTTGGGCACTGAGCGGTTCCTAGATTGTTGCTCCTTTCAAATGTGACTGGACTATGGAGTCCCCAGGACCGGCATCCACGGCCCTGACCGGCGCGTGACGCCCAGGAAGGAAGCATGTGATGGGTCTGGAAGGTCCACGTGACGAGCAGCGGGTGGCCACCGGCATCCCGGGGCTCGACACGGTGCTTTGTGGCGGCCTGCGCAAGGGGCGCATGTACATGGTCCTGGGGCTGCCGGGCGCGGGGAAGACCATCCTCGCCAACCAGGTCTGCTTCCACCAGGCGACCCAGGGCTGCCGGATCCTCTACCTCACGCTCCTGGCTGAATCGCACACGGAGCTGGTGCGCAACCTCCAGACGCTGTCCTTCTTCGACCCGGCCTGCGTGCCCGGGAGCATCAGCTACCTGAGCGCCTTCACCACCCTGGAGCAGGGGGGGCTGGACGCGCTCGCGGAGCTGATCCGCAAGGAGATCAAGGCGCACAAGGCCTCGCTGCTGGTGCTGGACGGCCTGCTGGCCGCGGAGGAGCTGGCCCCGTCGCGCCAGGCGCTCAAGAAGTTCATCCACGGCCTCCAGGTGGTGACCAGCCTCATCGGCTGCACCACGCTGGTGCTCACCACCGGGGGCGAGAAGGGCCTGCGCGCCGAGCACACGATGGTGGATGGGCTCATCCTGCTCCAGCAGCGCACCTTCGGCGTGCGCACCCTGCGCGAGCTGAGCGTGCGCAAGTTCCGGGGCAGCGCCTACAAGATGGGCCAGCACGGCTTTGAGATCACCGGCGACGGGCTCATCGTCTATCCCCGCCTGGAGTCCATGGTGGACGGGCACCTGGTGCCCGGCGCGGGGACGCGCGAGCGGGATGCCTTCGGGGTGCCTGGCCTGGACACGATGCTGCTGGGCGGCGTGCCCGCGGGCTCCACCACCATCCTCCTGGGCCCTCCCGGCAGTGGAAAGACCCTGCTGGGCCTGAGCTTCCTGGCGGAAGGGGCCCGTCGGGGTGAGCGCGGCCACTACTTCGCCTTCTATGACGCGCCGGAGCGCATGCTCGCCCAGGCGGCGGGCGTGGGCCTGCACCTGCAGCCCCTGATGGAGCGGGGCGACCTGGAGGTGAGCTTCCGGCCGCCCACGGAGAACGTCCTCGACAAGCTGGGCACGGAGCTGCTCACCACCATCCGCAGCGGGAGGGTGCGCCGCATCTTCCTGGATGGGTATGAGGCGCTGCGTCGCGCGTCGACCCGCCACACCCGGGTGGCGCGCTTCCTGGCGGCGCTCGTCAACGAGTGCCGGGTGCGCGAGGTGACGCTCGTCTACACGGCCGAGTCCACCAGCGCCTTCGGTCCGGAGGTGAAGTTCCCGCTCAAGGGCATCTCCATGGTGGCGGAGAACATCCTGTTCCTGCGCCTGGTGGAGCTGCACGCCGGGCTGCGCCGCTTCGTCACGGTGCTGAAGGTGCGCAACAGCGACTACGACCCTTCGCTGCGGGAGTTGCACATCACGGGCAAGGGGCTCCGGGTGGGCAAGCCCTTCGCGGAGGGCCAGATGTTGATGACGGGCCTCGCGCGCACGCGCACGCCGGAAACGACGTCCCCTCCGAAGCCGCGCCGGAGCGTCCGCAAGCGCGCGGCGACCCAGGCAGCCCCCTCGAAGCCACGCCGGAACGTCAGCAAGCGCCGAGGGACCTGACCATGGGTCCCGTCCTCATCGTCGACGACGAGTTCGGCATCGTGGAGGCCGTCCGCGACCTGTTGTCGGACGAGGGCTACCGCGTCGCCACCGCCCTCAACGGCCGAGAGGCCCTGGAGCGGATGGCGCGGGAGCGCCCGTCGATGGTGCTGCTGGACTACATGATGCCGCTGCTCAACGGCCCGGGCGTGCTGGAGGCGATGCAGCGCGACCCCGCCCTGCGGGATGTCCCGGTCGTGATGATGAGCGCCAGCCCCCCGGAGTTCTGGCAGCACCTGCCGTGCGCGGGCTTCCTGCCCAAGCCCTTCGACATCGACCAGCTGCTCGCCACGGTCCGCCAGATCGTCGGCGGCCCGCCGCTGCACTGACGCCCGTCCGGGAGCACCGTGGGGGGATGAGAGCCTTGTTGCTTCCGTGGGGCAATGTGAAGACCCGGTTCCTTGCGCTGGTCCTCGTGACCCTGGCGGGCTTCAGCGTGGGCGTCTGGACGGACCATCTGACGGGAGGCGTCGAACTCAGTCCTGGGCTTGTCCTGCTTTCGCTCATGTTCTCCCCTTTCATGGTGCCCTTTGCTGGAAGGGGATTGGTCCTGGAGCAAGAGCACCTCAGGCTGTTCTTCGTCATCAGTGGCCTGCTGTTCTGGCCCGTCTACGCGCTGCTCGCGTCGCGTTGGATGAAGAAGGGGCGGAACTGGATGATCTGGGCCCTCGTGGGGTGGTGCGCGCTGGGCTTCTTCCAGGTGGTCCACAAGTTTGAAGCCGCGATGTCGGTCTAGTTCGTAGGGACGGAGTTCCCGTCACCGAGGCCCCCTGCTCGCGCAGGCGTGAGCGCCTCCTGGCCTGCCGGCACCTGTCGCCGGGCCGCTTGAAGACCCTTCACACGCCGCAGCGCGGCAGATGCGTCTACCCGGTTTACCGGGTGCACGGATCCGTCGCGCGCTTGCAAACCAGTGAACGGGGCTGGTATTCCTTCGGCCATCGAACGAACTCGCATGTGTTCGCGATGGGCGGGGACGCGGGACGGCTCCATGCGGCAGGAGCCCAGGGTGACAGGGGAGGGAGCTTCTCCTCTGACGCGCGGCGGCGGATGTAACGCGGCGCGGCGCGCGAACAGCGACTTCCAACAACGACTGATTTCTTCGCCGTAAGAACGAAGTCATCCCAGCAAGACAACGAGAAGGGGATCGCATGAATCGCAACAAGCGTTTCGCGTGGACGTGGGCGGCTGCCGGAGTTTTCGCGGTCGCGGGGCTCATTGGCGCATGTGACCCCGAAGAGACGGACAAGCCGACGCCCACGGCCGACGCCGGGACCCAGGCGGACGCTGGCAGCACCGCCGACGCGGGCGGCAACACGGACGCGGGCGGCACCACCGACGCGGGCTCCACGACGGATGCCGGCGCGCAGGTGGATGCCGGCACGGACGCGGGCACGGAGACGGACGCGGGCGTCGACGCGGGTCCGCAGTCAGCCTTCCCCCTGGCGGTGGATGGCACCTGGGCGCCCAGTGGGTACATGGGTGACCGCGGCGGCATCACGACCGAGCCCACCTGCCACACGCCCCGTCCTGGCGCGGGGCTGGGCGCCTGCCACAAGTTCACCCTGACCAAGGGGGCTGACGGCTGGGGCGGTGTGTACTGGCACTACCCGGAAGGCAACTGGGGCACCCAGGAAGGCGTCGCTGTCCCGGCTGGCGCGAAGTCGGTGTCCTTCTATGCCTGGGGCGCCGAGGGGGGAGAGGCCATCGGCTTCTTCGTGGGCAACGGCCAGAAGACCTTGGACAAGTTCAAGATCGAGACGGGCGACATCGTCCTGAACGCGGTGCCCACGCGCTACACGATCGACATCAGCATCATCAACTACGGCAATGTCAGCGGAGGCTTCGGCTGGTCGGCGGCCGGCAAGGACGTGCCGGTCGTGTTCTTCCTCGACGACATCCAGTGGCACTGACGCCCCAACGCGCCTGAAGGGCGCGCACTCCAGACACAGAACGTGAGCGGACGATGAAAGCGGGAATGGCGGTACTGACGGTCGATGCGGCGGGCATGCGCGCGCAGAACAGCGGCCTGCTGCTGAACATGATCTGGCGCGAGCGTCAGATCTCCCGGGCGGAGATCGCCCGGCGCACGGAGCTCAGTCCGTCGACCGTCTCCGCCATCGTCGCGGACCTGGAGCAGGCGGGCCTGGTGCGCAGCATTGGCGCCGGGGTCTCCCGCGGGGGCCGCCGTCCCACCCTCATCGGCTTCTGTGACGAGGCCTTCAGCCTGGTGGGCGTCGAACTGGGCGCCTCCCACGTCACGGTCGTCCTCACGGACCTCCGCGGCCGCGTGCGCACGCAGAGCAAGGCGAGCCACGCGGTGCGCGGCGATCCGGAAGGGTCGCTGCAGAAGGCGAAGGAGCTGGTGCAGGAGTGCCTGGACGCCGAACGCGTGCCCCGGCGCTCCGTGGTCGGCATGGGGGTGGCGGTGCCCAGCCCCGTGCACCCGGCCTCGCCCGGGAAGATGTCCCCCCTCATCCTGCCCGCCTGGAAGCACGTGGACGTGAAGGAGTGGTTCGAGACCGCCTTCGACATGCCGGTGTTCGTGGACAACGACGCGAACCTCGGCGCGCTGTCGGAGTGCTTCTGGGGCGCCGGCTCCGGGGGCGAAGACCTGACGTACATCAAGCTGGCCACTGGTATCGGCGCCGGCCACATCATCCACGGCGACGTGTACCGGGGCGCGGGCGGCACGGCCGGTGAAATCGGTCACATCGCGGTGGACTCCAACGGGCCGCTCTGCGTGTGCGGCCTGCGCGGCTGCCTCGTCACGCTCATCGGATCCACGGCGCTCACCGAGCGCGCGCGCGAGCTCATGGGCACCCGCGGCCGCAAGGGGCCCACGGTGCGCGACCTGGTGGACGGGGCCCGCGCGGGCGACGCCGCCGCGAAGCAGATCATCGACGGCATGGGCGCATACCTGGGCATCGCGGTGGGCGGCCTGCTGAACCTGCTGAACCCCGCCATCGTCGTCCTGGGCGGAGAGATCTCATCGGTCGGGGAGATGCTGCTGGACCCCTTGCGCGCGTCGGTGCGCCAGCGCGCCCTGTCCGTGTCCATGGCGGAGACGCGCATCGTCACGTCGGCGCTGGGGGAGCGGGCCATCGCCGTGGGCGCGGCCACCCTGGTGCTTCAAGCGGCCCTCCGGGACCGCTCCCTCTTTCCCACGCAGCACGTCGGGAGGTCCGCATGACGTCGCGTCGCCTCATTGTCGCCCTGGCCCTGTCGGGCCTGGGCCTGATGTCGTGTGATCCCGCCGCCGGGGTGGTCAACAAGCCGCAGACGCCGAAGCCCGACACGGAGCTCCCCGGCACCGGCTGGGAGCTCGTCTGGTCGGACGAGTTCGACGGCCCCGCCGGCACGCTGCCCTCCAGCGAGAAGTGGAATCCGGAGGTGGGCGGGGGCGGGTTCGGCAACGGCCAGTTCGAACACAACACCGCGCGCGCGGAGAACGCGTCCCTGGACGGCGAGGGCAACCTGGCCATCACCGCGCGCAAGGAGCGCTACCAGGGCAACGACTACACGTCCGCGCGCCTGACGACGAAGGGCCGCTTCACGCACACCTACGGCCGCTTCGAGGCGCGCATCAAGCTGCCCGCGGGCCGGGGCATCTGGCCGGCGTTCTGGCTGCTGGGCGCGGACATCGACCAGGTGGACTGGCCCGCCTGCGGCGAGGTCGACATCATGGAGCACCGCGGGCAGATCCCCTCCATCACCCGGGGCTCGCTGCACGGGCCGGGCTACTCCGGCGGACAGAACATCGGCCGCGAGCACGCCGTCGGCGGGGGCACGCTCCAGTCGGACTTCCACCTCTACGCGGTGGAGATCGAACCGGAGCGCGTGCGCTTCATCCTGGACGACACCGTCTTCTTCGAAGCCACGCCCGCCAACCTGCCCTCCGGCGCGAAGTGGGTCTACGACCATCCGTTCTTCATCATCCTCAACGTCGCGGTGGGCGGCTCGTTCGTGGGTCCGCCGGACTCCAAGACGGTGTTCCCGCAGACGATGAAGGTGGACTACGTGCGCGTCTACGCGAGGCCCGCGCCGTGAAGTTCGCCCGCGTGTTGCTGCCGCTGGTGCTGCTGCTGGCGTGCTCCTCGGAGCCCCGCCCGCGTCCGCCCGGCGTGCTCTTCGTCTCCGTGGAGCAGCAGAGCGCGTGGGTGCGCAACTTCAACCCGTTGTTCGCGGGCGCCGGTGCGCGCTGGCCCACCCGGGCCGGCGTCTACGAGTGCATGCAGATCTTCAGCTCCGCGCAGGGCAGATGGGTGCCGTGGCTGGCCACCCAGCACGCGTGGACGGAGGACCAGAAGACGCTGCGCTTCACCCTGCGCGAGAACGTCCGCTGGTCCGACGGCAAGCCCTTCACCGCGGAGGACGTCGCCTTCACCTTCGGCCTCCTGAAGAAGCACCCGGCGCTGGACGCCGGCGGCGTGTGGCGCTTCATCACCGACGTGAAGGTGGAGGGGCCGCGCGCCGTGGCCTTCACCTTCTCCCGCGTGTACCTGCCGGGCTTCGCGGACCTCGCGCACCAGATCATCGTGCCCCGCCACGTCTGGGAGCACGTCGCGGATCCGGTGACGTTCACCAACCCGGAGCCGGTGGCCACCGGGCCCTTCACCCAGGTGACGCTGTTCCGCAACCAGGTGTACGAGCTGGGCCGCAACCCGCACTACTGGATGCCCGGCAAGCCCGCGGTCTCCGCGCTGCGCTTCCTGGCGTTCCCCACCAACGACCAGGCCAACATGGCGCTCGTGGAAGGGGAGGTGGACTGGGCGGGCAACTTCGTCCCGGCGGTGGACCGCACCTTCGTCTCCCGCGATCCCGCCCACCACCACCGCTGGTTCCCGCTCTACGGCAGCACCGTCTTCCTGTACCCCAACACCACGCGCCCCCCCATGGACGACGTGCGCGTGCGCAAGGCGCTGAGCATGGCGCTGGACCGCGCCCGGCTGGTGGAGGTGGCCATGTACGGCTACACCCGCCCCGCGGACGCCACCGCCCTCAACGACGCGTACACGGCCTGGAAGGACCCGGAGGTCGCGAAGGATTCCTGGACGCACCACGACCTGGCGCGGGCCAACCAGCTCCTGGACGAGGTGGGCCTCGTGCGCGGCGCGGACGGCCTGCGCCGCCTGCCGGACGGCAAGCCCTTCGCGGTGGACCTGGAGGTGGTGAGCGGGTGGTCGGACTGGGTGCGGGCCGGGCAGGTGGTGAGCCGCGACCTGCGCAAGCTGGGCATCGCCGTGCAGCTCAAGACGTACGAGTTCGGCACCTGGTTCACGCGCCTGCAGAAGGGCGAATTCCAGCTGGCCATCTCCTGGTCGCTGGACGGGCCCACGCCCTACAACTTCTACAAGTGGCTGCTGTCCCCGCGCACGGTGCGTCCGGTGGGCGAGGTGGCGGCGGCCAACTGGCACCGCCTGGGGGACGCGGAGGCGGATGAGCTGCTCATCCGCTTCGAGCGCGCCGGCACGCCGGAGGAGCAGCGCGCGCTGATGTCGGCGGTGCAGCGGCGCTTCTCCGCGCTGGCGCCCGCCATCCCGCTGTTCCCCAACCCGTCGTGGGGCGAGTCCAATTCGCTGCGCTTCACAGGCTTCCCCACGGAGCAGAACCCCTACGCGCGGCTGGCGCCGCACGCGGAGCCGGACAGCCTGCTGGTGCTGACGGAGCTCACCCCGAGGGAGCGCTGACCATGGGTCGCTACATCCTCCGGCGCCTGGGGTTCTACCTCATCGCCGCGTGGGCCTCGCTCACGCTCAACTTCGTGATCCCGCGGCTCGCGCCCGGCGACCCGGCCGCCGCCATGTTCGCGCGCTTCGAGGGCAAGGTGGCGCCGGAGGCCATGGGCGCGCTGAAGGCCGCCTTCGGCTTCACGGACGCGCCGCTGTATGCCCAGTACTTCACCTACCTGAAGCACCTGGTGCAGGGCGACCTGGGCATGTCGTACGCCTACTTCCCGTCCCAGGTGACGGAGGTGATTGGCACCGGGCTGATGTGGACGGTGGCGCTGGCGGGCGTGGCGGTCATCATCAGCTTCACCCTGGGCTCCTTCCTGGGCGTGCTGGCCGCGTGGAACCGGGGAGGGTGGCTGGACTCCGGCCTGTCCCCCGCGCTCGCGTTCCTGGGCGCCTTTCCGTACTTCTGGCTGGCGATGCTGGCGCTCTACCTCTTCGGCTTCGTGCTGGGGTGGTTCCCGCTGCGCCACGCGTACGGGCATGACATGGAGCCGGGGCTGAGCTTCGCGTTCGCCGCGGACGTGGCCCGGCACGCGGTGCTGCCCGCGGCGTCCATCGTCGTGGCCACGCTGGGCGGGTGGATGCTCGGCATGCGCAACACGATGGTGGCCACGCTGGGCACGGACTCCATCCGGCTGGCGCACGCGCGGGGCCTTCCGCCCCGGCAGGTGATGCTGCGGTACGCGGCGCGCAACGCGCTGCTGCCCAACGTCACCAGCTTCGGCATGGCGGTGGGCTTCGTGCTCTCCGGTTCGCTGCTCACGGAGATCGTCTTCTCCTATCCGGGCACGGGCTACCTGCTCATCCTCGCCGTGCGCAACCAGGACTACCCGCTGATGCAGGGGCTGTTCCTGGTCATCACCCTGGCGGTGCTCGCGGCGAACTTCGCCGTGGACCTGCTCTGCCTCTGGCTGGACCCGAGGACCCGCGCCCATGCGTGAATCCCTGCGAAGGCTCCTCCGCCACCGGAAGGCGGCGGTGGGCGGCAGCCTGCTCTTGTTCTTCCTGCTGCTCGCCCTGGTGGGCCCCTGGTTCGTGATGGATCCGACGGAGCTCGTCGGCCGCCCGCACCAGCCGCCCTCGTCGGCGCACTGGTTCGGCACCACGGGGCAGGGGCAGGACGTGCTCGCCCAGACGGTGGTGGGCGCGCGGGAGACGCTGGCGGTGGGCTTCGCGGTGGGCGCGCTCGTGACGCTGGTGGGCGCGCTCATGGGCGTGACGGCGGGCTACCTGGGCCGCCGCGTGGACGACGTGCTGTCGCTCACCACCAACGTGTTCCTCGTCATCCCCGGCATGCCGCTGGCCATCGTGCTGGGCGCCTACCTGCCGTCCGGCCCCCTGCGCATGGTGGCCGTGCTGACGGTGGCGGGCTGGGCCTGGAACGCGCGCGTCTTCCGCGCGGAGTCGCTGGCGCTGCGCGGGCGCGACTTCGTGTCCGCCGCGGTGGTGACGGGGGAGAGCCACGCGCGCATCGTGTCGCGGGAGCTGCTGCCCAACATGGCGTCGCTCCTGGGGTCGTCCTTCATTGGAAACACGCTCTACGCGGTGGGCGCGCAGGTGGGCCTGGAGTTCCTGGGCCTGGGCGACGTCAGCGCGGTGACGTGGGGCACGAACCTGTACTGGGCCGCCAACGACGCGGCGCTGCTCACGCGCTCGTGGTGGATCTTCGTCCCCACGGGCCTGTGCATCGCGCTGGTTGGCTTCGCGCTCACGCTGGTGAGCTCCGCCATCGACGAGCTGACCAACCCCGCGCTGCGCGTGCACAAGCCCGCGCCGCTGCCCAGGGGCACCGTGGCGCCGGTGCACGTGGACCGGCCCGCGCCGGGCGTGCTCTTGAGCGTGCAGGACCTGTGCATCGACTACGCGACGGAGAAGGGAGCCTCCCGCGTGGTGGACACGGTGTCCTTCGACCTGGCGCCCGGAGAGGTCTTCGGCCTGGCGGGCGAGTCCGGCAGCGGCAAGTCCACCATCGGCTCGGCGCTGCTGGGCCTGCTGCCGTCCTCCGCGCGCGTGACGCAGGGGCGCATCCTCTTCAACGGCATGGACGTCACCGCGCTGGAGGGCGCCGGGCTGCGCGCCTTCCGCTGGCGCCAGGTGTCCATGGTGTTCCAGAGCGCGATGAGCGCGCTCAACCCGGTGCTCACGCTGGGCGAGCAGTTCCACGACACGCTGGCGGCGCACGGCCGCGTGTCCCGCGCCACGTCCTACGCCCGCGCGCGGGAGCTGCTGGGCATGGTGGGCCTGTCGCCGGACCTGGTGACGGCGTATCCCCACCAGCTCTCCGGCGGCATGCGGCAGCGCGTGGGCATCGCGCTGGCGTTGGCCCTGGAGCCCCGCCTGGTCATCATGGACGAGCCCACCACGGCGCTGGACGTCGTGGTCCAGAAGGAGCTGCTCCAGCGCATGGTGGAGCTCAAGCAGCGCCTGGGCTTCGCCATCCTCTTCATCACGCACGACCTGCCGCTGCTGCTCGCGCTGGCGGACCGCGTGGGCGTCCTCCAGGGCGGCAAGCTGGTGGAGGTGAACACCTCCGCGGGGCTTCGCGCCGGGGCGCGCCACCCGTACACGCAGCTGCTGCTGTCCTCGTTCCCGCACCTCATCGCGGGGGACGTGTCCGTCACGTCGCACGCGCCAGCGGCACCGGAGCTGTCGGTGGCCCGGCCGTCCACGCGCATCGCCGCCATCCCCGGAGGCCACCGATGAGCGCGCCCCTGCTGGAGGCCGAAGGGCTCACCCGCAGCTTCACCGTGGGCGGCTTCTTCTCCCGCGAGCGCCGCCCCATCCTGAAGGGCGTGTCCTTCTCCCTCCAGCCCGGGGAGATCGTCGCGCTGGTGGGCGAGTCCGGCAGCGGCAAGAGCACCCTGGCGCGGCTGCTGGCGCGGCTGGACATGCCGGACGCGGGGCACCTGCGGCTCGCGGGCCGGGACGTGCTCGCGGACGGGGGCGCCCAGGCGTCGCTCGACTACCGCGGGCGCGTGCAGATGGTGTTCCAGGATCCGTTCGCCTCGCTCAACCCCGTGCACACGGTGGCGTACCACCTGGAGCGGCCGCTGCTGCGCCACGGCCGGGTGCCGAAGTCGGGACTGCGTACCAAGGTGCTGTCGCTGCTGGAGTCGGTGGGCCTGACGCCCGCGGAGCACTTCGCGAAGCGCTTCCCGCATGAGCTGTCCGGCGGCCAGCGCCAGCGCGTGGCGGTGGCGCGCGCCCTGGCGGTGGAGCCGCAGGTCATCATCGCGGACGAGCCCACGTCGATGCTGGACGTGTCCACGCGCAAGGGCGTGCTGCAACTGCTGCGCGGCCTCACGCAGGAGCGCGGCATCGGCATCCTGTTCATCACCCACGACCTGGCGAGCGCGCGGCACCTGGCCGACCGCATCCTCGTGCTCTACGCGGGCACGGTGGTGGAGGCGGGCCGCGCCGAACAGGTGCTGGGCCAGCCGCGCCACCCGTACACGAAGCTGTTGCTGTCGGCCGTGCCGGATGGCGTGGACTTCCTCCAGGCCGCGCTCCCGGTGCGCCCCGCCACGGGCCTGCCTCCGCTCGTGGGTTGCCCCTTCGCCCCGCGCTGCCCTGTCTCAGAGCCGCGCTGCTCCACGCTTCCTCCCCCCGACGTCCTGCCGGTCGCGAACCACCTGGTCCGCTGCCACCTTGAAGCTTCGAAAGGAGTTACCGCCGATGCGTCAGTTTCCTCCTGACTTCCTCTGGGGTGTGGCCACCTCCGCGTATCAGATTGAAGGCGCCACCACGGTCGACGGTCGTGGCGAGTCCATCTGGGACCGCTTCGCCGCCACGCCCGGGAAGATCAACGACAAGTCCGACGGCTCGGTGGCCTGTGAGCACTACCGCCGCTGGCCGGAGGACATTGAACTGATGCGCTGGATGGGGCTGAAGTCCTACCGCTTCTCCATCGCGTGGCCGCGCATCATCCCCACCGGCCGGGGCCAGGTGAACACCGCGGGCGTGGACTTCTACTCCAGGCTGGTGGACTCGCTGCTGGGCGCGGGCATCGAACCCTTCGTCACGCTCTACCACTGGGACCTGCCGCAGGTGCTGGAGGACCAGGGCGGCTGGCCGGCGCGCGCCACCGGCGACGCGTTCGTGGAGTACGCGGACGTGATGAGCCGCGCGCTGGGGGACCGCGTGAAGCGGTGGATCACCCACAACGAGCCCTGGTGCATCAGCGTGCTGGGCTACGGCAACGGCGAGCACGCGCCGGGCCACAAGGACTGGTCCAAGGCCCTGGCCGCGTCGCACCAGCTGCTGGTGTCCCACGGCAAGTCCGTGCAGGTCATCCGCTCCAACGTGAAGAACGCGGAGGTGGGCATCACCCTCAACCTCACGCCCGGCGAGCCCGCGTCGCCCAGCCCCGAGGACGCGGACGCGTGCCGCGACTTCGACGGCGGCTTCAACCGCTGGTTCCTGGAGCCCCTCTACGGCCGGGGCTACCCGCTGGACGTCGTGGAGGACCACGTCAAGGCGGGCCGCATCCCGAACGCGAAGCTGGACTTCATCCAGGACGGCGACATGAAGCTCATCGCCGAGCCCACCGACTTCCTGGGCGTGAACTACTACTCGCGCGCCGTGCTGCGCAGCAACCGCATCCCGGAGGAGCAGAACGCGCCCCGCACGGTGCACGTCAACCCGGCCAAGACGGACATGGACTGGGAGGTCTATCCCAAGGGCCTCACGACGCTGCTGGTGCACCTGCACACCGAATACAAGGCGGGCCCCCTCTACATCACGGAGAACGGCTGCGCGTACTCCACGGGCCTGAGCGCGGACGGCCGCGTGCACGACACCCAGCGCGTGGACTACCTGCGCACGCACCTGGACGCGTGCGCGGAGGCCATCGCGCAGGGCGTGAACCTGGCGGGCTACTTCGCCTGGTCCCTGCTGGACAACTTCGAATGGGCCTACGGCTACGAGAAGCGCTTCGGCCTGGTCTACGTGGACTACGCCACCCAGCAGCGCGTCCCGAAGGACAGCGCCCACCTCTACCGTGACGTCGTGGCCCAGAACGGCCTGGACGTGGAGCAGGCCGCTTGAAAAAGCTCTTCCTGACGACGTGTCTGGCGTTGTGCGGCGCGCAGGCCGTGGCGCAGCAGCCCGGGGCAGGGGCCCCCGTCCAGGCTCCGGCCGCCAGCCAGCCGCCCTCCGCCGGCCCCGTGGACGCCGCCGCGACGCCGGGGACCCCGGTGGAGACGGCTCCGGCCACGCCCGCGCCCCAGGCCGCGGAGGCCGCTCCGGCGCCCCCGCCCGTGGTCGCCGCGCCCTCCGACGCCCGGCGGACGACGGTGACGCGGGTGATCCACGACGAGCGCGGCTTCAAGCTCCAGGTGGATGGGAAGGACTTCGCCATCCACGGCATCAACTGGGGCTACACGCCCATCGGTGAGAACTACCGGTACTCGCTCTGGAACCAGCCGGAGGACTTCATCAAGCAGGTGCTGGCCAAGGAGATGGGCCTGCTGCGCGACGCGGGCATCAACGCCATCCGCCAGTTCGACGACATCCCGCCCCTGTGGGTCGAGTACATCTACCGGAACTACGGCATCTACACGATGCTCAACCCGCTGATGGGCCGCTACGGCCATGCCGTCAACGGGGTGATGGTCCCCAACATCGACTATTCCAACGCCGCGCACCGCAAGGCCATCCTCGACGCGCTGGCGGAGAAGGTCGAAGTCTACCGGGACGTGCCCGGCGTGCTGATGTGGCTGCTGGGCAACGAGAACAACTACGGCCTGCACTGGACGTCGTTTGAAATCGAGGCGCTGCCCGGCCACGAGGACGCCGCGCGCGCGGAGTCGCTCTACACGCTCTACGGTGAGGCGACCCGCACGGTGAAGAGGCGGGACACGAACCACCCGGTGTCCATCGCCAACGGCGACCTCCAGTACATCGACCTCATCGCGAAGCACTGTCAGGACATGGACGTGCTGGGCACGAACGTCTACCGCGGCGCCACCGCGCGCGACCTGTTCGCGGAGGTGAAGCAGAAGCTCAACAAGCCGGTGTTCTTCTCCGAGTTCGGCGCGGACGCGTACGACGCCAAGGCGGGCCGCGAGGACCACGTCGCGCAGGCGGAGTACCTGCGCACGCAGTGGGAGCAGATCTACCTGGAGAGCTACGGCCAGGGCCTGTCGGGCACGGCCGTGGGCGGCTTCGTGTTCCAGTGGGTGGACGGCTGGTGGAAGATGGGCCAGGAGGCCAACCTCTCCATCCACGACACCACCGCGTCCTGGCCCAACGGGGGCTACACGTCCGACTTCGTCCCCGGCCAGAACAACATGAACGAGGAGTGGTTCGGCATCGCGGCCCTGGGCCCGCCGGACGAGAACGGCATCAGCGGCATCCAGCCGCGCACCGCCTACTACGTGCTCCAGGCCGCCTTCCGGTTGGACCCCTACGCGCCCACGACGAACCCGGACACCATCCGCCAGTTCTTCGCGGGCATCCGGCCCTCCGCGCTCACCAGCAGCTACACGTCGTCGGTGGCGCTGGCGCGCACGGACGAGCTGAGCGCGGTGCGGGTGTCCAACCTGCGGCTGCTGCTGGACAGCTCCCTGTCGCGCGGCAGCATCGCGACGGTGCGGCCCAACCAGAACTCCGCGGACCACACCCAGTCCGTCTACTTCGACCTGGCGGTGCAGCCGACCAGCGGCGTCTACGGCCGCGCGTCGTTCAACGTCGTGGGCAACGTGGCGCAGAACCGGCTCAACAACCTGTTCTACGAGAACCGCGGCGCGCGCTCCGCGCCGGGCGTGGGCACGGACATCCCCACGAGCCCCGGCTCACCGCCGACGTCCAACAACCCGCTGGACAGGCTGGCGCTCTACCAGGCGGAGTTCAAGGTGGACCGGGCGGACTTCGCGCTCGAAGGCTACTACCGCACCGGCCACTACCACTGGGGCGAGGAGGGTGACTTCTTCGGCATCTACCGCGAGGCCAACTACGGGCCGAACCTGGACATCTACAACGGCAACGCGCCCTTCGGCGTGGTGTTCAGCGGCAAGCGCAACCTGGAGGGCCTGAAGGTGGCGGTGGGCCCGGAGCTGTACTGGGGCGCCAACCCGTCCGCGGTGGCCAAGTACCGCAACAACGTGGGCCCGGTGAACATCACCCTGGTGCACCAGGAGGACCTGGCGCAGGGCGCTTCGTCCAACACCGCCTCCGTGGTGCGTGAGCGCATCGCGCGCAGGACGGCGCTGAACTTCCAGTACGCCACCGGCAAGCTGGTCCTGGACGTGGGCGGCCTGCTCTCCGCGCCCCAGCGCATCGGGGAGACGTTCACCTATACGCGCCAGGCGGCGGCGGACGCGCCCAGCTACCTCAACAGCGGCTACGACGTGCTCCAGGATCAGGTGCAGTTCCTGGACACGCTGGGCGCCAAGGCGCGGCTCACCTACGACATGGGCATGGTGCGCTGGCTGGTCCAGTCCTCCATCCGCGGGCTCGTGGCGGACAGCGGGCCGGACCAGGGCAACATCATCACCGGCTGGAGCCTGCGCGAGAGCGGCCGAGGCAACCACTACGCGGGCCAGCTGGGCGCGGCGCTCCAGTTCGGCACCCTCCAGGTGTCGCCGAACGTGCTCTACCAGAAGCCCCTCGTCGGGCCGAACCCGACCATCGGGGACGCGTTCGATCCCGCCACCGGCCGGTACTTCGCGGGCGTGCGTCCGCGCAACGTGCTGGTGGACGCGTTCACCGTGTTGGACAACCGTGAGACGCTGGGCGCGGAGCTGCTCATCACCTTCGACCCCACGCCCGGCACCTGGTTCTGGGCCTGGGACCGGGACCTGCGCGAGGACGCGCCGTTCGCCGCGGGCCTGGACATCGTCTACCGCCACCAGCCCACGTCGCGTGACGCCGGCATCGCCATCCTCGCGGATGGCAGCACCGTCGCCTTCGGCCGCTCGCCCGTGGCCCGCGACGAGTGGGAGACGACGCTGCGCATGGTGGGCAACCCCAGCCAGCGCCTGCGCCTGTTCGGCACGGCGTTCGTGGGCAGCAACCAGTCCTCCGGCGAGGACGACCGGCAGATCCACCGCTTCGGCCTGGACGGCTCCGTGCTCTACGACACGCTGCTGCTCGCGGCCCAGATGCGCTTCAACGACTGGGGTCCGTACGACTACCACCGCGTCTTCAACCTCACGTACCCGGTGCAGCTGGGCGGGGACCTGTCCTACGGGTTGAAGAAGCCGGTGCTGGGCGCGGTGTCCACGCGCTTCGGTCTGCGCGGGCTGGTCCGCATGCTGGATGAGTTCTCCGAAGGCCTCAACGACCGGGGCATCACCGAGGGCCTGAAGGGTCGCGAATACGAGGTGGGCGCGTATGCCATCCTCTCTCTCTGAAGGACGACGCAACATGAGGACTGCTCTGCTGGTGGCCGCCGTGGCGTCGCTGTCCGGCTGCTACGACGATCCGACGCTCATCTACGGCCGCTCGCTGGAGGACATGACCTTCGTGGTCACCGACCCCCAGATGGGCATCTACCCGAACACGTCCGTGCTGGATGACCCGTACAACCCCTTCCGGCTGTCGGGCGTGGGCGCGGAGACGAAGTGGGACATCCAGTCCGGGGCCAGCCCCGTGGCGGGCTTCTATTCGTGGGCCACCGTCCTGGCGCAGGGGCCCTACGGCGAAGCGCAGTACTACGTGGGCGTGCAGCTGGCCGCCATCTACCAGCGGGGCCTGGCGGATCAGGCCAGCCTGCCGCAGACGCGGGAGATGGCGGTGAAGGCCTACCAGTCCGTGCTCGACAACTTCCCGGACGCGGTGACGTACGACGCGTCCGGCACCATCGCCTATGACCTGGTGACGCCCGCCTACAAGGGCGTGGTGGAGCTGGGCGGCACGGTGACGGGCGGCTGGGTGATGGTGAAGACCTCCAGTGGTGCGGACCGGGCGGTGAAGCCATGAAGAAGCCCATGACGAAGCCGATGTGGGGACTGCTGCTGCTGCTGGCCGCCTGCCGCCCGGATCCGGGCCCGGCGGACTACTCGGACCAGGGCCCCGTCGGGAACAACAACGACGGCGGGACGGACCCGGCTTCGGACGTGCTGCCCGGGCCGTTCCCCTATGAGGACGGCGCGCGCCGCCTGATGGTGGGCATCTTCTACGAGACGGGTCACTCCGACGAGGTGGTGCTCGACAACGCGGAGAGCAACTTCTACCTCTACGACAACACCGTCTACGTGGAGGACATCTTCGACTCCCTGGAGGACCGCGTGGAGGGCAAGTTCGCCACGAAGATCGTCCAGAACGGCAAGCCGTGGATGGGCTTCGGCGTGCACTGGACCAACGTGCGCAACCTGGACGCGTGGAAGACGCTCCACGTCAGCATGAAGTCCGCGGATCCCGCCTTCGTGGGCGTGAAGATCGGCATGTCCAGCGGCGTGAAGGCCGACGAGAAGGGCTATCAGCTCGCGGCCTCCAAGTACGGCTACGTGAATGACGGCCAGTGGCATCACCTGGCCATCCCCATCGCGGACTTCACCGCGGCGGGCCTGAAGCTCAACGCCGTCTCGTCACCGTTCACCTTCGCCGCTGAAGGTGGTGCCGCCGGCGACTCCCTCCTGCTCGACAACTTGTACTTCACCGCGAACTAGGCAGGACGCAGTGCCAGGAGGGCGGGCCGGCTGTCGAACCTGACAGCCGGAACGCCCGAGCCTCGTCTTGACGCCACCGGCGTTCCCTCGCGTCCGGTGTCGTCGGGGCCGGGAAGCAGTCCCTCCAGCCAGGCAGTCCCCCTGCGTCTGACGCGCGTCCTGGTCGTGCGTCCGGACGCATGCCTCACGGTGTTTCCTCCACAAGGAGTCGTCCCCCAATGTCTCTACATCCAACGGAATCGTCAAGGACGGGCGCATGCCCCGTTCTGCTCGAAGCTCCACCCGGTGTCTGGTTGAAGCGGGCCTTCGCCGCGGTCGCGATGCTGGTGTCCATGCTGGCCGCGTCACCGGCCCAGGCCCAGACGAACGTCGCGTTGAACCGGCCCACCACGGCGTCCTCCGCGGAAGGCAACTTCCTGGGGCAGTACGCGGTGGACGGCGACGGCGGCACGCGCTGGGGCAGCGCCTTCACGAACAACGAGTGGATCACCGTGGACCTGGGGCAGACGCGCACGATCTCGCGCGTGGTGCTGACCTGGGAGGCCGGCTACGCCACGGGCTACAAGATCCAGGTGTCCGCCAACGGCACGGCCTTCACGGACGCGCTCACCGTCACGAATGGCGACGGCGCGGTGGACGACCTGACGCTGCCCGCGGGGACCACGGGCCGCTACGTGCGCATGCAGGGCGTCGCGCGCGCGGGCGCGTATGGCTATTCCCTCTGGGAGTTCGCCATCTACGAGACGGGGGGCACCCCGCCGCCCACCAACGCGGACCTGGCGAGGAACCGTCCGGCGACGGCGTCCAGCGTGGAGGGCAACTCCGAGTACCTGGTGCCGGGCTTCGCCTTCGACGGGCTGGGCACGACGCGCTGGGCCTCCATCCCCGCCGTGGATCCGCAGTGGATCCGCGTGGATCTGGGCTCGTCCCAGGTGGTGGGCAGGGTGGTGCTGGACTGGGAGGGCGCCTACGGCAAGACGTACACGATTGACGGCTCCAACGACGACGCGCAGTGGACCACGCTCAACACCGTGACCAACGGCGCGGCGGGCCGCCGGGAGATTCCCGTCTCCGGCACGTACCGCTACCTGCGCATGCGCGGGACCGAGCGCGGCACCGGCTACGGCTACTCGCTGTGGTCCTTCGAGGTCTACCAGTCCGGCGGCACCAACCCGCCGCCGACGCAGACGACCAACCAGACGATCAAGCTGAACTTCCCGGAGCTGGCGTACGCGAAGATCAACGTGTCGCCCGCGCCCCTCAGCGTCACGCCCGCCCCGGAGGAGGGCAACACCACGCCGTCCGTGCGCAACCCGCCCGGGCCGTTCACCTACCAGCTCACGTTCCCGCCCAACACGACGGTGACGCTGTCGAAGAACCAGTTCTCACCCACCCAGCCCAACACGGACATCCGTCTGGCGGTGGTGGACTTCAATGGCAACCTCCAGCGCGGCCAGTCCGTCAGCGCGCTGGCGGTGCAGGGCGCGGACTGGAACGTGGAGATCTTCTCCACGGGCAACGGCCCCACGGATCCTCGCGACCCGACCATCATCCCGGACCCGTACGTGGCGCCCGCGCCGCTGCCGGTGACGGGGGCGTTCCGGCTGGTGACGCCGACGAACAACACGATGGTGACCACCACGCGCCGCCCCACGCTGACGTGGGCCCCCGTGACGGGCGCGACGAACTACACGCTCTACGTCAACCTGACGCGCAACGACTACGACTGGATGGCGCCGGGCAGCCTGCTGGAGCGCTACACGCAGGTGGCGTCACAGACGGGCACGTCCTTCACCTTCACGGAGGACCTGCCGGACCGCTGGACGTACAAGTGGTACGTGGTGGCGACGCTGCCGGGCAGCACGTCCCGCTCCGACATCGGCAACTTCAGCGTGTACCTGCCGACCGTGGAGACGCAGGCGGACGGCGTCAACCTCATCAATGGCTCACGCGACCTGAACAAGAACGGCACGATTGAACCGTACGAGAACTGGCGCAACCCCATCTCCGTGCGCGTGAGCGACCTGATGGGCCGCATGACGCTGCATGAGAAGGCCATGCAGATGTTCTACGACGCGAAGGAGTACCCGCTGGCGGGCTTCCAGATGGGGCCGCTGTCGCCCACGGACATCGCGATGTTCCAGAGGGCGTCCGCGGCGACGCGGCTGGGCATCCCGCACATCGACGCGGGTGACTCCATCCACGGCTACAAGACGAGCTGGCCCACGCAGCCGGCGCTCGCCGCTTCGCGCGACCTGGACACCGTCTATGAGATGGGTGACATCCAGCGCCGGGAGCAGATCGCCATTGGCAGCCGGGGCACGCTGTCCCCGCTGGCGGAGGTGAACACCAAGGTCCTCTATCCGCGCACCCAGGAAGGCAACGGCGAGGACGCGGAGCTGGCGTCGGGCATCACCCGCGCGTTGATCGCCGGGCTCCAGGGCGGCCCGGAGGTGAACCCGAACTCCATCTGGGTGACGACGAAGCACTGGCCGGGGCAGGGCGCTGGCGGTGAGGCGGGCATCACCTACGACGGCACCACCATCCACTACCACATGCGTCCGTGGCACGCGGCCATCGAGGCGGGCACGAGCGGCATCATGCCGGGCTACGCCGGCAGCTGGCTGCTGGGGCCGGAGGGGTACGGCGCGGGTGACAACCCGGGCATCCTCAACTACCTGCGCCAGAAGCTGAAGTACGACGGCGTCATCTGTTCGGACTGGTTGCCCTCCGGCGCGTGGGTGCGCTCCGCGACGGCGGGCTCGGACGTCATGGGCGGCGCCACGCCGTCCGCCATGGCCAACTTCGAGAACGAGGTCCCGCTGGCCCGCATCAACGATTCGGTGCGGCGCATCCTCGACCTGAAGTTCCGCCTGGGCATCTTCGAGGACCCGTACAAGAACGGCCCCGCGGGCACCTCCGAATGGCACACGGCGTCCAGCAAGGCGGCGGTGCGCCGCGCTTCGCAAGGGGCGATGACGCTGCTCAAGAACGACGGCGCGCTGCCGCTGCGACTGCCGGCGGGCGGGAAGATCGTCATCGCGGGTCCTCGCGCGGACGACATGTCCTGCATGGTCACCTGGCGTTCGGACTTCCACGGCTACGAGTTCGGTGACCCGACCATCTACGCGGCGGTGAAGGCGCGCGCGGAGGCCGCGGGCCTCACGGTCTACAAGGACAACGCCCCCGCGGGCGTGACGCCGGACGCGGCCATCGTGGTGGTGGGCGAGAGCTACTTCACGCACGGCACGGAGTGGGACAAGGAGAAGCCGTACCTGCCCGGCGACCCGATTGGCCCGGCCCACGACGCGAAGTGGGGCGACCAGTTCGGCATCATCAACGGCTTCAGGTCGCGGGGCATCCCCACGACCACGGTGATGATCATGCCGAGGCCGTACATCCTCACGAACGTGATGCCCATCTCCAACGCGTTCCTCATCGCCTACCGCCCCGGTGACATGGGCGGGCTGGCGGTGGCGGACGTGCTGTTCGGTGACGTGCTGCCGCGCGGCAAGACGCCGTGGCAGTTGCCGCGCGCCATGAGCCAGATTGGCACGGACGTGGAGAACGACCAGCTGGAGCGCTGGGACCTGCCGTACGACCTGGGCGCCACGGCGGCGGAGCGGGCGACGATCCGCGCGAAGATCGCCGCAGGCGAGCACATCGAGCCCATCTACGGCAACCCGCTGTTCCAGTACGGCGCGGGCCTCCAGGGCTTTGGCCTGACGGATGCGACGGCGCCGGTGGCGTTCAGCCTGCTGACGCCGGCGAACAACGTGGTCATCACCGGCACGCGTCCGGCGTTCACCTGGAACGCGAGCAGCGACCCGCAGACGGGCATCCAACGCTACGAGGTCTTCATCGACGGCAACCCCGCGCCGGTGGCGATCACCAGGACGCCGTCCGCCCCGCTGGAGAGCCTGAAGCTGGCGAACGGGACGCACACCTGGTTCGTCAAGGCGTTCAACTGGGCCAACGGGGTGACGCAGTCGCCCACGTTCACCTTCACGCTGAACGACACGACGCCTCCGGCGGCCTTCGCGGCGCTGTCGCCGTCGGCGGGCCAGGCGGTGCCGGGGACGTCCACGCGCTTCATCTGGGAGCAGACGACGGACGTGGGCGCGGGCGTGGCGCAGTACGTGCTCATTGTGGACGGGGCGGACCGGAGCCCGGCCATCCTGCGCAGCGCGGCGACGCCCGCCGGGACGAACCTGGCGAAGGGCAAGAACGTGGCGGCCACCTCGTCCGAGTTCGGCAGCCCGAACGACGCGGTGGACGGCGTCCTGACGACGCGCTGGTCGAGCGTCGGCACGGCGACGACGGGTGACACCGACTCCATCACCGTGGACCTGGGCGCCATCTACTCCCTCAAGCGCGTCCTGCTGAACTGGGAGGCCGCGTACGGCCGGCGCTACGTCCTGGAGACGTCGCTGGACGGCGCCACCAACTGGGTGGCGCTGAAGACGGTGGACACCGGCGACGGTGGCATCGACGACTGGACGGGCCTCACGGGCGTGGGCCGCTACGTGCGCATGCGCGGCGTGCAGCGCGCCACCGCCTACGGCTACTCGCTGTGGGAGTTCGAGGTGTACGGCGTGGGCACCGAGCAGACGACGGTGAACGGGCTGTCCACGGGCACGCACTCGTGGCGCGTGCGCGCGGTGGACGGCGCGAACAACGCCACGCTGTCCACGGGGCCCATCACCTTCACGAAGTAGCCGGGTGAGGGTTTGAGCTGAAGGGGAGGGCGGCCGGAAGACGGCCGCCCTTTTCTGTTTCTTGACGACCCCTGGGACGGTGCCGGTCCTTATCTCCCGTCACGGATTGTCGGCCATGTCGTCAAGCTGCCCCTGCGCTGCCTCGCGGTAGTAGGGAACGACTTCGACGGACAGCACTTCGCGCATTTCCTGGCGCGCGTCCTCGTAGTTGCCCGCGTCCTGGTGCCTGTACATCCGGTCCAATGCGTCCATGAGTCGGTTGGAGCCTTCCGAGATACGGCGGGAGCACTCGTGGAGGAGCGTAAGTGCTCCGTCATCTGACTGGAGTGCGGATGCTGCGTCAGCGATGGCAACCTCATCCGCGGTGCGGAGCAGGAGCGCGCGTGTGTCTTCTGTGCGGAGAAGGGGAGCTCCTTCGCGGATCACCCGCCGGGATAGGTCACGTATCGCGTCCCAGTTGGGTGGGGTTGTCATCTAGCGCTTCCTCTTCGGGCCGCACTTATCCGCAGGCCATACGTGTTGGCCTTCGCAGATGCGCAGGCAATCGGTGCAGGGGCCAAAGAGTCTACCGTCCGCGCAGTTGTTCCAGGACCGAAGGCACCGGTTCTTCCACGCAGGTAGGCGCGGGTCGTCAACGTACATCTCCGCGTCGGAGTCGGTATGCGTCCCCGTGGAGCCGACGCCAGCGGCCAGGATGGCGGTAGCCTCGGCGGTGGTGAGTCCGCACGCCTCCGGCAAGCCGGGGTGGCGCTGGATGCAGTCCGTCTCGGTGTCCATGGCAATGGTGGCGCACCCCAGATTGAGGGCCGCGAGGATGGGCGCAAACTGGTGCCGCCAGGGGGCGGTCATCGGGGTTGCCATGGAGTCCGATCCTACAATGAGGCGCCGATGGGGCGCTCACTCAGGGTGGTCAACCGCAGGAGCGCGGGGCTCCTGCGGAAGCCCTCCGACTCAGGGTTCGGCCTGCGGTTGCAGCGTCCAGTCGAAGGTGGTGTCTCCCATGCGGAACGTCCCGGACAGCTCGCCGTTGGGCTTCACGAGCTGCGGTGTGGCCGAGGGTTCACCCGAGTCCGTGAAGAGGATGTTCCCGGGGGAATCCAGCTCCGGTCCATGGCAGTCCCTGCCACTGACGGCGACGCTCACGATGCGTCCATCCGCGAGCGCCGACCTGTACGCGCGCGATGCGTGCGACAGCCAGTCCTGGGTGTCGGGATCCGGTGACTTCAGCTCATTGAAGGGGTTCATCAACAGCACCCCGCCCGAGGTCCCCAGCGTGTACTTCGCGGGCCCATACGTGTAGTTGCACCCTCCGAACCCGTAGCTGATGTCGAGCGTGAAGTCGCCGCTGGGCGGCATGATCATGAAGGCCCCCAGCCGCTTCGTGTGCGGGATGCTCGGGTGATCATAGTCCGCGGTCGCGAAGGCCCCCAGCACCTGGTACTCCACGTTCGCGTCGAGGATCTTCCCCCGTCCCGACCAGCCCGGTGCCATCTCGGCGGCCTTCGTGGTGCCCTTGTACTTCCAGCAGCCCACGTTGCTGCGCTTGAGGTACGGCGTCTTCGCCGCCTTCAGGCTCCCGCCGCCGCCGGGCGCGAACTTCGCGTTGCTGGTGATGATGATCAGGTCCTGTGCGCGCTGTGACTTCATGTCGCGGCAGAGGCCCACGTACTCGTATTCGCTCCAGTCCTCCTCGTGCCATGTCCCGCTCGCGTCGTTCCAGAGCGCGGTCACCTTCACCGGCTCCTTCGACTCGGTGATGTTCTTGAACCACCCGTTGTGGAACAGCAGGGAGCGCGTGTTCGGGTCGCTGAACGTGAAGTGGTCGTAGCTGTTGGCCAGATTGTTCAGCTCATCGTCGAGCTCTTCCTTGAGCTCGGGCGCGCCGGCCAGGTCGCCCTTGAGTGCGTTGGACTTCACCTTCTCCGAGAGTTTGTCCCACGTATTGAAGGACTCTGCCTTGGTGTCGATGGGCGCCTGGTTCCAGAGCACCTTCGCGAACTCCGGCCAGGCCTTCTCCAGCTTGCCGGGGACGACGGAGTCCACCGCGGTGAGGCTGGAGGTCTCCGTGGTCAGCTTCTCCAGCGCGTCCACCACGAACTTCGGGCCGTGCTTCTTCGCCAGGAATTGGAAGAACAGGTAGGCGCCGTAGTCGCGTCCAGCGTCCCTCAGACCCGGACGCTTGCAGTGACCCGTGGAGCGGTCCTCCAGATGCAGGTTCGGGGTGCTCATGAAGCAGTCAGCGTAGTCGTGCTCAAGTTGCAGTTTCTGTTCATACACATGGTCGATGGCCCAGTTCGCGGTCGCATCGCGGATCCACCCGTACCGGGTCTGCCAGTCCTTCGTCTTGTAGGACCACTGGATGGCGTGCATCAACTCATGCGCCGCCGCGCCCTTGAGGGGCGCCGAGTCCTTGATCTTCGTCGCGTCCGTGGGGTCGAATTCGACAAGCGAGTCCGACAGCAGGATGTAGGTGGGGGCCTGCGTGCTGTTGAAATAGCCCTCCGGGACGGTCAACCCCCGACCGGTCATGTTGCGCATCAGGTAGATGTCGAGGTGGGGGCTTCCCCCGTTGCAACCGCTGTAGGCCTCGTCGGTGAGCGGCTCCTTGAGCCCCAGCGCCATCAGCTTCGGCCAGATCTCCTTCTCCAGGGCCTCGTCGAGGATCAGGGCCTGCTCGCGCTGAGTTACAACGCCGACCTGGAACCAGACCTTCACCTTCGCGTAGGACCTCGACAGGGAGTGCCAGCCGTCGGAGCTGGCGCGGCAGGCGGGGCGCGACTGCTGGCTGATCAGCCGGGTGTCGGGCAGGGGGGCGTTGAGCCAGCTCCCCGGATCATCCGGGCGCAGCAGGTACATCCCGAGCGCTTCCTGCATTGGCGCGGAGAGGGTATCGAAGCGCTCGCGCAGCGCTTCGAGGGTGGTGTCGTCGAAGCCCGACTCGACCCGGGCCTTGTACTGGGGAGGCAGGCGGGGATCGCTGAACGCCGCGTACACCTGATAGGCCAGCAGCTCTTCGTCGTTGATGAGGCCGGCTTCACGCGCGGATGCCAGCACCTCTCTGCTCGACGGACGGGACGCATCGTAGGGCATCACGATCACCGAAAGGGTCGCGCTCGCCGCCCCCGCCTTGGCGGTGATGACCGAGCCGCCGGCGGTCACACCCTTCAGCCGGCCGCCCGTCACCGTGACGTACTCCGGCAGGTAGGAGCTCCAGGTCACCTGGACGTTCTTGAGCACCTGGCCGGTGCTGTCCACCGCATGGGCGGCCAGCGTCAGGGACTCACCCACCAGGAGCGTTGCCCCGTTGGGCGACAGGGTGAGCGCGGCGACCTTGTCGGTCTCGTCGTCCTCCCCAGGCGTCGGATCAGGTTCGGTGGAACCACAGGCAAGAATGAACGTGAGCAGGCACAGCGCGAGCCGCGGGGCCCCATGAAACACAGGCATGGCCAGACCTCGAAGTGTCGAAGAGGCATGACAAATACCATAAGTGAATCCCGGTGCGACCCCGGGCCGTGCAATGACATATTGTCTTGAAACAAGAAGCCCCTGTTGCCTGGGAGGCAACAAGGGGCCGGGAGCCGCAAGGGATTGGCGTGGGGACTACGGCGTGGGCACGGCCACGGCGGGAGCGCCGTCAGTGGGCGTGGCGGCGGCAGCAGCCTCGGCGGCCTTCGCCTCGGCCTGCCTGTGGGCGGCTTCGGCCTCCGCGCGCTTCGCGACCTCCGCGGTGGCGGCGGCCTGCATGCTGGCGAGGCCCTTCTCGAAGTCCTTGCCGACCATCGCGTCCATGTCGAAGAAGACCGAGAACGCCTTGCTGATGAAGTTGTTGTCGCCGCTCATCGCCCAGGTGACGGCGACGCCGTCCTGCGCGGGCGCGAGCGTGAACGTCGTGGTGTTGGTGGCGGCGAAGGGCTTGAGGAACTCCAGCTTGATGCGAACGGACTCGTTCGCGCGGCTCTCCTCGATGGTCATCCGGCCTTCGCCCGCTTCGGAGTTGCCCGTCCACGCGTAGGTGGCTCCGGTGCCCGACTCCGCGCCGCCGTAGACGCGCTTCAGGTTCGGATCCAGCTTCTCCCAGGGCGACCACCGCTCCCACTGGTGGAAGTCGTTCACCAGCCCGAAAGCGATGTCCGGCGTTCCCGGCAGCGTGGCGGTGCGCGACAGGACGAAGGTGCTGGGGCGGGTGGCGATGAAGGCGAGCAGCAGCGCGAGCGCGGCGGCGAGGCCGATGGCGATCTTCTTGAGCATGGATGTTCCTCGGGACGGCAGCCCCGGGAAGGGGCGCAGGCGTCTTAGGTCCACCATGCTCCGCCGCTCAAGTCCCCCTGCCAGGAGGCCGGGGCGGGGCACCCGGGGTGCGCCCACCGTGACGCTCCCAGGCGGGCCCTACACCCGGCGCGAGGTCAAGGGGGCTACAGGGGCCGGGCGCTGGTCGCCTGCGGACCCTTGGTCCCTTGCGTGACTTCGAACTCGATCTTCTGACCTGCCTCCAGGGCCCTGAAGACATCCGACTTGATGGCGGAGCGGTGCAGGAACACGTCGGCGCCACCGCCGAGGGGGGTGATGAAGCCAAAACCCTTGTCCGCGTTGAACCACTTCACGACTCCAGTCGCCATACCGCCGTCCTTCAGTGACACCCCTGGGGAAGTCCAGGCCTGGGTGCCTGGAATCTAGGAACGGCGCGCGGGGCGCCACCCCGGCCTGGAGTCGCAGGCAGGGCGCCAGGAACCTCCAGGTCCACCTGCGTCGCTCGGAGCGGATCACGTATCCTGGATGCGAATGTATGCACCTTCCCCCCTGCTGACCCCCGACACCGCGCGGAGCCTGACCCGCGTGAGGACGCTGGGGGAGCCCGACCCTTCCCCACACGCCAGGTTGCAGTGGCTGGGCTGGGACGCGGCGTCGCGCCACCTGCTGTCGGTCCAGGGTCGGGGCGATGCCCAACTGCGCTGGTGGGACCTCGCCTCGGACGGCAGCGGTCCGCTCTTCACGCGCCCCCTGGCCGGGGGTGTGGCGGCGTGGTTCCTTCCGGATGCGCGGACCCTCCTGTCAGTGACGATCCGGGGGGCCCTGCAGACGTGGTCCGTGGCTGACGGCGAGCTGCTGTCCACGGTGGAGACGGGAATGTCCGTCTCCGGTGCGTGCCTGTCCGCGGAGGGGACCCAGCTGCTGCTCAGCGCCCCCGGCGGTCGCGTCCTGCTGTGGGATCTGCGACGCAGCTGGCTGGTGTGGCGGCGGGAGGAGCCCGCCTACCTTTATGGCTGTGCGCTCTCGCCGGATGGCCACTTCGCGGCCGCGGGCGCCGCCGAGGAGCAGGAGGGCAACACGGTCCGTGCCTCGCTCCGGCTCTGGGACGCGCGGACGGGCAGGCTGCTGGGGACCCACGCCTTCGAGCACTCCAACCGGACCTGGACCGTCGCGTTCGCTCCGTCCGGAGAAGCGCTGGTCGCGGGGACGTCCTCGGGTCAGGTGGTGTTCCTGGGCCTTCCAGACCTCTGCGTCCTGCGGAGCCTGGAGGGACCTGGTGCCGGTGCCCTCCATGTGGAGTTCAACCGGGACGGATCCCTGCTGGCCATCAGCGCGGACACCTGCGCCTTCGAGGTGCGGGCCGTCCACGATGGCCGCAGGCTGTTTTCAGACTCGGACCTGGACGACATGGAGTCCAGCACCGTCGCCTTCTCCCCTGACGGGCGCTTCGTGAGCTGGGGCATGGACGACGGCAAGGTGGGCATCTGGGGGGCGGCGCGCGGGGCACTTGGGCCTGGCGGACAGCGTGATTAGCCTGAAGCCTCCAGGAGGTGGCCGTGGCGAAGCCGCGTCAGGCGGTCCGGAAGGGGGCGACACGCGAGCGCCGCTCCGACACCGCGCTGCTCATCATCGACGTCATCAACGACCTGGACTTCCCTGGCGGTGAGAACGTGCTGCCCTGGGCACGGCGCATGGTGGAGCGCCTGGCGCCGTTCGCCCAGCAGATGCGTCAGGCGGGCGTGCCGGTCATCTACGTCAACGACAACTTCAACCTCTGGCGCAGCAACTTCGCGGACGTCTACAAACACTGCACCCGCAGGGGCAGCCGGGGCCGCATGATCGCCCGGGCCCTCAAGCCTTCACCTGACGACTACTTCATCCTCAAACCCAAGCACTCGGCCTTCTTCGCCACGTCGCTGGTGCCCCTGCTGGAGCACCTGGGCACGAAGAAGCTGATGCTCGCGGGCATCGCCACCAACCTGTGTGTCTTCTTCAGCGCCCACGACGCGCACATGCACGAGTACAAGATCACCGTGCTCAGCGACTGCTGCTGCGCGGAGAGCGACAAGGACCACGACCTGGCCCTCGATCAGCTCCAGCGCTTCCTGCGGGTGCGCGTGTGCCGGGGTGACGAGGTGAAGCCCCCGCGCCGCTCGCGGCGCGCCGCGACCCGGAAGCCCCCGCCTGAGTGGAAGTGACGCGGGGCCCCGGTCCGGAGCCGCTCAGGCGTCCGTGTCGTCATCGTCGTCGTCGAGGATGTGGCACTTCTGATCCTCGTCGAGCGCCTTGCCGATGAGCTGCTTCACCAGGTCCTCGCCGTTGAACTCCATGGAGAAGCTGACCTTCTCGCCCCCCACGTCCTCCTGCTTGTCCAGCTTGAGCTTGCCGCCCAGGGCCGTGGCGCTGCCGTCGACGCGCGCGCCGGAGTGCACCCGCACCTCGCCGCCCAGGGACACGACGTCGCCCTTCACCCGGGCCCCGGCCTCCAGGATGACGCGGCCCCGGATGGCGGCCACGTCGTTGTCCACCACCGCGCCCTTCCTCACGATGACGTCGCCGTCCACCGCGACCGCGTCCCGGAGCGTGTCCCCGGGCTCGACGACGAGGTTCGTGCCCTGGACCGCCTTGCTCCCGTCCTTCACGTTGACGCAGATGCGCTTGACGGGGGCCTTGGGCGGCTTCGCCGGCTCCGCCGCCAGGGCGGGCACGGCCAGCGAACAGGCAACCAGGAGGGTCGGCAGGAAGGAGCGGCGCATGGGAGAGGCCTCCAGGAAGCGGAAGGGGGACGGCATGCCATGCCTACGGCCGGCCCCGTCCCCCCATTGCATCCACCGCCTCACACCGGCGCGGCATCCGCCGTGGCTTCAGGGCTCCCGCTGAGCACGCCCTTCGCCGCGTCGATGGCTTCGTGCGTCCCCGCGAGCGCGAGGATGTCACCCGCGCGCAGCACCTCCTGCGCGGACGGCACCAGCACCCCCTCCGAGCCCCGGCGGATGGCCAGCACCGTGGCCCCCGTCATGCCGCGCAGGTTGAGCTCCGCCAGCGTACGGCCCACCGCGGCGCTGGACGCGCCGAGCGCCACCGACTCCGGCTCACCCAGGCCCGGCAGCAGCTTCCGCACCCCGTGCAGCACGTCCGGGGCCGCCTCCTCATCGCCGCCCTTCCCGTGGGACTGGGCCGCCAGCGCCTCCACGATGACCTGCGCTCCGGCGCGCATGTGGCCCTGCAGGTGCGTGGCGCTCCGCCAGAAGGTGAACCCCAGCACGCCCAGGGAGATGAGCAGCAGCACCGCGCCCGGGAAGCCCGGCAGGAACGGCTGGGTGATGGCCACCAACGGCGCGCCCACCATGAAGACGCTCGCCAGTTGCAGCGCCACCACCAGCATCCGGCGCGGCGCCGCCGCCAGGTCCACCTTGCCGCCGGGCACCGCCGGCAGCGCCCCTTCCGCCAGGACGACGCCCAGCCGGCGCGCCACGCGGATGATGCCCACGCAGAAGGGCAGGGCCAGCACGACCGCCAGGCCGATGACGATCATCGGCGTGAAGGTCACGTCCCAGTCGATGCGCGAGTCGATGTACGCCGTCACCTGGGGCAGCATCACCGACGTGCCGATGACGATGATGGTGAGCAGCGCCGCGTCCAGCAGCAGCATCATCGCCATGCGCCGCACGTTCGCGCCCACCGTCTTCTGGCGCGGCGACGTGCGCAGGTTCTCCACCCAACTGCCGTAGAGCGACGCGAACGTCTGCAGTGGCGCGGGCAGCTTGCGGTCCACCCAGTTGGCGAGCGGCCCGGACGCGCGGATGAGCCACGGCGTCGTCAGCGTGGTGATGGCCGACACGGCCACCGCCACCGGGTACAGGAACGTGCCCGTGGCCTTCAGCGTCAGGCCCAGGCCCGCGATGATGAAGGAGAACTCACCAATCTGGGACAGGCTCAGGCCCGCCTGCACGGACGTGCGCGTGCCGTTGCCGGTGAAGAAGGCGCCCAGCGTGACGCTGATGATCTTCCCGAAGACGACCACCAGCGTGAGCACCACGATGGCCATCCAGTGCTCGCGGATGAGCGCCGGATCAATGAGCATGCCCACCGACACGAAGAACACCGCGCCGAACAGGTCGCGCACCGGCTGCACCAGGTGTTCAATGTCCTTGCCCTCGCCGGACTCCGCCACCAGCGAGCCCGCGAGGAACGCGCCCAGCGCCACCGAATAGCCGAACGCCTGCGCCAGCAGCGCGATGGCGAAGCAGATGCCGATGCTGCTCACCAGCGTCGTCTCCGGCCGCTGGAGCTTCGTGATGGAGCGGATGACCCGCGGCACCACCAGCAGGCCGATGACGACCAGGCCCACCAGGAACGCGGCCAGCTTGCCCACGGTCATCGCCAGCTCGCTCGCCGACAGCCCGCTGCCGCTGGAGACCGCGGTGAGCATGGCCATCAAGAGGATGCCGATGAGGTCCTCCACGATGAGGATGCCCACCACGATGCTGCGCAGCGCGCCCCGGACGTTCTGCTCGTCGAACGCCTTGGCGATGATGGTCGTGCTGGAGATGGCGATGCAGCAGCCGGTGAACAGGCTCTCCAGCATCGTCCAGCCAAAGGCGCGGCCCACGATGAAGCCCAGCCACACCATCACGCTGCACTGGATGACGGCGGTGAGCCCCGCGGTGGGGCCGACCTGGAAGAGCCGGCGCAGGCTGAACTCCAGCCCCAGGGAGAACATCAGCAGGATGACGCCCAGCTCCGACAGCGTCGTCACGATGTTGGGGTCCGCCACCAGCGGGATGGGCACGTGCGGCCCGATGATGAAGCCCGCGAGGATGTACCCCAGCACCACCGGCTGGCGCAGGCGCTGGAAGAGGACCGTGGTGACCGCCGCGACACAGAGGACGGTGGCGAGGGCTTGGAGGAAGGCGTGGGCGTCGTGCATGGGGGGCGCCTTGGGGACGGGGGCGGTCCACCCCCGCGCGAGTGGGGGAGGGGGCCGTCGTGGATGGAGGGAGGACCTGCTTCGGGCGGGGCCCCCCGGGTTCAGGATCCCGACGCCGCCTGGACCGCGCGGAGCCGGGGTTCACGGGATGTCAGGGCGGACTCAAACGCACCGCTCAAGGGAGATGGCCGCACCGATGATGACCACGAGCGGCAGTGCGCTCCAGAGCAGGCGCGCGCCCTGCCACTGCCGATACGGGGTTTCGCCCGGTGGGGGCGGGGTGGGGGTGGGGTCGGAAGAAGGAGAGGAGGACATGTGAAACGGCCTCGCGCGCTCACACAAGCAGGCGCGGTAAGAAAGTACGCTGGATGAAGGGCCTGCCTGCCCGGGCTCCTGAAGGCACGCCAGGAGCCTCACGGATGCGGGCCCGCGAAAGAGGACGGAGGGGCGGCGCTGCTCAGCCCGCGATTGGCGGTCCCTGGGCCGGGCAGTTCACCGTCAGGGGACGGTCCGCCAGCGGCGAGAGGCGGGAGGGCAGCGCCTGGGCAAGCAGGCTCCTGGCCTGCGCCAGCACCCGGGCGTCGTAGCGCGCGAGCAACGCGCGCGGGGAGTCCACCCGGGGCAGGAACGGCGTCGCCGGACGGTGGTGGCCGCCACCCGGGCCCACCTGATCGCGCGACGCGGGCACCGGCGTGCCCAGGGGATCCTCATGGAGGATGCCCGCGACCCACCGCGTCCCCTTGCCGGAGGAAGTGCGCGTCACCGACGCGGCGCGGGAGCTCTCCAGCCCCGGCTCCGCCCGCTCCAACGCGGCGGAGCCCGAACCCGTCAGCCCCACGACGGCCGCGAAGGCCACCGCGCACATGACCGCCGCCAGGGTGAACCTGGCCTCGCGGAGGGCTTCGCGCCCGGAGGTGGCGGCGACGGTCGTCATGAAGGGTGGGGGGCGGGATTGTCGCATCAGGTGCGACAACCCCCTGGCAATGGAAACCGTGCCAGCGGAACGCCTTTATACGCGTCCGTCCCCTCAGATACCCCGGAAAATCATGCCCTTGGCGTCGAAATGGTGACGCATTGCCGCGCTGGAATGATTTCAGCCTGGCCGCAGATTGACGTTCCCACCTTCCAGGGGGTATTTGCTCTTTCAACGTGAAAATGAGAACCATTCTCAACTTCGACGACGGGCTGGGGCTGGGTCCGGCGGCACCGGAAGGCTCGGGCGTCCGCGGCAACAGGGTGAGGGCCCCGGTGGGGCTCTTCCAGTCGGCGGATGCGACGGCGGATGGGGCGTGGGGCAGGTGGGGTGGGGCGGTGATGGCCGCGACCGCGGCGCACGTGGTGGCGCTGGTGGTGGGGCTGACGGTGGCGGGCCGCGAGCCCCCCGCCCGGGTGAAGCCCCCGGAGCCGGAGCTGGTGCTGATGGCGTACGCGCCGCCTCCGCCGCCGCTGGGTGGGGGGATGCAGGCGCGGCAGGCCCGCACGGAGCCGGTGAGGCCCCTGGCCCGCAAGCCCCGCCCGGTGAAGAAGGAGCTGATGATCCCCGCGAAGCCGCCGGAGCCGGTGAAGGAGGAGGCCGCCCCGGCGCCCGTGGAGGAGGCCCCTGCGCGGGACGTGGCCCCTGCGGTGGCGGACGCTCCGGCCGGTCCCGGGGTGCCCCAGGGGGTGGTGGGCGGCGTGGAGGGTGGGACGGTGGGCGGGCTCGCGGGAGGCCGCGTGGGTGGGCTGGGCGCGGCGCCTGCCATCTATTCGCCCCGCGAGGTGATGAAGCTGCCGGTGCTGCTCGACGGCAAGCCGGACTACCCGCGCCGGGCCCGGGAGGACGGCGTCACGGGCGTGGTGATGGTGTACGTGGTGATTGGGGCGGACGGGCGCGTGGAGCCGGCCTACACGCGCATCCAGCGCTCCGTGCCCGGCCTGGACGACGCCGCCATGGAATCCGTATCGCGCTGGCGCTTCTCGCCGGCCCTGGGACACGACGGGCGCCCGGTGCGCGTCAAGGTCGTGATCCCGGTGAAGTTCGCATTGAAGTGACCTGCTCGAAGAGACGCACATCATGAAGCCTGGCCTCCTCCGTTCCGTCCTGTTCTGGATCCACCTGGCGTCCGGCCTCATCGTCGGACTCGTCGTCGGCGTGATGTCCTTCACGGGCGTGGCGCTCGCGTTCGAGCCGCAGCTCATCGACCAGGCGGACCGCGACGCCCGCCACGCGGCGCCGCCTCCGCCTGGAACGCCCCGGCTGTCCGTGGAGGCGATGCTCGCGAAGGTGAAGGAGGCACGGCCGGGCGCGCAGCCCACCGCCGTGACGTTGTTCCCGGAGCCGGACAGCGTGGTGTCCGTGGCCACCGGGCGCAACAGCGCCGTCTATGTGCACCCCTTCACCGGCGAGGTGCGCGAGCAGGGCGCCAAGGGGCTGCGCGCGTTCTTCCACACGATGGAGGACGCGCACCGCTGGCTCGCGGTCTCCGGCGAGCAACGCGCCATCGGCAAGGCCGTCACGGGCGTGAGCAACCTGGCCTTCTTCTTCCTGGGCCTGACGGGCCTGTTCCTGTGGTGGCCGCGCAAGTGGACGCTGCGCTCCCTGCGGCCGACGCTGTGGTTCCGCGGCGGGCTCAAGGGCAAGGCGCGCGACTTCAACTGGCACAACGTCATCGGCTTCTGGTCGCTGCCGGTGCTGCTGGTGCTGACGGCGTCCGGCGCGGTCATCTCCTACAAGTGGGCCTCGAACCTGGTCTTCACGCTCACCGGCAACCCGGCGCCCAACGCGCAGGGGCCCAGCGTGTCCCCGCCCGTGCCCGTGCCCACCCCGGCGCCCGGCGCGCGGCCCCAGGAGATGGATGCGCTGTTCGCGGTGGCCATGACGCAGGCGAAGCCGTGGGAGACCATCACCCTGCGGCTGCCCACGCCACCCAAGGACAACGCTGCCCCGGGCGCGGGCCAGGGGGAGGGCGGGCCGCGAGGCGAAGGCCGCCCCAAGGGCGAGGGTGCTCCGAGGGGCGAGGGTGGACCGAGAGGTGAGGGTGCTGCGAGGGGCGAGGGTGGTCCGAAGGGCGGCGCCGCTGGCGAGGGCCGTCCAGGCGGGCCCGGTGGTGCGGGGCGCGGCGGACCGCAGGCGAGCACCTTCACGGTGCGCGAGCAGGACCGGTGGCCGCTGTTCTCGACGGTCCAGGTATCGCTGGATCCATTCACGGGGCAGGCGCTGCGCACGGAGACGTACGCGGACTTCAACAGCGGTCGGAAGGTGCGCACCTGGCTGCGCTTCCTGCACACCGGCGAGGCGCTGGGCTGGCTGGGTCAGCTCGTCGCGGGGCTCGCGTCGCTCGGCGCGGTCTTCCTCGTCTACACCGGCTATTCGCTGTCCTGGCGCCGGTTCTTCCCGCGCCGCCGGACCCAGACAGAAGCGCCCGAAGTCGTGACGCCCGCATCAACGGAATCCAAGACAAACGCGGCCTGACTTCATCTCGTGAAACACAGTATCCGGGGGATTCCGGATGCTGTGTTCCAGGGGGGCTTTCATCAGGCAACACCACGGCCCGGACTGCGAGAGCGGCTCCGGGCCGCTCTGTGTCTGGCCCCCAGCATGTGGCATTCGCGCGCCTGATATCTGGCAGTGATGGGGTGGCTGCGAGGCCCCTCAATCACATCCGTTTCCGGGAAGAAAAATCTTGTCACATGTGACGGGATCCTGCATATGCAAATCATTCTCATTTAGCCGCACCACACCGTCCGAGGGACCCGTGTCCACAGCCAAGCCCGGTCGTTCTGCAATCCGCTCATCGAATGGCAACCCTGGAGGCGTGCGCGGCGCGCTCTGGCCCTGGGGGCAGGCGGTAGGCCTGGCGTCAGCGCTCGCCGCCGGTGGCGCGGTGGCCCAGGAGACCCCGGTGGCCGCCGAGCCCGCGCAGGAGGCCCGTCCGGTGGAGGGCGCGACGCCGTCCTCGCCCGAAGCTCCGGTGGCCGCTCCGGCGATCCCGGCCCCGGCGACGGACGCCCCGGTGACGGGCACGGCCCAGACGGGCGCGGGCGCGGACGACGTCTTCGTGCTGCCCGAGGTGGAGGTGCAGGGCGAGGCGTCGAAGTACAACGCGACGGAGCCCAGCCTCGCGCGCCTGCCCCGGCCGCTGGTGGACACGCCGCAGACCATCACGGTGGTGCCGGAGCGGGTCATCCAGGAGCAGCAGGCGACGACGCTGCGCGACGCCCTTCGCAACGTGTCCGGCATCACGGTGACGGCGGGCGAGGGTGGCCGGCAGGGTGACTCGTTCTCGCTGCGCGGCTTCTCCGCCCAGACGGACACGCTGCGCGACGGCGTGCGCGACCTGGGCTGGTTCACCCGCGACACGTTCAACCTGGAGGGCGTGGAGGTCTACTTCGGCCCGTCGTCGGTGCTCTTCGGCCGTGGCTCCACGGGCGGCGCCATCAACCTGGTGACGAAGAAGGCGCGCAAGGGCTCTTTCCAGAACCTGCGCCTGTCCGGCGGCACCGCGCCGTCCGGCCGCGTGGAGGCGGACGTCAACCACGAGGTCTCTGACAAGCTCCAGCTGCGCGTGAGCGCGACGGGGCAGCTGGCGGGCGTGGCGGGCCGCGACGTCGTGACGGAGAACCGGGCGGGCATCGCGCCGTCCGCGCGCTTCCAGGTGTCCGACAAGGTGTCGCTGGAGGTGGACTACTTCTACCAGCACGAGAACAGCGTGCCGGACTACGGCCAGCCGTACTTCAACGGCTACCCGGTGTCCGTCACCCTGGACGTGCCCCGGGAGAACTTCTACGGCGTGAAGGACTCCGACGTGGAGCGCGTGAACGTGCACATCGGCACGGCGCGCGTGCTGGCCGACCTGGGCCATGGCCTGAAGCTCACCAACACCCTGCGCTACGGCGGCGTGGACCGCTTCGCCCGGCCCACCGCGCCGCGCGGCCTGACGCCCGCGGGCGATCCGACGACCATCGGGCGGCAGCGCTTCCAGACGAACAACGACAACACGTACCTTGCGAACCAGACCGACCTGCGCGGCGTGTTCACCACCGGCTTCCTCAAGCACACCGCCAACGTGGGCCTGGACCTGTCGCGCGAGCAGCGCAGCCAGGACCGCAACAACCTCAACGCGGTGGGCCTGCCCACGGGCAACAACCTGCCCGCGGACCTGTACGACCCGGACCCCAACCCGGACCTGTCCGCCGTCAGCCGCGTCTTCGCGTCGTCCAACGAGAGCCGGCAGGTGAACCTGGGCGTGTACGCGTCCGACCAGGTGCAGATCGGCCAGTACGTGGAGCTGCTGGGCACCCTTCGCTACGATCGCCTCAACAGCGACTACTCGGCCACCAACGCCGCGGGTGAGACGACGCCGTTCGAGCAGGACAATGGCCTGTTCAACTGGCGCGCGGGCGTGGTGCTGCACCCGGCGGCGAACACCAGCATCTACGGCATGTACGGCACGTCCTCCAACCCGAGCGCGGAGCTGGCCACGCTGTCCAACGACACCGTCAGCCTGGACCCGGAGAAGAACGAGACGTTCGAGATCGGCGCCAAGTCCGACGTCATCGCCGAGCGCCTGAGCCTGAACGCGGCCGTCTTCCGCACGAACAAGAAGAACGCCCGCGTGCCCAACAGCGACCCGGAGGGGCCCGCGCAGATCCTGGAAGGCAAGCAGCGGGTGCAGGGCTACAACATCGGCGTCGCGGGTTCGCCCGTGCGCCGCTGGAACGTGTTCGCCAACTACACGTTCCTGGACGCGAGCATCCAGGAGCACACCAACGACTTCCTGGAGGGCCAGCGCCTGGTGAACACGCCCAAGCGCAGCTTCTCGCTGTGGACGACGTACGCCATCCTGGACAACCTCTCCGTGGGCGGCGGCGCCGTGTACCAGGACGTCGTTCCGGTGAACAACCCGGCCACCGCCGCGGCGCAGCTCGTCAAGGTGCCCAACTACTGGCGCCTCGACGCGTTCGCCAGCTACTCGTTCCAGAAGGTGGACCTGCAGTTGAACGTCTACAACCTCACCGACAAGCTCTATTACGACGCGTACTACGGCGGTCAGGCCGTGCCGGCGGAAGCCCGCTCGGCGGTGCTGACGGCGAACGTGCGGTTCTAGTCGCGCGCTCGGTGTTGGCCGGGCATGGGAGGACGTCATCATGATGGTGCACATCCCGCAGGTCCTCACGCCCGAGCAGGTCGCCCACTGCCGCGCCGTCTTCCAGAAGGCGGCGTGGGAGGACGGCCGCGCCACCGCCGGCAGCCAGTCCGCGCAGGTGAAGAAGAACCTCCAGCTCCCCGAAGGGAGCCCCGCCGCGCGGGAGCTGGGGGACCTGGTGCTGGCCGGCCTGGAGAAGAGCCCGCTGTTCATCTCCGCCGTGCTGCCCCAGTGCGTCTTCCCGCCGCTGTTCAACCGCTACGAGTCGGGGATGGACTTCGGCTCGCACGTGGACAACGCCATCCGGCCGCTGCTGGGCACGTCGCTGCGCATCCGCACGGACGTGTCCGCGACGCTGTTCCTGAGCGAGCCGGGCAGCTACGACGGCGGGGAGCTGGTGGTGGAGGACACCTACGGCAACCACTCCGCGAAGCTGCCGGCCGGGGACCTCATCATCTACCCGTCCACCAGCCTGCACCACGTCACGCCGGTGACGCGCGGCGTGCGGCTGGCGTCGTTCTTCTGGGTGCAGAGCATGGTGCGGGATGCGGCCCAGCGCGCCCTGCTCTTCGACATGGACACGTCCATCATGCAGCTGACGCGCGAGGTGCCGAAGAGCCCCGCGCTCGTGATGCTGACGGGCGTGTACCACAACCTCCTGCGCCAGTGGGCGGAGCCCTGAGCGCAGGCGCCGTCAGGCCTCTTCCGGGGTGACGTGCAGCGTGAGCACCGGGCACGCCGCGCGGCCCACCACCTTCTGCGCCACGCTGCCCAGCAGCATGCGGGTGAGGCCCTTGCGCTGGTGGGTGCCCATGACGACCAGGTCGTACTTGCCGCGCTCGGCCTCCTCCAGCACCACGTTGGCCGCCTCGCCAATCACCACGCGGTGGGACAGGGCCACGGGCGCGCTGCCGCTCAGCGAGCCCAGGAGCGCGGACAGCTCCTTGCCCGCGGTGTCGCGCGCCATCGTCTCCAGGGACTGGGTGTCCCAGCCCGGCGAGGCCACCAGCAGATCAGGCGCCACGTACTGCGGCGGCTCCCAGGCGTGGATGACGTCCACCGCCGCCCCGAAGGGCCGCGCCAGTTGCAGCGCGTACTCCACGACGGAGCGGGAGCCATCCTTCAGGTCCACCGGTACCAGGATGCGTGAAGGGCCAGCCATGCGTGTCCTCCTCCGACAGTGGGCAACCTGGGGCGCCCCCTCGCAGTGAGGGGGGCCGGGCGGTCGCGGGTCGCCGAGCAACCGGGCAGGCCCGCAGGCCCACCTTGGCGTGGGCAGCTTTCTACCCGAGGTTCACCCCCATGCGCCCTCCCATCGACCACGGTACCGTGCTCATCATTGGCGCCGCTGGCGGCCTTGGCCGCGAGCTTGCCCGCCTGCTCTCCCCCCGCGTCAGGACCCTGGTGCTGGTCGCGCGCGACGTGGAGCAGCTGAAGGAGCTGCGCGAGGAGCTGCGCCTGCGCAACCCCACCCTGGGGGTGATGCTGCGCGCCTGCCGGCTGGATGATCCCCGCGCGGTGGACGAGCTGTTCTCCCACCTGGAGCGCCACTTCGTGCGCGTGGACGTGCTCATCAACAACGCGGACCACTCCAGCAGCGGGATGTACGCCGACGAACAATGGAAGCGCATCGAGGAGCTGGTGCACGCGAACGTGCTCGCCCCCGCGATGCTCACCCACCGGCTGCTGGGCCCCATGCTGGAGCGGGGCAGGGGGGGCATCCTCACCATCGGCTCGGGCGCGGCGCGCCTCTTCCTGCCCGGCGCGGTGACGTTCGCCGCCACGCAGCGCTTCCTGGATGGCTTCAGCGAATCGCTGCGCCTGGAGGTGAAGGACGCGGGCATCCCCGTCACCTTCGTGGCCGCGGGTCCGCTGGCACTGGAGCCCGCGCTGGAGGGCGAGGTGACGCCCTTCTTCGAGCTGTCCCTGCGCCAGTGCGCCCGCGAGGCCCTGGCGGGCTTCGAGCGGGGCGAGGCCCTGGTCTACCCGGGCCTGGGCCACCGGTGGATGATGCGCCTGTTGCGCCTGCTGCCGCGCTCCTTCAAGCGGGGCCTGGGGCGCCTGGCCCTGGGCGGGCTGCGCCGCAGGCTGCTGCTGTCGCCCTCCGGGCCCGGAACGCAAGCACCCCCCAGGCCGGTGCTGCTGGCCCAGGGGGAGCCTTCCTCCGCGACGTGAAGCGGGAGGGGAACGGACTACAGCCCGATCTCCGCGAGGCGGGCCTTCACGCGCGTGGCCTTCACGCCCGTGTTGGCCGTGCCGCGGCCCTGCGAGTTGCCGCCGACGCCGATGTGGTGCAGCGCCACCACCTGGTTGGTCGACGTGGAGAGGACGGGCGAGCCGGACGAGCCGCCCAGCGTGTCCGCGTTGTAGGAGATGTCCGTGGTGCTGTAGTTGCCGTTCAGCACGGTGCCGGGCGAGGACTTCTTCGTCGGCGTGCAGCCGCTGGTCGTGTAGTAGTCGCAGTTCTGGTTGACCACGTACACGGCGCTGTTCGTCGCCGCGTTGGTGGTGGCGACGGTGAGGAAGCCGTACACCTGGCCGGGCAGCTGGCCGTTGACGGCCGAGCAGCGCAGCGCCGTCATGTCATCGCCGCTCCACGTCTTGATGAGCGTGGCGCAGGGGTACCAGATGCGCGATCCGGACGCGACGCCGTCCTCGTAGTTGAACGACACCCGGGCGCCCACGGCCTCCGCCGCGCTGCCGATGCAGTGGTTGTTGGTGATGACCACGTCGTTGGAGACGAGCCACGCCGTGCAGCGGCTGCCCACCGCGGGGATGGAGATGTAGCCCACCGCCTTGGACTTCGTGCGCTGCGTGCCCGTGAGGGACGTGGCGCTCACCCAGTTCAGCGTGCCCACGATGACGTTGGACTCCTGCGACGCCAGCGGACCGTTCGGCTCCGCGTCCGGCAGGTCCTGCGGCTCCAGGGGACCACACGCCGACAGGCCCATCACCAGCATCGCACCCACGAGCTTCTTCGCGACCACGGGAACCTCCTTCGCGCGGCATTGCGCGGCGCGAAGGGCAAGGCACGCCGCGTGCCAAGGCCTGTCCCAGAGGGGAACCGCCGCGCGCGGGCCCCGGGGGTGGTGCGTGGATGCTCCGCGCAATCCGGTTGCGTTTGTAAAGAAACGTCACATCCCCGGGTGAAACCCCAGCCATCCCAAGGGCTTACGTGGATTTCCAGGAGTGCTGTTTTTGCGGACAATCAGACCCACCCTGTCCCAAGTGGAGACAGGGCGGGAGGGCGCCTTCAGCCGATGATCATCTCCTCGCGCTCCAGGGGGCCGCTCTCGAAGCGGCGGAGGTTGAAGCGGGTGAAGAGCTCGTCGGAGGCGCCGGAGGTCATCCACTGCGCCATCCGCTCCGCGACGGCGGGGGCCATCATGAAGCCGTGGCCCACGAAGCCGGACATCTGGAGCAGGTTGTCCAGGCCGGGGGTGCGGCCCAGGATGGGGTTGTTGTCCGGGGTGACGTCGTAGAGGCCGCCCCACTGGCGCAGCACCTTCACCTGGCCCACATGGGGGAGCTGTTCGGTGAGGGCGCGGGCGAAGCGCGACACGAAGCGCAGGGTGCTGCCCATGTTGGGGCCGGCGGGCTCCTTCGGGTCGCCCATGCCGCCGACAATCTCACCGCGCATGGACTGGCTGAAGTACAGGCCCGTGTCGAGCACCGACACCAGCGGCGACAGGAAGGGCTTGAGCGGTTCGGTGCTGAGGATCTCATGGCGGTGCGGCTCGTTGGGGAGCGCCACGTCCGCCAGCTTCGCGACCTGGGGGCTCCACGCGCCGGAGGCGAGCACCACGGTGTCGCAGGCGATGTCGCCCCGGTCCGTCTTCACCTTGCGCACCTGGCCGTTGCTCGTCTCGAAGCCCGTGACGTTCGTGTACGTCTCCACCTTCACGCCGCGCTTCACGCTGCCCTGCGCGTAGCCCCAGAGGAAGGCCCAGGGGAAGATGACGCCGTCCTCCGGGTTGTAGGCCGCGGTGAGGCAGTCCTTCATCGTCAGGCCGGGGACGATGTCGCGCGCCGCGTCCGCGGTGATGATGCGCGTGGGCACGCCGTACTGGTTGTGCAGGACGGCGTTCTTCTCCAGCCGCCGCGCCGTGTCCTTGCGCTTGGCCAGGAACAGGTAGCCGCCCTGGCGCAGCCACACGTTGACGCCCAGGTCGCGCGCGAAGACCTTCATCAGGTCGATGGAGCGCTTGGCCAGCTCGATCAGCGCCGGGGTGCCCCACTGCATGCGCACGCCGCCGCCGTTGCGGCCGGACGCGCCCGCGCACAGGTAGCCGCGCTCCAGCACCACCACGTCCGTCTCACCGCGCAGCGCCAGGTTGTACGCCAGCGACAGGCCCATGATGCCGCCGCCGATGATGACCACCTTGGCCTTCTGGGGCACCGGGCCCTGGGGCCGGAGCGCGGAAGGGAAGTGCTCCAGCTCCTGGGGCACGCCACCCATGGGGGGCACGGACTCGTCCACCGGGGCGCTCGCCAGCAGGCGCAGCTCCGTGGGGTACAGCGGCGGCCGGGGCGTGAAGGGCACCACCGCTTCGGACTTGAGCGCCTTCGACTTCTGGAGCAGCGCGGCGACGGCCGAGTGGCAGCTCTTGCCCTGGCAGATGCCGGTGCCGAAGCCGGTGAAGCGCTTCACCGACTCCACGTCCTGGTAGCCGCGCTCCAGCGCGTGCTCGATGTCGGAGACGGTGACGTCCTCGCAGGTACAGACGAGCGCCTTGCTCATGACAGCCCTCCCACGAGCGCCAGCGCCGCGCGCTGGCCCATGGCCGCGGCGTCCTTCGCCGAGCCCGCCTTCACCACGTCCCCCGCGACGAACACGTCCGGGGCCTGCGTGCGCCCGTCCGCGTCCGCGTCCACGCGGAAGTGGCCCGCCGGCGCGTCGAACTCCACCTTCGCGCCGCCCTGGCGCGCCAGCTCGAAGCCCGGCGTCACCGGCACCGACACCACGATGGCGTCGCACGACACCTTCTGCTTGCGGCCCCCCTGCGGGGTGAAGCTCAGCGCGCCCACGCCGCGCAGGCCATGGGCCTTGAGCCCGTCGCCCACGCAGGCCTTCGGGTGCGCGTTCGCCGGCAGCGGGCCCTTCAGGTCCACCACCGCGGCGACCTCCACGCCCCGCTGGGTCAGCAGGTGCGCCAGCGCGTGCAGCTCCGGGCCGTGGCCCACCAGCGTCGCGACCTCCGGGGCCACGTCGTGGCGGCGCAGCAGCAGGCTCACCGCGCGGCCCGCGTACACGCCGGGCAGGTCGTTGTTCTCGAAGGGGAGGGTGGGCGGGTGGCCGCCCACGGTGAGCAGGAAGCGCTCCGCGTAGACCTTGAGCAGCCGCAGGCCCTCCGGCTCCTGCGACGCCACCGCCAGGTAGCGGCCGTGCTCGTCGTCATACAGGCCGATGACGGTGGCCTTGCGCAGCACGCTGCCCTGGGGGAACGCGGTGGGCTCCGGCACGAAGGGCGCGCCGTCCTCCGGGGGGCCGTGGGCCAGCCGCCCGCCCAGGTGCGCGTCGCGCTCCAGGAGGAGGAAGGGGACGCCCTTCGCGGCGAACACCCGCGCCGCCTCCAGGCCCGCGGCGCCCGCGCCCACCACCGCGACCTTGACGTGGAGCGTGCGCGGGGGCAGGGCGGCGGGGCCCGCCTCCTTCGGCAGCAGGCCCAGGCCGGCCAGCTGCCGGGCCACCTTCGCCATCACGTCCTCCGCCACCGGGACACCGGCGAACATCTCGTGGTGGTCGAAGCGCTTGGGGAAGAACCAGTCGATGGTCGCGAAGATGTCCACGTCCGCGGAGGGGTACGCGTTCTGCCGCTCCAGCCGCATGCCCTCCTTCGCGGGGGTGCGGCACGTGTAGACGTTGGGCAGGCCGTCCACGCGCATGAGGCAGTGCGAACAGGCCGCGGCGAAGCAGAAGGGCCCGCGCGGGCGGTGGTACTTCACGGAGCGGGAGAGGACGTTCTCGCCCGCGGCGATGAGGGAGCACGCCACCGGCTCGCCTTCGACGGCGGGGATGCTCTCGCCCTCGAGGTCCACGGTGATGGCCCTGCCGCGCGGGGTTGCGTCTGGGAGGCGTCGCATGGGTGCCGCGCAAAATGGCGCACCGGACCCGGGCGGTCAAAGCCTGTCGGCGTCCGTCCGCTCCCCGTCAACACCCCGCGCCGACAGCGCAGGTGATGGCGCTGGGGCGCGGCACTTGTTGGAGAAGGAAAAGCCCCACTCCCGGTGCGCGGGGAGCGGGGCTTCATGATGCGGTGTGGCAATTCCTGTCGGCTTCGCGGCCGGGTGCGTCAGACGGACGCTTCGTCCCGGGGGAAGATGGGCTCGGGCATGCCCCGGGAGTGGTAGCCGAAGCGGGTGCGGATGACCGCGCCGAACGCCAGGGGGATGAGCAGCAGGTTGAGCAGCACGCCCAGCACCGGGATGTGGCTGATGATCAGGAGCAGCCCCAGGCCCAGGGCCAGCACCACCGCCTGCGTCTTGCGGCCGCGCATCACCGGCAGCCGCGTGCCCAGCTCGCTCGCGATGGCCGCGTAGCCCAGCGCCGTGCCCAGCATGGAGGCGACCAGGAGGGCGAACGCCACCGGGATGCCGATGAGGGTGATGCACAGGACGATGGTCAGCGGGATGAGCGCCAGCATGCCCACGACGCCCACGAACGCGTTCTTGCCGGGGCGGGCGCGGATCTCCTCGCCCAGCTCCTTCATGCGCGCCGGGAAGAACATCTGCCCCAGGAAGCCCAGGCCGAAGAGCAGCGCGAACTGGAGGATGAACGACGCCAGCCCACCGCCCCGGCCGTCACGGTCGTCGTCGTCCGAGTCCGAGTCCTCCACCGCCGCGCCGGGGTTGCGCGACTCCGTCATGCCGCGCTTGATCTCCCCGGCCACCATGCGGCCCAGGCCCGCGCCGCCGAAGGACTCCAGGCTGCCGGCCACCGTGGCGCCGTCCGCCTTCTGGACCTGGCCGCCGAAGGCGGACACGTCGCCTTCCACGTTCGCGTCCGGGCCCAGGATGACGTTGCCGCCGAAGGCGTGCGCGTCACCCTCCACGTGGCCGTGGATCTCCAGGTTGCCGCCGAAGGCGACCGCGTCGTCCTCCACCGTGCCGCGCACGACGAGGTTGCCGCCGTAGACGACGGCGCTCTCCACGGACTCGCCCTGCTTCACCTCCAGGTTCTGTCCGCGCGCCACCACGTCCCGGACGCCGCGCCGGCCCCGCTTGTTCTTGATGCTGTCGCGGAAGTCGCGCAGCTCCTCGCGGACGCGCTGCTTGGCCTCCTCGGCCTGCTCCTTCGCGGCCTCGGCGTGGGCGGCGGCGGCGGCGGCCTCCAGCTCCGCGGCCTCCTCCGCGTCCACGGGCGTGGGCGGGGCCGGGGGCGTCGCCGCCACCATGGGCGGCTGAGGCGGCTGCGGCGCGGCGGGGGCGCTCGGCGCCGCGCCGGCTTCCTTCTCCCGGGCGGTGAGCGGGCGCAGCGTGAAGATGGAGCCGTCCTGCTCCAGGTGGAGCGAGTACGCGCGGGCCACGGTGCGCAGGGCCTGCTCGGCGCCAATGCCGCGCAGGCGCACCTCCGCGGGGGTGTCCAGGTCGCCGGTGACGACGAGGTTCAGGCCGCCCTTCTCCGCGATCGTCTTCAGGGCGTCGCGCAGCGAACCGCGGAAGCTCACGTCGATGGTGCGCGTGGGGGCGGTGGCGGCAGGGGGAGTCGCCGGGGCTCCTTCCGCGAGCGCGAGGGGGGCGCCGAGGAGGAGCGTGGGGAGCAGCAGTCGGGGGAGGATCTTCATGGTCACGCTCAGGCTTCGGAGAGGGACGGAGGAGGGGAACCGACGAGCCGCTTCAGCCCGAACAGCGAGGACAGGACGACGACGGCGATGAAGCAGGCGACCGCCACGCCCGCGGTGCTCCAGAGGGCGTGCGCGCCGCTGAACAGGCCTTCCAGGAACGCGCGGCTGTTGCCCACGGTGGACGCGAACCCGGTGCCCATGCGGCCCAGCGCCTGGTCGCTGGTGAAGAGGAAGCCCAGGCCCGCCCCCAGGGACGTCAGCAGGATGGCCAGGCCCGTCCACACCTCGCGCCGCTGCGGCACGGGGCTCTGGGCGACGCGGGCCATGACGTTGACGACGAGCGACGGGGGCGGGAGCGGATCCGCCAGGCGGAACAGGTCCTGCTCCAGCAGGCGGTGGTCCTCCATCAGCGCGGCGCAGGCGTCGCACTCGGCGGCGTGGTCCAGGCCGGGACCTTCACCCGCCTCCAGCTCCGCGAACAGGACTTCCAGGTCGGGGCAGGGGCTCATCGGGTCTCCTCCTCTGCGGGCGTCATCTTCTTGCGCAGCTTCTCTCGGGCCCGGAACAGGCGGGCCATGATGGTCCCCGGCGCGCAGCCCATGATCTGGGCGATCTCCTTCGTGGTGCGCTTCTGGACGTAATAGAGGGCCAGCACCTCGCGGTCGTCCACGGACAGGGTCTCCATGGCGGCCTCCAGCGACTGCCGCTCCTCGCGCGCGATGGCCCCGTCCTCCTGGGACGCCTCGTGGCTGGGCAACAGCTCCTTCATGGGCTCCAGCTCCTCGGTGCGCACCTTGGTGCGGCGGCGGAGCAGGTCCAGGCAGAGGTTGCGGGTGATGGCGAGCACCCACAGGTCGAAGGGGCGCGCGTCGTCGTAGCGGTGCAGGTTCTGGTACGCGCGCAGCAGGGCTTCCTGCGCGACCTCCGCCGCCTCCGAGTCGTTCTGCAGCAGGCGCAGCGCCAGGCCGTACACCGGGCGCTGCACGCTGCGAACGAGGGCTTCGAAGGCGGACGGGTCCCCCTTGCGGGCGGCCTGCACGTCCGCCTTCCAGGGGAGCGGAGCGGTGTCCTCAGCCATCAGCATTCCGATGGCCATGGGCAGCGAGTCGAGGGCAAGAGCGTTCACGCCTTGTCCTACGGGCGTCGCGCCAGGCCATTGCGACGCCCCCCAATGTCACTTCCGTTTCTGTTTTTTCACGGACTTGGCCGCGGCCAACCGCTGCTTTTCGGCCTTCTCCTGCCGGGCCTCGGCCTTCACGTCCTTGCGCTTCTGCTGCTTGGCGCGGAAGCCCAGGGGGATCTCCGGCTCGGGCACCGGCGCCGCCGTGAAGGCAGGCAGGGGGGCGGGCGCTCGGGCCGGACGGCTGGAGCGCTCCTCCCGGCGGGGGCCCCCGGCGCGGTCGGACCGGCCTTCGGAGGCGGCAGGGGCTTCGAGGCCCCGGGGCGGACGGGCCAGCCGGCCGATGCGGCTGGGCGGGCGGGCCTCCTTGCCGGGCGTCTCTTCACGGCTGGGGGTGCCGAAGCGGCCCGCCTTGCGCTCCGTGCCGGAGCGCTCATCCCGCCGGGAGGACGTCCTGGGCGCGGACGCGCTGGCAGGGGTCGCCACCGGCGTGCCCTCACCCTCGGAGGCCGTGGCCCCGTCGCGACGGGGAGCCCCGGCGCGGGTGGGGCGGGCATGCGGGGCGGGACGTTCGGCGCGGGTGGGGACGCTCACGCGCTCACCCCGGCCGCCCGGACGCGGCTCGCGGCTGGTGGCGCGGGCAGGGGCGCGGGTGCTGTGGCTCGCGAGCGTGCGGTGGCGCGACGGGCCCTCTTCCTCGCGCTTGCGGGCCTGCTCCGCCTCGACGTGGGCTTCGGCCCGCTCGGTGGCCACGAGGCGCGGGCGCTGGGAGGCGCGCACCTCGTCCTTCGTGTCCTCCGTGTACTCGAAGTGGAACAGCCGCTTGATGACGAGCGTGGCGTACGCGCCCGGGGGCAGCGTGAAGGCCACGTTGACCTTGATGTCACCCCGGTTCACGTCGTCGTTCTGCGTGCGGCCCACGACGAGCTTGTGCGGGTGCATCAGGAGCGGGCGCTGCTCCTCCTTGAAGTACAGCAGCCGCTCCGCGTTCTTGATGCGCAGGTCGGTCAGCTGGAGCTTCTCGCGGCCCAGCACCCACGCCATGGCCTCCGCCACCTTCGGATCGCTGAAGGTGGTGTCCGGCCCGACGAGCGGGAAGGTCGCCTCGCGCAGCGACTGGAGGACCTCCGGGCTCGCGTCCCGGAAGTGCAGCAGCGTGCCGGCCTGGTAGCGCATGGGGAACATGTGCTCGCGCGGCAGCAGCAGCTGCAGGTAGCGCCGGACGCCCTCGTTCCAGAGGTAGCTCTGGTACTCGAAGAGGATCATCGCCCGGTAGTCCGAGTCGATCTGCAGGAAGGCCCGCATCCAGTCGCCCGGATGGTCGCGCAGCGAGCGCAGGATGCGGTGGTACTTCTTCGCGCCCTCGAAGGGCACGCGCGCGTCCCATTTGCCCCAGTTGTCGCGCCAGAAGCCCTTCACCTTGGCGTCCTCGGTGCGATCCAGCTCCGAGGGACGGGCGAAGTAGTTGTGCAGCGCGGCCTCGAAGTCGCCCCGGATGATGTCCTTGGCGATGAAGCCCTGGCCGTGCTTGAGCGCGCCGAAGCGCTGGCTGTCGAAGTAGTTCACCACGCCCAGGCGGTTGACCTCGGCGGTGGCCAGGTTGAGCGGGGCCAGCGAATCGTGCGACAGGGCGCGCACGGTGACGGAGAAGCGGTTGGAGGTGATGTTGCGCGCGGACAGGGGCTTGTCCGTCCGGCCCAGGAACTTCAGGCGCAGGTCGGGCTCCTGCATGTCCACGTCGGCGCCATCCACCGCGATGATCTGCTCGGTGCGGCCCTGCTTGTCCTTCAGGCCGCAGTAGCTGATGGAGCCCGGCTTCAGGCCGAACTTGGTAATGAGGCGGTTGACCGCATCGAAGGTGGACAGCTTCTGCTTGTCCATGAGGTAGACACGATGCCGCCCATTGGCGGACTCGTCGAAGCGGTAGGACTCCTTCACGGAGAAGTCCTCGGGTTTTTGCTTGATTCGCACGACAGCCCCCTTAGCAGCGTGGACGCGCGGAATGAAGCGTTCGCGCCGGAAATGGGCATAACCTGCAACACCATGAGATCTCTTCCCGTCCTGCTCCTGCTGGGACTCGCGGGCGTCGCCCCGGGCTGCGCCACCCCCCTCTCCACGATGCAGACCGCGAAGACGCTGTCGCCCGGCCAGGTCCAGGTGACGGGCAGCATGGGCGTCTTCGTCCCGATGGGGACCCTGGGAAGCGTGGTGGACGTGGGCATCGACCAGGGGCGCGAGGCGATCAACGCCATCGAGGAGGGCCGGCCCTACTCCCTCTCCGAGGAGGATCAGCAGCGCCTGCTCACCGCCGGCCTGTCCCTGGTGGTGGCCCCGCCGGGCGTCAACCCGGAGCTGATGGTGCGGGTGGGGGTCCTGGACGGGCTGGACCTGGGCGGCCGCTTCAGCGCCAACGCCCTGCGCTTCGACGGAAAGGTGCGGCTGGCCCATGGCGGGGAGGCCCAGAACCGCTCCTATGACCTGGCCCTGGGGCTGGGGGTGTCCAAGCACCTGTTCTCCGGGGCGGTGCTGGACGTGCTGGAGGTGGTGGAGCTGGGGGACTTCAACCGCTTCGACGTGGAGGTGCCGCTGTACCTGAGCGCCGAGTACGGCGATGTGTTCAAGCTCTACGCGGCCCCCAAGTACGTCTACAGCCACACCCGGCTGGACGCGCAGCTGGTGGACTTCTCCGAGCAGGGCGCCCCGGTGACGGGCTTCGACGTGAGCCTGCCCACCACCGTCCGCAGCCACTTCGTGGGCTCCACGGTGGGCTTCGCCCTGGGGTACCGCTACGTGCACGTCTACGCGGAGCTGACGGGCGGCTACGTGTTCTGCAAGCCGGACATCTTCGGGGCGAAGCGGGAGCTGGGGGGGATGACCTTCCTGCCGTCCATCGGGCTGGCCTTCCGCTCGCCGGGCTCACGTCCGCCCGCGTCCGCGGCCCCCGCCGCCCCGGGGACGGTGGCCCCGCCCTCCCTATGAAGGGGATTCCAGGGGGGACTGACCGGCCGTGCAGGGGGGCGGGGGGCGGGCCGTGGGGCGCTGACGCGAGCGTTCCTTTGGGGCGGAAGGCTCTGGTAGTGTCCGGGCCGGTGAGGATTCGCGCGTGAACCAGGCACCCGCCCCATTCCCGCCCAGGTCCGGGTCGCACCCGCGCGGGCCGCACCTGACGGGGCGGTTCGCGGACGGGACGCTGGGGGAGTTTCCCCTGGGGGCGACGACGTCGCTCGGCCGCCACCCGTCCAACACGCTCCGGCTCGTGGACCGCGAGGTCTCCAAGGAGCACGCGACCATCGAGAAGGTGGGGCGCGACTTCGTCCTGCGCGACCTGAACTCGTCCAACGGCACCTTCGTCAACGGGCGCCGGGTGACGGGGGAGATGCGGCTGCGCGACGGGGATGAGATCGCCCTGGGCTCCTCCCGGCTCGTCTTCCACAGCGGCGAGGCCGCGGCCGGGCAGGGCAACAACCCGCCCACGCTGCCGGGCGTGACGGTGGTGGCCAACGCCGTCTCCATGCCGGCCTTCCTGGCGCAGATGGACCAGGTGCCGCAGAACTTCCGCCCGGCCGAGCAGGTGACGGACAACGCCGCGCTGCGTCGTGACTACGAGAAGCTGCGAATCGCCCACGAGTTCCACCGGCAGGTGAGCCTCAAGGGCAACCAGGCGGACCTGTTCGAGCAGATCCTGAAGGTGGCCTTCGAGCTGCTGGCGGCCGACCACGGCGTCATCCTGAAGGTGGGCGTGGAAGGGGAGTTCATCCCGGCCGCGGTGCACCACCGGCAGGGCAAGCAGGTGAACGTCATGCTGTCGGACACCGTGCTCAAGCGCGTGGTGGAGACGGGCAAGGCGGTGCTGACGGCGGACGCCATCATCGACGAGCGCTTCTCCGCGGCGGAAAGCATCGTGGCGCAGGGCATCCGCTCCGCCATGGCGGTGCCGCTGATGGTGAACGGCGACATCCAGGCGGTGCTGTTCCTGGACAGCCGGCAGCAGATCAACGCCTTCTCGGAGAAGGACCTGACCATCCTGTCCGGCATCGCCGCGCAGGCCGGCATCGCGCTGGAGAACGCGGCCCTGGCCGAGCAGATCCGCAACGAGGCGGTGACGCGCGCGGAATTGTCGCGCTTCCTGTCCAAGGCGGTGGCGGACGCGGTGATCAACGGCGGCACGGAGGACCTGCGCCAGAGCCGGCTCGCGGAGGTGAGCTGCCTGTTCGCGGACATCCGCGGCTTCACCACCCTGGCGGAGAGTGATTCGCCGCAAGAGGTGGTGTCCATGCTCAACAGCTTCTTCACCGCGATGGCGGACGTGGTGTTCCGCTACGAGGGCAACCTGGACAAGTTCATCGGGGACTGCGTGATGGCGGTGTGGGGTCCGCCGTCGTCGCACCCGGATGATCCGGGCCGGGCGCTGAGGGCGGCGCTGGAGATGCAGGACGCCGTCACGGAGCTCAACCGGCAGCGCGTGCTGGACGGCAAGAAGCCCATTGAAGTGGGCATTGGCGTCAACACGGGGCAGGCGGTCGTGGGCTACATGGGCAGCGCGGAGCGGCACGAGTTCACCGCCATTGGCGACACCGTCAACACCGCGTCGCGGCTGTGCGGCATCGCGAAGAGCGGCGAGGTGCTGGCGTCGGAGGCGACGGTGCGCAAGTCCGGGCCGGGCTTCGACGTGGAGGAGCTGCCCATGCTCCAGGTGAAGGGCAAGGAGAAGGGCGTGCAGACCTTCCGCGTGCACGGCGCGGAGCTGACCACCTCCGCCTCCCGCAAGGTGCGCTAGAGCCATGCGCGCCATGACCACGACGCAGTCGTGCCCCAACTGCGGCACGGTGCACGACACCCGGGTGTACGTGAGCGGCCAGAAGGTCGTGTGCCGCTGCGGCATCCGGTTCGAGGTGCGGCGCGCGGACGTGTCCAGCATCCGCCCGGCCGACGCGTCGCTCAGCCGGCCGCCTGTCCGGGCCGACGAGGAAACAGGTGTCGCGGTGACGTTCACGCCGCGCACGGTGGGAAATCCACCGGTGTCGATGTCACCTTCCGCCGCTCCGGGTGTTGGGACCGGCAGGGAGGACAGCAGGTTGGGACGTGAGACGGATCCCTACGGCGGACCTTCGGAGGCGACGGCCATGGCCCGGTCGCAGCCGACGTCCGTGCGGGCGGAAGCCGTCCCTGATTCCCCGGGGGGAGCCGAGATGAACGTCCTGCGACCGGATGGGATGACGAAGTCGGGTGAGGGCGCGGTGCCGGTGGGAGGCGTTCCGGCCGCGGTGGAAGCGGCCTCCGGGCAGCCGTCCGGGGTGGCGCTGCCGTCGTCGGACCCCGCCGCGCTGGACGCGGCCCCGGAAGGGGAGGGGGCCACGGTGGTGCGCGTGCGGACGCCGGCGGCCGGCGAAGCTCGCGCCCCGGTGGACACCGGCATGCGCGCCATCGAGCACGCGGAGACGATGCTGACGGGCGCGAAGCCCCGGCTTCCGGGCCTGGAGCTGCTGGAGGTGCTGGGCCGTGGCGGCATGGGCGAGGTGTGGCTCGCGCGCCAGCAGTCGCTGGGCCGCACGGTGGCGGTGAAGGTGCTGCCGCCCCGGCTGGCGAAGGACGCGGAGTTCGTGTCGCGCTTCGACAAGGAGGCCACGGCGCTGGCGGCCCTGAGCCACCCCCACATCGTGCAGATCATCGACCGGGGCGTGGAGGGCGAGCACTACTACTTCGTCATGGAGTACGTGGAGGGCCAGTCGCTGCGCCACGCGCTGGGGGGCGCGGATCCGATTTCGCCCCAGCAGGCGCTGAAGGTGCTGTTGCAGGTGGCGCGCGCGGTGGAGGCCGCGCACGAGAAGAACATCATCCACCGCGACCTGAAGCCGGAGAACATCCTGTTGGATGGCCGGCTCAACGCGAAGGTGGCGGACTTCGGGCTCGCGGGCATCCGGCAGCCGGACTCCCAGAAGCAGCTCACCGCCACGTCGGTGGCCATGGGCACGCTCAACTACATGGCCCCGGAGCAGCGCCGGGACGCGAAGAACGTGGACGGCCGGGCGGACCTCTTCTCGCTGGGCGTGATGATGTACGAGGCGCTCACCGGCGAGCTGCCCGTGGGCCGCTTCAAGCTGCCGTCCCAGCGCGTGCGAGGCCTGGACCCGCGCGTGGATCCGGTGGTGGAGCGCCTGCTGGAGACGGACCGCGAGGCGCGCTACGCCACCGCGACCGAGGTGTGCGAGGCGCTGGAGGACCTGGTGTCCTCCACGTCGTCGCCCCACGTCGTGGCGCCCGCGTCGGAGCTGGCGCGGGTGCGCGGCGCGGAGGTCGTCCCCGCCGGTCGGGCGGCTCCGGGGGCCGAGAGCGTCCTCCTGGAGAAGTTCAACGCGGGCTGGGGCCGCGTGCGCACGGGCCTGTCCGTGGTGGGGGGCCTGGCGCTGCTGGGCTTCGCGGTGCGCGCCTTCGTGGGCCCGGTGAGCCTGCACCTGGGCCAGGACGACAAGTACGTCATCGGCACGCAGGGGCTGAAGGTGAAGCCCGGCCAGGCGCAGTGGCCGCCCAACACGAACGGCGAGGTGTTCTCCGACTTCAAGCTGACGCCGCCCACCGGCAACGGGACGGCGTCCACGCTGGAGGTCGGCTTCGGAGAGGGCACCGAGGAGATCAACGTCCACAGCGGCTCGTGGCGCATGGTGAACGGCGAGCTGGAGGCCATCCAGGGCGGCATGGAGACGGACGGCAACAAGCTGGTGCCGCGCGCCTACCTGGCCCACCGCTACTTCTCCAGCGACGACTTCACGGCGGAGACGCTGATGGACGTGAAGCCGCTGGGCCGCGAGTACCTGGTGGAGGAGGACGCGCAGCACTTCGGGGAGCTGGCGTACCGCATCCGCGACGTGCAGGTGTCCGTCTTCGCCATCCCGGACGTGGGCATGCGCCTGTCGTGGCGCTACATCTCCTCCGAGGACGGGCGGGAGGTGGTGGGCAACAGCGCCGACGACGCGAGGAACCTCGTCGGGGATGAGATGCCGCTGCCCCGGCACGGCCCGTTCCTGGTGCGCCTGCAGCTGCGCAAGCAGAAGAACGGCGTGCGCGCGGACGCCTTCCTCAACAAGAAGCTCTTCGCCACCAAGATGCTCCCCGGCTTCGAGGGCCGCACCGGCAAGCTGGCGCTGGGGTGTCGCAACCTGAAGTGCACCTTCGACGACCTGAAGGTGTCGGGGACGCTCCAGCCCCGCCCGGCGCGCCGGCTCGCCACGGGCGGCGAGTAGCCCGTCCGCCTCCGCCGCCCCCGGCGGCACTTGCCGCCCCGTCCCGCCGGTCCCACCTTGCTCCCGCCGGGCTCCGTGTCCTTCACGGGCCCGTCACGTCGTCGGGTGGGGGTGGCATGGGCGAGGAGCTGGGTCGCATCCTCTGGGTGCCTGCGTGCGCGGCGGGGCTCACCGTGCTGCTGCTGGCGGTGTTCACCCTGGGACGGATGTCCGCCAGGGACAGGCCCCGGTGGCTGCTGGCGGGCTTCGGCGCGCTGGCCCTGGGGCTGGTGCTCTTCGTCCCGTGGCTTGGGGATGAACCCCTGGTGCGCGTCTCGCCGGACGTGCTCGTCAAGGCGGTGGGCGGGGTGCTGCTGGTGCTCGCCGCGGGGGTGTGCGCCCGCGCGGCGCGGGTGCGGCTGAGGGCGGATGCCCTGGTGGGCACCGCGCCCCTGTCCCTGGATGACGCGGTGGCGGCCGTGCGCGCGGGGCGCCCGCCGGGCTTTGGCGTGTACCGGGGCCAGTTGGAGTCACCGGAGACGCTGACGTCGCCGGGCGGCGTGCCGTGCGCCTTCTACGACGCGGCGGTGCACGCGGTGGGCGCCCATGGCCGCAAGGGGCCGCTGTTGTCGCGGGAGCGCGCCTACGCGCCGGTGCTGTTGCTGCGCGGGGAGCGCACGCGGGCGACGGTGGGCTTCGCGCCCTCGGCGCTGCTGGCCCCGGTGGAGGTGCGCCGGTGCGTGTCCGCGCCCGCGCTCACCCGGGAGGAGCTGTTGGGCCCGCCCATGGAGGCCCTGTCCTGGGAGCGCGTGGGCACCCCGGGCGAAGCGTGTCTGGTGGTGGGGGAGCTGCGGCGCGGGCCCCGCGAGGGCACCTGGGAGTTGCGCGGTCGCGGTGGGCGTCCGGCGCTGGTGGTGCTGGGCGGCGAGGCCACGGGCGTCGGCGGGGTGCTGTCCCGCCGGGCCTGGAGGCACTTCGCGGCGGCCGGGGCACTGTCCCTGGCCGCCGCGGTCATGCTCGCCCGGACCCTGTAGCCCTCAGGGGCCCGGACGTGGGGCCCCGGCCCTCAGGGGCCGGGGGGAAGCGACTTCACCCTGGATCGACCTTGCAGTTGTTGGGGCAGTCGTCGTTGTCGTTCGTGTTGCCGTCGTCGCAGGTCTCGTCGAACTTGTACTGGGTGATGCCGTCGCCGCAGCGGGCGTTCCAGATGCAGGTCAGGCTGCACTTGCCGTAGCCCGGCCCGTTGGCGTTGCCCAGGTCGCACGTCTCACCCACGTCGACCTTGCCGTTGCCGCAGGTGGACTCGCAGGTGGTGCGCTGGGTTTCGAAGTTGTTCAGGGTGAGCTTGTACGAGGACGCGGTCTGGTGGCGCTCGGCCTGGAACACGACGACCTCGTAGATCTTGCCCTTCTGCAGGTTCAGCTTCGTGGCGACCTGCGTGTCCTTCAGGTCCACCTGGCCCTCCAGCGCACCGTGCACACCGCCCAGGTCCAGGGCGAGCCGGCCGTTGATGAACACCCACACGTCGTCGTCACCGTTGAAGTTCAGCAGTTCGGTGCCCTTGAACTCGAACCAGTAGCGGGTCTCGCTGGTGAAGCTGAAGTTGTGGCCGTTGGCGCCCTTGTTCTCCAGGCCCCGGGCCACCCAGCCCTTGTTGTCGAGCGGGAAGAAGGCCGGGTTGTTGAACAGGTAGGAGCCCGTGGCGCCCTGCTTGTTCAGCGTCAACGTGCCGACCTCCGTGATGTTGACGTTGGGCGTGTCGCGGTACCACTGGTCGAAGGCCGCCTTGCCGTGGGTGGTGTTGGAGGTGACGCCCTCCTTCGCGTACTGGGGCTTTCCATCCGTGCCCAGCCGGCCGGTGTAGAGGGGGCCCACGATGCCCAGCTCGTTGCCGTTGGCGTCGTCGAAGTCCGGGTGGAAGACGCCGCCCACGTTGTTCGCCTTGCCGCGGAAGTCGCGGTACACGACGGGGATCTCCACGGTGTTCGGCGGCGTTTCGGTGACGCGGGTGCAGGCGAAGCCATCCTCCAGCTTGCAGGTGGCGGAGCAGCCGTCGTTGGCGCGCACGTTGCCGTCGTCGCACTCCTCGGTGGTGTCATTCGGGAGGATGATGCCGTCGCCGCAGCGGGCCTCGCAGGTGCCGTCCACGCACCGGGGCTCCAGCACGCACAGGGGCGAGCAGCCGTCGCCCATGTCGTTGTTGCCGTCGTCACACTGCTCGGTGCCTTCCTTCTTGCCGTCGCCGCAGGTCGTCTTCGCGCACGGCTGGCCCGGGTCACACTTGTAGCCCGGCTCCAGGCGGCAGGTGTCGCTGCAACCGTCGCCGTTCTTGGGGGGGGTGTTGCCGTCCTCGCACTCCTCGTCGCCCGCGATGATGCCGTCGCCGCACTCGGCGGCCCGGCAGCGCTGACCCTGGAAGGGGCAGGACCAGCCCGGCTCGATGGACTTGCAGTCCGCCGCGCAGCCGTCGCCGTCCGCCTTGTTGCGGTCGTCGCACACCTCGGGCGTCGCACCGGCGTCCACGTCGCCCAGTTCGATGACGCCGTTGCCGCAGGCCGTGCCGACCACGCACTTCTGGCCCGGCGTCGGACACTCGAAGCCGATCTCCACTTCCTGGCAGTCGAACGAGCAGCCGTCGCCGCTCACGTTGTTGCTGTCGTCACACGCTTCGTCAGTGGAGTGCTTCTTGCCGTCGGCACAGACGGCCGGGCCTTCGTCGATGGGACCTCCGTCCGTCGTTCCACCGTCAGTGACAGGGGTGCCGCCGTCGTTCGACGTGTCGTCGCCGGGACAGGCCGTCAGGGTCAACAGCAGGGAGGCGAGCACGAGGCTCGTGAGTCGACTTCGCGAGGGGGAATGTTTCAGCATGGACTGGATGCTGGAAGGCCCTGACCCCGCGTGTCAAATGGATCAGGTGTATTCGCACCCAGTCAGCGCGTGAAGGTGCAGAAAGCCCGTACCCCTGTACGGGTGTACGGGCCTCCAGGGTGATGGGTCTGTGTGTTGGGACTACATGGACTCCAACTCCCGGCCCTTCGTTTCCTTGATGAAGCGCACGGCGAAGAAGAGGGAGAACACGGCGGCCGCGGCATACAGGCCGTAGGCCCAGCCGAGCCCGATGGCCTGGAGCGACGGGAACGTGGCGGACACGAGGAAGTTGGCCATCCACTGCGCCATCGCGGCGATGGACAGCGCGAGCGCGCGGATCCGGTTGGGGAACATCTCGCCCAGCAGCACCCAGACGACGGGGCCCCAGGAGAAGCCGAAGAAGACGACGTAGAGGTTGGCGGCGATGAGCGCCGTGGTGCCGGCGGCGCCCTGCAACACGGGTTTGCCCGAGGGATCCAACGGCGCGGTGCCGAAGAGGTACGCCATCAGGCCCAGCGTGAGCGCCATGCCGAGCGAGCCGATGATGAGCAGGGGCTTCCTGCCAATCTTGTCCACGAAGGCGATGGCGACGAGCGTGGTGAGGATGTTGGTGACGCTGGTGATGACGGTGATGAGCAGCGAGTTCTGCTCGGAGAAGCCCACCGCCTGCCAGAGCACGCTGGAGTAGTAGAAGATGACGTTGATGCCCACGAACTGCTGGAGTATCGCGAGCACGATGCCGATCCACACGATGGGCAGCAGGCCGAAGCGGCCCCCCTTGAGGTCCGCCAGGTGCGGCGTGTGGTCCGAGCGCACGGAGCGGCGGATCTCCACGACCTTGGAGGGTGCGGTGTCCCCTTCGATGTCGCGCAGGACCTTCAGGGCCTCCTGCTCACGGCCGTTGGCCACCAGGTAGCGGGGCGACTCGGGGATGAAGAGCGCGCCCAGGCCGTAGAGGATGGCGGGCGGCAGGCCGCTGAAGAACATCCAGCGCCACGCGGTGATGCCGAACCAGCCCGGGTTGGAGGCCGAGCCCGCGGCGCGCGCGATGGCGAAGTCGCCCAGCAGGGCCATGAAGATGCCCACCACGATGGCCAGTTGTTGCAGCGACGCCAGCCGGCCTCTCAGGTGCGCCGGGGCGATCTCCGCGATGTACGCGGGCGCCACGACGCTGGCCGCGCCCACGCCCAGCCCGCCCACCAGCCGCCAGATGCTCAGGTCCCACAGCGAGAACGCCAGGCCGGAGCCGAGCGCGCTGATGATGAACAGCCCGGAGGCGATGATCATCGTGCGCGTCCGGCCGTAGCGGTCCGCGATGTGCCCCGCGGAGAAGGCGCCAATCGCGGAGCCGATCAACGCGGAGGACACCGCCAGGCCCAGGGCCCAGCTGCTCGCGGCGAACTGGGTCTGGAGGGCGCCGACGGTGCCGTTGATGACGGAGGTGTCGAATCCAAAGAGGAAGCCGCCCAGCGCGGCCACCACGGAGATGATGAGGAACCGGCCGGTGTGGGTCTCCGGTTGCGCGGTGGGCCGTCTGTCTGTCGGGACATCCAGGATATCCGGCATGACGTGCTCCTCCCCAGGGGGCACGTCCTGCACGGGAACGGGGGGGGAGGAAGCTGACCGCCTCCCAGAGAGTCCGTCCTCGCGGTTCGCACAACGGCCCTCACGAGAGGTGGCCTTCCCCCACGCCGGAAGGCACCCTCGAACAGGGCACCGCCCGTGTGGCTGCCCGCTGGGAGACGGAGCGCCGTTAGGACGGGCCGGGCGTCGCTCAGCCCTCGTCCGCCAGGCCGTACTCCTTGAGCTTGCGGCTGAGCGTGTTGCGGCCGATCTCCAGCGTCCTGGCCGCCGCCGTCCGGTTGCCCTTCACCGCCTCCAGCACCCGCAGGATGTGACGGCGCTCCACCTCCGCCAGCGGGAGGAGCAGCGGCGCGTCTCCCGGCGTGCTGGCGGGGGCGTCCCGGTCGTCCCGCGCTTCGGGCGGCGGGGGCGACGGGGCGCGGTCGAGCGAGGGCAGGGGCAGGTGCTCCTCGAGGATCTCTCCCTCGGACAGCACCACGGCGCTCTCGATGCAGTTCTCCAGCTCGCGCACGTTGCCGGGCCAGCGGTAGCGCTTGAGGCGCTCCAGCGCGGCGACGCTCAGGCGCGGGGCCGTCAGCCGGTGGCGCCGGGCGGCGGTGGCGATGAAGTGTCGCGCGAGCCGTTCGATGTCCTCCGCGCCGCGCTCGCGCAGCGGGGGCAGCACCAGCTCCACGACCTTGATGCGGTAGTAGAGATCCTCGCGGAACCTGCCCTCCGCCACCATGCGCGGCAGGTCGCGGTGCGTGGCCGCGACGATGCGCACGTCCACCTTGACGGCCTGCGTGCCGCCCACGCGCTCGAACTCACGGTCCTGGAGCACGCGCAGCAGCTTGCCCTGCACGGATTGGGGCAGCTCACCCAGCTCGTCGATGAACACCGTGCCGCCGTCGGCCGCCTCGAACTTGCCGGGCATGCGGTGGTCGGCGCCGGTGAAGGCGCCCTTCTCGTGGCCGAACAGCTCGTTCTCGATGAGGGAGGCGGGCAGGGCCGCGCAGTCCACCTTCACGAAGGGCTTGTCGCGCCGGGGGCCGTTGACGTGGATGGCGCGCGCGAACAGCTCCTTGCCGCAGCCGCTCTCGCCGCGCAGCAGCACCGTGGCGTCCGTGGGCGCGGCCTTCTGCACCAGGCGGTAGAGGGCCTTGAGCGGCGGGGCCTCACCGATGATGCGGTTGAAGAAGTAGCCCACCGGGGCCTGGGGCTGGTCCTTCGCGCGCTGGAGCTCCTGGTAGAGGCTGGTGGACTGCAGCGCGGTGCTCACCTGGGCCGCGATGGCGGTGAGCTTCTGGGTGTCGTCCTCGGTGAAGGGGCCGCCGCCCAGGCGGTTGAGCACCTGGAGCACGCCGTACACCGCGCCGGCCGCGTCGCGCAGGGGCACCGCGGCCAGGCTGGTGGTGCGGTAGCCCGTCATCCGGTCGATGTCCGCGAAGAAGCGCCGCTCGCCGCGCGGATCCGGGACGTGCACGGGTTCGCCGGCCTCCGCCACGTAGCCGGCCACGCCCTGGCCCAGCTTCACGCGGATCTGCGCGACCTCCGGCAGGTGCGCCGCGCGGCTGAACAGCTCGCGGCGCACCGGATCCAACAGCCACAGCGTGCCGCGGTCCGCCTGGAGCGTGATGGCGATGCGATCCACGAGCGTCTGGAGGAAGGCATCCAGGTCCACCTCGCGCCCGACGAGGCCGCCGAAGGGAAGCAGGACCTGGGACACATCCGGCGGGGACGAGGGCATGGCGGCGGGGAGCGGTGGCAGCGTGAAGGGCTCGCGAGACACTGTAGCGCAGGGCTCGGCGTGCGTGAGGCTCATGCGCCCGCCGCGCGGCCCAGCAGCATGCGCTGGCCTTCGCGCGCGGGCTCGGTGAAGGGGAACAGGCCGCGCGCCTGCTGCGCCATGTCCTCCAGCAGGTCGTCCGCGTGGGACGGATCATGGTGGAAGAGGAAGAGGCGGCCGGCGTGCAGGTCCCTGGCCACCTTGGCCGCGTCCATCATCGTCGAGTGGCCCCAGCCCTTCTTGGGCATGCCCTTCCTGCCCTCGTATTCGTCGGGCGTGTACTGCGCGTCCAGGCACAGCGCGTCCGCGCCCTCGAAGTGGCGCGCCACGTCCGACGTGAGGCGCTCCGGCAGCTCCACGTCCGTCGCGTACACGAAGGAGTGGCCGTCCGCTTCCACGCGGTAGGCCATGCAGCCATCCGGGTGAGGCACGTCGATGGGCGTCACCTTGAACGGGCCCACCTCCACCGTCTGGCCATGCAGCGCGGAGCCGAAGGCCATCTTCGAGCGCATGGTGGACAGCGGCACCGGGAACTGCGGCGGGCACATCTGCTGCGACAGCGTGGACTCCAGCGCCTGCGCGCCGTTGGCGCCCGGGCCGTACAGCGCCAGCGCCGTGGTGGGCAGGTACGCGGGCGTGAAGAAGGGGAAGCCCTGCACGTGGTCCCAGTGCAGGTGCGAGAAGAACATCGTCGCCTTCTGCGGGGCGCCCTCGCGCAGCATCACCTCGCCCAGCGTGCGGATGCCCGTGCCCGCGTCGAGGATCAGGCGCTCGCCCTGGCTCGTCACCTCCACGCACGCCGTGTTGCCACCGATGCGCGAGCCCGACACCGCGATGCTGCCCCGAACGCCGAAGAACCGGATTTCCATGATGTGCCTCCTGATGCTTCCGGCACCCTTGCGAGGCGCCCTGACGCGAAAGGGACAGAGCACGTCCGGTGCCAGCGCCAAGGGGCTGGAATCATTGGGGTGGGGGAGGGGATGACGGAGGGCTGCACCATTCTGGGGCGCTCCGGATGGGGCCGGGCGGTCCATTCCGGCGCGGCCCAGCAGGCGGCGGAATCCTGGTAGGACCGGGGGACATCATGGCGACGATCGCGTTCTGCACCATCAAGGGAGGCGTGGGGAAGACGACCCTGTGCGCGCACGTGGCGGCGGCGCTGGCGGACGCGGGGCGCCGGGTGCTGCTGCTGGACCTGGATCCGCAGGCGCACGCGTCGCTGGTGCTGGGCCTGGAGTCGCGTGACGGCCCGTGCGTGGCGGATGCCTTCGGGCCCCGGCCGAAGCACCGGCTGGACGAGGTGGTGGTGGCGTCACCGAAGCGGCCGAACCTTTACATCGCGCCGGGGGCCCCGCGCATGGCGGCGCTGGAGCGGGAGCTGTTCGGCTGGGGGCACCGCCTGCAGGCGCTGCCGAGAGCGCTCAAGACGCTCTCGTGGACGCCGGACGTCATCCTCGTGGACACGCCGCCGTCCATCGGCGCGTTCACGGAGGCGGTGATGTGCTTCGCGGACGTGGTGGTGGCGCCGGTGCCCACGGGCGCGTTCGCGTTGCAGGGGCTGGCGGAGATTGAGACGGCGTGGCGCGAGGTGCGTGAGGAGGGCGGCCAGCTGGTGGCTGCGGTGAACCTGTGGGACCGGCGCACGCCCGCGACCAACGAGGCGATGGAAGAGGCGCTGAAGGACGTGACGGTGCCCGTGCTGCGCGCGCGCATCCCGCGCTCGGAGTCCATCAACCAGGCGGGACTGGGCTACGAGGTGGTGTTCGACACGAGCCCGAACGCGCCAGGCGCGGAGGAACTGCGCGCGTTGGCCCAGGAGCTGGCGAAGCGCGCGGGGTTGCGCTGAAGGGGCCGGCCGTCAGTCCAGGTCCTCCAGCGCTATCTCCGCCAGCTCGCGGTAGAGGGGCACCACCTCCACCGAGAGCAGGTCCTCTAGCAGCCTCTGTGCTCCTACCTTGTCACCAGCTAGCGCGAGGTCGTCAGCCCTCGCCCTCGTTCGCGACAGGCGGATGGATCCGTCCCGGATCCGGGCGCGGGCCTCGCGCAGGAGGATGGTTGCTGCGGCCACGTCTTGGACTGCTGCGTGCGCGTCAGTCTCAGGGATGGCGACCTCGCGAGCCGTGCGTAGAAGCAGCTCACGTACAGTCGGGGTGAGCGTTAGTGACTCTCCCGCTTCGACGCGAGCGGCAAGCGCGCGCACCTCATCCCAGTTGATGCCCTGGCCCACGCTCATCATCCTTTTCGTTGCGGTGAGCACCTATCGTGGGGCCACTCGCCCTGCTGCCCCTCAAAGTACCGGAAGCACTCGTAGCAGGGGCTGCGCCAGCCCTTCTCCTGGCACTCCACGTACTCGCCCAGGCAGTAGTTCTTCCATTCCGGCAGGTCAGGCTTGGCCAGCTCCGCAGCCGCCTTGGCGGCGAAGAGGATCTCCTCCGCCTCCAGCTTCGTGGCGCCGCAGCGCTCCGGCGCCGTCGGGTGCGTCTTCACGCAGCAACTCACTGTGGAGTCTTTTGGGGTGCACAGCGCCTGTGCCAGGGACACCGTCGCGTTGCTGGCCTGGGCGTGTGACGTACCGCTACGGCTCGTCGTCGCCAGGACGAGTCCGAGGACCACCAGCGTGCCCCATGCGCGTCCAGACGCACCCGAACGCCCGCATCGGCGAACTGCTGCCGCACGAATGGAAGCGCCTGCGCGCCGCCGACGCATCCCAACGCCTCGCGTCTTAATCCGTCGCACCGCTCGACACCGCGCGCCTCCCGTCCGCCCTCAAGCGATCCGGCACGTCGTTGGCCGGACGGTTACCCTGGAGGGTGGGGCGAGGCTTCGGCAGGACCTGGGTCTGTTCGCCTTCGCGGAGGCCAACCAGCGCGAGCGGATGGCCGGTGCGGGCGTGCGGTGGACGTTCGGCTGGTGAAGCGCAGCGGCCCGCCCCGGAGCCTTGGGGCGGGCCGTAGATGTTATCAGCCGGGCGATTTGGTTGTCTCCAAGCTCTCATACGCTTGGCGTAGTTTCTTCTGGCCTTCGCTGAAGTTATCAAGACCGCGAACAACCAAGTAAATGGCTGCGGTCGCTTGAATCACCGAGGCAGTGTCGCCCAGGTCTTGTATTTTCTTCACTGCCTGTATGCCAGCAAGCAGGGCAAAGCTTAACTCGCCAACGGCGTACAATCTCCGATGCAGAACCCTGAGTTTGTAAAGGCCGATCCCCCCAAGAATAATCGATAGCACGCCCGCGACGAGTCCGATCGACTGCGCCCTTTGCATCCAGGCCAAGTACAGCGGGAAGACCAATGAATACATCAACCAGATAGTTGCTGCGACTGCACCCATAAGAGCAGTGCTGGTCGCCAAGCTCTTCGCTTCCGCCACTCTAAGGTCATACTTCGCTGTTCTTAAGCGCGCAGCAAATAGCTGCTCGGCATCTTCTTTCTCCCTGATGTCGGCCTCCATTTCCGCCATGCGGTTCTTGCCTGTTAGGATTTCGTGTGCTTGGTCTTCGATTTCGCTTGCGATGCTTTGTAGTTCCGACTTCTCCTCCTCGGTACGGGCGGCATTCATCCTGACGCCAAGCGTCACGTTGGCGATTCGGAGCACCTCGGCTTGTTGTTTGTTTCGCGCCTGGTCGTACGACAACTGTTCCTTGACTGTCGCTAAGGCCATTAATCGAAAGTCAGCCTCGGCGAGCCCTGTGGTGATGCGGTCTCTTAGTTTGATTAGCCTTGTTGTTGTGTTGAAGTTTTCCGGCGGAAGTACTCGCCTGAGCATGTCGTATAGTTTATTTGCCGTCTCATGTGTTTTGTCTGTATGGCTTGAGTCGCGGTCGAGTGCCGTTGCAGAGGTGTCCTTTGGCGTGATGTTGTTCATTGTGTGCCGATCGCCGTTGGCAGATGGAGCCGTCGAGTCGAGCGTGAACGCAGGCTGCCGTCAATCGTCTGTGCTGAAGTTGCGGTACGGTAGTCGCTCTGATGCTGTTGGGTTGATGGGGGCAGTTTATAGACTTCGCCTTGGGGGACCGCTCGACAGCGCCTGTTGGGCGCACATGTCCCACCGAGAAGCCGGTGGAGCTGCTGGCCTACCTCCTCGAGCGCTCCTGCTCGACGGGAGGCCTCGTCCTGGATCCGTTCACCGGCACCGGTGCGACGCTGGTGGCCGCGCAGCAGCTCGAGCGCCGGGCTGTGGGCGTGGAGCTCAAGGAGCGCTACTGCGAGGCCGCCGCGCGCAGGCTGGAGGCGGGGGGGGGCGCTGCGCTCCGGCGCGCTGCGTGAGCTGCGCCCGGTTCATGTTCCGCCACCTGGAATGAGGCGGCAAAAGAGGAACCCCCCTGGGCGCGAAAGGGGGCCCACGGCGTGGGTACCCTTCATCGTCCCGAAGGGACAGAACGGATCTGCCCCTCCCCCGATATGGGGATGCCCATATCGGGGGAGGGGCGGCGCCCCTTCTGTCCGGGCATGGACAGACGCACGGCAGGTGCCCGGTGAGATGGGCGGCGCAGCGGGACGACGCGGAGCCCGCAGTGGTGCAGGCCCTCCAACTGGCAGGCTGGACGGTGGAGCGCGTCTCGGCGCCGGGCTTCCCGGACCTGCTGTGCTGCCGGCGTGGGCAGGTGGTGCTGCTGGAGGTGAAGTCGAAGGGCGGGAGGATGAAGCCGGCACAGGTGGAGCTCCACGCCCGCCTGCGCGCGGCCGGCGTCATCGTCACCACGCCGGAGGAAGCGCTGGCGGCGGTGCGCGGGGAGGTGACGCGCACGGCGCTGGACGTCCGGGCGGAGAAGCGAGGGCGCTCGTCGCGGGCCCGCGCGACGTCGGCGGTGAAGCCGGGCCGGGCGGCGGGTGTTGTCAGGCCGGAGCGGTAGCAGGAAAGACGACGGGCCCGACCGGGGAAGACGGTCGAGCCCGCTCAAGCCAGGAGCACCGGGAGAAGCACCGCTGGGGACGCCAGTATACCGCCCCTGCGCGCGTGCGCAGGGGCAGGAGTCCTCGATGCCCGCCTGTGCCCCTCGTCTTCACGTTGCCCCCCGCCCGCCACCCCCGCCCGGCCCGGCCCCCGTGCCCCCGGCGCCCAGCCCCAACGACGAGATGGAGGCGCTGCTGCACCTCCTGCGCGAGCTGCCCGATGGCTGCCCGGAGCAGCGCCGCGCGGAAGGGCGCCTCGCCCAGCAGGTGCGGCCGCACCTGGCGCGCGCGGCCGCTGTCGTCGCCCGGGAGTGGAAGGTGTCCGCCGAGGACCTGGAGCAGGAGGGGCTGCTGACCACCTGCAGGGCGTGGCAGGGCTTCACCCCGGGCCGCGTCCCGGGCCGCTGCCTCTACCCGGCCTACGTCCTCCAACTGGGCAAGCAGGCCATGGTGCGCGCGGCCACCGCGGAGCGCAGCGCCGTCCACGTCACCCGCCACGCGCGGCGGAAGCTGGCGCGCGCGAAGAAGGCCGCCCGGGACGAGGGCCTGCCGCTGGACGCCGCGTTGCGCGCGCAGGGCCTGGACGAGGCCTCCGTGCTGACGCTGGGCGACGGCAGCATCCGCACCACCTCCCTGGAGGGGCTGCTGGCCGGGGCCGCCGCGGAGGGCGACGGGCCCGGGGCGAACGCGGAGGCGCGGCTGGGGCTGGTGGACACGACGGCCGCGCGCCTAGCGCATGTGGCCCAGCGCGAGGCGGCCCTGGGCGCGCTGTACCGGCTGCCCCGCTTGCGGCGCGTGGTGGTGCAGGCCCTGGCGGGCTTCGGCCGGGCCGGCGGACAGGAGTCCACGGAGCGGACGGTGGCCCAGGAGCTGCGCCTGCCGGTGGCCCGGGTGCACAAGCTGCACGCGCAGGGACTGAAGAAGCTGCGCGTGGCGCTCGATGCCCTGGGGCACGGGCCGGAGCTGCCCGCGCGCGGCACTGGGTGGTGCGCCGGCAGCGCGCGGCAGCGCCACGGGACGCACGGCCGCGTCTGGCGGGGCAGGGCGCCCAGCTCGGTCTGGCGCTCACTGCGGTGGAGGCGTAGCCGTGCCCGTCATCGTCGCGAAGAGGGCCGGCACATGCACGGCTGCCGGGTACGGTGGGCGCGTGCTGAAGGGCGAGTTCGTGGAGTACTCCGCCGCCACCGGCACGCGGCACCTGGAGTGCGCGGGCGCGGAGCAGGGCAGGCGGCCCAACCTGAAGGCGGGGAAGTGCCGGTGCGGCGCCCAGGTGGCCCCGCGCGAGGGCGCCCTCGTGCTGAAGGAGACGTCGCGCGCGGGCCGCTTCCGGAAGCAGTGGCTGGTGCTGTGCTCGCGGTGCTGTGAGTCCCAGTAAAGAATCCGCCACCCTGTAGAGAATCGCCGGGCCCGTAGAGAACCGGAGGCGCTTTCCAAACGCTCACCGTGGCGGGATGGTCTGACAGCAATGCGCACTTTTCGCCCGAAGATGACATTGATGCCGTGTCAGTCGCCCAGGCCCTTCAGCTCAATCTCCACCTGCTGGCGGTAGAGCGGCACCAATTCCACGGCGAGCAGGTCCTCCCGCAGCTTCCGCGCCCCGGCCCTGTCACCCGCTCGCACGAGGTCCCGAGCCCTTACCTCCGTGATGTTCAGCCGGATGGAGCCCTCGCGGATCCGTCCGTGCGCCTCGCGCAGTAGGACGGTCGCGGCGGCCACGTCCTGGACGGCTGCCTGCGCGTCGGACTCCGGGATGGCCATGCTTGGACTTCAATCCCCTTGGGAGGGAGCAGGGGCCGCACCTGCTGACCGGCCCCGGAGCGACGCGCTCAGGCGATGAGCGCCGGCAACTCGTCGCCCGGATTTGGCAGTAGCCCCAACGTGTCCCCGGCCTTCGGGTTGTAGCCAACGCCCGGGAAGCCGACGAAGACGGGCAGCTCCGCGGTTGGCTCCACGCACGGAGCGCGGCGGCGGGACGTCGTCGTTGGCTGCGGCCGGCACCGACGCCGGAGGCTGGCTGCGCAGCCGGGCGATGGCGGCGGCCGCACGCCGGGCGGGGCGCGGGTGGGGCAGGTCCTCGTCAGCCTCGGGCAGGCCGTCCAAGGCGCTCGCCAGGATGATGGTCGTCAGCTCCTGGATCTCGACGTAGCCGCTGGCGACATTCACCAACCGGCCGGCGAGGAAGCCGTGGCGCACCTCGAAGCCCAAGGACGCGAAGGCGTCCACCGGCTGGGCGACGAACCCGTCGCCGGTGTTGGCGTACAGCGTCGAGGTGCCGCTGCCCGGGCTGTAGAGCAGCGCGTCGGCGAGGCCGTCCTGGTTGGCGTCGGTGAAGGTGACGTGCAGCCCCTGGATGGAGGCAAGCTGCTGTCATTGAAACATTGAAACCATGATGGCCAGCCGAGGATGGCTGACTCAGCAGGTCGGAGGAGGGTGCCAAGCCATTTCAAGCAGGCCGATTTGCTCATCAATGCTGGCGCGTCACACGGCGGAGCAGGGAAGATGGCGGACGAACCTGCCCGACTTGCGAGGTTGGGGTTGAGGTACCGCCCATCTCCGGGAAGCCACGAGGCGGGCACGACAGCCACCGAGGTTCTGGAGCAACCTGGCAGGAACGAGCACCTGCAAGATCAAGACGTTGCCAGAAACGAGAGGAGGGGCTGATGGAAGATTCCCATCAACCCCCCTCTGTTAATCGGAAACGAGGAACGACCAACCACAACATCTGGCGTCAAAACGCCAGACTATCAGCGAGCCTTCGGGCCGCCGCGAACGTGGATCTTGATCTTCATTTTGTGCCTCCTTTCGAGTTGAATCGAGTTGAACGCTACGTGTACTCGCGGATGGATGTCAAATCGAACCAAAGAACAAAATGTGGCGCATTGCGGCGACGCGGACGGATTCCCGCGTCGCAACAATGTGACCGTATTCAGGCAATGGGAGCGTGAGTCACAAAAACAGTGGCCGGGTGTTGACAGGGCGCGACCATCAAGGCGACCTTGGTTCGCGGACCATGGCATATCCCTTCGAGCGGACCCTTCGTTCCCTGAACTACGAGTCGGACACGCGCCTCGTGTTTGTCGCTCTGATGGTGTTGTGCACTGGCGGACTCTTCGCCTGGTCGCTGTTCGCCAAGGTCCCGCTCGTCAAGGCCAGCTCACAGGCCCGCATCGAGCCACACAACGCCGTCCATCGCATCGAGCCGCCCAGCGCGGGCAGGGTCGTGCTCTCGCGGCTCAAACTCGACCAGGAGGTCAAGGAGGGCGACCTTCTCATCGAGTTCGACGCACGGGCCGAGCGCCTCGAGCTCGAGCGGAGCAAGGCGACGCTCGCCGCGACCGAGAAGGAACTCGCCATCATCCGCCAGCAGATCACCAACAAGCATGAAGAGGCGGCTTTGACGGCGAAGGTGGACGAGGTCGCGGTCAAGGAGGCGCTGGGGAGGGAGCAGGAGCTCGCGCCCAGGCACCGGCTCGCGGTGGAGCGCGCGCAGCTGGCCCTCAAGAGCCCGACGGGCTCGGTCTCGGAGATGGAGAAGCTCGAGCGCACGACCGATGTCGACGCGCTCCGCTTCGCGCAGACGGCGCAGGGCCTGGCGCTCATCCGACTGCAGCGCGAGCAGAACGTGCGCCGTCAAGCCCTCGCCGCGCAGCTGCTGGAACTCGAGCGCGAGCAGCTGGGCGCCGAGGGGCGGATCCGGGATCTCCAGGGCACCATCGACCGCCTCGAGTACCAGATCGAGCGGAAGCTGTATCGGGCGCCGGCCACGGGCCACCTGGTCGACGTGGCGGAGCTCGGCGCGGGAGCGTTCATCGCCGACGGGCAGCGGGTCGGCACCATCGTCGCGAGCGATGCCGAGGTCCGGGTGCGCGCCCGTTTCCCGAAGGAGGTCGTCGGATTGATCCAGCCCGGTCAAACGGCGCGCCTCAAGCTCGACGGCTACCCGATGACCATCTACGGGACGGTCCCCGCCAGGGTGACGGCCGTCGGGACCGAGCCCGGCCAGACCGCCACGCCCGAGGCCATCCCCGGTACGGTGCGCGTCGAGCTCAAGTTCGCACCGCCGGACGATCCGCGCATCCAGCTGCGCCACGGCATGACCCTGGTGGTGGAGGTCGAGGTCGCGCGGGCGTCGCCTGTCGCGCTGCTGATGCGGGCGGTCGGCGAATGGAATCCGCAGCCTGAAGAACCGCCCACGACCGTGTTTCGGCCCGAAGCCGAGGCCCGCTGACCATGGCTCCTCCCAGGCGTCGGCGCTCGATCATTCCCGAGGTGATCCAGATCTCGGCGACGGATTGCGGCCCCGCTTCACTCAAGAGCCTGTTCGCGGGGATGGGCGCCGAGCTCAACTATCGCGTCCTTCGCGAAGTGTGTCAGACGGACGTCGATGGCACCTCGATCGTCACCTTGGATGAAGTCGCGAACCAGCTCGGGCTCGACTCCGAGCAGGTGATGCTTCCGCTTGATCATGTGGTGGTCCCCGAAGCCAAGGCGCTTCCCGCCATCATCGTCACGCTCAGCGCGGGAGGACGGCCGCACTTCGTGGTGCTGTGGAAGCGCGTCGGCCCGTTCATCCAGGTCATGGACCCGGCGGCGGGCCGTCACTGGACCCGGATTTCGACGCTGCAGCGCCACCTGTACCAGCACACCACGTCCGTTCCGGCGACCGGCTGGCGCGAATGGGCCGGGTCCGAGGAGGCGGTCGCGACGATCGAGCGCCGCCTGCTGGACCTGGGTGCGACGCAGGCGCGGGCGCTGGTTGCCCGGGCGCTCGAGGACCCCGGGTATCTGTCGATCGCCAGGCTCGACGCCGCATGCCGGGCGTCCGAAGCGATGATCCGCGCGGGCGCCGTCCGGCGAGGCCGGACGGCGGCGGGTCTGCTGCAATCCATGATTGCGAAGGACGATTCCGGCGAAGTGCCCATTCCCGCTGCCTATTGGTCCGTTCGCCCCAACCCGGAGGTGGAGGGCGAGGTGTCGATGACCGGCGCGGTGCTGATGCGGGTTCGCGGTTGGCGCGAGGCTTCGCGCGCAGGCGAAGACGCGCCGAGAGCCGTGCTCGCGAGCGACCTGGCGACGGAGCTCGTCGCCAAGCAGGTGAGCCCCGCGCGAACGCTGCTCCGCCTGCGAGGCGAAGATTCGTGGGTCGTTCCGGGCCTGATCGCGGTGGGTCTGGTGTTCGCCACCTTCGGGCGGATCCTGCAAGCGCTGATGCTCCGTGGCGTGCTCGACCTGGGGCGCGACCTCGGCACGTTCGCGCAGCGCGCGACGGGCATGGCCGTTCTGGCGGGCGTCGCGCTCTGCTTCATGCTCATCCAAATCCCCATTTCATTGGGATTGCTCGGCATCGGCCGCCGGCTCGAGGTGCGGCTGCGGAAGGCGTATTTCGAGAAGCTCCCCGAGATGGAGGACCGCTATTTCCAGAGCCGGCTCGCCTCCGACATGGCGTCTCGCACGCACCACATCCAGGCGATGCGGTCGCTGCCGCTCCTGCTCGCGCAGGCCCTGATCCTGTCGCTCGAGGTCGCGAGCATCACTGCCGCGCTCATCTGGGCCGCACCGCACGCATGGCACATCGTGCTCGCGCTCGCGGCGGTCACGCTGCTCGTGCCCCTGATCGCGCAGAAGCTGCTCTTCGAGCCCGACCTGCGCGTGCAGATGCACTCAGGCGCGCTCAGCGGATTCACCCTGAACGCGCTCGTCGGGCTCACGCCGATCCGGATCCACGGCGCCGAGCGGTCGCTGCGCCGCGCGCAGGAGACCTTGCTCGTCAGCTGGAGCAAGGCGCGCTATTGGCTCCAGACGCTGTCGGTCGGGTTCGAAGGCGGGCTGATGCTGATGAGCTACGGCCTCGTCATGCTGCTCGTCTATTCGTACCTCGAGGGCACCGATCGGGCTTCGCTGGTGTTGTTGGTCGTCTATTGGGCGCTGCGGTTCCCCATCCTCGGCCAGCGGCTGATGATGCTGAGCCGCGCGTTCCCGAATGCGATGAACCGGGTTCGCCGGCTCCTCGACGTCATCGGCGACATCAAGGATCCGCCGGCCCGGCCGGAGGCGCCGGTGCAGGAGCCTGTCGCGCCCGCGGCCGCCGCAGGCGGCGTTTCGATCGTGATGGAGAAGGTCCGCGTGAAGGGCGGCGGTCACACCATCCTCGACAAGGTTTCCTTGAACATCGCTCCCGGCGAGCACGTGGCCGTGGTCGGCGTCTCCGGAGCAGGCAAGTCGACGCTGGTCGGCCTTTTGCTCGGCTGGCTCCGGCCGGCGCGCGGCGAGATCAAGATCGACGGGCAGGTGCTCGATCAGGCCGCTGTCGAGCGGCTGCGGCGCACCACGGCCTGGGTGGATCCGGCGATCAGTCTCTGGAACCAGAGCCTCATCGACAACCTCCGGTATGGCAATGACGGCGCGCACGGCTGGTCACTGTCGGGGGCGCTCAAGGGCGCCGAGATGCTCGACATCCTCGAGGCGCTTCCAGACGGGCTGCAGACGTCGTTGGGCGAAGGCGGAGGGCTGGTCTCGGGCGGCCAAGGCCAGCGCGTGCGCCTGGCGCGCGCGATGCTTCGCTCCGGCGTGCGCCTGGCCATCCTCGACGAGCCTTTTCGCGGTCTCGATCGCGACCGGCGCGCGCGGCTCCTCGCCGAGTCCCGGCGGCTCTGGGCAGACATCACGCTCCTCTGTGTCACCCACGACGTCGAGCACACCCAGGAGTTCGATCGCGTGCTCGTGGTCGAGAACGGTCGGATCCTCGAGAACGGGCCGCCGAAGGAGCTGCTCGCGAACAAGGAGTCGCGGTACGCCGTGCTCCTTCGCGCCGACCAGGAGAATCGCACGCTGCTCTGGGGCGGTGGGCGCTGGCGCCAGTGGTGGCTTTCGGACGGCCAGCTGGTGGAGAGGTCGACGCTGAAGCCGGTGGGGACGCCGGTCGCGGAGCCCGTCGCAGGCGCGTTGGAGCGGGTGGGATGACGCGCTCGCACTCCGACCTGCTGTGGCCGGTCGAGCGACTGCCCGACGCGCTGGAGCAGCTGGCGCAGAGGCAAGGCTATGGCAGGGCCGCGGGCGAGATCGCTCCGCCCGCGGCGGCCGTCGAGCCGAGCCGGGTCTGGATGTTCGCGCTCGGAGATCGACTCGGCGTGGAACTCGAGCCGATCACGCCGCTCTACCACGAGCTGCCTGACGTCCTCGAACGCGCCGCGCCCTGCATCCTCCAGGTCCGGCGAGACGGCGTCCCGTCCTATCTGGTGCTGCTGGGGACGCGGCGCGGGAAGCTGCGCCTGCTCGCGCGCGACGCCACGGTGGTTTCGGTCCAGACGAAGAGCGCGCTCGCGCTCCTGCGCGAAGAGCAGGAAGCCACCGTCGCCGAGGTGGACCAGCTGCTCGGCGGCGTGGAGATGTCGCCCCGTGCGCGCGAGCACGCCCGCTCAAAGATGCTGTTGCAGCGGCTGGGCCAGGCGCAGCTGCGCACCGGCTGGATCATGCGCCCCAGGCGCACCGCGAGCCGGCGGACGCTGCTCGGCGACATCCCGTCGCTCGCCGCCGGCATCCTCGTGAGCCACACGCTCCTCTCGCTGGTGCTGGCGGGCTCGTTCTGGTTGCTCGGCCGCGCCGCGCTCCAGGCCCACCTCGAGACCGGCTGGTTCCTGGGGTGGATCGCCGTGATCGCGTGCGCGATCCCGCTGCGCATGCTCGAGGTGTGGTGGCAGGGCGTGTTCTCGATCCGGCTCGGAACGCTGCTGAAGCAGCAGCTCCTGGCGGGAACCCTCAAGCTGACCCCCGACGAGGTGCGGCTCGACGGCATCGGCCGCCATTTCGGCCGCGTCGCCGAGGCCGAGGTCGTCGAGCAGCTTGCGGTCGGCGGCGCCCTGCTCGCGGTGTTGTCGCTCGTCGACTTGATCCTGGCGGGCGTCATCCTCGTGCTCGGGGCGGGAGGGTGGCCCCAGGCGATGGTGCTCGCCCTGTGGGTCGTGGTCGCGCTCGTTCTCGCGCGCCGCCACTACGGCGTCCAGCGGGCGTGGTCGAGCGCGCGCGTCGAGATCACCCACGACCTGCTCGAGCGCATGCTCGGCCATCGAACGCGGCTGGCGCAGCTTCCACTCGAGCGCTGGCATGATGGTGAAGACGTCCGCTTGAGCTCCTACTCCGAGATCTCGAAGGTCATGGATCGCCGGACCATGCAGCTGACCGCGCTCCTGCGCGACGGCTGGTTGGTGCTCGCCCTGCTGACCTTGCTGCCGGCGTTCAGCAGCGGTACGGCCAATGCCAGCGCGCTGGCGGTGTCCGTGGGCGGCATCTTGCTCGCGCTGCGAGCCTTCGACGAGGTCGCCGTCTACTTCCAGCAGGTCTCCCAGGCGGCGGTGTCGTTCGAGCAGATCCGCGACTTGTTGCTCGCGGTGGGCCGCCCCGAGCTCGAATCGAAAGTCCCTCTCGAAATGGAGGGAGGCAAGCCCACCGACGCCGCCGGCGGAACCCTCATCGAGGCGCGAGGCGTGACCTTCCGGCACGACGCGCGCACCCGGCCGGTGCTCGAGAACTGCTCGTTCCAGATCGCGCAGGGCGACCGCATCCTGCTGGAGGGCCCATCGGGCGGTGGCAAGTCGACGCTGGTGTCGCTGTTGACGGGCCTGAGGGCGCCGCAGGGCGGTGTGATGCTGCTGCACGCGTTGGACCGCGCGACGTTCGGCTCCTCGGGCTGGCGCAAGCGCATCACCGCCGCGCCGCAGTTCCACGAGAACCACGTCCTGTCCGGCAGCTTCGCGTACAATCTCCTGCTCGGGCGCGAGTGGCCGACCTCGCCCGAGCTGCGGACCAAAGCCGCCGCGCTGTGCAAGGAGCTCGGGCTGGACGAGCTGGTCGCCAAGATGCCCGCCGGCCTCGAGGAGATGATCGGCGAGACCGGCTGGCAACTCTCGCACGGCGAGAAGAGCCGGCTCTACATCGCGCGCACGCTGCTGCAGGGGGTCGAGCTGGTCATCCTCGATGAGAGCTTCGCCTCCCTCGATCCCGAGACCATGCGGGTCGCGCAGCGCTGCGTCCTCAACCACGCGAAAGCCCTCGTGGTCGTCAGTCACCCATGAGACTTCGATTTACGCTCGCCCTCCTCGCGACGCTCTGCTCCGGTTGCGAGCTGATCCGTCCCGTCGTCGTCGAACCGCCTCTGGCGCCGAGCAGCTACTCGACCGCCGTCGATCTGCGCACCCAGCCGCCCCAACCGTCCAGCGCACCCGAGGGCGGGGTTCCAAGCCCGCAGCCGTCGGAGGAGGGCGTGCCCGCGCAGCCAGCCGAGCGCGTCACCCAGGACGCAGTCTGGTGGTCGGCGTTCGCCGATCCGGCTCTCGACACGGCCATCCAGGAGTGCTTCGGCGACAACTTGGCCCTGCGCGACGCGCGGGAGCTGATCTATGAGAACCAGCTCGACCCCGCCGTGCCGCAAGGTTGGTGGTACCCGCTCCAGGTCGGCATCCTGAACCCGGCGGGGCTGCGTCATGTCGTTGCCAACCTTCCGCCCGCGCCGCCAACCCGGACCGAGTACAGCGTCGCCACCGCCAGTGTCGGCGTGGCCTACCAGGTCGACCTGTTTGGAGCCCTTGATGCGCAGCGGCGCGCGGGATTGAACTTCGCCGAGCAGCAGCGGCAGCTCACCGAGGGCCGCGTCCAGGACCTCGCGGTGCGGATCACCCAGATCTGGTTCGACATCCTCGAGGCCCGCGCGCTCCGGGACCTCACGCTGCGGCAGATCGACTACAACAAGGAGCTGCTCCAGCTGATTCGAGCGCGGTTCGAGCAGCACCTCACGCCCCGGCTCGTGGTGCTGCAGCAGGAGCAGCTGCTGCTGAACCTCGAATCGCAGGTGCCGCTGATCGCCACCCGGAACGCGCTCTTGAATTCGGAGCTGAAGGCGCTGCTGGGCCGGGTACCAAGCCCCGCCGACGACGTCGTTCCACTCGATCGACGGCTTCCCGACCTCCCGCCCCCACCGAAACTCGGAACGCCGGGCGACCTGAACGTGAACACGCCAGAGATGCGGCTCGCGGAGCTGCGCGTCGCCGAGGTCGAGCACCGCATCAACGCGAACCTGGCGAGCTGGCTTCCGACGATTGAACTGGTGGGCAACGTGGGCGCTTCGAAGTTCGGCTTCTCGGAGGAGCCGGTCCTGGGCGAGTCCGTCGTCGGGGTGGGCCTGACCTGGGCCCTGTTCGATGGAAGGCGGGTCACCGAGTACTTGCGACTGCCGATCCAGCTCCAGCGTCGCCATGTCCAATACCAGCTCGCGCTGCACACCGCGATCGGACGGGTGCAGGATGCCGTGGTCCAGGAGGAGAACGAGGCGACGAGCCTGCGCAGCCTGCGCGCGCAGGTCCAGCTCGGGCGGCAGCTCCTGGATGAGGCGAGGCGGATCTTCGAGCAGGGGCAGTCGGACTATCTGACGGTGCTCAGCGCCCTGACGAATCTGGTCGGGCTTGAGCGCGCAAGTCTGCAAGCGCAACGGCTGCTGCTCAACCATCGCGTCGAGGTCTATCGTTCGCTCGGCGGCACCTGGTCGCGCGACGTCACACTGGAGCGGGAGTGAGAAGCCATGGCACAGCTGCAAGCGGATGAGATGCTCTACATTCCCAACCGAAGGCGGCTCACGCACGACCGGCTCGACGCAGGGAATGGCCAGCAGGTCCTGCACCTCTTCTATGGCGAGGTGGAGCTCATCTTCGACGAGCCGGACATCGCGCCCTTGGGCGAGAAGCTGCTCCAGGTCGAGCAATTTCAAGCCTCCGACGCCATGGCGTGGTCGGACGGCGCGCCCCATTCCTGGGACAAGATCCGGGACCTGCTCGAAGCATTGATCGAACAGCGGGTGTTGAGGCGGGTCTCGGATGCGCCCACGGGCCGCACCACGGTGTCCTACCCTGAGCGGTTGGGCGAGGTGCCAGCCGGGCGCGAGCCGCTCACGTTCAGCGCCCACGACAATCGTTGCCCCGTGTTGACCGAACAGGCGTTCGGGCGGGCGTTCGCGCTCTCGAACCTCGAGGTGGTCGTGCCGGTCTACCGCGTGGCGCATCCGGCGCTCGACGGTGACGGCCGCCAGGTGGGCGAGAACAACGTCGCACCGCGCACCTTGTTCCTCGATCTTCCGACCGTGCGCAAGCAGTGCCAATACGCGGGGAGCCGGTACCAGAACGAGCTCCCGATGAACGTGACCGCGATGAAGGCCATGGCGCGTCAGTGGCCAGACCTGCTCTCGCTGACCGAGCAGTTCCGCAAGGCCTTCCTCGCGCGCATGCCGCCCCGGACCCCGGGCGTGCTCACTGCGGGCGAACTCCACATGATGGTCGTCTGCACGCTCGCGTCGGTCGGGTATGTGCTGGTGCGGGGCACCCATCCGGTGCCGAACGGAGAGCTCGACAATGGGCTCGCGGCCATGTTCCGGCTGATCGACGGAGTTCGCCTGGTCACCAACGACCTGGTGCGCGACGCCCCCGAGCAGCCCGTCACCGCGCAAACGATCATGGACTATGCCGAGCGTCACGCGGTCTTCCATGGTCCGCACGGCGTGTGCGCCGGGCCGCCGGCGCTGATCAACGAATACCTGCAGGTGTTGACCGGCGCGGCCCCGGCACCCATCGAGGCCCAGCCCGACATCGCAGCGCGCCTCGGCGATCTCGACGCCGCGCTCGATTACGGCCTGCTCGGGCAGCGCGTCGAATCGGTGGTCCGCTTCCTCGGCGCGACCCAGGGGCTGCTCCACGAACGGCTCCGGGCGGCGTTCGCCGGACACCCCCCGCGCACCGCGCTGCAAGAGTGCGTGGAGGCGCCCATCGATGTCGCGCATTACCCGTTGCTCCGGGACGATTTCCCGCTCGCCGAGACATACCAGCGCGAGATCAAGCTCAGCCGCTGGTTGTTCGCGCGCATCGGCGAGGCGTTCCCCGGCACGCCACAGGGCACCTCGCTGGACGAGCTGGCGAAGCTGGATCCCGCCGAGCAGGCCACGAGCCAGCGGCGGCTGGCCGAGTTCTTCGCGCATGGGCTGCCGGGAGACAAGGTCGTGGCGGAGCCCCTCTGCGGTGAGCTCGCTGGCGTCGCTGCCAGCGCGTTCGCCCTCGAGCGCCGGTGCCTGCGCGTCGTCGAGCGCGAGCAAGCGATGCTGAATCAGCGGCTCCGGCGCCCGGATCACCCCCTGACCGGCACGGACCTGGCAGTGTTCACGCGGCCGCGCAATGGCCCCCCGTTGGCGGAGACCCTCGCGCGCGGCCTGGGCGTCTCGGTCACCAGCGACTCTGCTTCGACCGTGCTGGGCTACGGTGAGAGCAACCTCACGTTGAAGGACTAGAGGATTCGATGCATCCAGAGCTCGTCCGCCGCTTCCACGAACCGATTCGCGATGAGGCTGCGCGCCGGTATGGCCTGTCGCCCGAGCAGCTCACCGAACTCGCGGCCTTCGAGAACTTCGTCTACGAGGCGGAGAACGACGACGGCGAAGGCATCATCTTGCGCATCTCGCACAGCACGCGGCGAACGATCGACTACACGCTGGGTGAGGTCGAGTTCGTTCGCTATCTGGCCGCCGCGCGCATTCCAATCGCCTCGCCGATCCTCTCCGATTCGGGGCAATTCGTGGAGCGGATCGAAGACCGCGAGCCCGGCAGCTACTTCGTCGCCACCGCGTTCGAGCGCGCGCCGGGCATCGTCTTCGACGACGCGCCTCCGCTCAAGGAGCGCTACTGGAAGCCGCCCCTGTTCCGCGACCTGGGCCGGCTGTTCGCGCGGCTCCACAACCGCGCCGGGACCTACGCGCCTTCGAGCCCCAGGCTCAAGCGCCAGGAATGGCATGAGTACGACGTGGTCGACATCGACCGGTTCGCGCCCCCCGAGGAGAAGCTCGTTCGCGAGCGCACCGCGGCCATCATCGCGCGATTGAACCGGCTACCGCGAACACCGGAGAGCTACGGGCTGATCCACGCCGACCTCCACATGCACAACTTCTGCTTCGCCGAAGGGCAGATCACCGCGTTCGACTTCGACAACTGCGAATACGCGTGGTTCGTCAAGGACATCGCGGTACTCCTCTTCTACATCGCGCGAGGCGAGGCCCGAGAGGCGCGCGACGAAGCGGCCGCTGCGTTCCTGGGGCCGTTCCTCGAAGGGTATCGGGAGCTCCGACGGATGGAGCGCGAGTGGCTCGCGGCCGTGCCGGACCTGCTCGCGCTCCAGCGCTCGATGAATTACGCGCTGTTCCACCAGTATCGCGACCCGGCCGTGCTCGACGAGAGCACGCTCGACAGGTGGGGGCGGTTCCGGCGCGACATCGAAGCGGACACACCCATCCTGCAGATTGATTTCACGAGCTACTAGCGCAGAATTGCGTGCCCCTGCGGCACACGCCTGCCCAGGCCGCGCTCCCATCAGGTGCGTGGCAGGAGCCTGGGCCTGTTGGCTGTCTTGAGCCTCAACACCCCACTGCCTGGGGTTGAGGCGCACAGGGCCGATTTCTTCCGCCTCCAGCTTCGTGGCGCCGCAGCGCCCCGGTGCCGTCGGGTGCGTCTTCACGCAGCAACTCACCTGGCGGTCGGCCGGATTCCAGTGCCGCGCGGAGGGCCGGCCGTCAGTCCAGGTCCTCCAGCGCCAACTCTGCCTGCTCGCGATAGAGTGGCACCACCTCCTCTGCGAGCAGGTCCTCCAGCACCTTCCGCGCGCCAGCGGAGTCGCCCTCCTGCCGGAGACGCCGGACTTCGGACCTCACGACCATCAGCCGCATGGAGCCCTCGCGGATCCGCGCCCGGGCTTCGCGCAGGAGAATGGTCGCGGTGGCCACGTCTTGGACTGCTGCCTGGGCGTCGGTGGCGGGTATCGCCACCTCGCGTGCTGTACGCAACAGCAGCTCCCGTACGTCGGGGGAGAGCACCAATGCCTCGCCTGCCTCGATGCGGGCTGCGAGTTCGCGCACGCCGTCCCAGTTGATGTCATCGGTCATGCTCACGATCCCTTCTTCCGTGGGCGGCATTTGTCTTCCGGCCACTCACCCTGCTGTCCCTCGCAAGATCTGAAGCAGTCGTAGCAGGAGCCCTTCCAGTTCTCCTCCTTGCAGGCGACGTAGGTTTCGAGACACAGCTTCTTCCATTTCGGAAGGTCGGGCCTGGCCAGTTCGGCGGATAGCTTGGCGGCGAAGAGGATTTCCGCCGCCTCCACCTTCGTGGCGCCACAGCGCTCCGGCGCCGTCGGGTGCGTCTTCACGCAGCAACTCACCGTGGAGTCTTTCGAGGTGCACGGCGCCTGTGCCAGGGACACCGCCGCGTTGCTGGCCCGGGCGCGAGCCGTACCCCCAAGCCCCGTCGTCGCCAGGGCGAGCCCGAGGACCACTCGCGTGCTCCATGAACGGATGTTCCATTGGGTCATGGATGGCGGTCTATCTGGCTTCCGAGTGGTAGAGCCTCATCAAGCTCCATGTCCGCTCTGGCCCGCTACGGCGTGGGCAGACCGGCTTCCAGCGCCGCGCGGATGGTGGCGTCGGTGAAGGTCGTGCCCCAGACGGCATTGACCTGCGCCGCGACGAAGGCGGCGCCCGGCTGCACGCTGCCCACGGTGGCCTCGAACATCTGCACGCGCGCATCCGTGAGCTCCAGGAGCCGGGGCGCCACGTCGCGCACGTCGCGGTCCTGCTGCTGGAGCGCGCGCACACCCTGGAGCCACGCGCGCACTCCGCCGTCCGCATGGGGGATGAGCAGCGTCTGCTCCGCCGCGCCCAGCTTCAGGAGGAGGTGCCCCACGCCCAGCGTGATGGCGACGCTGCCGTTGGCGGCGAGCGTGGGCCCGTGGTCCGGGGCCAGCGTGTTCCAGTTCACGGCACCGGTGTTCTGGAAGTACAGCGGCGTGAAGCGCTGGGGCGCAAGGGACGCCAGGGCGCGCGTGTGCTCGAAGGGGATGAGGGTGTCCCAGTCGTCGTGGAGGATGAGGAACGGCGTCTGGACCTGGTCGACGAGGTGGGCCGCATCCCAGCGCGAGTAGTCCGTGCCCGACGTCGTCACCGGGTCGCCGCCGGTGGTGGCGAAGATGCGGCGGAAGTAGGGCTCGAAGAACTGCTGGTAGCGCGTGCGCATCGCCGGGTCGCTCACGCGCGAGGGGACGACGCGGTTCACGTAGTCCACCTCCTGGGCGAAGTCGGACAGGGGAGACAGGGCGACGCCCACGCGCGGCGTCACGGTGGCCGGTGCATCCGCCGCGGCGTAGAGCGCCTCGTAGCCGCCCCAGGATCCGCCGAAGACGCCGATGCGGGTCGTGTCCACGTTGGAGGCCTGGGCGAGGAAGCGCATGCCCGCGTTCATGTCGTCGCGGTCGTTCTGGAGGTCGCCACCCGCGTAGAACCGGCCGAAGACGGCGAGCACGCCGAAGTCATGGAACAGGTAGACGAACGCCTCGCCGGCGATGATCTCCGGTGTCGTTGGCGTGAAGGCGATGGGTGACGAGCCCGGCCCGTGGTGGGGCTCGCTGTCGTCCGGGTGCAGGCCATTGCCGCGCGAGGCCCACTTCGCGTCCACGGCCTCACCGGTCCAGGAGATGCCGTCATACGGCTTGGTGAGCATCACCGTGGGGGACACGCCCGGCTTCCGGGGCGGGAACCACTGGGCGTAGGTGGCGGCCCGGCCGGGCACCTCCAGCCTCAGGAGCTGGTAGGGCCAGGTCTGGCCCGCGGCGTTCAGCTCGCCCCCGCCAATCCGCGTGACCTGGACGCCTCCCGGGTCGGTGGGGGTTTGACCCGGGCCCTGGCAGGAGTTGGAGGCCGAATCCGTGGTGCTGCAGCAGGCCGTGGGGAGGGTGCCGAGCAGGGCGAGGGAGAGCAGGGTGGACGAGAAGAGGCGCATGAACCCAGCAGACACCGCGACGCGGATTTTCTGAAAGGCATCGCGCCCTTTCCGGACGAGGATGGGGGCGCATGGACTACCAGGCGGTGTTGCACGACGTGTGGGATGCGGTGCGGCCGGTGCTGGGGCAGGGCCGCGTGGCGACCTACATCCCGGCGTTGGCGGCGGTGGATCCGCGCCGCTTCGGCATGGCGCTCGCGACGGTGGAGGGCGACGTGTACGGCGTGGGTGACTGGCGCGAGCCGTTCTCCATCCAGAGCATCTCCAAGGTGTTCACGCTGGCCATGGCCCTGTCACGGGACGGGGACGCGTTGTGGCGCCGGGTGGGCAAGGAGCCCTCCGGCAATCCATTCAACTCCCTGGTGCAGTTGGAGTACGAGCACGGCATCCCGCGCAACCCGTTCATCAACGCGGGCGCGCTGGTCATCACCGACCGCCTGCAGCAGCTCACCGGGGACGCGCGCGGCGCGCTGCGCGACTTCCTTCGCGCGGAGAGCGGCAACCCGTCGGTGGACTTCGATCCGGTGATCGCCGCGTCGGAGGCGGAGCACGGCCACCGCAACCGCGCGCTGGCCCACTTCATGGCGAGCTACGGCAACATGCAGAGCCCCGTCGCGGAGGTGCTGGAGCACTACTTCTGGCAATGCTCGCTGGCGATGAGCTGCGCGGACCTGGCCCGGGCGTGCGGGTTCCTCGCGCGCCACGGGGAGCGCGAGGACGGAGCGCGGCTGCTCACGCGCAGCCAGGCCAAGCAGGTCAACGCGGTGATGCTCACCTGCGGCACCTACGACGCGGCGGGGGAGTTCGCCTACCGCGTGGGCCTGCCCGGCAAGAGCGGCGTGGGCGGGGGCATCATCGCCGTCATCCCCAACCGCTGCGGCCTGTGCGTGTGGAGCCCCGGGCTGGATGCCCAGGGCAACTCGGTGGCGGGCATGGAGGCGTTGGATCGGTTCACGACGCTGACGGGCCTGTCCATCTTCTGAAGGAGCGAGGGACGCGGTGGGGGAACAAATCCATGGAAATGCCCGGAGGGAATGCTCGGGCGCGGTCTAGGTTGCGCGGCCGTGACTCCTTCCGTGCCCGTTCCCCGTCCGCGTCCCGCGCTCCTCACGCTCGCCTACCTGGCATTCATCAGCCTGGGGTTGCCGGACGCGGTGCTCGGCGTCGCGTGGCCTTCCTTGCGCAGCACCTTCGGCCTGTCGCAGGCGGGGATGGGAGCCATCCTCTCCGCGGCGGCGATCGCGTACTTCACCTCCGGGCTGCTCGCGGGACGGTTGATGCGCCTGCTCAAGCTGGGCCTGCTGCTGGCCCTGAGCACGGGGCTGGTGGCCCTGGGGCTCGCGGGGTACGCGACCCTGTCGGTGTTCGCGTTGTTCCTGCTCGCGGCGTGCGCCATCGGGTTCGGTTCAGGTGCCATCGACTCCGCGCTCAACAACTACGCGGCGCAGAACTTCGGGCCCCGGCACATGAACTGGCTGCATGCCGCCTACAGCGTGGGCGCGGCGCTGGGGCCGGTGCTGATGACGGCGCTGCTCACGCGGGGCGCCGGGTGGCGTTCGGGGTACGCCGTCATCGGCGTGGTGCTGGGCCTGCTCGCGCTGACGTTCCTGGTGATGCGCCGGCAGTGGGATGGCCCGGCGCGGACCGGCGACGAGGCCAGCGCGGGGGTGCCCACCGCCAGCGCGGCCGAAGCGCTGCGGCGCCCCCGGGTGTGGCTGCAGATCGCCACGTTCTTCTTCTACACGGGCGTGGAGGTGACGGCCGGGCAGTGGAGCTTCACGGTGCTCACGGAGGGCCGGGGCCTGCCCACGGCGGAGGCCGGTACGTGGGTGAGCCTCTACTGGGGCAGCCTGCTCGTGGGGCGCGTCCTTTCGGGCTTCATCGTCGACCATCTGGGGTCGGTGCGGATGCTGCGCGGGAGCACGGCGCTGGCGGTGGTGGGCGCGCTGCTGTTCGCGATCCCCAGCGTGCCGCCCGTCCTGGGCCTGATGCTGCTGGGGTTCGCGCTGGCCCCCATCTTCCCGGGCCTCATGTCGGAGACGCCCCGCCGGGTGGGCACTGACGTCTCCGCGCACGCGGTGGGCTTCCAGGTGAGCGCGGCCACCGCGGGCGTGGCCGCGCTGCCGAGCCTCGCGGGCGTCATCGCGGAGAAGTGGGGGCTGGCGTACGTCGCGCCCCACATCCTCGCGTGCGCCGTGATGCTGACCGTGCTGCACGGCATCCTGTCCGCGTCCGCGGACAGGCCCGTGGCACGCTGAGGCTCAGCGTCCTGCCTTCAGCTCCGCGCTGCCCAGCGTGTGCAGCCCCTGGTCCTTCCACTGGGCCAGGCGCAGGGTCGCTCCCGAAGCGTTGGGCGCGACCTCCACGCAGGTGAAGCGGTGCTCCAGCCGGGCCAGCTTCTGGCGCGAGGGCTCCAGCGCGGGGTTGCTCTGGAGCTCCTGGAGGTACGCGCTCCAGTCCTCGTCGGGCGCGTCCGGAGCCGGGAGTCGCAGCAGGGAGATCCAGGTGCCGGTGTTCGCGAACACGCGCCCGTCGCCCTCGTGCCACCGCGCCGCGTGGGTGTGGCCCATCACCACGGCCTGCGGGCCGAACTTCTTGCCCAGCCGCTCGCTCTCCGCGAGCTCGTCCCTGGCCGGTTCGAGCGCGAAGTAGTCCGTGCCCGTCCTGCCCGCGACCGTCCGGTGCAGGCGGGCGTAGAGCGCGAAGCCCGCCTTGCACAGCTTCAAGCGGGCACGGCCCAGGGCTCCCGGGCTGTCGAAGGCGTTGAGCTGCTGCGGATCCAGGGCGGACAGCAGCGCGTCCACCTCGTCGTCCTCCAGGTTCACGTCCGCGATCGCCTGCGCCAGGTGCGACTCCGCCTCCGACGCCTCGGGTGCTTCGCCCGTGGGCGGGAAGGCGAAGGCCGGAGCGACGCCCTTGTTCTGGATCAGCCGGCGCAGGAGGGTGAGGGTGCCGGACGTCAGCAGGACCTTGAGCGCGTCCGGCTTCACGCCGAGCGCGACCATCACCGCCCCCTGGAAGTCCGGCTTCAGCAGGTCCATGTACCGCATGCGGTGCTGGTGCTTGAGCGGGTTGAGCAGGCTCTTCACCAGCACGGAGCCCGGCGGGTAGCGGAAGAGGCTGTCGCGCTTCGGGGACAGGAGCGAGTCGTAGTCGATGCGGTTCGCCACGTCGGTGTGCTCACCGTGGGTGACGAGCACGCGGGCGCCACCCACGTCCAGTTGGAGGGGCGCGGTGCCATCCCGGAACTCCAGCCTCGAGGCCACGTGGGGGGGCTGGGCGAGCGCGGCGCGCACCACGGCCTGGACCTCCGGCAGGGCGAGCTCCAGGTCGTGGTTGCCCACCACCATCGTGGCCCGGCCGCCCCCGGCCAGCACCCGGCCCAGGGCCTGGAGTGACGGCGCCGTCTGCGCGGAGTTCACGAGCGCCCGGGCCTGTTCGACGGTGCGCTGGAGGTCCACCGCGAGCGGGTCGTCGTTGAGCAGGAAGTCGAAGCTGTCCCCGTTGAGCACCACGTGGGTGGGCATGTCGGCGAACGTGTCCAGCAGGGCGGGCAACTCCGCGGCGCCCGCGAAGATGTCGTAGGGCCCGCCGTTGCCCAGGTGGAGGTCGCTGAGAATGAGCGTTCGCATGGGGTCATGCTCCTTTCAGGGAATCACTTGCAGGTCGGTGTGGCGGACGCGCACGGCCGGATCGCCGAGCATCACGTAGTTGCGCGCGTCGTTGCGTTCAATCCACCGGTGGATGAGCTCGCGGGGCGTCATCTTCCCGTTGGGCGTGTTGGCATCCAGGTGGGTCAGCAGGAGGTTGTTGAGATTGGAGTAGCGGTCGCGGAAGTCGCGCAGCGCATAGCCTACGGGTTGGCCGGACATGATCAACGCGAGCGAGTTGTTGAAGGGCTGGACGTTGGACTGCACCAGGTTCAAGGGCTTGATGGAGAAGCCCCAGGCCCGCTCCACATGGCCGATGACCGCCAGCGCGCCCCCGCCAGGGTGGGACAGCAGCCTCCGGGGCAGGGCCGCGACGAAGGCGGCCTGGGCGAGCGCTTCGCCCCGGCGGGTGGGGTCGAGCGGGAACTCGTCATGGGAGGGCGTGCCGATGCCGAAGCAGGCGAAGAAGAAGGCCACCAGCCCGTGGAGCCGGGCGTCGTCCTGGATGTCCGCCGCCGACACGTAGTGCGCGGGAGACATCGCGCCGAAGCCGCTCCAGTCCTGGCTCAGCAGCGCCCCCTGGTCCGTCAACTGGCGCGGATCCTTCGCGGGAAAACCGAGGCCGTGAGAGGCGGTGAAGAGCACGGCCGGACGCGACTCCCGGCCGTGGAGCGCGCCGAGCAGCCACTCCTTGGTCGCGTCGTCTTCGATGGCGGCGGTGTTGGTGTAGCGCAGCTTCGCGGCGATCGTCTTCGTGTAGTGGGGTTTCTCGTTGGCGGGGGCGCCCCGGGCGAGCGTCGTGACCAACTCGTCCGCGCTGAGGTGCGTGGACCGGTCGCCCAGGTGCTTCGGGGCCCACCAGCTCACCTGTCGGTGGTTGGGGACCGTGGCCGCCGTCTCGTAGGAGACGACGCTCTCCGCGTAGCGCATGTACTCCGCGGGGGTTTCGAAGGAGAGGCGACCGACGTAGTAGGAGAGGGACAGCGCGTGCTGCACGTCGTACGGGATGTCGTCCGGTCCGCCCACGAGGAGCAGGTAGGCCGGCACGCGCGTGGGCTCCACGTCGCCGACGCCGACCGCGTAGCGCGCCAGGAACTGATGGGATGTCTCCCCGGGCTGGTAGGTGAGGACGTGCATCCGGTCCGCTTCCACGAGGCCGCGACGGTGGGCGATGAGCGGCTCCAGGCTCTTGCGGAGCTCCTCTGACGCCTGCGCGTGGAACACCACGCCCCAGCCGGCCTGGACGGGGTTCGTGGGGTCCACGTCGAAGGGCAGGAAGGTCTTGGCGCCCATGGGCACGACCTGGAGCCACTGCTTCCACGCGTCGAAGTAGGGGGCATCCCCTTTGGGGTCGGCCACCTCCGCGGCCGCCGGGAGCTCGACGGGCGGCACCAGGTACTGACCGGTGACGCCGTCGATGCCGTTGAGGACCAGCGGTTCTTCGGGATTGGACATGGCTCCCAGTCTAGGCGGTCCCGCCCACCAGGGAACGCGGATGCCCCCGCCATGTCGGGCTCAAGGCGCTTGACCGCGGGGCCTGGTTGCCCGCCGACCTCGACCTCCGACTCCAGGGCCATCTGTCGAGCACCCACCATCCTGCCTGCCCCACGGGGCACCGGCGCGCGTCAGCGTCGTGGCAAACCCCTACGGCCTTCCCGCACGTGGTTCGCGTCTGGCTGGAGTTGTGGCGTGAGGATGCGTGCCTTTGATTTCGTCAGGGCTTTGGCCCGCTGCGTCTGGCATTGGAGGGAATGTCTGTGTTCAGCTTCGTTCCGCGTCCGGAGCGATGGCACCCCTCGCCCTCGTGGCTGGCCGCTTGGGAGAACACCCATGACGAAGAATCCCGAAGTCCTGGATGTGGTGAAGGGCTGGCTGTCCGGCGCCGAGTCGTCCCACGGGATGGAGAACCCGGCGGGCCCGCTGTTCGTGGGAGGTGCGCGCACGGAGCAGGCGCTCACCGAGTCCCAGCTGGTGGCGGACACGGGCTGCAGCAGCTGCACCGCGTCCCTCCACGTCCACTGTTGCTGACGCCCCGCTGACGTCCCCTCCGGCCCGGATCGCCCGTTCCGGCGCCGGAGGTCCTTCCCGTGTGTCCTCTCCAGTTCCCACCCCCAGGGAGCCCCACCGCATGGTCCACGAGGAAGCAACGGTCGCCTCCGACATCCCACCCACCGGCTGGCTGGCGCGCCCGGTGAACGTCCTGCTCGCGCCCCACCTGGATGCGCTGACGGAGCGTCTGTCCCGGATGGAGGACCTTGCGTCCTCCGAGCGCGAAGCGGTGGACTCCGCCGCCCGGGAGGCGCTGGGCTTCAGCGCCCAGCTCAAGCTCAACCGCGTGCTGCTGTTGGAATTGCACGCGGCGGGGCTGGAGGGGCGGCTGGACGCCCCGGACTCACCAGGACGGTGGGCGCAGTTCCTCGACCACGCCTGCACCCCTGGCTTCCATGCGCACCTGCGCGAGCGCTACCCGACGCTCCTCACCCGGCTGTCCACCGTGGGCCGGCTCCAGACGCAGGCGGTGCAGCGGCTGGTGGACCGGTTCGTCGTGGACCGGGACGCGCTCGGCACCCTTCCGGGCAGGCCTCGCGGCGCGCTCACCCGCCTGCGGCTGGGCCAGGGGGATGCCCACCGGGGGGGCCAGACGGTGGCCCTGCTGGAGCTGGAAGACGGGACGGTGCTCTACAAGCCCCGCTGCATGCGCGTGGACCGCGCGCTGGAGGAGCTCCTGGGGCGGCTGCTCGCGCCGGATCCCAGCGCCACGCGGATCCGTGTCCCCGCCGTGCTGGTGCGCGCGGGTTACGGCTGGGCGGAGTTCGTGGAGCACCGCGCCTGCGAGGGCGACGCCGAACTCGCGCGCTTCTACCGCAACCTGGGGCACTGGTTGGCGGTGATGCGCCTGCTGGGCGGCACCGACCTGCACTCGGAGAACCTCATCGCGCGGGGGCCCGTGCCCGTGGTGGTGGACGTGGAGAGCCTCTTCACCCCGGATCCCCCCGTGCCGCCGGCCGGCCGCGGGCTGGCGGTGGACATCGCCGCGAAGGCCATCCGGGGCACCGTGCTGCGCACCGGCCTGCTCCCCGTGCGCAGCGGCGGGCCGGGCCTGGGTGGGCTGGACATCTCCGCGGCGGGATCGCTCCCCGGTCAGCAACCGCGCATCCCCGGTCCCACCATCGTCGGCGGAGGCACCGACGGGGCCCACCTGGGCATGGTGCTCCTGGAGCGCCCTCCGGCGAAGAACCACCCCAGTCGGGAGCCGGTGCTCGGCCGCTACTGGGATCAGGTCATCGAGGGCTTTGGCGAGCTCACCTCCCGCATGAAGTCCCTGGATGCGCACGGCGACCTGCGCCCGCTGCTGGAGCCGTTCATGGGCGCGGTGGTCCGGCGCATCCTGCGGCCCACGCAGACGTACGCGGAGCTGATGCGCATGCTCTGGCACCCGGCCTCGCTGCATGACGCCCCCAGGGCGCAGGCGCACGCGAGGGACGTGATGCGCCGCAACGCGGAGGTGTCTCCCGGCGCGCCCGCCACGCTGCCGCTCATCGACGAGGAGATCGCCGACCTGTGCTCCGGCGACATCCCCGTGTTCACCGTGCCCGTGTCCCGGGTGCTGCTCGAATCGACGCTGTCCGTCTGGCGCTCGGTGGACGTGGCGCTGGAGGAGGCGACCATCCGGAGCACGCTGGTGAGCGCCTACCTCAACGAGAAGTCGCTGCCCCCGCGTGTCACGGCCCCCGCGGCGCCGCCTCGGCGGGAGCGGCTGGACTCGCGGCGACGGGCGCAGCTGTCCGCCCTGGTCCGCCGCGTGCTCGACGCGGCCGTGCGCGGGCCGGACGGCACGGTGACGTGGATCAGCCCGGTGCTCGCGGAGTTCGGCTGGGCGGTGCGGCCGCTCTCCGCGGAGCTCTACAGCGGGCAGGGCG
>NZ_JAPNJY010000017.1:0-104916 GCF_026626625.1 Corallococcus sp. BB11-1 | reverse complement strand
CCCTCGGCCGGAGATGAGCAGCGGTCCGGGGCCACCTGTTGGAGTCTGCGTGAGCGCGCGTGCCCTGTCTCAGTCGACCACCGCGTCCGACCTGATCTCCCTCACCAAGCCGAGCCTGTCCTCCCTGGTGCTCATCACCGCGGCGGGCGGCATGTTCCTGGCGCCGGGGCCCCTGGGGCCGGTGCGCTCGCTGGTGACGCTGCTGGCGACGGCGGGCACGGTGGGGGCGGCGAACGCGTTCAACTGCTACATGGAGCGCCACAGCGACCAGTTCATGGCGCGCACGCGCAACCGGCCGCTGCCCGCCGGGCGCATGGACCCGTCCACGGCGCTGTGGTTCGGCCTGTCGCTGGCGGCGGTGTCGCTGCCGGCGCTGGTGCTGGGCGCGAACCTGCTCACTGGCGTGCTGGGGCTCATCGCGCTGCTGAGCTACGTGCTGGCCTACACGCCGCTGAAGGCCCGCACGTCCGCGGCGATGCTGGTGGGCGCCGTGCCGGGCGCGCTGCCTCCGCTGATGGGCTGGACGGCGGTGACGGGCACGGTGGACGCGGGCGGTTTCGCGCTGTTCGCCATCATGTTCCTCTGGCAGATGCCCCACTTCATCGCCATCGCGCTGTACCGCAAGGAGGAGTACGCGGCCGCGGGCCTCAAGTCGGTGCCCATCGAGCGGGGCGACGAGTCCAGCCGCGCGCAGGTGGTGCTGTACCTGGTGGCGCTGGTGCCCATGACGCTGCTCCCCTTCCAACTGCACATCGCGGGCACGTGGTACCTGGCGGCGGCGGTGGTGCTGGGCCTGAGCTTCCTTGGGATGGGAGCGTGGGGCTTCTTCAAGCACCTGGGGAAGCCCTGGGCGCGCCAGACGTTCTTGTTCTCGCTCGTGTATCTCACCGGTCTGTTCGCCGCGATGACGCTGGACCGCGTCCCTCGCGGCTAGCGGGCCCGCGCGGCGTCCGGTCGCGCGAGGACGCCCTCCATGCTGCCCGATATCCCGGTTGCCACTCCGCCCCCGCCGCTGCTGCGCGTCGAGGGGCTCACGCGTCGCTTCGGTGACCGCACCGCCGTGGACGGCCTGTCGCTGTCCGTGCAGCCAGGGGAGATCCTGGGTCTGCTGGGGCCCAACGGCGCCGGCAAGTCGACCACCTTCCAACTGCTCGCGGGCCTGCTCGCGCCGGACGCGGGGCAGGTGCACTTCGCCGGGCGCGTGCTGGAGCTGAGCGACCCCGCGCTGCGCCGGCAGATGGGCGTCATCTTCCAGAAGGGCAGCCTGGACGACCTGCTGACGGCCCGGGAGAACCTGCTCCTGGGGGCCCGGCTGTACGGTCTCACCGGCGCGGACGCGAAGACGCGCGTGGAGACGATGCTGGCGCTCATCGGCCTGCTGGACCGGGGCGACGAGCGGGTGGGCACCTGGTCGGGTGGCATGCGCCGGAGGCTGGAGCTGGCGCGGGCGCTGGTGCACCAGCCGCGCGTGGTGCTGATGGACGAACCCACGCAGGGCCTGGACGAAGCGGCCTTCCGCACGTTCTGGACGCACCTCAAGCGGCTGCGCGACGCGCAGGGCGTCACGGTGCTGCTCACCACGCACCGCGCGGATGAGGCGGAGGGCTGCGACCGGCTGGCGGTGCTGGATGGCGGCCGGCTGGTGGCGTGTGACACGCCCCAGGCGCTGGCCTCGCGCATGGGCGGCGACATCCTCACGCTGGAGGGGCCGGAGCCGGAGGCCCTCGCCGCGCAGGTGGCCCAGAAGCTGGGCCTCCAGGCGAAGGTGGTGGAGGGGCGCGTGCAGGTGGAGGCCACGCAGGGACATGCGCTGGTGCCGCGACTGGTGGAGGCCTTCCCCCCGGGACGGTTCGCCTCCGTGTCGCTGCGCCGGCCCACGCTGGCGGACGTGTTCCTCCAGCTCACCGGGAAGGCGTTGGGTGCGGATGCGCCCGCGCCCGTGCCCGCTCCAAGGAAACGCCGATGAGCGCCGACATCCCCGTGCCTGTCCCCACGTCGCTGGAGGCCCCGGAGCAGGCCCCTCAAGCGGCGCCCGTGGCCCCGGCCTCGCGCCGTGAGCCGGGCACGCTCGCGTTGCAGTGGGCCACGGTGCGGGTGCTGCTGGCGCGCGACGTGGTGCGCTTCTTCCGGCAGCCCAGCCGGGTGATTGGCGCTCTGGCGCAGCCCATCCTGTTCTGGTTCGTCATCGGCTCGGGGTTCGCGGGCTCGTTCCGCGTTGAGGGCGCGCAGGGGCTGGGCTACCAGCAGTTCTTCTTCCCGGGCGTCGTCACGATGGTGGTGCTCTTCAGCGCCATCTTCGCGACCATCACCGTCATCGAGGACCGCAAGGAGGGCTTCCTCCAGGCGGTGCTGGCGGGGCCGGGCTCAAGGCTGGCGGTGGTGCTGGGCAAGGCGCTGGGGTCGTCCACCATCGCGCTGATGCAGGCGTCGTTGTTCCTGCTGTTCGCGCCGCTGGCGGGCGTGGACGTGCGGGCGGTGGACTACCCGCTGCTGGCGGCGGTGATGGTGCTGTCGGCGCTGGCGCTCACCGGCATGGGGATGGCGCTGGCGTGGTGGGTGCGCTCCAGCGCGGGCTACCACGCGGTGATGAGCCTGGTGATGCTGCCCATGTGGGTGCTGTCCGGCGCCATGTTCCCGGTGAAGGGCGCGGGGCCGGTGCTGTCGTGGGTGATGCTGCTCAACCCGATGCGCTTCTCCGTGGAGGGCGTGCGCCGCGCGCTGTACGGGGCGCAGGCGTCGCTGGCGGTGGGTTCGGCCGGCGGCGGCGGGGTGGGGTGGGAGGTGCCGGCGCTGCTGGCGTTCGCGGCGGTGTTCCTGGGCCTGGCCGCGTTCAGCGTGAGCCGCCGCGAGTAGCCGTGTTGGACTTGCCCCGTGCCTTCCACTACGACGGCGGGGACCGCAAAACGGATCCACTTCGAGGAGACTGCCTCATGAAGCTGCGTACGCCTGGCTTGTCGATGGTCGCCGTCGTGGGGCTCCTGGCCCTTCCCGCGTGCAAGAAGGAGGAGGCCCCCGCGCCCGCGGCGGAAGCCCCTGTTCGCGCGCCGTCCCCCACGCAGCAGCCGCTGCCCCCCGCGGCGGCGGCGGGCGCGGGTGAGGGCGCGGCGGTGGCTCCGGCTCCCGCGGGCAACGGGGTGGTGAAGGGCTCCGTGTCCTTCACGGGCACGGTGCCGGTGATGGCGGACCTGGCGCCCAGCGTGGACCCCGCGTGTGACGGCCGGCCGGAGAAGGAGCAGTCCGTGCTGGTGAAGGACGGCAAGCTCAAGAACGTGCTGGTGCGCGTGCGCGGAGCGGTGGCGGGAGCGCCCCCGGCGCCGTCGACGCCCGTGGTGGTGGACCAGAGCAAGTGCACCTACGTGCCGCGCGTGCAGGGCGCGATGGCGGGCCAGCAGGTGGTGTTCAAGAACAGCGACGGCACGCTGCACAACGTGCGCGGCGTGGTGGGCGCCAAGCCCCTGTTCAACGTGGCGCAGCCCCCCCTGGGCGCGCCGATACAGAAGACCCTCCCGTCGGACGCGGAGGTGCTGCGCCTCAAGTGCGACGTGCACCCGTGGATGGCGGCCTACGTGGTGAGCAACGCCAACCCGTACTTCGCCACCACCGGGGATGACGGCACGTTCACCCTGACGGGCCTGCCGGCGGGCACGTACACGGTGGAAGCGTGGCACGAGACGCTGGGCACGAAGACGGCGGAGGTCACCGTGAAGGACGACGCCCCGGCGGACGCCGCGTTCACGTTCGCCGCGACGGACGCGCCCGCCAAGCCGTAGCGAGTGCCGGTGCAGGGGAGGTGACTGCTCGCGCGGGCCCCTTCCTCCTCGCGAGCCGCAAGGGTGGCCGAGCGCCCGCTGCGCGAGCAACGCGGGCCTTGAAGGCACCTGGCGACGCCGACGCACGGCACCCGTGGGGCGTGGCGGCCATGGACCTTCGCTACGCCAGAGCACGGCGCCGCACCCGTGGGGCGCGGCGGCCATGGACCTTCGCTACGCCTGCGCGCGCTCCGTGGCCTGGGCGGGAGGCCCTGCCTTGCGGAGGGTGAAGCCCACGCGCGCGCCGCCTCCGGGCCGGTTCTCCGCGAACGCTTCACCCCCGTGCGCCCGGGCAATCCGCTGCACCAGCGCGAGCCCCAACCCCAGCGAGCCGGCCTCGCGCGCCTCGCCGCCCCGGTCCTTGCGGTAGAACGGCTGGAAGATGCGCGTCTCCTCTCCGGGCAGCAGGCCCGGGCCCCGGTCCTCCACCCAGAAGCACAGGTGTTCGGTGCCGTGGTCCTGCAGCCGGAGCGCCTCCACCCCCGCCCCGTGCCGGCGCGCGTTGTCGAGCAGGTTCACCAGCGCCCGCCCCAGCAGCGTCGCGTCCGCCAGCACCGTCACGTCGTCCGTCTCCGGCTGAAGCAGCGTGGCGGACAGCCCCGTTCGCTCCAGCGCCTGGGCCGCCAGCACGCCCGCCTCCAGCGCCTTGGGCGTGAGCTGGCCGAAGTCCAGGCGCGAGCTGGCGAGCAGCTCGCCCACCAGCGCGTCCAGCTCCACCACCTCGCGGTCCACCTGGTCCAGCGTGCGCGGGTTGCCACCGCCGTCGCGCAGCAGCTCCGTCAGCACCCGCAGCCGCGCCAGCGGGGTGCGCAGCTCGTGGGACACCGCGGCCAGCAGCTCGCGTTGATCCGCCATCTGCTTCTCGATGCGCGCCGCCATGTCGTTGAAGGACTCGGCCAGCACCGCGAATTCGCCCGTGGCGTGGCGGTGGACGCTCGCCCGCGTGCCCATCTTCCCCGCGCCCAGCTCCTGGGTGGCCTTCACCAGCGTGTCCACCGGCCGCGCCAGCCGGTAGGAGATGCCTCCCGCCGCCGTCCAGAGCACCAGCACCGCGATGCCCAGGGGCAACACACCACGAAGGGGGCTGTGGCCGCGCATGCGCACGTAGCACGCCTGGGCCGTGCCCAGTTGCACCCCGTCGCGCATCACCGGGAGGGTCGCGTCCGGCTTCGCGCACGGGGCGCCTCCGCTCGCGACCACCGCGCCGGACACGTCCAGCAACTGCACGTCCACCGCCAGGTCCCGGGAGATGTCCCGCACCAGGGCCGCGCGCTCGGCGGGCGCGTCCCACACCGCCGCGAAGCGGTGGCCCACGAAGGAGCGCACGCGCTCCGTCTCCTGCTTCCACGCGGAGCCGCCCATCAGGTTCATCACCCCGGACACCACCAGCACCGTCACCAGGATGGTGAGCCCGAACATGACGAACAGCCGTCGGCGCAGCCGCGCCCGCACGAAGGACCCCAGCCGCCCCAGGTGCCAGGGCGACGCGCGGTGGTGCCGGTGCCTGCCGAAGCCGTGGACATGGGGCGGGATGCAGGGCTCGTCCCCGGAGGACTGCCGACGGCGCCAGCCCATCAGGTGCCCTCTTTCGCGAACACGTAGCCCACGCCGCGCACCGTCTTGATGAGGCGCGTGCCCACGTCCCCCAGCTTCTGGCGCAGGTGGGAGATGTGCACGTCCACCGTGCGCTCGCTCACCACCGTGTCGCCGCGCCCCGCCTCGCCCAGGAGCGCGTCACGGGGAATCACCCGGCCCGCGCGGCGCACCAGCGCGAGCAGCAGGTCGAACTCCAGGCCCGTCAAATCCACCGCGCGCCCCTCCACCCGCACCTCGCGCCCGGACACGTCGATGGACACCCCGCTGGACTCCAGCCGGTCCGCCACCGACGACGGCTGCGCACGCCGCAGCACCGCGCGCAGGCGGGCGAGCAGCTCCCGGGGGCCGAAGGGCTTGGGCAGGTAGTCGTCCGCGCCCAGCTCCAGGCCCACCACCCGGTCCGTTTCGTCGCCCTTGGCGGTGAGCATCAGCACGGGGATGCGGCTCTTGGCCCGGATGCGCTTGCACACCTCCAGCCCATCCATGCCCGGCATCATCACGTCCAGGAGCACGGCGTCGAAGGCGTTCGCCTCCAGCGCCGCCAGCCCGCGCCCGCCGTCGGGCGCGTGGCTGACGCTGATGCCGTTCTGCCCGAGGTACTCCGCGAGCAGCTCGAACATCCGGGTGTCGTCATCGATGAGCAGGACGCGGGTGGGCATGGGTGGCGTGAATCCTAACGCGCTCCCGGTGCGTCGGCGGGCCCCGACGCGGCCGGAGCCTGCTGCGCGCGCCAGTCCCAGTACGGCGGCGTCCCGTTGCTGTAGCCGGGGCCTCCCCAGCGACCCTCATGACAGGACGCGCGGTGGTGGCGGGAGAGGCTCGCGAAGCCGGAGGCGTAGCCTCCGAGGGCACCCGCGGCGAGCAGGACGACGAGCAAGCGGTGTCTCATGGTGGATCTCCAGGAAGGGGTGGGGAAGGAAGGCTCAGATCATCGAAGGGGGCGCGTCGTCGTTGTGGGGACCGCCGCCCCAGCGACCACGACCGCGTCCGCAGCCGCGCCGCCCGTACCAGCCTTCGCCGCGCCAGCCGTAGCTCCACCCGTGCTCGATGATGTCCGCGAGCTCCCGGCGCTGCCTCGGGTCGAGCGCCTCGTGCACCTGCGACAGCCCGTCCTTCACGGCGTTGCGCAGCGTCTCCAGCGCCAGGTCATGACGGCTGAACAGCTCGCGCAGCATGGCGCCGTCGAAGTGCTCGCCCCGGAGCGAACCCGCGAGCGACGTGCGGCTGGGGCCCCACTGGTCCTTCACCTTGGCGAAGGCCTCGCGCGCCTCCTCCACCGCCTTCACGATGACCTTCTCCTGTCCGGGCGACGTCTCCAGCCTCTCGAACAGCCAGCGCAGCCGGGGCCGCGCGCTCCAGCGGCCTGCGTGGCCATGGGCGTGGTGGCCGTGGTGGCCCCGACGCAGGGTGACGAAGAGGCCCGCGAGGCAGGCAGTCCCGAAAACGAATCCAAACATGGTGTGGCTCCTGGAAGCAGGCCGGGCACCGCTCAAGCGGTCCCGCGCCCTGTCTGACGGAGCACAAGGTAGAGAACGGGTGTGAAGCCCACGCCCGGGAGCGGTGAAGAAGTATGAAGGCGCGGCGGGTGCCCGCGAGGGCATGGGAATGTCGCGGAGCCACCGGGGTGTTGAAATGCCGGGCCTCGACTGCATCCGGTTTGTCGGATGAAGGACGCCTGCTCGCACGATTCCTTCCTCTGGAGTGGTGTTCGCGCGGGAAGCAGGTAGAGTACCCGGCGTGCCGAAGCGATGTGCGTTTCGGTGCGGGTGGCTGGCGCGAGCCGGTCACAGCTCAAAAGCAGAGAAAGAGAAGAGACTCACAATGGCATTCGGTACTGTGAAGTGGTTCAACGACGCGAAGGGTTTCGGCTTCATCGCGCAGGACAATGGCGAAGACGTTTTCTGCCATCACACCGCCATCAACATGGATGGCTTCCGCACTCTGGCCGAGGGCCAGAAGGTGGAGTTCGAAGTCACCAAGGGCCCCAAGGGCCTCCAGGCGCAGAACGTCCGCGCCGCGAGCTGAGCGAAACCCCGACTCTCCGGGACCGGTGAGTCACCGAAGCCCAGTCTCCCCCGAGGGAGGCTGGGCTTTCGTCTTTTCGGACGCAGGGCAGGCAGGCGGCCTGGGTGACGCCGTCCGCCAATGCTCGGGGTCTTCCCTACCTTCCCTTCAGGAGCGCGGCGCCGCACGCCGCCCCAAGGAGAGGCGAACATGGGCGACACCAGCGTGAAGAAGGTCGAAAGCCGCCATTCCCCCAAGGGGGAGATGGGCCAGAAGTACCTCGCGTCCGGCGTCCGCGTGGCCATGCGGCTGTGGGAGGACGAACCGCCCAGCGAGGCCAAGCCCGCCAGCGTCCGCGACTACGAGACCGTGGGCTACGTGCTCAAGGGCCGCGCGGAGCTGCACCTGGAGGGACAGGTCATCCTGCTCAACCCCGGGGACTCGTGGCTCGTGCCGCGCGGCTCCAGCCACACGTACAAGATCCTGGAGACCTTCTCCGCCGTGGAGGCGACCAGCCCCTCGTCCGCCGTGCATGGCCGGGATGAGCACTCGGAGGCCACGAAGAAGTCCGCCAAGGCCTGAGCGGAAGCCGCCACGCAGGGGCGAGGAGGGCGAGGTTCGCTTCCTCCTTGCCTTCGCCAGCCTGGGCAGCGGCGGGGTGGTGAGGGACAGAGAGGAGGCTGGCGGAAAGTGGCGCGACGCCAGGCCCCGCCCGCGGACGCACCTGCCCTCGCGCGAAGTAGCGCGCGGGTACGGTAGGGGCGGGAGCCGGGGTGGGCCACCGAGGGGGCCAACTGCTAGATCGCCCACTCATGCGAATCGCCATCTCCGGGACCCATCGCACGGGGAAGTCCACGCTCGTCGACGAGCTGTCCGACCTCCTCCCTGCCTATGTGACGGTGGATGAGCCGTACCATCAGCTGGAAGAAGAGGGGCACGCGTTCGCGGAGACCCCCTCGGTCGAGGACTTTGAAGCGCAGCTCGCACGGTCCATCGCGAACCTGGACGAGGCGCCTGCCGACGTGGTGTTCGACCGATGCCCGGTGGACTTCATCGGATACCTGTTGGCCCACGAGGACCGCGACGCGTTCGATATCGAAGCGTGGCTCCCACGCGTGCGCGGCGCCCTGCGGAAGCTCGACCTGATCGTCCTGGTCGGGGTTGAGCGGCCGGACCGGATCTCGCTGTCCGCCTCGGATGACGAGGAGCCGCGCCTGGCTGTCGATGAGACGCTGAAGGAGCTCCTCCTCGAGGACCCTCACGCCTTCGAAGTGGAGGTGCTCGAGGTCGAAGGTTCTCCGCGAGCGCGCGCGAAGCAGGTCCTCGCGCACCTTGCGGACGCATCCCGGTAGGAGGCGCGCCCGAAGGCTTACGCGCGCTTCGAGCCCTGGCGCGTGGCGTCGACACTCCAGATGCCCGCGCCGTGCGCGGCGATGTAGAAGAACACGAAGCAATAGAGCGCCGCGAGCTCCCCCTGGTTCACGATGGGGAGGAGGTTGCCCTTGGCGGGAACCACGTGCCCGAGGAAGAAGGCGACCGCCATCGTACCGCTCGCGAGGAACGCCGCGGGACCGGTGAACAGCCCGATTGCGACGAGCACGCCGCACACGAGCTCGATGATTCCCGCGCCATAGACGATGAACGCCGGCGCCCCAGCGGGCACGCCTCCGAACAGGCCGAAGAGCTTCTGCAGCCCATGCTGCATGAACATCAGTCCCGCCATGATTCGGAGCAGCGCGTAGATCCGCTCAGCGTGGGGTCTCAGGAATCCCATGACGTCCTCCAGTCGTGAGGCGCGGCAGTGTACGGCGGCCTCTTCCTGCCCGTGGTCGCCGGCAGCGCAGGCGCGACGCCCAGACTGCCCCGGCGTCAGCACGTGAACAGATGCCTTTCATTGGAGAAGGTGCCGCTGGAGGGCTGATCACCTCCAATTCATGGCGCAACCCCAGACACGCCTGGGTGACGTGGGCGTTGAAGAGGCCTCCGTGCGCGCTCACCCCGCGACGGCTCGCCGCGTGGCGGGGCGCAGGGTGTGGCGCATGACGTAGTCGGTGAGCCGAGGGTGTTTCTCCAGCAGCTTCAGCGTGTTCGCCAGGTGGAGGATCGACGCCAGGAGCAGGTCGGCGGCGGTGAAGGCCTTGCCCACGGCGAACTCCCTGCCCCCAAGCTGGAGGTCGATGACCGTGAGCACTTCGTCGAGCCGGGCGCGCTGCTGCGCAAGGTTCGTCCTCTGCTCCGCCGGCAGCTGTTCGTTTCGGTGGTGCTCCATCACCAAGGGATCGAGCGTCACCTCGGCGAAGAGCACCCACTGGAGATAGGGGCCGCGCTCAGGCGAGCCCGGAGGCGGCGCCAGGTGCTTCTCCGGAAAGCGGTCGGCCAGGTGGAGGAAGATCGCCGACGACTCGAAGAGCGTCACGTCCCCGTCCACCAGGACAGGGACTTCGCCGAAGGGGTGCAGTGCCAGGTAGGCAGTCCTGTTCTCCTGCGTCGACAAATCCACCTTGAGCAACTCATAGGGCACGTCGAGCTCCTCGAGCAGCCAGCGATGACGGGTCGCCCGGGTCCTGGGCGCGAAGTAGAGCTTCATGTGAGCACTCCTGGATGTGGGTCGAACCGTCGCAACCCTGCGGCCCGCGGGGCCGCCAGACAATGGGGCCACGCACGAACTCATTGTCAGGGTAGCCTTGACGGTCATGATCTCCCCCGCCGACATGGTCCTCTTCGCGAGGGTCGTTCGAGAAGGCAGCTTCACCCGCGCGGCGCGACAGCTGGGCATCACCAAGCAGACCACCAGCGAGCGGATCAGCAAGCTGGAGGAGCAGCTGGGGGTGCGGCTCCTAGAGCGAACGACGCGGCGGTTGCGGGTCACGGGCGCGGGGGCGACCTACTACGACCGCTGCGCCGCCATCGCCGCGCAGATCGACGAGGCCAACAGCGAGGTGCAGCAGCAGGAGGCGGAGCCGGTCGGCCTGCTGCGGGTGTCCTCGCCGATGCTCTACGGACGCCGCTACCTGGCTCCCGTGGTCTCAGAATATCTGGGCCGCTACCCCAAGGCGACGGTCGAACTGGTGCTGGCGGATCGCCGCATCAACCTCATCGAGGAGGGGCTGGATCTCGCGATCCAGATGGGAGCGCTCGACGACTCGTCCCTCGTGGCGCGCAAGCTGGGAGAAGGGCCCGTGTACTTCGTCGCGAGCCCAGGGTTCCTGGCGAAGCACGGGACGCCGAGCGCCAGGGAGCTCCAAGCCGCACGATGCATCGGCTTCAGTGCTTTCGAGGCGTGGCGGGTCGAGGGCGTGAAGGTGCGAATCGAGCCGGTGTTGACCGTGAACGACCTGGAGGTGGCGTGCGACGCGGCGCTCGCCGGGGTTGGCATCGCCTGCGTCCCGGCGCTCCTCTGCCGGGACGCGGTCCGCGACGGTCGGCTCAAGGTCCTCTTCGGCCCCAAGCCCGCGATGCTGCGGGCCGCTCACGTCGTCTACCCAAGCCGGCTGAATCTTCCGACCAGGGTCCGGCGCTTCGTGGAGACGCTCGCCACCCGGGTCGCGCCGATGTTGCCGCTGCATGCAGGGACGCGACGCAGGCGTTCATGACGGAGGAACCCCCTCCCCGGCCGGGCGTGGGCGCCTGGAGCTTCTCTGCGCTGGGGGGAGGGCCCCTGCGGGCGGAACTTCCGGGTGGAGTGGAGCACCGCCCACGAGCCGCCCGCGGTTCACGGGGCGGGGATGAACTTGAACTCCGCGATCACGATCTCCGCCTCCTGCCCGTTCTTGGGCGCGCGTCCCTGGAAGAGCCAGAAGTTCATGTGGACGGGCAGGGGGGACTGGGGAATGCGCTGCACGTAGTCCGGCGGATTGAAGAGCCAGCTGGCCATCTGGTTGACGTTGCCATCCTGGTGACCATGCAGCGCCTGGAAGAAGACCTGCTGCGATGACCACTGGAAGCGGTGGGTGGAGTAGGTGCCCCCGAGGCTGATGGGGTAGGCCTGATGGGAGTAGGTGACGCCCGTCACGGCGGGGTACACGGCCCAGTTGCCCATCTGCGACTGGCTGCCGCCCCACTTCGCGAACTCGATGTCGATTTCATTCGTGGCGTCCGGCCCCACGTCGGGGCGCGTGTAGTTGAACAGGCCCAGCACCACGTTGTCGTCGAAGAGGTCGGGCCGGCCAATCACCTTGAACTGGTACGTGCCGAACCCCAGCCGCTGCTGCGGCATGTAGACCTCCGCGGTCGTCCAGCGTCCGTCGCGCCAGGCAATCTTCAGGTGGAGGTGGCCGTTCGCGTCGACCCAGACGTTGCGATCATCCCAGCTGTTGGGGCCCGGGCCGCCCTGACCGCTGCGCACCTCCCATTGATAGCCAGAGAAGGAGACGCTCTTCGCCTCCGCGAGCTGAGCAAAGGCAATGCAAGAGAAGAGAACGACACCCAGGAGACGTGAGCTGCGCATGGATGACCCCGGTTGGAGGAGGGTGCTGCGTTTCGGCGGTGGGCTCGCCTGCAGCTTCATCACATCCCCTGGGATGCCCCAAGAGCGTCTCCGGGGACCGCCAGCGCGATGTCCCCAGGCAAACGCAACGCGCATTCAGGCGTGGGGGGCCAAGGCGCGTCTGGAGCACTACCGGCAACCGGCGCCACCGCGAGGAGGCGAGGGCGCTGACAGTGGGACGTCGCTCAGGCCCTTGAACATGGCTGCATCCCGTATGCCGTGGACGCGGCGCTTCCGACGCGTGATGGCTGACAGCACCCCGGGGCCTGGGGGGCGGATGGCCGTGGAAGGGCGAAGTGCCAGCTTCCCGCCTTCCGACACTCTCCCACACAATGGATGATTCCATGCTGTCATTGCGACGCGGGTTGCCTCACCTCACGGCCCTTCTCCTGCTCTGTCTGGGATGGGGGCCCCCTGCCGGGGCCCGGCCCAGGGCGCCCCTCGCACTCCCGGAGGGCTTCTCCTCCGAGCTCGTGGTCGCCGGCCTGCACTACCCGACGACGTTCGCGCCCCTCCCCGATGGGCGCCTCCTCATCGCCGAGAAGGATGGGGTGGTCCGGCTCTTCAAGGACGGCCTCCTCCAGCCCGTGCCCTTCATCGACATCCGTGGGCGGGTGAACTCGCACCATGATCGCGGGCTGCTGGGGCTCGCGGTGGATCCGGCCTTCGCCACCAATGGCTTCATCTACCTGCTCTACACCTACGACGACGACGACGCGGACGACTCCGGGCCGAAGACGTCGCGGCTGGCGCGCTACACCGCCGTCGGGGACATGGCATTGCCGTCGAGTGAGGCCGTGCTGCTCGGCACAGCGGTGGCCACCTCCTGCAATGCCCTCCCCGAGGGGGCCGACTGCATCCCCTCGGACAGCCCTTCGCACTCCGTGGGCAGCCTCCGGTTCGCGCCGGACGGCACCCTCTTCGTGACGTCAGGAGATGGCGCCCGCTTCGACGCGGTCGATGACGACGCACTGCGGGCGCAGCGCCTGGACTCACTCGCGGGCAAGGTCCTGCGCATCACCCGCACCGGCGAGGGCGTGGCCTCGAACCCGTTCTGGAACGGGGACGCCCGGGCCAACCGCTCCAAGGTGTGGGCGCTGGGGCTGCGCAATCCCTATCGCTTCAGCCTGCGCCCGGGCACCGCCACGCCCTACCTGGGCGACGTCGGCTGGAGCTCCTTCGAGGAGATCAACGTCGCGCTCCCGGGGGCGAACCTGGGCTGGCCCTGCTACGAGGGGAACTTTCGCCAGAGCGGGTACGAACCCAAGCCCCTCTGCCAGGAACTCTATGCGCGGGGACCCGGCGCGGTGCGACCTCCGCTGCACGTCTGGGATCGCGGCGTCGGCCAGACGGCGACGGGCGGCGCCTTCTACACGGGCTCCGCGTACCCGGAGACGTGGCAGGGCGCCTACTTCTTCGGCGACTACAGCCAGCAGTGGATCCGCTCCCTGCGGGTGGATGCGAATGACGAGCTCGTGCCCGACAGCGTGACGCTGTTCGCGACCGGGGTGGGCGGGCTGGTCGAGCTTGGCATCGGGCCGGACTCCAACCTCTTCTTCGTGGACATCCTCGCGGGCGAGCTGCGTCGCATCCGCTACTCGGTGGCCAACACGCCGCCCGTCGCGGTGGCCTCGGCGATGCCGCGCGAGGGGACGCCTGCCCTGCTCGTGCGCTTCTCCAGCGCGGGCTCCAGCGACCCGGATGGTGACGTGCTCCAGTTCCACTGGGACTTCGGGGACGGCTCCCCCGTGTCGACGCTGCCCGCCCCGGAGCACACGTATGTCGCGGCCGGCACCTACGTGGCCCGGCTGACCGTCAGCGATGGGCGCGGGGGCAGCCACTCCGCCACCGTGAGCATCTCCGTGGGCAACCTGGCGCCCGTCGCGACCATCCACTCGCCGTCGGAGACGTTCCGTTTCAAGGTCGGCGACGTGGTGGCCTACTCAGGCTCGGCGAGCGACGCCGAGGACGGCCCCCTTCCCGATGACCGGCTGGCCTGGACCGTCACCCTGCGCCACTGCACGGCGGGGACCTGTCATTCCCACCCGTACTCCACGAGCACGGGAGCGTCCGGTTCGTTCACCGTCCCGGACCACGGAGACGAGGTTCACTTCGAAGTCACGCTGACCGCGACCGACTCGGCGGGGCTGACGGACACCCGGACTATCACGGTGCTGCCGCAGCTCGTGCAGGTGACGCTCCGGACGTCACCGCCGGGGCTGGAGCTGGTGTTCGACGGCACGCGCGCGACGGAGCCCCGGGTCCGCCAGGTCATCGTCGGCTCCTCGCACACCCTCATCGCGCCGTCGCCGCAAGGCGTCTTCGAGTTCCGCGAGTGGTCGGATGGCGGGGCCGCGGAGCACGTCATCCAGGTCGGTCCGAGCGACGCCAGCTACACGGCCTTCTTCGAAGCCGTCGCCCCCGCGCAGTGCCCGCTCGGGCAGTACCGGGCGGAGTACTTCGCCAACCGGGACCTGACGGGCTCCCCCGTGCGGGTGCGCTGCGAGGGGGCGCCGCTCGCGCGTCTCTGGGGCAGGGGCAGCCCCGTGCCGGAGGTCGGGCCCGACGACTTCTCCGTGCGCTGGACGGGACGGTTCTCCTTCGCGTCAGGCCTGTACTTCTTCCTCGCCCAGGCGGATGACGGCGTCCGCGTGTTCGTGGACGGCGCCCGCATCATCAACGGGTGGAGGGACCAGTCGACCACGAGCTTCGTCGTGGGCCGCTGGATGCGCGCCGGTGAGCACACGGTGGTCATGGAGTACTACGAGCACGGGGGCGATGCCGTGGCCGGGCTCCGCTGGCTTCGCTGAGCCCGGCATGGATGCCGGTCGCCGGTCTGGCTCGAAGCCCATGTTAGCCTGAGGGCTTCCGCCGTAGACCTCCGTGGAGAGGGCCCATGTACGCAAAGCTGTATCAAACCCGCTACAGGGCCTCTCCAGAGCTCATTGGCATCATCGATCAGTTCACGAAGACCGCGACCGGGTTCGGCGGAACGCTGGAGTGCGGCTTCTCCCAGGGGAGGGAGGACCTCGTCACGGGCGCCTCGCATCCCGAGGACTTCACCCGGGACGGCATCTGCTACGCGCTGGTGGCCATGTGGCTGCGGATGAAGTTCGAAAAGAAGCCCGACAGTGACTTCCACGCCTGGCTCTTCGCCGAGGACGTGCGGGCCCGCAATGCCAAGATGTCCATGTGGATGCAGAAGCAGCTCTTCGCCATCGGTCTGGGCAACCCGGAGCAGGCTCGGACCCACTCCCTGTTCATGGCGCTCCCGGACAAGGGGCCCATTCATGAAGCGTTCACGACGAAGTACCCCAAGGCGGACCTCCCCGCGTTCGTGAACTTCCTCTCGGAGCGGGGCGCGCATGGCGCCCCGCTGGACCCTTCGTACGATCCGGCGAAGTACGCGGCGAAGCAGCAGCGGGCGCGGTATCGGCTCGACACGGAGAGCCGCAGCTACAAGCTCACGCAGTTGAACGCCCGGATGGAGCGCCTGGAGATCTGGCACGAGGCGGAGATCAGCCGGGCAGACGTCTACGCACTCCAACTGGCGGCGAGCAAGATCACCAAGTCGGCCACGACGGCCAACCGGCTCTCCTCCAAGGACCGGATTGTCTCCGCCACGCTCCAGGCGAGCTACGTGCCCGACGCGGATGAGGATGGAGGCAAGAAGCGGCTGGAGGCGTCCCAGCTCATCGTCGATGCCATGCTCAAGTATCAGAAGGAGCTCAAGAACCAGGACGCGTTCGTCCTGATCTCCTTCAGCCGGCACGTCGTGGGGGTCTTCTTCTCCCGCTCGCCCTGGACGGGCAACGGCGTCCTCTCCTTCTTCGATCCCAACTACGGCATCTGGCGCTTCGAGAGCAGCTCCCGGGATGAGCGCTGCATCCGGTTCAGGAAGTTCTTCTACGTGCTCACCTACCTGTACCGGGAGATGGACTCGCTCTCGATCAAGATCCTCTCGCGGCATTGAGCCAGGGGCGCCCCGGCGCGGGCGCTACCGCAAGGACGAGGGCCAGGTGAAGATGCTGCTGGCCAGCAACAACAGGCCCGCCATCAATGGCACCGCGCCGCAGCCCCCGCCCGGCAACCCGAACGCCGTCAAAAGGATCTCCGAGGAGGAGATCCGGCAGCTCCCCAACCGCGCCCTCCAGGACTTCGCGCGGCGTGCAACGCATCCGCGCCCGCTCCGAAAGCCATGGCGCCATCGCCTTCGTGTTCCGCTGCGTCACCGCGCTGGAGATGGTGGTAGGGCATTCAAAGGTGGGCAGGGTGGTGCGCAGGGCAGCCCCGTCCTGACCATCCGCGTCTGTTTCAAGACGCTCGCCTCCCGGGGAATCTCGGATTGCAAGAAGATCTAAATATCCGGAATTGTTGGATGCGCGGGTCGCTGGGGCAATGGCTGTCAAGGGCAAGCGAGCACAAGATGCTGTGCAAGGCAGACATGGTGCTTCGCCATGGCTGCCCTTCCGGGTCCACCTGTGAGTGGGGCGGACTTCCTTGCAATTGGCAGCGACATTCCAAGGTGAACCATGACGAACCTCGGCAAATCCCTTGTTGGTGTGGCCTGGTGTGCGCTGTTCCTCGGTGCTTGCGGGCCGCTTCCCGAAGGGGAGGAGTTCGACGGCGCCGAGCCCGGGGAGGGCGAGGTCCTGGAGGATTCGGAGATTGGAAGGGTGGAGCAGCAGACCCTGGCGGGCGATCTGGGCAGTGCGCTGGGGTCTCCGGTCGCCACCTATCCCACCAGCTGTACCGCGACCAACCAGTGGGCCACCTCCTGCCGTTCGGGTTCGTCGCGGGATGTCTCCTTCGTGTGGCGGGTCCCCGCGACCGGGACCTATTCGTTCTCCACGAGGAATTCAAACTTCGACACCATCATGGAGATCCGCAACTACAAGAACACTTCGGAGATCCTGAAGTGCAATGACGACAGCGGCGACCTCCTCACGTCTGGCATCACGCTCAGTGGCCTCATCAAGGGCGTGCAGCTGCTGATCATCGTCGAGGGCTACGAGGGCGACTGCGGCAACATCCAGTTGAACATCGTCAAGCGGTAGCCTCCGCGAAGGATTGACGCAGGGCGCGTCGCCCGGCAGCTTGGACGCGTCCTGCGGAAACGCAGGCCGCCTGCCGGAAGCGCGACGGGCACCTGTGCCGCCTCTGGGGCCCTGGAGGGCGAAGGACTGGCATGTAACGTACTTCGGTGTCGCCCAAGGTGTCCCGCGACTTCGAGGAGGTGCGCCGGACCGTGCAGCGTGAGCTGGCACCCGGTTCCCGCCCGCCCTCGGACGCACCGCATGCAATGCCAGACGCGCGGCTCGCGCGGACTCCACCGCCCGGGCTCGTCCCGTCCGGGGCGCGGGCGGAGGTGGGCCGCACGCGCTCCATGCCCGTGCTTCCGCTGGCCCTGCTGGGAGGAGGCGTGTTGCTGGGTGGCTTCGGCGGCTACTTCGGCCTCCAGTCACGGAGCAACGTGAATGCCGCGCGCGACGAGGTCTTCTACAGCAACCGGACCGCGCACCTGGACAGCGCGCGGGGCCAGGCGATCGCGGCCAACGTCCTGCTGGGCGCGGCCGTCACCGCCGCCGCCGGAGCCGCCGTCACCTGGCTCCTCATGGACGACCCGCCGTCGCCCCGGACGGAGGTTTCGCCATGAAGCGTGCCGTGGCCGTGGGACTCGGGCTGCTCTGCATCACCTGCACGGTGCCGGACATCGAGGAGCTGGAGGAGGAGCGCCCCAGCACGTGCGACGCGAGTCACCCCTGCCAGGTCCGGGTGCTGCTGACCTACGACGGCTTCCGTCCGGGCTGCGTCACGCTGCGACTGGTGGACGCTGAGGACGGCTCCAGGACTTTCGAGCTGCCGGTGGAGCCGCCCGGGCTCGCGGGGTCGGGAACGGGGGAGGTGGGCTTCATTCGCCCGGCAGGGGGGAGTGACACCGTGAGGGTGACGGCCTCCGCCCGCGAGCGCTCTTGCGCGGGCCAGGAGGTGGCCACCGCGTCGGCGCAGGGGGTCGTTCCCGAGAAGGGGACCGCCACGGTCGAGCTGGAGTTAAGCGCGCGGGATGAAGACGGTGATGGCTTCGTGAGCACCACCACCCGGGGCACGGACTGTGATGACCGCTCCGTCTCCAGCTCGCCGGGCGTGGAGGAGCGCTGCGACTTCCTGGACAACGACTGTGACGGCCGGGAGGACCCGGCGCCCATCTGTGACGGCGTCGATTGGAGGAGCACCGAACCCATCCCGGGTGCGAGCTTCCGGGACGTGGCGCCCCATGCGCGCAACCAGGCCTGGCTCGTGAGTGACAGCAACGACTTGCTCGCCCACGTCCGGCGGGAGACCGACGGCGGCTTCGACGTCGAGCTGTTCACCGATTGCCACGGGGCGTGGTCCACGGCGTGGGCGCGACCGAGCGATGGGCGTTTGTTCATGGGCTCCAGGGAGGGGCAGCTCGCCACGCGGACGCTGGTCGCCGGGGAGCCCTGCACGCTGACAGCCTTCGACGGACGTGGCGCGGCCATCCAGGACCTCGTGGGCTTCGAGGCCGACGGAGGCACGACGCTCTTTGCGGTGAGCAAGGCCGGGGACATCCTGCGCTGGGACCCTCCGGCACAGCCGGTGCGGGTGGCGCAGGTGGACGCGGACCTCCGCTCCATCCACGGGCTCGACCCGCGAACGCTCATCACCGTGGGCCGCGCGGGCGAGGTGCCGGTCGCGTACCACGTCAACGCGGACGGTGGCCCATGGCTGCGGGAGACGCTGCCGCCCCCCTCCGAAGGGCAGGTCGCCCTGCACGCCGTGCACGTCGTGGCGCCGGGCCTTGCCTACGCGACGGGAGACCGGGGACTGCTCCTGGAGCGTGCGGCGGGCACCTGGAGCACGAAACCTCCCTATCCCATCTTCGTGGATGGTGGCGTCTCGCCCGACATCCTTGACGTGGTGGCCTTCGGGCGGGGCGCTGTCATCGCGGTCCTGGGCACGGACGACCTCGTTCGCTTCGACGGAGAGACGTGGAGGGACTTCCGCTTCGGCACCCAGGGCTTCACGACCCTGGAGGGGCTGTCGTCGGACGAGCTGTGGAGCGCCACTGTCGACGGCACCGGGTTCCACTGGGCCCCCCAGGCCCCGTGAGCCTCTTCCGGGCAGGGGGCCGACGATGGGCGTCCGCATGCCCTCCAATCCTGGTCCCTGGATGGGCGATGGCGGAGGATGCAATCCGCGCGGGCCGCGTGCGTACCAGCCCCCACAGCCCTTCCCTTGGAGAACGCCTTGCGTCCACCGCTTCGCCGCGTCACCCCCGTTGCCCTCGCGGGCTGTAGCGCCGTCGCCCTGCTCACCGCGGCGGACACGCGCAAGCCCACGACCGAGTGGGTGGCCCGTCCCTCCGAAGCAGCCCGAATCGCGCGGGTGGAGGCGGGCCTTGCTCCCGTCGCGCTTCCTGGTGAGGAGCCCCAGCGCATGTCGCTCCAGCGCTGGATGGAGCTGTACAAGATTCCCGGCGTCAGCATCGCCGTGTTCGAGAAGAACGCGCTCGTCTGGGCCAAGGGCTATGGCGTGAAGCAGGTCGGCGGCACGGATCCCGTCATGCCGGACACGCTGTTCCAGGCCGCGTCCATCAGCAAGCCGGTGTCGGCCCTCGCGGCGTTGCACTACGTCGAAGCCGGCAAGTGGTCGCTGGACGCGAACATCAACGACAAGCTCGTCTCGTGGAAGCTGCCCGAGAATGACTTCACGACGAAGGAGAAGGTGACGCTGCGCCGCCTGCTCAGCCACAGCGCGGGCACCACCGTGCACGGCTTCCCCGGCTATGCCGTCACCGAGCCCCTTCCCACGGTGGCGCAGATCCTCGATGGGGCGAAGCCCACGAACACCGCGCCGGTGCGGGTGGACCTCGTCCCCGGGACGCAGACGCGCTACAGCGGCGGCGGCACCACCATCGTCCAGGCGATGATGGTGGATCAGCTCAAGAAGCCGTTTCCGCGGATCATGCAGGAGGCGGTGCTGGCGCCGCTCGGCCTGAAAGACAGCACGTACGAACAGCCCCTGCCCGCCTCCCTCGCGTCCAGGGCAACCGCCGGCACGTACTTCGGGGGCAAGGGCGTCGAAGGGAAGTGGCACGTCTACCCGGAGATGGCGGCCGCGGGCCTGTGGACGACGCCGTCCGACCTCGCGCGCATCGCCATCGAGGTGTCGAAGGCGCGGGCGGGCAAGTCCTCGCGCGTGGTGTCCCAGGCCATGGCGAAGCAGATGCTCACGAAGCAGTCAGAGAGCTTCGGGCTCGGGTTCCAGTTGGAAGGCAAGGACCGCTTCGGGCACGGCGGCTCGAATCGGGGCTTCCAGTGCTCACTGACGGCGTTCGCCGACTCGGGCAGCGGGGTCGTCATCATGACCAACTCGGACAGCGGCTTCCTGCTGATGGACCGCATCGCGGACAGCGTGGCCGCCGAGTACGGCTGGAAGTCGTATGTCCCCCGTCCGGAGGTGACGTTCGTCCAGATGGACCTGCTCGCGCGGCTCAAGGGGACGGATGCCACCCTTGCCTGGTACCGGTCGATGAAGCGGGACGACGCGGCGGGGAAGCTCTCCCCCAACGACCTGAACAACCTGGGCTACCGGCTGCTCCGGGAGGGACAGCAGGGCGACGCCCTGAAGGTCCTCAAGGCGAACGTGGAGCTCTATCCCACGGACGCGAATGCCCATGACAGCCTGGGTGAGGGCTACATGGAGGCGGGACAGAAGGCGGAGGCCATCACCCACTACAAGAAGTCGCTCGCGCTGGACCCGAAGAACAGCCGCGCCGTGGAGATGCTCAAGAAGCTCGGCGCGCAGCCCTGACCCCCACCCGGTCGCGTCCGTCGTGTCGCCCGGACCGGGACTAGAAGTGGAGCTGCATGCGCACGCCGGGCTGGAGCCAGGCGTGCACCCTCCGGCCGTCGTTGGAGAAGTCGCGGGAGCCGGACCGTCTGTACTGGCCCAGCGACGCGGAGAGGTAGGGGCCCACCGCCATCGTGCGATTGATCCGCAGGTCCACGCCGACGTGCGCGTGCCCCAGGTCGAAGCCCCCATACGGCAGGGAGCCGGTCTCCCCCGCTTCGTCCTCGAACTCCACCGTGGCGTTCTCCAAGCCCAGGCCCACGCCCACCCAGGGCGACACGAACGCGCCCGGCCGGAAGTGGTAGTCCAGGTCAATGCCGTACCGTCTCACATTGGAGCCGCACAGGGCCTCGAAGCACGCCTCGGGTGACCTTCCAAAGCCAAACTGGAAGTAGATGCCCAGCGAGAGCCGCGAGTTGAAGAAGTACGCGAGCTCCACCTGCGGTGACACCGTCTCACCGATGACGTCCGTCATCTTCACGTCCCCGACCGCATTGCCCAACGGGATGCCATAGGCCACGCGAAAGCCCAGCGCGAACCCCGCGCCCTTGGGCTCGAGCGGCTGCGCCTCCACTGGCGCGGCCCACAGCAGGAAGGAGGACACCATCAACGAAGAGAGGAAGGGACGAGCAGTCATGTCGTTCACGCGAATCGCCAGCCGGTGGGTGTCTGCGACGGCGCCGCGCATTGCAAAGCCGCCGCCAGCCCGCCCCAGCCGCATCCCAGAGGGGAATCCGTCCTGGGCATGGCTGAAATGCCCTGCCACCCGCGACATGGATGTCAGGTCAGGGGCGCGCGCCCAACGGTTCTCCGGCGCTACTCCCCGCGCCTGACCCGGGTCTTGAGCAGGAGCTCGTCCATCACGGACGAGAACTTCCGTGGGTCGAAGGCCTTGTCCGGAGAGTGGGCCTGCTCCGCCTGGGAGAACTGCTCCACGAGCTGCCGGAGCGGGTGCTCCATGTACTGCCGATAGGACTCGTACGTCTTCTTGCGCAGGGTGTCCTGGTAGGCCCGCTCGTTGTCCTTCCAGACCTCGCTCCGGTAGCGGTGGTTCACGCCTCGCTCGAGCATGCCCTGGTTGAACCGCCGTTGGAGCTGCCCCAGGAACGTCAGCAGAAACGCCTTCGCCTCCTGCTCCCGGAGGAAGACCCGCTCCAGGCCGAAGGAATCCATGCCCACGAGGACGTGGTACGTGAGGCCATCCAGCGCCTGCGCCTGATTGCGCTTCGCCTTGCGCCAGTTGACGAGCTCCTCACCGTAGAACGTGGACTCGAGGTCGTGCGTGCGGAGGAAGACGTGCATCGTGTCGCGGCAGCTCGCGGCGACTTCGACATACCGGGCGGAAATGGTGTCCCAGAGCGCGCCTTGCGGCCCCCAGTCGTCGCTGCCCAGCCAGAGCTTGAACTGGGGGTTGGTCATCTTGTCCAGGATGCCGCCGTACACGGTGCTCTCCAGCGTGTCGTAGCCTCTGGCGCGCACGTACTGGCTGACCTGCAACCCTCCGGACCAGAGGGCCAGTGGCGTGCCGGAGACCGCTGGCATCATCAGCTCCCGGGCCCTGACCGCGACCAGCTTGTCCAGGGCGACGAACTCGGGAACGGGCAGGTTCCAGGCATTGACGGCGATGAACTCGGCCCGACGCTGAAGCCCCCGGATGATGAGCTCCCACGAATCCTGGATGAAGGCGGGTTGCAGCCTCGCTTCACGGCAGCGGCGCTCGTACTCCTTGAAATGAGGATGGATGGCGGGGAAACGCACGATTTCGGCCCAGCTCACATCGGCGCTCGGTGGCATGAGGTTCTCGGAGCCCTCTCAGCAGCAGGACTCCATGTCAGAACTGAATTGTATGATATCAAAGTGAATCGGTTCCATGGGAACGGAGTGTCCCCGCGGGCCCTGCTCACGTCCCTCGTCATCCAAACTGGAGCCATCCCATGCCGAAGACCTCTTCCCCCTCCTTGCGCCCGCTGCGTGGCGCGCTGGCGGGCCTGGCCCTGGTGGCCCTGGCCCCGGCCGCCGGAGCGACCCCGCGGGCCCTGGCGCCGCGCGCCGCCGTGGTGAAGCACACCGGGCACGAGCTGGCCGCGGGCACGCCCGTGGAGCGCCTGGTGGTGAAGTTCCACGAGGGCAGCCGCGTTCGCCTGCGTGACAATGCCCTGGTGGCGCTCGTCTCCGAGCGCTCCTCCTCCGAGCGCAGTCTGTTCTTCGGCCGTGGGATGTCCGAAGCCCGGCTCACGGAGGACCTGCGCTCCGTGGAGGCCCTGCTGGACCGCGCGCCGCGGACCCGGCGCCCGCAGCGGTTGCTCCAGGAAGACGAGGCCACGCTGGAGGCGCGCAAGGCCTCCGGTGAGGCGCTGAGCGGCGAGCAGCTGGCGGACCTCAACCTCTACTTCCAGGTGCCGCTGCTGCCGGGCACCACCTCCGAGCGCGTGGCGGACGTCGTCGCCGCGCTCAACGCGCTGGACACGGTGGAGGTGGCCTACGCCGAACCTCCTGTCGAGGACGCCACGGTGAACACGGGCCTGGACGCGGCGCTGCGGGGCGTGCTGGCCGCCGTCGACCTCCCGCCCACCACGCCGCTGTACACGGCCAATCAGGGCTACCTCAACGTGGCCCCGGGTGGCATTGATGCGAACTACGCGTGGACGGTGGCCGGCGGCACCGGAACGGGCGTGCGCATCGTGGACGTGGAGACGGGCTGGAACCGGTCGCACGAGGACATGCCCGCCCTCTTCTACGTGGGCGCCGCGGGGACCGTCAGCGACCACGGCACCGCCGTGCTCGGAGAGCTGGTGGCGGTGAACAACGCCTACGGAATGAAGGGCATCGCCTACGGGGCCCAGGTGGGCGTCGAATCCCATACCCCGCAGGGCCTGTCGAGCGCCCTCTCCAAGGCCGTCACCGCGGCGGGCCCGGGTGGCATCGTGCTCGTCGAGGTCCACAGCCTGGGCCCCAATGACGGCACGGCGTGCACGTGCAACACCAGCCAGTGCCACTACATCGCCGTGGAGTACTGGCAAGCCCCCTACGACATCATCCGCAACGCCACCGCCAACGGCGTCATCGTCGTGGAGGCGGCCGGCAACGGCAGCGCCAACCTGGATGCCGCCGCCTACGCGGGGCGCTTCAACCGCGCCACGCGCGACTCGGGGGCCATCATCGTCGGCGCGAGCACGGCCACCACGCGCGCGCCCATGTGCTGGACCAACTTCGGCGGCCGCGTGGACGTCCACGGTTGGGGTGAGCGCGTGGCCTCGCTGGGCTACGGCACCCTGTTCGGCTCCGCCCATGGCGTCAACCAGTACTACACGGCCACCTTCAGCGGCACCTCCAGCGCCTCGCCCATCGTCACGGGCGCGGCCGCCAGCGCGCAGGGTGTGGCGCGCGCCAATGGCCGCCTCCTGACCTCCGTGCAGATGCGCGGCCTGCTGCGCAACAACGGCACCGCCCAGGCCGTGGACACCCGCCAGATTGGACCCCTGCCGGACCTGCGCAAGATGCTGCCCAAGGTCATCTCCGGCAATTACTGACGGCAGGCTTCAGCAGGGCAGGGTCACCGCTCGCCACGGGCTGGAGAACGAGCCCGTGGCGACGCGCACCGGTGCTCGTGCTCATCGTTGCTCAATACCCCGGTGCCAGCAATTGGGGCGCCTCCCGGGCCGCCGGCCACCCGGCCGGAGCGACCGTTCCGCCCCAGATCGTGACCGCCGACCACCGGGTTGGCCCGGGCAACCCAGGGCCGTGGTGACGTCCGCGCGCATGTCCGAAGCCTCCTCTTCCTTCCGTGGCCCGCGGGCGCTGCTCCCGCTCCTGGTGCTGTCCTTCTGCCTCCCGGTCGCGGCCCGTGCGGAGGGCACGCCGACCGACGGAGGCACCCCCGCGCCCCTTGCCTCGCCGGAGCCCACGACCGCCGCCCTCTCCAGGGACGCGTTGGCGGCGCTGGAGCAGCGAATCCTCGGCCCGGGCTGCGAACCGAAGCTGCTGGGCGACGCGGCCCGCAGCTTCATCGAGGCGCAGCTCCTCTGCGATGCGCACCTGTCGTTCATCCTCATCCAGGCCACGCTGGACGGGCAGCCGGTCCCGGACACCCAACGCCGGCTCAAGGCCCTTCTCGCGGATGCGCTCGGGCGGGCCCGACGCCCCTTCAACGCACAGAAGGGGACGCGCGTCGCGGGGCACACGCTCCCGCACAGCGTCCTCTACCGGGGCTACGTGCTGCTGATGGTCGCGGGGATGGAGCGGGCCGGGCTGGCGGACGCGGAGTCCACCGCCCTCTTCGACGCACTGGCCGCGCAGCTCGTGGAGGCGCTCTCGCGGCAGCTCCTCTTGCCCAGCTTCGGGCGCACCATCTGGCCCTGCGACAGCGCTCCGGCCGCGGCGGGGCTGCTGCTGCACGGGCGGCTCCGGGGCAACGCGGACTCGCGGGCCGCGGGTGAGCGACTCGTCGCGCGCCTCCTCGAATTGGCGGACCTGCCCACCGGCTTCCCGGCGAAGGTGGACGCGAAGGGGCGCCTCGTGGAGCCCACGCAACGCGGCACCACGCTGGCGTGGACGGGTGCCTTCCTGGGCATGGCCGCGCACCCGGCGGCACGGCGCTTCACGGCCACGCTGGTGGATGGCTACTGCGGCCACCCCGCCGGCAGCGCGCTGCCCCTCGCCGCCTGCCGCGAGTGGCCGCGCGGAGTGAAGGGCCCGGAGGACTCCGCCAGCGGCCCGCTCGTCTTCGGCGGCTATTCGCTGGGCGCGAGCGCGCTGGCCATCGCCGCCACCCGGCTGTCCGGCGAGCACGGGCAATGGCACCTCCACCTGCTCAATGCCGCAAGGGAGATGGGCATCCGCGATATCGTGGATCACCCCGGGAAGCGTCCCCTGGAGGCCTCGCTCCATGGGTGGGGCACCACCGTGCGCCCCTGGTGACGTGAGCGCCAGCCGTCCCCGTGCCGCTGAGAGGCCTGGGACCTCCGTCGCCGCAGGGCGAACGGAGGCTCTGCTACGATGGAACCCATGCGCGCATGGCTGGGTTTCGTGGTCTTGTTCTGCGCCCTCGGCGCTCCGGCCCTGGGCCTCACGGTGGAGGAGGTGCCCCGTCCTCCCAAGGGCTCCTGGACGGTGGACCTCACCAGCACCCGCGTCCTTCAGCCGTCGGTCCAGGCGGAGCTCGAACAGATGGGCACGGAGTTGGACGACCGTGGGCTTGGCCAGCTCATGGTGGTGATGCTGGACACCACGTCGAGCAGGCCCTCGCGTGAGTTCGCGCTGGCACTCTTCAACCGCTGGGGCATCGGTCATCCCGGGCGCGACGATGGCGTGCTGCTCTTCGTCGCGTACGCCGACCGCAAGGTGGAGATCATCCTGGGCGATGGGGTGGATGAACCCGCCGACCAGGAGGCCAGCGACGCGGTGATGGCGCAGGCCATCGTGCCGGGCTTCAAGCGCAACGATCCCAACGCCGCGGTCCAGCTGGGCGCGCGGGGCCTGAGGGAGCTCATCGAGAACTCGCGGCTCAACCATCCCAATGACGCTGCCCCGGAGTCCGTCGCCAGCAATGCCTTCGTCGACAGCCTCTCCGCCGAGGAGGTCCAGGCCCCCCCGCCGCAGGTGACCTGGATTCCTCCGGAAGAGACGTCCACGGAGCCCGGCCTGGGCGTCTTCGCTGGAGGCGCGGGCATGCTCGGCGCCGCGGGGCTGGCAGGCCGTGCCTGGCTCCGCCGCCGTCCGCGCAAGTGCAAGGCGTGTGGCACCCAGCGGCTGCGGCTCGGCGAGGTGGAGGACGATGCCCATCTCGAAGCCGGTCAGCGGGCCGAGGAGTCGCTGGGCTCGGTGGACTACGACGTCTGGTGGTGCGAGCCGTGCGCGGACGTGCTCATTGAACGCTATGGCGCGCTCTTCACCTTCGTCGCGCGCTGCACGAAGTGCAATTACGTGACGGGGAAGCAGAGCACGCGGACGCTGCGAAGCGCGACGTACGATCACGGCGGCGAGGAGGAGGTGACCGTGCGGTGTGGCCACTGCGCCTTCGTGTCCGTCTCGCGCCGCTCCACGCCGCGCCGCACCCGTCCCTCGTCGTCGAGTTCCTCAAGCTCCTCACGCTCCTCGTCCGGAGGCGGGCGCTCCTCGGGGGGAGGCTCCAGCGGAAGCTGGTAGCCGCGTGCCTTGATCCGTCTCTGCACCGGCCCAGCCCCTGAACAGGGACCCCATGTGCCCCATCCGTGTCTTCACGGCGCCAGATTGCTTCAAGGCCGCGGTGAGCACCTTCGTCCAGAAACGGCGTGCTCCGCGTGCGGCTTGTTCGATTTGACCCCGGCCTTCACCAGGCTGGCGTTCCTTGCGTGGCCCCATGGGCCTCCTCGATTACTGTAGGCGTATGAGAACCGTGGATGAATGGAAGGCAACGCTGCGTGCCGCGCTGAAGGACGCACTGCGCACTCGGAATGCACCCGCCACGGCGGTACTGCGGGAAACGCTCGCCGCCATCGACAATGCCGAGGCGCCCGACATGAGCGTCGCGCCTGAATCGGTCGGTGGCGGCATCGCCGGCAGCGCGGGGGGGCTTGGGAGTGGCGAAGTGTCTCGACTGCTCTTGTCCCCGGAGGCGGTGGATTCGCTCATCCAGCGCGAAATCCAGGAGCGTCGCGACGCGGTGGCGCTCTACGTCCAGCTCGGCAAGTCCGAAGAGGCCCGCGTGCTGACGGCGCAAGTGGATGTGCTCCTGGGGCTTTGAGAGGGAGCCCGGCCGTCTCTTTCGGAGGGCTGGGCTTCAATGTGTGTCGAAGGCGGGAGTCAGGAACGCCCGCGCCTGGGCTTCGTCAATGGCCATCTTGCGCGTCATGATGAAAGGCGAGGTGGGACTGGACCATTACGAGGGACGCGGCTGGCGCGGCTTTCACCACCACGCCCCCCTCTGCATGGTGGCCCACGGCTTCCTCTCGCTGCGTCGAGCGCTTTTTCCCCGTGCGGCGCCGCCTTCAGCACCTCCTGCTGCGGCGACTCGGCCGCTGCCCGCTTTGCCTCCGTCTCATCCACGCCCGCGCTCCTCCTCTCGGGCCGTCACGCATCTGATCCGGTAGTACTAGGGCCTGTCCCTGCCTGTCGTGTCTGCCGCGACTGTAGTCCCGAGGCAGTGAGCGCTCGGAGCCCGGTTGACGGGGCTCCGAGCGTCACGCATTGGAGACACATGTCCGATACTTTTTTTGCAGGTCCAGCAGGGCCTCGGCTCGCTTGAGGCGCACCTGGGCCCGGGCCAAATCCTTCACCAGCGCTGCGACGCGCCGGGCACTCGCCCATTGAAACCGGCGGAGGGTCGCCGCGAGAATGCGTCCCCCCCGCACCTCGCGGCGAAGGCCCCCATGCCCCAAAACCTCGCATCCCTCACCGAGCTCTCCACCCTCGAAGCCCTCATCGACGCCGAAGGGGTGGACGGGCTGCTCGCCGCGCTCGACGACGCGCTCGCCCGGACGCCGGCGGACACGCGCGTGCTGCACGAGGACGGCCTCACCGTGGGGCCTCGGACGCTCGGCGTGCTGCGCAAGGCCGTCACCCTCGACGCGGACTTCCTGCGCGAGCACCCCGAGGCAATCTTCCAGTGCCTCTACAACCGGCTGCGCTGGTACGACGCGCCAGACGCCGCGCGGCACTTCTCCGTCACGGGCCAGGGCCCCTGGGACGACCCGGAGGCGCACCTCCACCAGCTCGCGGCCTGGTGGCGACGACAGCGCGAGTCCTCCGGCGGTGCGCCCTGGGTGGAGTCCCTCCTGCCGCTGCGTGGCGCGCTGGAGGGTGCCGACGTGTACCTCTGGCACGAGTCCCAGGTGTTGTGCGCGGCCTTCGATGCGACGGGGACGCGGCTCGCCACCGGCTCGTACTCCGACGGCTCGCGCGCCGACGGTAACAACGTCCACGTCTGGGACGTGGCGACGGGCAAGCAACTCCGGGTGATGGAGGGCCACGAGATGGAGGTGCGCGGGATTTCGTGGAGCCCGGATGGCAAGCAACTGGCCTCGGGCTCCAGGGCGCATGAAGCGCGCGTCTGGGACGTGGAGACGGGAGAGCACCTGCACTTGTTCCGCCGTCAGGAGGGACAGGTGACGTCGGTGGCCTTCAGCCCGGATGGCACGTTGCTGGCGGTGGCCAACCTCGGCTGGCTCATCCACCTGTATGACCTGGACACGGGTGAGAAGGTCCGCACGCTCAAGGGGCACCAGCAGTCCGTGCTGAGCGTGGCGTTCCATCCCTCGGGGCGCTGGCTCGCGTCGGGCGCGTCGGACGACACGGTGCGCGTGTGGGAGGTGGCCACGGGCGAGCAGGTGGCGCGGTTGGATGCGCAGCGCTCCGTGAGCACCGTGGCCTTCAGTCCGGACGGCGAGTGGCTCGCGTGGGCGGACCTCGACGACGTCGGCGTGGCGGAGACGAAGACCTGGCAGCGGGTGCGCGGCATCCAGGGGGGCTCGCGCTACTCCCACGTGCAGTGGCTGGGGACCTCGCGGCTGGGCCTCTTGGGGTACGACCGGCTGGAGGTGCTGGACGTGAAGGACGGCGCCTCGGTGTGGTCGCGTCCCTATTCCTCGGACGGGCACGAGCGCGGCGCGGCCTTCTCGCCAGACCTGAAGCACTTCGCGCTGACGGCCGTCGATGGCGGTGTGCTGCTGAGCCAGCTCGATGCGCCCACTCCCCCCAGGCTCCTCTGCGAGCAGCACCGCGTGAAGCACCTGTGGGGACGGGCCGAGGGAGCCCTGGCCGTCGCGATGCGGATGGATGGCATGCTCGTTATCGATGCCCAGGGCCACGTACGCGAGCCACCGCCCGAGGCCAATGCATCCAACCTGCATGCCTGGCGCTTCAGCGGGAACGACGCGCTGGCCGCCTATCCCGTCACGAGCTACCTGGAGGACGGGTGGCGACGGGGCATCCAGTTGTTCGACCTGACACGCCTCGCACCGACGATGGAGCTGACCGGGAAGCCGCTGGAGGGGCGGGATGCGTCCAGGAAGATGACGATGAAGCAGGTCATGACCTTCTCCCCGGACACGACGCTGCTCGCGGGGACGTTCGAGCTGGGCGTGGTGCGAGTGTGGCGCGTGGCCGACGGCCAGTTGCTCCACACACTCAAGGGCCCCGAGGCCCCTGTCACGATGGTGGAGTTCACCCCGGACGGCGCCTACGTCGTGTCGGGCCATGAAGAGCCTTCCCGGCTCCAGGTACACGACGTGAAGACGGGCCGGCTTGTGCTCGACACGCAGGCCTTGATGAAGCCCGCGGTGGCGTACACGGCGGCCGCGCGCGTGCCGCGCATCGCGGTGGGACGGGCCTCGGGTGAGCTCGAGCTCTTCGACCTGACCGCGGGTTTCCGGCGCGTGCTCCAGGTCTCCGAAGAGCCGGTCATCGCCGCGAGGCTCTCCGAGGATGGCCTGCGGGTGGCCGTGTGCACACTGGACGACCGGGTGCGCCTGTATGAAGCGGACACGGGGCGGCTCATGTACGAGGTACAGCACCCCGCGCTGCCGTTCCTGGTGGCCATGGAAGGGGATGTGCTCGTCACCCGCTCGGATGACCAGAAGACGCGCTTCTTCGACCTCGCCACGGGGGCGCCGAGAGAGGTGCTCGATGGTAACGCGGAGCCCGATGAGGTGACGCGCCGCGCGTACTGGGAGGTGCTCAGCGACGAGCCCGTCGCGTTCCATCGCCGGATGGACACCACGCCCCTGGCGCGCTTCCACGACTCGCTGGAGGAGACGATCATCCTGCGTGACGGGCTCGTCGTGGCGCGCGGACTCACCGTCCCGGACTTCCTCTACGTGCTGAAGCTCCACGACGCCTCGGGCGGAGCCTGAGGCCCGGAGTCACTGGCAGCCCAGATGCCACTGGCGCTCCACGCCGTCGAGCCGCACACGAGGCTCGGCGGCCCTGCGCATCAGCCTCCCCCGCGGACCGCGGCCTCGATCCTGCTGCGGCGACTCGGCCACTGCCCGCTTTGCCTCCGTCCCATCCACGCCCGCGCTCCTCCTCTCGGGCCGTCACGCATCTGATCAAGTAGTACTAGGCGGCGGCCGCCTGCCGGATGCGGGCCTCGGTCTCCGCCGCGCTGGCAATCCAGGGCCAGAAGCGCTGCGGCTCTCCGAAGTTGTCGAAGAAGGTGTCGCCCAGCGCCGGCACCTTCGAGGCGGCCCCCAGGTACTGAATCAGGTGCGCCGGAGGCGGCTGGAGCAGCATGTTCGAGAATCCGGTGATGTACTGGCCCTCGGTCCGCCAGAAGTGCTCGAAGGTCTGCTCCATCCAGTCCGGGGTGAAGGGCTGGTCACCATGCGCGAGGATGGCCTGGGTCACGCTGTAGGCCTGCTTCGACGCGCTGTTCAGGCCCTGGCCCGCGATGGGGTCGTTGAGCATCACGACGTCCCCCAGCCCCATCACGACCCGGCCCGAGGGGAGCCTTCCCACCGGCTTGCGCACCGTGGGCGTGAGCGCGCCGGTGAGCCAGGACGACTCGTCCACGATGGCGGCGTCCTTCAGCCGGTCCTCCACCCACGGTGAGAAGTCGTGCATGACGTCCTTCATCCGCGCCATCACGTCCCGGGCGGTGGCGAGGCCGCGGAAGCGATCCAACCCCTGGCCGGGGATGGCCTCCAGCAGGATGCAGTGCAGGGGGCCGCGGATGCGGTCGAAGTACGGCATGGAGAAGTACTCGCCGTGGCCCGCGGTCAGGAAGAACTTGAGCGCGGGGGAGGGTGTGTCGTGCAGCGGCTTCATGCCGGTGACGATCATCGCCATGAGGTTGCGCTGTGGCTGCGCATGGGGGCTGCGTCCGGCATCCCGCTCGAACAGCGGCGTGAAGCTGTTGCGGCCCGCGGTCACGAGCACCAGGTCATGCCGGGGGGCGAGCGCGTCCAGGGCCTCCACGTCCACGTCGCGCACCACCACGGTGCCGCCGCGCCGCTCGAACTCCGCGAGCCAGCGCGAGTACTTCGCCCGCAGGTCCAGGGCCCTGCCCGCGTTGAGGAGGCGCCCCCGCACGTTGAGAGCGCGCTGCCCGGGGGCCATGCAGATGTCGAGGTCGCCGCCATGGGCGGACGCCCCCGGATCCGTCCAGAAGTCGAGCCCCAGCTCCTGCTCATACTGGCAGGCGCGGCCGAAGAGGAAGGTGGTGGCGGCGAGCCGGGCGTTGAAGAGCTGCTCCGGCGTGCGGTCCGAGTAGACGGTGACGCCGTAGCCCTTCGCGAGCAGGCCGAAGGCAAGCTGCAGGCCCGCCTGGCCCGCTCCAATGATGCCGATGTTCCTCATGGTCCCCCGGGTGTGATGCGTGGGCATGATGCCCTCCCGGGACACTACGCAATGGGGGTGCCGTCCTGGCAATCCGTACCGTGGGATGTGGGGAGGCCGCGCCTGCTTCGCTCATGGGACACCGAGGACCCGGGGACCCTTCCGACCTGCGGGAAACGGAGAGCCACTTTCCTTCCCGCTGTCTTCCTTTGTCTCCTCGGAGCCCGTGCTGCCGCCTTGGGGCACACGCCCGCCCTGAGCACGCCATGCGCCCGCAGGCTCGCCTGTCTACCTGGCGCGGAGAGAGGTTCCCGGCCGGCATCCTTTTTCAGCCGGAGGATGTCCAGCTTGAGGGCGGGGTGCGGAGGTGAACGCCGGAGTGCCAAAGCGCAACAAGAGCTTCTTGCGAGACCACAGCCTGTCCATCGTGTTCCTGGGGGCGTTCTTCCTCTTCTGGGCCGGGCAGAGCTTCGTGGGCCACCACCACGACAACGACGAGCGCAAGGCCCATGGTCAGCCGCCCGTGACCTATGCCCAGTACGTCACGTCCAGTGACTTCCTCGAAGCCACCTTCGAAAACTGGGAGAGTGAATTCTTCCAGATGGGAGCCCTGGTCATCCTGGCTGCCTTCCTCCGGCAGCGCGGCTCAGGCGAATCGCAGGATCCCGACAAGGACAAGCACGAGGAGGACGGTGACCTGAAGCCGATACCGGGCGCCCCCTGGGCCGTGCTGCGGGGAGGCTGGGTGCTCAAGGTCTACAGCCACTCGCTGTCGCTCGCCCTCTTCGGGCTGTTCCTCATCTGCTTCGTCCTCCACGCGTTCTCAAGCGCCGCCGCGAGCAACGAGGAGGCCCGGCTCCACGGACAACCCGAGGTGACGGTGCTGCGGCATGCGGCCTCGTCCACGTTCTGGTTCGAGTCCCTGCAGAACTGGCAGAGCGAATTCCTCTCGGTCGGTGTCCTGGTGTTGCTGTCGGTGTGGCTGCGTGAAAAGGGAAGCCCTGAGTCGAAGCCGGTGAACGCGCCTCATTCGAAGACCGGAAAGTAGGAGCGCCCGGACCGGACGCTCGTACCTCCCGCGAGGCGCCTCCCCCTGGCTCAGAACAGGTTGGCGATGTCCTTCACCGGCTGCGGCGCGGCCTCGGTGCTCCCCAGCGCGCCCATGGCGCCTCCGAAGAGAATGGAGGCCGGGTTGGCGCGGCCCTTGGTGATGGACCCGACGACGCCCTCCGCGACGCCCTTCAGGGTGTTGAGGTAGCCGGTCGCGGCGCCCTCGAGGACCCCCTTGAAGCCCCCTTCCGAGTTGCCCACGCCCGTCAGGACGTTGCTGACTCCCGGCAGGAACCACAGGGCCTTGCCCGCCTCGCCCGCGAACCACTGGAAGTTGTCCTTGTTGCTCCCGTCCGCCTTGACGTGGGTGTCCTTCGTGGTCGGCAGCTGGTGCTCGCCCAGGAAGGAGTACCCCTTCTCCGCGAAGTCCTTGACCATGCCGGCCTCGGTGCCGTGCCGCGCATCGCCACTCTTGGTGATGCCCTCGATGTTGCCGTCTCCCTGGCCGCCCTGGACCTTGTTGGACCGCTCCCCGCCGGTGGCGGCCTTCGCGCTGTCGATGAACTCCAGCACCTTAGCCAGCCGGTAGACGGCGTCGGGGTTCTGCTTCGCGTCCTTCAGGTCGAGCTTGGGGTCGATGCCGGTCTGCTTGCACAGCTGCTCGAACTTGATGTCCTTCTGCCGGCCCAGGCTCTTCAGCACGGGGGTGTCGTTGACGATGTCCGCCGCCGACCGGGTGTCCCCGGCAGGCCGCTTGTCATTGGCGCTCGGGACTCCCGAACCGGAGGCCTGCGGCGCCGGAGCCGCCGTCTGGAACTCCTGGGGGAGGGGCTGCCTCCTGTTGATGACACCCGACTCGAACGAGTCCACCGGGCTGAAGCCCCGCGCGGGCAGGCTCCGGGGGCCCTGGAGGAGCTGGGCCCCCGTGTCCTGAACGGGCCCCGCGGAGAGCAGCTGCCTCGGGTTGACGGGAGAGGACAGCGCCGTGCTCGGACGCAGCATGGAGTGGGAGAGGGCGGTGGTCTTGGCGTTGATCATGGGTCTCACCTGGTTCTGGACAGCGACGCCCTGTCTCATTGCAGCGCGGATGCCATCCCGGTGGGGCTTCGCAACCCGTTGATTTCCCTGGGATGGGATGGCTCCGGGGGCTCGCGTCGGGCGCCCAGGCGGTGACTGCGGTCATCAGGGGAGATGACCCCCGTCACCAGCGGCCCCCTGCGTCCGAGGCCCTGGCGACACGGGGGCTCGATGACGCACGACGCTCTGGACAGGGCGTGGCAGTCCTCGAAGGAGGACCTCTGCCATGTGCCCGCTTCGAGAGCGTCTGCCTGGAGTATGCTCCACTGATTCACGGTTCTTTCATGTCTCAGTGTCCTGACGAGAACGAGCTGGTGGAGGGGGCTCGGGCGCGGCTGTCGGCGGCGGCGCAGGCCCGGCTGGAGGCGCACCTGGATGGGTGTGCCGCGTGCTGCGCGGTGCTGGCCGGTCTGGACGGTGGGCTGTCGTTGTCCAGGCGGGGGCCCCCGCAGGCCGCGCGCCATGGACCGGAGGAGACGCCTCAACCCGGAGCGCGCGTGGGCCGCTATGTGCTGCTGCGGCGCGTGGGCGAGGGCGGCATGGGCGTGGTCTTCGCCGCGTACGACCCGGACCTGGACCGTCAGGTGGCGCTCAAGCTGCTCAAGCCCGGGGTGGTGTCGGACGCGGAGGCGCGCGGACGGCTGATGCGCGAGGCCCAGGCGCAGGCCCGGCTGTCCCATCCGAACGTCGTGACGGTGCACGACGTGGGGCTCGATGGCGACACGGTCTTCCTCGCCATGGAGCTGGTGCGCGGAGGGACGCTGCGCCGCTGGTCTTCGGGGGCGCCGCGACCCTGGCGTGAGGTGCTGGCGCGCTTCCTCCAGGCGGGCAGGGGGCTGGCCGCCGCGCACGCGGTGGGGCTCGTGCACCGCGACTTCAAGCCGGACAACGTGCTGCTCGCGGAGGACGGCCAGGTGCGCGTCGCCGACTTCGGCCTCGCTCGCGCGGGGCCCGTCCCGCTGGCACCACCGGAGTCCGGGGCGGGGGAGGGCCTCGCCCGCGAGTCCCCGCCGTCAGGGGGCAACACCCCCACCGGCACCCCGCAGGGCACGCCCGCGTACATGTCCCCGGAGCAGTGGCGGGGCCAGCATGCGGACGCGCGCAGCGACCAGTTCAGCTTCTGCGTCGCGCTGTACGAGGCCCTCTTCGGCCAGCGGCCCTTCGCGGGCGTCACGACCCGCGAGCGCGAGCAGGCCGTGCGCGAAGGCCGCGTGCTGCCCCCACCCCGCGGCTCGCGCGTGCCCTTCGCCGTGAGGCAGGCGGTGCTGCGGGGACTGTCGACGGAGCCCACCGCGCGCCACCCCTCGCTGGACGCGCTGCTCGCCCGGCTGGAGCCCCGCCCGCGCACGTCCTCCTGGCGGCTGGCCTCGGCGGCGCTCGTCCTCGGCGTCGGGGCCAGCGTGGCTTTGGGCTTCGGCGTGATGGGCGGTGGCGCCACGCGGGTGTGCTCCGGCCTGGAGTCCCGGATGGCGGGCACCTGGGACGCGGCGCGACGGGCACGGCTGGAGCAGCGCTTCCTCCCCGCGGGCGCGACCGGGAACGCCTTCCCGTCCACCGCGCGGGCGCTGGACGCCTACGCCCAGGCGCTGGTGGCCCAGGAGCGGCAATCCTGCGAGGACACGCGCGTGCGGCAGACGCAGTCCGAGCGGCTGATGGACCTGCGCGCGGCGTGCCTGGATGGCCGGCGCCAGGCCCTCCACGTCCTCGTGGACCTGCTCGAAAGCGGTGAGCGCGAGGTCCTCCTCCGGGCCCCCGAGGCGGCGCGGCGGCTTCCCTCCCTGGCCGCTTGCGCGAACCGGGCGGTGCTCGTCCGGGTGGAGCCGCTGCCGGAGTCCCCGGACGCCCGGGCCCGGCTCGCGGCGCTGGGGCGGGAGCTGGACGGACTGCGCGCACGCAGCGCGGCCGGCTTCCACGCGAGCGCGCTGCCCCGGCTGGAGGAGGTGGTGGCCGCCCTGCGGGAGGTGGGGCACCGGCCCCTGCTGGCGCGCGCCCTGCTCCTGTTGGGCGAGACGCGGGGCACCGCCGGCGACTTCACGGCGGCGCGCGAGGTGCTGGAGGAGGCGGTGCGCGTGGCGGCGGCCGGCCACGACGACGAGACGGCCGCGCACGCCTGGAACCGGCTCCTCTACACGGAAGGCGAGGGGCTGGGGCTGGTGAAGGAGGCCCAGCGCACCGCGCGCATGGCGGAGGCGGCCCTCGCCCGGCTGGGGCCCGAGGGCTCGTCGGAGGTGGCGTCGGAGCTGTACCGCTTCCGCAGCGCCCTCGGCTACCGGCAGGGGGAGTTCGCGCGCGCGCTCACCGACGCGGAGCAGGCCCTGGCGCTGCTGGAGGGGGGCGCCCCGGGAGCGCATGACGAAGCCGTCGCCGAGTCCCTCACCGGCATGGGGCGGGCGCTCAACGGCCTGGGGCGCTACGCGGAGGCGGAGCGGCACTACACCCGCGCCCTGGCGTTGGTGGACGCGCTGTACGGGCAGGACCACCCCGTGCGCGCGGTGTACCTCAACAACGTGGCCACCTCGCTGCGGCTGCAGGGGCGGGTGGCCGAGGCGGCGGCGCGGTACGGCGCGGCGCTCGCCGTGGCGGAGCGCTCCTTCGGGGCGGAGCACCCCACCACCAGCGTCATGCGGACCAACCTGGGCGACGCGCTCGTGCAGCAGGGCCGGCTGGAGGAGGCGCTGGTCCACTACGAGCGCGCCCGGACGAGCCTGGGGGGCGGTGGGGACGCCGCGCGGCTGCGGCTGGCGACCGTGCTGCTGAGCCTGGGCAACGCGCGCCTGGACCTGGGCCAGCTTCCGGAGGCGGAGGCCGCCTACCGCGAGGCGCTCGCGCTCCAGCAGGCGCAGCTGGGCCCCCGCCACCCGGACGTGGCCCTGTCGCGCAACAACCTGGGCTCGGTGGCGCTGGATGCGGGCCGCCCCCGGGACGCGCTCGCGCACTTCGAGGCGGCGCGCGAGCTGTGGGAGGCCGCGCTCGGCCCCGCGCACCCGAAGGTGGCCAGCGCCCTGTACAACCTGGGGCACGCGCGGCTGCGCCTGGGCCACGTGCGCCAGGCAATCACCCACCTGCGGGGAGCGCTGGCGGTGCGCGAGAAGGCGCTCGGCGCGGAGCACCCCCGGATGGTGCCGACGCTCGGCCTTCTGGGCGAGGCGCTGCTGGAGGGCGGCCAGCGCCGCGAGGCCCGGGAGCGGCTGGAGCACGCGGTGGCGCTGTCCATGCGGCTGGAGGTGGCCCCCGCGGACCATGCCCGGGCGCGCTTCGCGCTCGCCCGTGTCCTCTGGCGGACGCGAGATGCGCGGTCCCGGGCGCGCTCCCTGGCGCATGATGCCCTTGATGCCTATTCGCGCGGCCTGCCCATCCACGCGCCGCGCGCGCGCGAGGTGCGGGCCTGGTTGTCCACCCACGGCCCGTCGTGAGCCGAGGGCGCTGCCGCAGCCCCGCCCGGAAGGGCGGGTCCATCCCTGGAGGTGGGCCGTGCCGTCCGAGCAGACCGCGTTCTTCCTCTCGCGGGCACCCCGCGCGCTCGTCCCGACGCTGCGGGAGCACCCCGGACTGGAGTCCGTGCTCGCGGGCCTGATGCGCACCGCGCGCGAGGCGTGGCCGGAGGTGGGCCTGGAGGCGGAGGCCTTCCTCGGGCACGTGGCGGAGCGACTGCCCTCCACGGGCGAGGCCGACGGCGGGCTCGCGAGCCTGCACGCGGAGGACCTCGCGCTCGCCTTCACCTGCGTGCGGGGAAGCGCGCGGGCCATCGAGGCGCTCGAAGCGCGCGTGCTGTCCCAACTGGAGAAGTGGCTGCCGGGCGAGGCGCCCTCCCAGGTGGACGAGCTGCGGCAGTTGCTGCGACAGCGGTTGCTCCTCCCGACGGGCGGGGCTCCGCCGAAGCTGGCCTTCTATTCCGGGCGCGCGCCGCTGGCGCACTGGGTGCGGGCCGTGGCGCTGCGGCTCCTCATCGACCAGCGGCGCGCCGCGCCGCGCGAGCAGCCGATGGGGGAGGCCCTGCCGGCCCTGGTGGAGCGGCTGGGGGCGGACCCCGAACTGGCCTTCATCCGCGAGCGACACCAGGAGGACTTCCGCGTGGCCTTCCGCGCCGCGCTGGGCCGGCTGGACATCCAGGAGCGCAACCTGCTGCGGCTGCACCACGTGCATGGCCTGTCCATGGACGCGATGGCGGCCACCACCCGGGCGCCGCGCTCCACCGTGGCGCGCTGGATTGCCCGCGCCCGCGAGCGGCTGCTGGTGCTCACCCGCGAGGAGCTGACGGCGCGACTGGGATTGACGCCGGGCGAGCTGGACAGCCTGCTGCGCCTCGTGCGCAGCCAGCTCGACGTCAGCCTGCGTCAACTCCTGGCGGACTGAAACGTCCGGACGCGTCACCGCCGCGAAATCACGGCCCCGGTGGGACGGAATTCTCAAGCACTCGTCACATGGGAAGAACCGCAACCAAGGGAAACACGGGTCGTCGTGTGTCCAGCGGTGCGTGTCACGAAAAGGAAGACGCCCATGATGAAGTGGAGCCGTTGGAACCTTGCCATTCCTGAAGTGGTCACCCGTCGGTGTGCGCCGCGGGCCTGGGCCGTGCCACTGGCGCTCCTGGGCCTGATGGGGTGTGCCCAGGACGCCGGGGTCGATGAGGTCCTCCCCGCCGCTTCGCAGGACGCGCATGTGAAGGCGTGGGTCCCCGAGACGCCGGTGCCCACCCCGGCGCACGCGCAGGGGACGGAGCACACGCTCTCCATCGACTGGATCCTCCAGGAGAAGTCCGTGGAGGCCCTGACCGACCATTCGGCGTTGATCATCAACGGGCGGGTGGAGTCCACGCGCTACGACGTCATCCGCACCCACGCGCAATCCAAGACGGAGGGCGCGCCCTCCGGCGAGGCGGGCGACCTCTACACCGACCTTCCGGTGACCATCGCGACGGTGCGGATTGATGACCTCGCGCGCTCGTCGCGGGAGCTCCAGGCGTCCTCGGGCGGCGTGCTCGCGCAGGGGGCCACCGTGGACGTCATGTTCCCCGGCGGCCTGCTCGCTGACGGATGCCTGCTCGCGCCGGAGGACAACCCGCTGCCGAGGACGGGGGAGCAGGCGGTCTTCTTCCTCACGCCGCAAGAGGGGGCCAGGCCCCTGGCCGCGCAATCACTGAAGGGCGTCTATGCCGTGACGGGTGGACCGGTGGGGCGCGTCCTCGTGCAGGGCGGCTTCGTCCAGGGCTCAGGCTCGACGCATCAGGCCGCCGCGCTCCAGGAGCACGTCGGCGGGCCGGTCACCGCGCTGCTCGAACGGGTGGGCGCCCGCGCCCGGGCCGTCGAGTACGTGCGTCCCGAAGCGCGCGCGGCCCCCAGCGTGGAAGAGGCCCCCCGCGGGCCGACCGCCCAGAGCTGGTGCGGGGTCCCGCTGTTTGGCTACAAGTGGTGCCGGTACCCCACGAACGTCAGCTACACGGACTTCACGACCACGCGCTGGCCGGTGGGCGACGCGATGAACGCGTGGATGTATACGAGCATCTCGAATGGCCTGTATCTGCACTGGCGTGGCAGCGGCTCGTCCGACGTCATGGTCTACGAGAACTGGTACGGCACCAACGGCTGGTACGCATACACCTGGAACTACGCCTCGGGCGGCTGCATGACCGGCAGCATCGTGAACATGAACAACACGTATCACGCGGGCGCGTACCACGCGAAGAGCGTCGCGGTTCACGAGATCGGACACACGCTCGGCATCGCGCACCACTGGGATTGCAATTCCATCATGTATTCAAGCCCCACCGTCTGCGGGTCCGCCGTCACGTCCTGCGACGCCCAGGTGGCGGCGGAGATGTACCGGTACTGAGTCACCGCTGAGCACCGTCGTGGACCCGCCCAGGTGTTCCAGGACAACGGAGCACCTGGGCTTCGCGGCCCGTTGAGTTTCCAGGGGGCAGCCGCCGGGGTGCCGAGGGATTCCGGCTACCGCTCACAGCGGCTGATCTTGGAGACGGTCATCGTCAGGGCATTGGCGAAGCCGTGGGCGTAACAGCTCTCATGCCAGGACTGGGCGATCAGCGGATCATTGACCTGGGTGGGAACGCGGGTCATCTGGAAGAACCAGCGGGTCTCGCCGCCATTGAGCTGGGGACCATCGCGATCCTCGTAGTTGCGGGCGTAGTTCTCGAAGGTGATGCGGTCCGCTCCGCTCTCCGCGACCACCCCGCCCCAGTGGTACTCCCACACCGGTGCACTGTAGACAGGCGGAGGAATGAGCACCGCCGGTCGGGGAGCCACCTCGTCCCGCATCCGCATCCAGTTGCGGAGCTGGGCATCCTGATAGCGCTCCATGGCGCCCACCGAGTACGTCTGGAACGCGTCACCCACCCGTGTGTCCGCATAGGCATTGAGGCCCAGACGGAAGAGGATCTGCTCGAAACGCGCGCGGAGCGTGGGGCCGTTGAGGTTGACGCCGTTGAGCGTCATGGGCGCATGGGCGCGGACCCGGTTCACCAGCCGGCCATAGTTGAGGCCGATGGGGCCGTAGTAGCCCGCGAGCGCCGCCATCTGGGCATTGGGTGTAGTGGCCCCCGCCAGCGCATGCTGCAGCCCCACCTGATAGTCGTTGACCGCGAGTTGCCGGGCCGCGGCGGCGTTGGGGCCCTCTCCCTGTCCATGGAAGAGGAACGTGGTGATGAGGACCGCCAACCGGAAGGGAATGTCGCCATGGGCCGCGTAGGCGGGGGACCACCCTCCAAGCTGCCAGCGCGGCAGATTGTGGAAGAGCTGATTGCCGGACTGCTTGAACTTCGCGGTGCGCTGCGGGTCCTGTTGCTCTCCCATGACCTTGCCGGAGATCTCGTTGCAGTTCTGCGCGACGGAGGGCACGAGCTGCCCGTTCTCGGACATCATCACCTGGAACAGTCGCTTGGGGCCCGGGCCGCTCAGGAAGGGCAGACAGCCCGGCTGCGCTGGGGGGCCGATTTCGAGGTAGCACGGCCCGGGGATCTTGGCGATCCGATACCTGGAGCCCGCGGACTTCAACGCGCGGTTGCACCGGCTGATGGCTTTGTCCGTGGCGAAGAAGTGCTTGGCCTGCTCGTGGTGGGGATCGGTGTCTTCGATGGCGAGTTCGTTGTCATCCGAGACCCGGAGCGCGACCTGGTTGTTCGCCCGCACCATGACGTTCGTCGACCCAGCGTCGAGGAGGAAGGTGTCCGGGCGCGTCTTCAGGTGGGGGTGGGGCTGCACGCCGTCCCGCTGCGTCTCGAAGGTGGCGTTGTGGAGGTTGACGTCCTGGGCGACGAACTGGGCGTTCGGGATGACGTGGTACGCCTGAAGCGCGGGAGTGGGTGACGCCCACCGGCCCCCGCTCGCCCCCGGAGCCGCGAGGTGCGCGCGCTCCCCTGCGAGGGCCCGTACCGCCAGGGCCTCGGCCTCTGCCTCCAGGGCCTCATCCACGAGCAGTCCGGTCCCGCCGTTCCCATGGGGTGCGCGCCCCGCGCGCTGTTGCAGCACATGCACCAGCTCATGCGCGAGGATCCGGGCCCCGCGAGCCGAGTCGAGCTCCAGTGCTCCCGGAGCAAAGAGGATCTGCTCCCCCCAGCACAGCGCCTGGGCCCCCAGCCTCGCGACCAGGGGGTGCTCGTGCAGGCGCACCCCGCCCAGCTCGGCCCCGAAGGCGCGCTCGAACCGGACGCGCAGCCGGTTCGGGAGTGCCCAGCCCCGAGCGCAGGCCTGCGTCAGGAGCGCGGGGGAGATCCAACGGTGCTGAGCGTCCAAGATGCGTGCTCCCAGGGTGTCGGGTCATGTCCCGTGAAGGACGCATGCTACACCCGGGGCTCCCAGCTCACGCGAGCGTCTGAAGACGGGCCGCACCTCAAGCTGGCCCTCAGCAGTCCAGCCGCTCCTCGCGATTCATCGCGCCGCTCTGACCCCGTTCGACCAGGGGAGTCACGCACCGTAACGAGCAGGAACTGACGGGCATGATCGGCGCCCCTGAAAAGCTGCGCAAACGGCTCCTTCGATTCGTCGAGACGGGGGGCAACTGGGACGATGCCAAGAGCTTCCTGCCTGCCGGTGTTCCTTCAAACACGATGCATCCATTGTCGTGGCCCGCGCCCGGCCCCGGCTTGATGAGCCAGCCCCGTGTCGCGTCCGGAACCCGGGGCTGACGCCTCCTGCTCAGTCGCCTGCGTGCTGTGACGTACGGTGGATGGAGGTCCGCCCCTCGCGTGAAGGCGTATGCCCCGCGATGCGGGAACAATGCCCAGGACCAACGCCACGTGAAGCAGCGGCTGGCGAAATGGCTTCAATTCCACAGCCGGTCCGGATGGTGGGACGACGCACTTCCATTGAAGCAGGATTGACTGCGATTCTAGCTTTGATGGGATTCAAAACCAGGATCTCCTGGAAGGGGGCTTCTGATGCATCGGATGACGAATCAGGTGTGGGGCTGGCTGGGCGTGGCGCTGCTGGGGCTGCTCGGCTGCGGCAGCAAGCTGGAAGGGGAGTCGCTGGAGGCGTGGGGCACGGAGGAGGCGGGTGTCGCCGCGCTGGCGCCGAAGAAGGTGATGCCGCTGGGCGACTCCATCACCCAGGGGGCGGCAGGGCGCGCCAGCTACCGGTGCCAGCTCTGGCGGAAGCTGACCTCCAGGGGCTACAGGGCGGACTTCGTGGGCACCCTGACGACGGGCTACCTGGGGGAGAACACCTGCACCTCGGTCTGGTTTGATCGCGACCATGAGGGCCACTGGAGCTGGCGGACGGATCAGGTGCTCGCGAACATCTCCGCCTGGGCCGCGAGCACGCGTCCCGACCTGGTGCTCATCCACCTGGGCACCAACGACACGTACCATCACCAGACTGAGGACAGCACCGTGTCGGAGCTGGAGCAGATCATCGACCGGCTGCGCGTGGTGAACCCACGGGTGAAGGTGTTCCTGGCCCAGATCATCCCCACCTCGAGCGTCCTGGCGTCGCTGAAACTCCAGTCCCTCAACCAGCGCCTGCCCTGGCTGGCCGCGGCCAAGAGCACGGAGGACTCGCCTGTCTACGTGGTGGACCAGTGGACCGGCTTCACCCCTTCGACGGACACGTATGACGGGGTCCATCCGAATCTCAGGGGTGAGGAGAAGATGGCGGAGCGCTGGTACCAGGCCATCCGCGACCACCTCTGACGTCGCCAGCGTCCGAGCGCGCCGACCCGCGGCTCCCGGCCGGGCATCAGCCCCCGCCGCGTGGCCGAGCCCGCGGGGGGCGTCAGCTCATCTTGAGCCACGGTGAGGGGAGGGGACGCCGCGGGTGGACTTGCGCGGTGCTGCTGCACAGGGCCTTGGCGGTGGACGTATTCGCCTGCGGGTCGGGCTCCGGCCCTATGGAAGGCGGCGGACGAAGTTGACGATCTGCGGGGTGCCTGTCGGGAGGTCGGCGAACTCGCCCCAGGCGATGGTGACCTGCCCCTGGGCGTCCAACTGGAAGGAGGGATGCAAGGCCCCCCGCGTCGCGGAGGACACGCGGACGGGCGCGCTCCAGCTGCTGCCTGTCCAGCGTTGGAGGTAGACGTCGGACACCATGCCGGGCCCATCCTCGTCCCAGGCCACCACCGGATTGCCGGAGGCGTCGAGCCGCAGCGTCGTGTTGCGCAGGTGGGTCGCGGGCTCCTGCGTACCCAGCGCGCCTCCCAATGGCTCCCAGGTGGTCCCGGTCCAGCGTCGTACGTAGAGCCGTGACACGAGCCCACCCTCTGGCTGGTACTCCGCCCAGGCCACCACCGGGTTTGCTTGCGCATCAAGCGCCAGCGAGGCCTTGCCCGCGGACGTCTCCCCATCGAGCGCGTCGAGGGGGCCTCCCACGGGCTCCCAGCTGTCGCCGGACCAGCGCCGCACGTGGACCCGACGCGGCCCGGGAGGGGCCGCCGTGTCGTCGGTGTACTCGGTCCAGGCCACGAAGGGGGTGCCATCCGCCGCGAGTTGGAGCGAGGCCCAGATGGCGTCGGTATCCCCAGCTTCGGCGCTGAGAGGCTCGCCCAGGGAGGCCCAGCCGGCTTCCGTCCACCGCGCGACCCGGATCCCCTGCGGGAGCGAGCCGCCGCCTTCTTCCCAGGCCACCACCGGCTGGTCCTCCGCATCCAGTCGCAACGACGGTCCGTAGGCGTCTCCGTTCGTCGGGCACAGCGGGGTCAGCACCTTCGCCCACGTCTCGCCGGTCCACCGCTGCACGTGGATGCAAACCGGCCCGTCCTCGCTCCTCTCGCTCCACGCAACAACGGGATGATCCGTGGCGTCGAGCTGGAGCGACGGATCCCTCGCGGGCGTCCAGCCCTCGGAGGCCCACAGCGGGAGGCCGACGGGGACCCACGACTGCCCCGTGAAGCGCCAGACGTAGACAGACGAGTTGCCGGACTGGGAGCCTTCGCTCCAGGCCACCGTCGGCAGGCCCTTCGCGTCGAGCTGGAGCGACGGATCAAAGTTGGAGGACCCGCCGCTCGCGTCGAGCGGGGCCTCGAACGGAATCAGCCGGGTGGTCACCCAGCTCCACTCTCCGCTCCGCCACGAGAGCAAGTTGCCCGCCCGGTCCGTGACGGGGGCGAAGTAGAGGAAGTCGACCGCGTAGTGCAGCGTGCGGACGTAGCTGGGAGATGGCTGAGGGAGCGGCTTCAGGGTGAGCACCGTCCCGTCCGGGGACAGCGTGCGATCCGGCGTGATGCGCTTGAAGTTGCGGGTCATCCACACGCTCGACTCCAGCGTCTCGGGAACGATGGGCTCGGAGAAGACGGCCTGGATGGGGGCGTCCTCCGAGACATCGCTCGCGCCGGCCTCGGGGGTGCGCAGCGCGAGATGGGGTGGCGTCCGGTCCACCACCACCCGCCGGGAGCTGCTCAGGAAGGACCGGGTCCCCAGATGCGCCCGCGCGGACAGGGCGTGCTCGCCTTCCTCGAAGGGCCCGGTATCCCAGTCGAAGGCATTGATGCCTCCAGTCCGCGAGGTGACGAGCAAGCCATCCACGAGCACGTCCACGCGGTCCGGCAGCTGTGGACCGCCAATCTCAAGATAGGCGCGCAGCTGGGCCTTCACGTAGGTCACTTCGACCGGGTCCTGCTGATGCGAGTCCCCGGGCATGATGAGCCGGACGGACAGGACGACAGGCTCTCCCGCGTCGGGCTCGGTGCCCGCATCAAGGTCGGTGCCCGCGTCATGCTCCAGGCCCGCATCGGGGGCGTTGCCCGCATCGGGTTCGCCTCCGGCGTCCGGCTCCTGGCCCGCGTCAGGCGCGTTGCCCGCATCGGGTTCACCTCCGGCGTCCGGCTCAATGCCCGCGTCAGGATCGGTGCCCGCGTCGAACAGCGCACCCGCGTCACGAGGCGGCTCACCAACGCTCGCGTCCGCCGTGCTCCCTGCGTCCCGGGGGGCCCCACCGCCATCTTCGGGGAAAGGCCCCTCCGAGGGCGAACACCCCACCATCAGGAGAATCCCCAGCACCCCGATCAGCCTACGCATTCGCATTCCCCCCCAGTTTGGGCACACGCCGTCTTCCGGTCCCGGATGCCCTCGGGGAGCATACGCCCGCGGCCCTGGGATCGGGTCGTTCCCGCGCCCATCTCCGGGCAGGAGCCAAGGCGCATCCCTCCTCGCGGCTCCCTCCATCCGAAATGTCCCCACGGGCGGGTCGCAGCACATCCACGCTGGCTGCCTGGACAGCCACCGCGGAGTCGCGAGGCATCAGTCGGAGGTGAGGGGAATGGGCCCTCCTGGATTCGAACCAGGGACCAATCGGTTATGAGCCGACAGCTCTAACCGCTGAGCTAAGGGCCCTCGTGCCTCTCCTGCCAATCGTGAGCGGACGGCCTCACGCGGCGCGGGCCGACTATCTCCCCGTGCCCGCGCGCGTGGCAAGGCCCGCCGTCAGGAGTCAGGGCCCGTGTCTAGCACCACGCGGAACACCTGTCCGCGCTGCGCCACGGTGACGCCCTCCGCGCGCAGCCGCTTCGCCTGCTCGTGCGCCACCGGGGGCGCCAGCGTCCCGTCCGAGCGGATGACCCGCCACCAGGGCACCTGCGTGGCCTGTCCCGGGAGGTGCTTCAACTCCCGGCCCACGCCGCGCGCCGCGCCGGGCCGCCCCGCGTAGAGCGCGACCTGCGCGTACGAGCGCACCTCGCCCCGGGGAATGGAGCGCACCTGGCGCATCACGTTCTCGTGGAAGGGCAGGGGAGCAGCGGGCTTCTTCGGAGGCACGCGGGGACCTCGGGGTGGAAACGAGAAGGCCCCCGGTCCACGAAGCGGGAGCGGGGGCCTTCAGGCAACTTCAGGTCAGCGGTCTAGCTCTCGACGAACGAGCGCAGGCGCTTGGAGCGGCTGGGGTGGCGCAGCTTGCGCAGCGCCTTGGCTTCAATCTGGCGGATGCGCTCGCGCGTCACCTCGAAGTCCTGGCCCACCTCTTCCAGCGTGTGGTCGCTCTTCTCGCCGATGCCGAAGCGCATGCGCAGGACCTTCTCCTCGCGCGGGGTGAGCGTGGCGAGCACCTTCCGCGTCTGCTCGGCCAGGTTCATGTTGATGACCGCGTCCGCGGGCGACACGAGGCTCTTGTCCTCGATGAAGTCGCCCAGGTGGCTGTCCTCTTCCTCGCCGATGGGCGTCTCCAGGGAGATGGGCTCCTTGGCGATCTTCAGGACCTTGCGCACCTTGTCGAGCGGCAGCTCCATCTTCTCCGCGATCTCTTCGGGCGTCGGCTCGCGGCCAATCTCCTGCACGAGGTAGCGGCTCGTGCGGATGAGCTTGTTGATGGTCTCGATCATGTGCACCGGGATGCGGATGGTGCGGGCCTGATCCGCGATGGCGCGGGTGATGGCCTGACGGATCCACCAGGTGGCGTACGTCGAGAACTTGTAGCCGCGCTTGTACTCGAACTTGTCCACCGCCTTCATCAGGCCGATGTTGCCCTCCTGGATGAGGTCCAGGAACTGCAGGCCGCGGTTCGTGTACTTCTTCGCGATGGAGACCACGAGGCGCAGGTTCGCCTCCACCAGCTCGCTCTTCGCGCGCTCCGCCCGCTTCTCACCCAGCCGGATGGCGTCGTAGTTGCGGCGCAGGGCGTCCACGGGGAGGTTGGCCTCCTCCTCCACGCGCTTGATCTTCCGCACCGCGGTGCGCACGTCGCGGTCCAGGACCTCCAGCTGCTCGGCGGTGAAGTTGAGCTGCTTCTGGAGCTTCTTCGCGATGTTCGGGTTCTCGCGGGACTCCTTCAGCTGCGGGCGCAGGTCCTTCATGGAGACGCTGTAGCGACGCTCCAGGTCGCCCAGCTCCTCCTCGGCCTTCTCCACGCGCTCGATGAGGCCCTTGAGGTTCACGACGATGCGGTCCACCTGCTTCTTGTTCAGCCGCATCTCCTCCAGGACCTCCATCATCTTGGTCCGAAGGTCCTTCACCTCCTGCTTCAGCTCCTTCTTGCGCACCTCCGTGAGCTTCTTCTTCCCGGAGAGCTCCTCCTCCAGGACCTCGCAGTCCTTGGCGAACTTGCGGAAGCGCTCGATCTGCTTGGAGATCTGCTCGATCTTGTTCAGCTCGCTCTGGGCGAGCTGCGCGGGAGCCTCGGCCTCGGAGACCTCTTCGACGGCCTCCTCCGCGTTCTCCGACTGGGCCTCTTCGGGCGCGTCCTTGATGACGTCGCGCACGCGCAGCTTGCCCGTCTTCAGGCGGTTGCTGATGTCCAGGATGTCCGCCACGGCGACGCGACAGGCGAGCAGGGCGCGGAGGACCTCCTTCTCACCCTCTTCGATGCGCTTGGCGATCTCCACCTCGCCCTCGCGGGTGAGGAGGCTGACGCTGCCCATCTTGCGCAGGTAGAGGCGGACGGGGTCGTTGGACTTGCCACCCGGCTCGTCGTCCTCGTCCTTCTCGTCCTCGTCCTGGTCTTCCTTCTCTTCCTCGACCGCGACGGTGGGCTTGATCTCGTTGGACTGCGCGGCCTTCTGCGCGTCGACGATCTCGATGTCGTTGTCGCCGAACATGCTCATCACGTCGTCGATCTGATCGGACGACACGATGTCGGCGGGCAGGGCGTCATTCACCTCGTCGTAGGTGAGGAAGCCCTTCTCGCGGCCGGCGGCGAGCAGGTCCTTCACTTCCTTGCGCTCGGCGACCGGGTCCTCCTCCACGTCGTCCTCGACGGCGTCGGGGTCGACCTGGACGGCGGCGGCGGCCTCTTCGGCGGCCTCCTCGGGGTCCACGTCGTCGGCGAGCGCGGCCACGCCCTTCTTCTTCTTGATCTTCTCGGGTGCCTCGGCGGCGGCGTCCTTCGCCACCAGCTCCTTCTCCTCGGCATCCGCAGCCTTCGTCACCTTCGCCACAGGGCTGTCCGGTGCCTTCTTCTTGCGGATCACCGGATCCACCTTCTTCTTGGTGGGCTTCACGGATGCCTTGGAGGGCTTCTGCGTCGGCATTCGGGTACTTCTCCTTAAGAAAATCAGGTGCTTTGGCCTGGGCGAGCCGGCCGATCTACCGCAAAGTCGAGCTTTCTTACAAACGCGAACTCAAACCGGTTGCATTGGTGCCTTTGTTCCCGTTCCCGAGGAGGCGGGCCTGAGCTCGTCCAGGACGCGCTTGCGGAGCGCCAGCAGCTCCTTGCGCTCCGACAGCAGCTGCCGCGTCTCCTCTGTCAAATCAAAAGCCCCCGGCGTCTGTTCCGTCGCCCGCTTTATATAAACGAGCCGCTCGTCGATGCGCCGCACCATGATGTCCCGGCACACCTGGACGAACTCCCCCTCCAGCTCCGAACCCCCAGCGGAGAGGCGGCGGCCAGCCTCCAGGAGCGCTCGCTTGACGACCTCCGTCGCCTCGAAGAGCGCCTCCTCCACCCCCTGCCCGGATGTCGTCTGCGCCAGCACCATCCGCAGCCCCATGTGTGACAACTCATCACACACACGGAACACATCCCGGGTGAGCAGCCGGGGCTCCCGGAGCACGGCGGCCACGTAGAGGCACTCGGACTCTGGAGGGGGGCGCTCCGCCTGGGGCTTGGGGACGGGGCGGGGGACGTCCTGGGACGCCATGGCGTAGCCCCCGGGCCCCGGCGCGGGCTTGGGCGTGGGGGGCGCCTTGTACTGGAGCGACGTCTCAATCTGCGCCGGCATCCAGCCGAAGTGCCCCGCCAGCGCGCTGATGAGGGTGGAGCGCGTCAGGCCCGGGGGCACCTGGGCGGTGACGGGCTTGAGCCGCTCCAGGGCGGCCATCTTCTCCTCGAAGCTCGCCTGCTTGCCCGTGGGCAGCAGGGTGGCGAAGAGGTACGCGGTGAGGGGCTGGGCCCCCTCCAGCAGGCGCTCCACGCCGTCGGTGCCTTCCCGGCGGGCGAAGACGTCCGGGTCGTCACCCTGGGGCAGGAGGGCCACCCGGGTGGGGGCGCCCGCGGCGAGCAGGGGGCCGGCCAGTCGCTCCACGGCGGCGAGCCCCGCGGAGTCGCCGTCCAGGAGCAGCACCAGGTCGCGGGCCTCCGCGCGCTTGAGGCCCTGGAGGTGCCCGGCGGTGAGGTTGGTGGAGCACAGGGCCACCGCGTGGCGCACGCCCACCTGATGCAGGCCGATGCAGTCGAAGTAGCCCTCGACGAGCACCGCCGTCTTGCGCTTGTGGATTTCGTCGCGCGCCTGGTCCATGCCGAAGAGCGTCTCGCTCTTGTTGTAGAGCCGGGACTCGCGCGAGTTGAGGTACTTGGGCCCGTCCTCCGCCGCCACCATCCGCCCGCCGAAGGCGATGGGCCGCCCCTCCGGCGCGCGGATGGGCACCATCAGCCGGCTGCGGAAGAAGTCGATGCAGCCGTCGCCGCTGTTCCGCTTCGTGACGAGGCCCGCCTTGAGGCCCCACTCCAGCATCCCGTTCTTCTGGAGGCGGTCGGCGAGCAGGCTCCACTCCGCGGGCGCCCAGCCCAGCCCGAAGCCCTGGGCCACCTCGTCGGTGACGCCGCGGGTGGCGAGGTAGGCGCGCGCGGCGCGGCCCCCGTCCTCCCAGAGGAGGGAGCGGAAGTGCTCGGCGGCGAAGTCCGTGGCCTCCTTGACCTGCTGGCGCTCCTTGAGGCCCGGGTCCTGCGCGGCCTCCAGGTCGATGCCCACCTCCTGCGCCAGGTCCCGCACCGCGTCCTGGAACGTCTTGCCCAGGTAGCGCTGGATGAAGGACACGGCGTCGCCGCTCGCACGGCAGCCGTGGCAGAAATAGAAGCGCTTCTCCGGCACCACGTAGAACGAGGGGGTCTTCTCCTGGTGGAAGGGGCAGCGGCCCTTGAACTCCCGGCCGGCCTTCTTCAGCTCCACGTGGCGGGACACCAGCGTCACGATGTCCACGCGGTCGAGGACCTCCTGGATCTTGTGTTCCGGAATCACGACGCCCCTCCCTGCATCCGCATGAGCGCGGCCATCCGCCTGCCATCCTGACGGCAGGGCCTGACACGTCCGGACCGGTGGCCTCCCTGCCGGGTTGCCCTCCTGGGGAGAGGGCGTGGGGCAGGGAAGCGGCACCGGAAGCGGACGACCTTCACGGATCAGCAGTTAGCGGCGAGCGGGCGAGGGATCAAAAAATCCGCTCCAGAGCCCGGTGGATTGGGAGGGCGCCTGGAGGAAATCCTCCGGCGCCCGCTCCCGGGGTGCGACCATGCTTCAGGACATCTTGGAAAGCTGGGACTTCACTTCGTCGGAGACGGCCCGGCCTTCCGCGCGCCCCTGGATCTTGGGGTTCACGTTCTTCATGACCGCGCCCATGTCCTTGGGGCCCTGGGCTCCGGACTCGGAGATGGCGGCCGTCACGAGGGCGGAGAGCTCCTCGGCGGAGAGCTGCTGGGGCAGGTACTTCTGCAGGACGGCGATCTCCTGCTCTTCCTTCTCCGCGAGCTCGGGGCGGCCTCCGGACTTGAACTGGTCGACGGATTCGCGGCGCTGCTTGATGAGCGTGTTGATGACCTTCTGCACGGCCTCGTCGTCCAGGGCGGAGGCGCCCGGCTCGACTTCCTTGTACTTCACGGCGCTCTTGAGCATCCGCAGCACGCTCAGGGACAGCTCGTTCTTGGACCGCATCGCGTCCTTCAGGTCCGCGTCGATGCGCTCTTTCAGGGTGGCCATGTCGGGATTCCTCACAGGCGGCGAAGGGGTTCGCCAAGCCAAGGGGATGGGACGGCGGGAGCCAGGGCACCTGACTTTTCAGGGGCGCCCCGGCTCCTCACTGCGGGCCTGCTAGTACGACTTGCGGGCCTTCTTCACAGCGCGCTTCTTGGCGGCGAGGGCCTTCTTCTTCCGCTTCACGGAAGGCTTCTCGTAGTGCTCGCGCTTGCGGATCTCGGAAAGGATTCCGGCCTTCTCGGTGGCCTTCTTGAAGCGCTTGAGGGCGCTCTCGATGGACTCACCTTCCTTCACTCGAATACCGGGCATGCAGTCACCTCCTTCCGCCTAGCTGATTGCGATCTGAAAAGTCTCAAAGGGCCGGGGGTATGGCCCAGCAGGACGCAAAAGGCAAGGAGACCCGTACGGAAAGGATGGGGGGTGGGTGCGCTACAATGTCCTCCGCGTGCGTTGCCTCCTCCTCCTGGTGCTCCTGCTGGCGGCCAGTCCCTCCCGGGCCGGGACGGTGGCCTCCGAGTGCTGGTCCTCCTGTCGCCGTCACGTCACCGACCCCTCCCTGCGGGCCCGGACCTGCCCCGTCTGCGTCACGGGGGGCCGGGTGGACAGCTGGGTGGCGGCCCTGGGGGCGGGGGGCGCGGAGGCCCAGGTCGCGCTGGCGTCCGCGCTCCAGGACCCCAGCTGGCGGGTGCGCTGGGCGGCGGTGCGCGCGGGCGCCCGGAGCCGGGGGCTCACGGACCGGCGGGCCCTGGCGGACTGGATCATGGAGACGCCACCGGACGCGGACCTGGGGGCGTGCCTCACCGCCGTTCGCGCCGCGGCGGACACCGGGAAGTCCACGGCGGACTTCCTGCGGGACGCCGGGGCCCGGGGGCCCTCCGCCGCCGCGCGGGTGTGGGCACGGCGGGACGCCATCCGGCAGTCGCTCTTCCTGGAGATGTTCGCGCAGGAGCCCCTGGTGCGGATGCCCGCGCTCCTGCACCTGGCCACCTTCCAGGGGCGGACGGCGACGCGGGTGGTGCTGGACGCGGTGGCGTCGCGGCCCGTCGCGGGGGATGAGGTCATGGCGGCGCTGCTGGCCGCCGTCGCCGAGCGTCAGCGTGCCTCCACGGGGCGGCTGCTGCTCGCGGAGGCGAAGCCCGCGGACGAGGCGGCCGTCAACCGCCTCTTCGCCGTGTACTCGCGGGAGATCGACGCGCTCCGGCCGGAGCTGGCGTCGGGGGACGTGCAGCGCCGGCGCACGGTGGCGGCGGCCCTGCGCCGCTACGGACCGCTGGCGAGCCGCGAGCTGGAGGGGGCGCTGGGGGATGGGGACGCCCGCGTGCGCGAGCATGCCGCGCGGGGCCTGGCGGAAGCGGGTGGACGGCCCCTGCGCGAGGCCGCGCTCCAGGGGGTGAAGGGGGCGGAGACGGTGGAGGCCGCCCGGCCGTGGCTGGAGGCGATGGCCCGAGAGAAGGGGTGCGCGGCCTTCCTCCGGGACGTGGCGGACGGGCGCAACGCGCGGACTCCGGAGATCCAGGGCGAGGCGGTGGCGGTGATGGGGGACTGCTCGGAAGGGGGAAGTCCCATGCGCCGGCTCGCGCCCTATGTGTCCGCGAAGGTGCCGGCGGTGCGCGCGGGGGCGGTTCGCGCGCTGGGGTCGCTGCCCCGCAACCCGGAGGCGCTGGAGCTGGCGGCGCAGGCGCTGGAGGACGGGGAGCCGGAGGTGGTGGCCGCCGCGCTGGACGTGCTGGCCACCTACCGGCAGCCGTCGCGCGGGGATGCCGTCGCGGGGCTGCTGGGGTCGGATCATCCGGTGGTGCGCGCAGCGGCGGCCCGGGCGCTGGAGTTCCTGGGCCGTGCTCCGCACGTGCGGGTGCTGGCCGAGCGCCTGCTCACGGATCCGGTGGCGGACGTGCGTGTCGCCGCGGCGCGGACGCTGACGGTGCTGGGAGGGCCGCAAGCGGTGGCGGCGCTGAGTGAAGCGGTGGCCCGCGACGCGGACGCGCACGTGAAGCACGTGTCGCGGGAAGGGCTTCGGCGGCTGGGCTTCGGCCGCTGACGCCTCCGGGCAAGGCTCCGACGCGATGTCCCGAGCGCCGGCCTCGCGCCTCGCGCCTCGCGCCTCGCGCCTCGCGCCTCGCGCCTCGCGCCTCGCATCCAGGGCGAGGCCCGCGTGTCTGGAATCAGGGGCGCGGCGCGACGCGCACGGCCGCGAACCCCGGCGCCGTGAGGCCCGCTGTTCCGGGCCCCGGCGTGGAGCTGCTCACGGACCGCTGACGGCCTTGGCGTCCACGCGGTTCCGGCCCGCGTGCTTGGCGCGGTACAGGTACTTGTCCGCGGCGGAGATGAGGTCCTCCGGCTGGGAGAAGTCCGAGTCCAGCAGCGTCGCCACGCCCAGGCTGATGGTCACCTTGATGGGCGTGCCGCTGAAGATGAAGTCGGCGCGGTCCACCGCCACGCGGCAGCGCTCCGCGCACGCCAGGGCCGCGTCCTCGGCGGACTCACGCAGCATCAGCGCGAACTCCTCGCCGCCGTAGCGCGCGAGCAGGTCCTCGGTGCGCACCGTGTCCGCCACCCGCTGCGCGATGCGCGTCAGCACGAAGTCTCCGGCCGGGTGGCCGTACACGTCGTTGATGCGCTTGAAGTGGTCCACGTCGAAGAGCACCAGCGACAGGGGCACGCGGTGGCGCAGGCAGTACGCGAACTCCTTGCGCACCGTCTCCATGAAGTACTTCTTGTTGTAGACGCGGGTGAGGCCGTCGCGCGTGGCGGACTCGTAGATGCTGCGCTGGTACTGCTCCTCCAGCGCGTCCTGGATGCTGAACTTCAGCACCGTGTTGGAGCCGATTTGAATCTTGTCGCCGTCGTACAGCGGCGCCGCGCTCACCTTCAGGCCGTTCAGGTACGTGCCGTTGGTGCTGCCCAGGTCCACCAACTGGAAGCGGCCGTCACCGATGGCCACCACCTTGGCGTGCTTCCGGGAGATGCCGTCGTCCTCCACCTGGAACTGGGCCTCGGAGCTGCGGCCCAGCACCACCTCCGAGCGGTCCAGCTTGAACATCCGCCCGATGCCGGCGGCGGACTTCGCGCTGATGACGATCAGGTACGCGCTCTGCTGCTGGGCACTGCCCAGCAGGTCCGAAATGGAATGGACGGAAGTTTTCTCCTCGGACATCGCGCCTCCCATCTTACGGGCCGCCTTTTCACGGCGGCAAGCACACCCACGCGCCTTTCACACACCCGGTGTCAGCCGACCCGCCCCACCCGGGCCGGTCGGCGCCGTTTCTTGACGGGCCGGGGGACTGTCGGGCGCTCGACGGACAGCTCTCCGGCCACCGGCGTCCGGAGGAAGCGCGCCAGCGCCTCGCCCCCCCGGGGGTGCTCGGACAGCCCCTGCATCAGCTTCACCAGCGCCGCCGACGGGGTCATGTCCGCACCGCCCACCGCGCCCTGCTCCAGGGCCATGGCCCCGGACTCATAGAGCGTGAGGTCCACGCCATTGCGGGACGACTGGCTCACCACCAGCACCGGGATGCCCCGCTCCCGGGCCTGCACGAAGAGCGGCTGGAGCGACCGGCCCAGCTCCGGCGCGATGGGCACGTTGCCCGCGCCGTACGCCTCCAGCACCAGCCCCTTCACATGGGGGAGCAGTTGCAGGGGCAGGGTGGGATCCAGCCCCGGGTACACCTTCAGGAGGAAGACGCGCGGATCCAGGCCGGCGTGGAGGCGGAAGGGGCCCCGGGCCTTCAGCCCCTCCTCGAAGGTGGCGTCCACGCCCAGGGTGCCCAGCACGGGGAAGTTGGGGCTCTCGAAGGCGTCGTATTCGGCCACCTTCACCTTGCGCGTGCGGTTGCCGCGGTACAGGTGCGAATCGAAGCAGATGGTGACCTCGCGCGGCCCCTGGAGCGCGGAGAGCACCGCGTCGATGAGGTTGAGCCGGGCGTCCGAGCGGATCTCCCCCAGCGGCCGCTGCGAACCGGTCAGCACCACGGGGCAGGGCGGGTTGCGCAACATGAAGGACAGCGCACTCGCCGTGTAGGCGAGCGTGTCCGTGCCATGGGTCACGACCGCCCCGTCGAAGTCGGGAAGGCGACGGTGGAGGTGGGTGGCCATCCGGCTCCAGAGCTCGGGCTGCATCTCGGAGCTGTCGAGGTTGCAGAACAGCTCCAGCTCGATGTCCGCGAGCTGGAACAGCTCCGGGGCGCGCTTGCGGAGGGTCTGGAAGAAGGCCGCCGGACGGAGGGCGGAGGGGCGGCCGCCGGCCATTCCGAGCGTGCCTCCGGTGTGCAGCAGCAGGACTCTGGGCATGGTCGAAGGGCCTCCCTGCCAAAGGCCGCCTTGCTTTACAAGCCCGGCGCGCGTGGCTAAGACCCGCGGCCGTGCTCCTCCCTTGTTGGAAGCGTGTCGCTCCCGTGCTGGCCGCGGTGACCCTGCTGGGCTCCGGCTGTACCAAGAGCGCTGAGATTCCGGCCGCCCCCGCCCCCAAGGCGGCCCCGGCCCCAACCCCGGCGCCCACTCCGGCCGCGAGCCCCGTCGCGGCGGCGCCCTCCGCGGATCCGTCCCAGGTGCTCACCGGCATCCCCGGCATGGACTTCTCCGCGCTGCCGCCGGCCGCCAGGCGCGAGCTGGCCACGGTGTTCACCGACGAGTTCTGCTACTGCGGCTGCCCCCATGCGCTGGGCGCGTGCCTCAAGCAGCACACGGGCTGCAAGCACGCCAAGCGCATGGCCCGGCTGTCCGCGCGCCTGGTGTCCGAGGGCGGCCCCGCGAGCGAGGTCATCGTCACGCTCTCCAAGTACTACACGTCCTTCCGTGAGCCCCGCACGGCGCTCAAGGTGGACCCGCGCATGTGCCAGGGCGACGCGAACGCCCCCGTGACGGTGACGGAGTTCTCCGACTTCGAGTGCCCCTTCTGCGGCAAGGCCCGCCCCATCCTGGAGGGCTTCGCCAGGAAGCACCCCACCCAGGTGCGCTTCTGCTTCCTGCCGTTCCCGCTCTCCATCCACCCCAACGCCGTCCCCGCCGCGCAGGCGGTGCTGTGGGCGCGCGACCAGGGGAAGTTCTGGCAGATGCACGACGCGCTCTTCGGCCAGCAGGAGAACCTCAAGCCGGAGGCGCTGCCCGCGCTGGCGAAGTCGGTGGGTCTGGACGGGGACAAGCTGGCGGCGGTGCTGAAGACGGAGAAGTACAAGGACGAGATCGAAGGCTTCCGCTCCCAGGGGCGCATGGCGGCCATCACTGGCACCCCGGCGGTGTTCTTCAACGGGCGGGCGTACGACCTGGGCTACCAGGAAGGGCTGCTCGAGCACAGCATGGAGGACGAAGTGGAGTGGCGCGCGAACAACAACGCGTGGGCCGCCGACTGACACCGGGATGAGCCAACGCTTCCGCATCGATGGCGCCGCGCAGCTGGTCCCCGAGGACCGCACCGGCATCCCCGCGCTCGCGGGACGCTCGGGCACGTACGCGCTGATGCCCACGGCGCCCGACCTGCTCGTCTTCTCCCGCCAGCCGCCGGAAGGGGGCTCCATCCCCACGCCCCGCGTGGTGCTGGCCGGTGACGCGGGGGGCTTCCCGCTGTCGGACCTCATCGCGTTCCTGAGCCAGTCGCGCTGGAGCGGCGTCGTGCGGGTGCACACGCCGGGCGGCGAGCGCTCGCTGATGATCCGCGAAGGCGAGGTGCGCGGCGCCACGTCCGAGGAGCCCGCGGACCGGCTGGGCGAGGTGCTGGTGCGGCTGGGCTACGTGGACCGGGCCCAGGTGGAGGCCGTGCTGCGCGAGCAGTCCGCTTCGAAGGTGGGCCGGGCCCTGGTGGAGAAGGGCCTGCTGCAGGCGCATGACTTGTTCAAGTGCGTCACCCACCAGGTGAGCGAGATCTTCCACGCCATCGTGCTGTGCCGCGAGGGGGCCTTCTTCCTCATCGACCAGCCCCTGGACGAGAAGACGGGGCACTCCATCCAGCTGTCCACGCAGAGCCTGCTGATGGACAGCATTCGGAAGATCGACGAGCTGGCGCACTTCCGCAAGCGCATCCCCCACGGCCGCATGTACGTGGCGCGCAAGCGTCCGTCCGACGGCAAGCTGGAGGAGGACGAGGACCGCGTGCTGGCGATGCTGGACGGGCGGCGCACGGTGCTGGAGCTGGGGCACGCGGCGCGGCTGTCCGAGTTCGACATCACCAAGGTCGTCTTCCGGCTGCTCGAAGGGGGCTTCGCCGGGCTGACGGACAAGCCCGTGGGCGCGCCGGCCGTCGCGGCGCCGGAGAAGGCGGCCACGCAGCGGGCGCGCCCCGCGGTGCGCACCGTGCCGCCGGTGGATGCCCGTCCGGTGGCGCGCGTCTTCAACTTCATCTTCCGGGAGATCCGCGACGAGGTGTCGCGCCAGGGCATGGACCACGAGTTCATCGCCGCGGCGAACGCGGCGCTGTCCGGGCAGGCGCTGTCGTCGTCGCCGGTGCTGGAGGGGCTCGCGTTCGCGGCGGACGGCAGCCTCCCCGAGGGCCGGCTGATGGATGCCTTCGACAAGCACCGCGCCCAACTGGGCAGCGAGCCCCTGGCTTCCTTCCGGCAGGCGCTGAGCGACGTGATGTTCTTCCTGCTGTTCCAGGCGGGAGAGCTGCTGGAGTCGCGCGCGGACGAGGACCTGGCCCGGCGCGTGAAAGAACTCCTGGCCACGCTCGAGGCGCCGTGACGGACGCTGGCTTTGGATTTCCCCGGCTGACGGCGGACGTCCCCGGGTGCGGGGGCGCCTTCAAGCTCACGCCCGACGACTTCGAGGTGGAGGAGCTGCCCGCGTACCTGCCGTCCGGCGAGGGCACGCACCTGTACCTCTGGGTGGAGAAGCGCGGCCGGGACACGCGCGAGGTGGTGCGCGCGCTGGCCGCCGCCATGGGCGTGCGCGAGGACGACATCGGCGTGGCGGGGATGAAGGACCGGCAGGCGGTGACGCGGCAGTGGCTGTCCGTGCCCGCGATCGCCGAGCCGCGCCTGCCCGAGTTCGCGCTCGACGGGGTGCGCGTGCTGGAGTCGAAGCGGCACGGCAACAAGCTGCGCACCGGGCACCTGAAGGGAAACCGCTTCCGGCTGCGGCTGCGCGGCATCCAGGACGTGGGCGCGGCGCGCGAGTCCTTCGCCCGGCTGTCCGCGCAGGGCGTGCCCAACTACTTCGGGGAGCAGCGCTTCGGTCGGGCCGGGGACAACGCGGACCTGGGCCGGCTGCTGCTCCTGGGGCAGCGCCTGCCGAAGCGGCCGGATCGCTTCCAGCGCAAGCTGTACCTGTCCGCCTTCCAGTCCCGGCTCTTCAACCAGGCGCTGGTGCAGCGGCTGGAGGCGGGGACGTTCGCCACGGCGCTCCTGGGCGACGTGCTGCGCAAGGAGGAGACGGGCGGCCTCTTCGTGTGCGAGGCGCCGGAGGTGGACAACCCCCGCGTCGCCGCGTTCGAGGTGAGCCCGGCGGGTCCGATGTTCGGCCCGAAGATGACCGCCTCGCGGGGCGAGGTGGCGGAGGCCGAGGCGAAGCTGCTCGTGGACGCGGGCGTCACGGCGAGCGACTTCGTGCGGGGAGGGGACGAGACGGAAGGCACGCGCCGCCCCTACCGCGTGCGGCTGGGCGCGCCGGACCTCACCGTGGAAGGGGAGGACGCGATGCTCACGTTCGAGCTGCCTCGCGGCGCCTACGCCACCGAAGTGCTGCACGAGCTGCTGAAGGACGGCTGACGTCCCGGCCTCCGCGCCGCTCCTCGCCGGGCCCTGTCACACGAATGCCTGAAACGACCACGCCTCCCAGGGCGTGAGGCCCGGGGAGGCGCGGGGTGCTTCAGCGCCGCTCCGTCGAGGCGGAGCGGCGTGGGGCGGGCACTACTGCCGGACGACGTTGAACTCCGTGCGGCGGTTGAGCGCGCGGCCGGCCTTGGTGGTGTTGGGCGCCACCGGCTGCGCCTCACCGAAGCCCACGGCCTCCAGCCGACCCGGGTCGATGCCCCGCTTCAGCAGCTGCGCCAGCACCGCGTCGGCGCGCTTCTGCGACAGCTTCAGGTTGGAGGTGTCGTTGCCCAGCGAGTCGGTGTGACCCTCGATGCGCACCTTGCGGATCCACGCCGCGTCCTTCAGGGCCTGGGCCACGTCGTCCAGGACGGTCGTGCTCTGCTTGCCGATGATCTTCGCCGAGCCGGACCCGAAGAGGATCTGCTTCTTGATCTCGATCCGGTCCTTCTTGACGATGACCATCTTGTACTGCTTGGCGCAGCCGCGCTCCTCCTTCACGCCCGGGTCGTCGGGGCACGCGTCCAGCCGGTCCACGATGCCGTCGCCGTCCTTGTCCGGATCCGGGCAGCCACCGTTCTCCACGGCACCGGATTCCAGCGGGCACCGGTCCTGCGCGTCCGGCACGCCGTCGCTGTCGTTGTCCAGGTCCGGGCAGCCGTCCTCGTCCTGGAAGCCGTCCTTGTCCTCCGGCTCGTCCGGGCACTTGTCCTTGTCGTCGTTGATGCCGTCCCCGTCCTTGTCGACGATGGGGCAGCCCAGGTTCTGCAGCGGGCCCGCCTCGTTGGGGCACTTGTCCGTGCCATCCACGATGCCGTCCAGGTCGTTGTCCAGCTCCGGGCAGCCGTCCTCATCCTCGAAGCCGTCCTTGTCCTCCGGCTGCTCCGGGCACTTGTCCACGTTGTCCAGGACGCCGTCGCCGTCCTTGTCCTTGGGCGCCTCCGCCGGGCAGCCGTTGTTCTCCGCCACGCCGGGGATGAGCGGGCACTTGTCCTGGACGTCCAGCACGCCGTCGCCGTCGTTGTCCGTGTCCGGGCAGCCGTCCTGGTCCTGGAAGCCGTCCACGTCCTCGGCCTGGTCGGGGCAGGGGTCGTCCTTGTCCAGGACGCCGTCGCCGTCGCCGTCCGTCTCCTCGATGCTCACCACCACCTGCTGCTGGGGCTGCTGCGGCTGCTGGGGCTGGTCCGGCGTCTGCGGCGCCTCCGGACGGTCGCGCACCAGCACCTGGCGGGGGGCGCAGTTCTTGGACAGCTCCAGGGCGCGCTTCACGGCGCTGTCGGCGCTGCGCACGTGCTGGGCGGCGCGGGTGCTGTTGCCCTGGCTCAGCTCTCCCCGGGCGAAGTCCAGGTTGGCCTCCGCGGCGGCCAGCTCGGCGGGGGCGCAACGCAGGGCGCCGCCCCGGCGGGCGCGCTCCACGTCGGCGGTGAGGACCTCGGTGTCAGCGCGGATCTTGTTGCCGCTGACGCAGGCGGTGGTGGCCAACAACAGGGTGAGCAGCGCGGACTGGGACAGACGCTTCATCGGGGAGCGCTCGGGCGTCACGGGTTCTGGGGGCGACCCTGGGAGTCGGCGTTGGCGGCGGACATGGACTTCTCACGCGCCTCGTTGGCGAAGCGGGACGCCTTCACCGCGAAGTCCACGCCGGCCTGGTAGTCCGAATAGCCGACCTCCTCGCGGGCCTTCTGGAGGTAGAGGTTCGCGGCCGTCCACTCGTACGGGGCTTCCTTCTCCGCGCCGGCCGTACGCGCGGCCTGGATCTGCACCTCCGCGTCGAGGATGTTGGAGGTCGATTTCGCGGGGCCACATGCGGTCAGCACGCCCGCAACCGCCATCAGGAGCGACTGCTTCGTCATCACGTGGGCCTCGGTCTTCCAGAGCGAAGGGACTGGGGTCGGTCGTATCAATCGCCCTCGGGGGGGTCAAGAATCGGGCGGTTGGCGTGAAGCAGGGAGCCGGGCGGAAGGGGGGACTTTGACGGCGGACGCCGCGCTTGCCATCGTTCTGCCCCCTGTGCCTTCCCCGTTCCCGCGCCTGTTGCTCCTCGTGGTCCTGTTGCCCCTGACCGGCCTCGCCGCCGGCTCCGCGTCCGCGTCCAAGCGGGCCCAGAGCCGCGCGGAGGCGGACGCCGTGCTCACCCAGGTGTCCCGGGGCGGGCCCGTGCCGTCCGCGTCGGCGCGCCTGCGCTACCTGCGCGAGGAGTCCTACGCGGCCGAGCAGATTGGCCCGCTGCTGCGCACCACCTTCGAGGAGCGCACCCGCCGCAACCTGGCCTCGCTCCTGGCGTCGCTGGGGGCCCGCGCGGGGGAGGCCACGCTCGTGAAGCTCACGGCGGATGGCGACAGCACCGTGCGCATGTACGCGGCGCAGGGCCTGGCGAAGCTGGGCAGCCGCAACACGAACGCAGTGCTGCCGCTCCTGAACGACAAGAGCAGCGGCGTGCGCCGCGAGGCCGCGCGGGCCCTGGGCGCGTCGCGCAACCCCAAGGTGGGCCGGGCGCTGATGGCGGCCGCCAAGGGCGAGGGGGACCTGGAGGTGCGCGCGGCGCTGCTGGAGGCCGCGGGGGCGTGCGGGGACGCGAAGCAGAAGGCGGGGCTCAAGGCCTACCTGGACAGTGATTCGGAGAGCACGCGCTTCGCCGCGGCCCGGGGGCTGTGCCGGCTGGGGGCCCCAGAGGGCTTCGCCTTCGCGCAGAAGCTCCTGGGCAGCCCCGACCGGTACGTGCGCCGCCAGGGCCTGGCGCTCTTCGAGGGCGTGCCGGCGAAGAAGGCCAGCCCCGTGCTGTCGCCGCTGCTGAAGGACGCTGACCGCGCCATCGCCGCCGCCTCCGCGCGGATGCTGCACCAGGGCGGGGACGCGGGCGCGCTGGACTGGCTGGTGCTGGCCTCCTGGAACGCGAAGGGCGAGGAGAAGCTCACCTACGAGAAGGAGCTGGAGACGCTCCAGCTCGCGGACGACAAGCGCAAGGCCATCCTGCGCAAGGCCGGGGTGGCGCCGTGAGCCTCGCGGGCGTGTGCGCCCTCGCGCTCCTGTCCCAGGCGCCGGTCGCGTCGCCGTCCCAGGCCCCGGAGACGCCGGTGCCCGCGGCGCGCGCGGTGCCCGCGTCACTCACCGCGCCCTCGCAGCCGGGGACGGCGCCAGCGCCCGCGCCCGTGCGTGAGAATGGCTGGACGCCGCTGACGCCCGAGCAGCGCGCGGCCCTCATCGCGGATCAGGCGGAGGCGCCGCTCTCCGTGCGGCTCCTGGGCATGAGCGAGCGCTTCCTCAACACCCCCTATGTCCTGTCGCCCCTGGGCGAGGGGCAGGGCGTGGATCCGGACCCCACCTTCCGCCTGGACGCGGTGGACTGCCTCACCTTCGTGGAGGAGACGCTGGCGCTGGGCATGGCCCACGGCGAGCCGGAGGTGCCGGCGCTGCTGGAGCGCATCCGCTACGCGAGCACGCCGGCCTACGAGGACCGCAACCACCTGATGGAAGCGCAGTGGCTGCCCAACAACATCAAGAAGGGCCTGCTGGTGGACGTGACGCGGCGCTACGCGAAGGACGACGCCGTCGCCGTCACCAAGACGCTCACCGCGCTCACCTGGCAGTCGAAGTCGTCCCAGGCGCTGCAGCTGCCGCGCGAGCGCCAGCCCGTGGGCACCTTCGGCCTTGAGATGATTCCGTTGGACAAGGTGCTCGCGCACGCGCGCAACGTGGCGTCCGGCACCATCCTCGTGGTGCTGCGCGAGGACCTGCCCCTGAAGGCCACGCGCATCACCCACCTGGGCTTCGTGGTGCAGAAGAAGAAGCGCACGTACCTGCGCCACGCGTCCCGGGGCGGCTACAACCGCGTGGTGGACGAGGACCTGGAGACGTTCCTCGCCCGCAACGCGCGCTACGACAAGTGGAAGGTGACGGGCGTGAGCCTCTTCGAGGCCCGGCGCCCGCCCCCCACGCTCGTCGTGAAGCCCGAGCCCGCTTCGGGCAGCGCGGACGTCGGTACGCCCTGACGGGCACCTAGAGGGCGGGGGGCGCGCTGTCCAGCGGTGCGCCGCGCGCCAGCTCTCCCTCGCGCTCCTCCTCCTCCGCGGCGCGACCGGCCTCCTCCGCCGTGGCCTGCGACTGGAGCTTCACCTGCTCCAGCAGGGACGCGGCGCGCACCTGGGAGGTGTCCGGGACGAGGATCTCCCACCAGGGTAGCAGGTTGCCGGTGGTCAGCTCGTCCACGATGCCAGAGCGGCCGGGGCGGACGATGAGCGGGATGCCCTGCTCCTCCAGCACGTCCGCGAAGACCTGCGCCGTCACGGGGTCCTCCGCGATGCCCGCCTTCACGAACCGGTGCTGATCCAGCTCGTGGGGGAGCGGCAGCCCGCGGTCATGCATCTCGTCCGACGAGACGAGCGGCGGGTGGGTGGGGCAATCCGTGCAGTTTGCGACACTGTCCTGATACTCCGAGCCACACCGTGAGCAGTACCTCATGAGGCCCTCCTGGGCATGGCTGGAATGTTAGGAACGCTTCGCGCGGATGGCAGGCGGCACCCCGTGCGAATTCCGTCCTTCAGTGCCGCGCGGCGTCCCCCAGCTCGCCCACCATCTTGCTCAGGCGCTCCACGTCGATGGGCTTGCGCATGACGACGTCGCAGTGCTCGGCGCCGTCCACCTGCGCATAGCCGGACACGAGGACGACCCGGGCGTTGGGCTCGCGCTCCTTCACCTGCTGCGCCAGCTCCGTGCCGTTCATGCCCGGCAGGGACTCATCCGTCACCACGACGTCGGGGTGCGTGTCCTCGAATGCCTTGAGGCCCGCCACGCCGTCCGCGGCGGTGGTGACGTCGAAGTCGTCCTCCAGGAGCTCCGCCAGCAGCTCCCGGCTGTCGCCGTCGTCCTCGACCAGCAAGACCTTGATTCGCTCGCCATCCATGCGACTACAGCAACCCGGTGGACCGGCGTATTCATTCGATCCGCCCGTCCCGGACGCGGCGACGGTCGGCCGGCTGCTTCGGGGGAGGGCAGGCGGGAGGGCTTGCGAAAGCCCCTCACGGAAGGGCCTGGGACTGCCCATGTTTGTTCCCGGAGGTGAATCCATGAAGGTGTTGTTGCGTGGAGTGCATCTGGGGCTGACGGACAACCTCAAGGCGTATGTGGATGAGCACCTGGTCGCCCACATCGAGCGGTTCGCCGAGGACGAAGCGTCGGAGATCGACATCTCGCTCGTGGACATCAACGGGCCCAAGGGAGGCGTGGACAAGGAGTGCCGGGTGACGGTGCGCATGCCCGGGATGGAGTCGGTGCACGTGACGGTCACCGCGGAGACGCTGTTCCAGGCCATCGACGCAACGCGTGACCGGTTGGAGAAGACCCTCAAGCGTGCCTTGGAGCGCCGTCGCAGCGTCGCGACGAACGGCTTGCCGTACGACCTCAACGCGGACGCGTCGAACAACTACTAGGCGCGTCCCGCCAGTGCGGCGGCGGTCACGGTGGAGGAAGGGCCCGGGAATTCCGGATGCCAGCCAGGCATCCGGCCCCCGGGTTCCTTCGGGCCAGTTCCTTGCTGGGGTCGGAAGGTGGACGCTATAAGCGGATCCCCTCACCCTTGGGCTAAAGGACGGCGATGGTCCGCCTCAAGTTCCTGCTGTTCGCACTCCTGGTCTTCGGACTGGGCCTGGCTCACCTCCCGATGCTGTCGGCGCCGCAACGCGCACGCGCGGTGGAGGGCGCCGCGCTCCAGGCCGCATCGGGCGCGGGCGAAGTGGCGCGTCGCGTGGATGCACGCCGTGCTGAAATCCAATCCCTGGCGCTGAAGCTGGCCGGCAGCGCCGACGTGGCCGCCGCCGTGCACGCCCTGCGTCCGGCGCCCGTGGTCCGCTCCCCGCGCGATCGCAACGCCGCGAGGGACGCGGAGGACTCCGGCGCGCTCCCGCCGCTGACGGTCGAGCGCTTCGCGACCCTGCGCGCCGCCGCGGAGGGCGTGCTGCCCAAGGAGGCGCAGGGCGCCGTGGTGGCGGTGGTGTCCGGTGACGCGAGCTTCCATGCGCGCGCCGGGGCCGAGCCGTCCTCCGACGCCGCGCTCCTGGACGTCCCGGCGCTCGCCAGGGCGGGCACGTCCGTGGTGGACGCCTTCGGGGCGCCGCACGTCTTCACCGCCGTGCCGCTGCTGTGGAGCGGTGAGGCGACCCAGGTGCCCGCGCTGACGCTGGTGGTGGGCGCGCCGCTGGTGGCGGACACCACGCTGCAGGGCGCGCTGGACGCGTCGGGCGTGGCCGCGCTGGGGCTCGTGCAGGGTGACAAGGTGGTGGGCGGTGTGGGGGCGGAGAAGGCGCGGCTGGAGGGCTCGCTGCCCAAGCTGGGCGCGGGCGCGAAGGACACGGTGCTGGAGACCGGGTCGCTCCAGGCGCTGGGCCCCGTGCAACTGCCCGTGTTCACCCAGGGCGACGCGATGGGCGGACAGGCCCCGTTGTTCGTGGGGGCCCGCCGGGCGCTGGACGGCACGCCGTACGAGGTGGTGGCCATCGCGGGCACGGCGGCGACGCTGGCCCCGCTGGCCGCGTACCAGCACACCGCGCTGCTGGCCCTCGCGGGGCTGCTGCTGCTGAGCCTGGTGTGGATGGCGCTGATGGGCGGGGGACGCCGCGCGTCCTCCGACGAGGCCGTCGCGACGGGCAATGGGGACACGCTGGGGTGGTCCGCGGCGATGGCCGCGCAGACCGCGCCCGCCGCGGCGCCGGTCGCCGTGGCGCCTCCGGTGTCGGCCGTGTCCGCGCCGCAGGCGGATCCCTTCGGTGCTCCGATGTCCGCGGAGCCGGTGTCGAACCCGTTCGGCGCGGCCATGCCGTCCGAGCCGGTGTCGAATCCGTTTGCTTCGGCGGCGGGCGCGCAGTCCACGGGCCCGGCCGCGGATCCGTTCGGCAGCGCGGACGCGTTCCCGTTCCCGTCGGCGCCCGCGGATCCGTTCTCCATGCCGCCGGCCCAGGCCTCCGGCTCGCAGGCGGATCCGTTCTCCATGCCGCCTCCGTCCGCCGCGCCGATGCCGAGCCCGTACAGCGCTCCGCCTCCGGTGGCGGCCGCGCCGCTGGCGGATCCGTTCGCGGGGGTGGAGTCGTTCCCGTTCCCGTCGCCGCCCGCGGCCTACCCCCCGCCCGCCGCGGAGCCGTTCACGCCGCCCCCGGCGTATGCGCACGGGGCGCCGATGCCCTTCGAAAACTCGGCCGCGCCGAACGAGCCCATCGCGCAGGCGGCCCCGCGTCACGGCGGCGCGTTCGCCTTCGAGGACCAGCCCACGGCGGCGTACTCGCTCCAGCAGGCGGCCAACCCGTTCGCGCTGGCGGCGGCGCAGTCGCCGGATCCGGACTCCAATCCGGAGACGACGCGCGTGGCGGCCATCCCCCGGGAGCTGCTCCAGGCGAGCACCCGGCCCACGTCCGAAGCCATCCCGATGCCGCCCCCGCGCAACAGCGGGCTTCAGGCGATTCCGCTGCCGGGCGCGGGCAACACGGCGGCCGCGGCGGCGTTGCAGGAGGAGCAGCACTTCCAGGACGTCTTCCGCGAGTTCGTCACCACGCGCGAGCGCTGCGGTGAGCTGGCGGACGGCCTGACGTACGACAAGTTCGTGCAGAAGCTGCGCAAGAACAAGGAGCAGCTCGTCACGAAGTACGCGTGCAAGACGGTGCGCTTCCAGGTCTACGTGAAGGAGGGCAAGGCCGCCCTCAAGGCAACGCCCGTCAAGGACTGACGTCCGGCGGACACCGCGTCGTGCCCGAAGGCCCGGGACCTCTTCGCGAGGTGCCGGGCCTTCTCACTGCGGGGCTCCAGGGCCTGTCGGGATGCCGCACCCCCGAGCCGCCCGGAGGCCGGGCTTCGTCGCGTGGGGGCGGTGGCGGTGGGTGGCGGGGGCGCGTCCGGTTTCAGCTCGCGCGGGGAAGCACGACGCTGAAGCGGGCGCCCTGGCCCGGCTCTCCGCCCACCTCCAGCCGGCCGCCGTGCTCCTGGAGGATGCGCGCGGCGATGGCGAGCCCCAGGCCGGTGCCGCCGTCCTTGGTCGTGAAGTAGGGCTCGAAGATGCGGGCGCGGTGTTCGGCGGGGATGCCGGGCCCGTCGTCCTCCACCTCGATGACGGCGTCCGCGTCCGTGCCCTTCACGCGCACGCGCAGCGAGCCTCCCTTGCCCGTCATCGCCTCCTCGGCGTTCTTCACCAGGTTCACGAGCACCTGGGTGAGCTGGTCGCGGTCCGCCCGGGCCACCACGCCCGTCTGGAGCGCGGGCAGCAGGTGGATGCCCTCGGGCGGCGCGGCGTAGAGCGACAGCACGCCCTGGGCCAGCTCTCCCAGGTCCACCGGGGCGAGCTGGGGCTTGGGCAGGCGCGCGAAGCGGCTGAACTCGTCCACGATGCGCCGCAGCCGCTCCACCTCCTCCAGGATGACGCCCGCGCTCTCCTTGAAGAGGGCGGGGAAGCTGGGGTGGCGGGCCTCGTGCGCGGCCAGCAGCGTCTCCAGCGACATGCGGATGGGGGTGAGGGGGTTCTTGATTTCGTGCGCCAGCCGCCGCGCGACCTCCTGCCATGCGGCGATGCGCTCGGTGGCCATCAGCCGCTCGGTGGTGGCCTTCAGCTCGGACGTCATGTGGTTGAACGTCCGGACCAGCTCGCCCACCTCGCCCGAGGCCCGCGCGGCCACCTGGACGTCCAGCGCGCCCTCCGCCACGCGGCGGGCGCCGGAGGTGAGGGCCTCCACCGGCCGCGTCATCCACCGGGAGACCAGCAGGCCCAGCAGCGCCGCGAAGGCGAGGCCCAGCCCCGCCAGCAGGAGGAACGCGCGCATGACGCCTTCTTCCGCCTCCCGGGCGGCGGCGCGGCTGAAGGTCAACCGCACGGAGGCCGTGTCGCCCAGGAGCAGCACGCGCTCCACCGTGGGCGGGGCCGCGCTGCCCGCGTGCGCCACCGTCACCGCGCCGGACAGCAGCGTCACGTCCGCCTGGGTGAGCCGCGCCAGGTGCTGCGCGAGGCCGTCATCCAGCACCACGCCGCCCACGGCCCAGAGGCGCACGTCGCCGTAGTCCACGGGCCGCGCGGTGACGAGCGCGGGCACCTGCCTGAGGCCCGCGTTGCCTCGCACGTCCACACGCACCGGCACGGGTTTGGGGGACTTCTCCTTCGTCACGGCGAACAGCACGGCGTCCGGGTCGCCGCGCCGGGCGGGCAGGTGGCCGGAGGAGAGCACCGTGCCGTTGCGATCAAACAGGGTGAGCACCGTGAGGCCGCGGCTCTTCATCAGCCCTTCGGCGGTGCCGGCCTGGATGGCGCGCAGGGGGCGGTCGCGCGCCTCGCGCACCAGGTCCTCCATGGCGGGGCTCTCCACCAGCTCCTCCACGGCGCGGCGCGCATTGGAGGCGGAGCGCTCCAGGGACTCCTGCGCGGAGGCGGTGGCGGCCGTCATGCGCGCGTCCAGCTCACGCGACAGTGTGTCGCGCAGGCGCGTCAGCGTCAGGGGAACCACCACCGCCAACGGCACCAGCGCGAGCAGGGCGAAGGCGAGCGCGAGCCGGGTCCTCAGGCGCATGCGGCGTCTTCCTTCGTTTCAGCGCGGCTCACGGTCGGCCCCCACCACCCGATGCTTCGACAGGCGACAGCCACGCGCCCTCCAGCACGGGCAGGCCCTGCGCATCCAGCGCGAGCCCCGACACCTCCGGGGCCGCGCGCAGTCCCAGCCCTTGCGCGTACAGCGGGATGAGCGGCACGGAGGCAGCCAGCGCCAGGGCCCGCTCCCGGCTGCGCGCATCCCGGGCTCCGGCCTCCGCCAGCGCGCCGATGGGCGGCAGCTCCACCCCGAGCAGGTCGCGGCGTCCGCCCGCCTCCAACACCACGGCCAGCGCGGGGCCAGGGATGGGCGGCAGCAGCAAGGCGCTCAGCATCAACTCGAAGTCGCCCTTCGCCTGACGGGCGCGCAGGGCCGCGCGCGACTGCGGCTCCAGCGCGACGGTGTAGCCCAGCTCGTGCAGCTTCACCTGGATGCGCTCGGCCACCGCTCGTTGATCCGTCAGCGCCGCGTCGTACGCGAGCGTCACCTTGCGCGCCGTCCCCGTGGGCGGCGCCGCGGGCCGGGCCCTGGGACCCTGGGGCAGGAGCGCGGGAGGCAGCAGGTTCGCCATGGGCACGGCGGGGCCCTTCACGAACAGCCGCGTGAGGTCCTCGCGGTCGATGGCGCTCTCGACGGCCTGGCGGAAGTCGGTGGGCACCTTCCGGGGCGAATACGCCAGGTACGTCGCATACAGCGCCGGGCCCGGGAGGGTGTCGTTGTCCGGGGGCGTGCCCAGCTCCACCTGCACCTGCCGCGCGGACCACAGCCGCGTCAGGCCGCGTTCATCCGTGGCGGTGAGCGCCAGGCGGTCCAGGTACGGCCGGCCCTCCGGCCACGCGGGCTGCGCCTCCAGCACGCCCCTGCCCGCGGCGCTGAAGGGACCCGACGCAGGGGACGGCGGCGGCGCGAGCGCCGGATGGCAGAGCGCTCGCTCCAGGTCGGGCCAGGGGAAGGCCAGCGCCAGCTCCAGCCCGGCGCCGGTGGACGTCACCTGCCGGCCCTCGCCCCTCAGCGGGTACAGCAGCGCCCGGTACGGCGACGAAGCGTCGGCCGAGGACAGGCGCGTCCAGGCCCGGGCCACGGCGGTGGCGCTGGCGGAGGAGGGCAGCGCGATGCGGAGGGCCTGCGGCACCGGGCGCGACAGCTCTCGCGCCAGCGTCGGGTGGACGCGTCCATCCGCATCCACGCGGCACACGGGCCGCGTCAGCAGCCCCAGGAGCGCGGCCTCCATCGGCGTGTCGGCGAGGGAGGGTTCACCAATCTCGGGCGGACCGGCGTGGGCCACGCGCAGCTCGCCGCCATAACGGGGACGGCTGGCCGCGAGCGTCGGGGCGGACGCGAGGAGGACGAGGCCCGCGACAACAGGACGGATCATCACGGTGCACCCTGGCGCAGGAGGAACAGCTCGCTCGTGCCATCCGGCTTCCACGAACCCACGATGACTTCCCGGCGCTTGTCGCCATCCAGGTCCGCCGTCACCACGAACAGCGCGCGGCCCGCGGGCAGGGCCCCCTGCCACAGCGGCTCATGGGCCATGGGCGCCTCGGGCGCCAGCGACAGCACGCGCAGCGTGTCCGGTGACGGCTGGAGCTGCGGCGACGTGGTGAGCAGCTCCGGTGCCCCGTCGCCGTCGAGGTCCGCGAGCGCGCTGCCCGCCCCCAGCCCCGACAGCCGCGAGGGCGCGGACGCGGGCCTCGCATAGAGCGACGCCGTGCCATCCGCGTGGACGAACAGCATGCGCGGGGAGGCGAAGCTCGCGGCCCCGAACGGCGCGGGCACGGTGAGCGACCGCCCATCCGCCAGCCGGACCTCCGGGGCGAACACCGTCTGGCCGGGCACGAACGCTCCTCGCTCCGACGTCCCCAGCGGCGCGGCCTCCAGCGTCCCCGCCGCGCGCAGCGTCCCCTTCGCCTTGTCCAGCACGAGCAGCTCACCCCGCGCGTACCGGGTGCTCCACGCGGCCAGTCGTGGGGGCCCCGCGAGCACCGCCAGCGCCCCGAAGGGCTCACGCGTCGTCGCCGTCGCGGGCGCGCCCTCCAGCTCCCTGCGCGCCAGCAGCCGTCCATCCGCCGCGAACACGAACACCTCTCGCGCGGTGAGCGCGGCCACCTCGTCGCGACCATCCCCGTCCAGGTCGCCAGCCGCCAGCGCGGCCAGCGGCGTCTCCACCCGCGCGAACACCGCGCCCAGCAGCCGCGGCGGACGCCGGGGCTGGGGTCCGGGTGTCCCGGAAGAGGGTGTCCCCATCGCGGCCAGGGCCAGCACGGCGGCATCCGCCTCCACGCCCTCGGCCACGGCGGCGGCGGGCCTGGGTGGACGGGTGGGCGTGCGGCCGGACCAGAAGTTCACCCAGGTGCCCAGCACGTCCCCTCGCGCCACCAGCTCTCCGCCCTCCACGTCCAGCGTGAGCCGCGCCAGCGAGCGGGCCCCCTGTTCGCGGGCGGTGGTCTCGGCGCGCTCGGGCGGGACCTCCAGCACCACGGGCCCCAGCTGCCAGGCCGCGAGCCGCGAGGCCAGCAGCGTCCCGAAGGCGCGGCGCAGCTCGGCGGAGCTTCCGGACAGCGACACCGCGACGGGCGCCTCCGCGTGCGCGGCGCGGATCGCCTCCGCCACGGCCTGGGCCAGCCGGGTCGTGGCGGGGGACGCGCCCTCCGCCGCGACGGCCCCGGAGGGCAGGGCGAAGGCGAGCGTCAGGAACAGGGGCAGGAGCGAGCGACTCACAGGCCCTTCTTGCCACCTTCCTCGATGAAGAAGTTGTCCGGCGTCACCTGTCCGGGCGGCGGCGCCTCGGCGGTGGGCTGGGTGCCCTCCAGGAAGGGCTCCAGCCGGCCCGGGACGGCGCTTCCGGCGAGCAGCCCCGTGGCCGGGTCGATGCGCACCTGCGTGACGCCCGGCGGCACCTCGAAGTCGCGCGCGGGCAGGCCCTCCTCCGCCACGCGCATGAAGCTGAGCCAGATGGGCAGCGCGGCCCGGCCACCCGTCTCGCTGCTGCCCAGGGGCGAGTTGTCATCGAAGCCCACCCACGCGCTGGCCACCCAGTCCATCGTGTAGCCGGAGAACCACGTGTCCTTGGATTCGTTGGTGGTGCCCGTCTTGCCTGCGGCCGGCCGGTTCAGCTCGCGCACCGCCCGCGCCGTGCCCTCCTCCACCACGCTGCGCATGAGCGAGGTGGCCAGGTACGCCACCGCCGGGGGCAGCGTCTCCTCGAAGGCCGGCTGGTGCTCCTCCAGGACGGTGCCCTGCGCGTCGCGCACGCGCAGCAGCGCCAGCGGCTCCGCGTAGCGGCCGTTGGCCTGGAGCGTGGCGTACGCGTTGACGGCTTCCAGCATCGTCACCTCGCCGGTGCCCAGCGCCAGCGTGAGGTTCTCCGGCAGCGGCGAGCGGATGCCCGCCCTCCGCGCGAAGTCGATGGCGGTCGCCGGGGTGATGGCCTCGATGAGCCGCACGGACACGGTGTTCTTCGACTTGGTGAGCGCCGTGCGCATGGACATGGGGCCTTCGAACTGTCCGTCGAAGTTCTTCGGCCTCCACGCCTTGCCCGTGTACGGGTCGCGGATGGTCTCCGGCGCGTCGTTCACCGTGGACAGGGGCGTGAAGCGGCCGGACGCCAGCGCGGCGGCGTAGATGAAGGGCTTGAAGGAGGACCCCGGCTGGCGCTTCGCCTGCGTGGCGCGGTTGAACGACGAGCGCTCCGCGTCGTAGCCGCCCACCATCGCCACCACGTTGCGGTTGGCCGGGTTGATGACCACGAGCCCGCCCTGCACCAGCGGCACCTGATCCAACGTGGCCTCCACGAAGGCCGGCGCGGGCGGCGCCTTGAGCACGCGCACGAACACCAGTTCCCCGGGCGTGAGCACGTCCGCGATGCCCTTGGGGGCCTTCTTGCCCTTCTGCCGCGCCCACCCCACGGACGCGAAGGACACCTCCGCGGTGCGGCCCACCAGGTCCACGCGCGCCACGTCGCGCTTGGGGTCCACCTCCGTGACGTAGCCCGTCAGGCGCAGGCCCTCCTCCATGGGCTTGAGCAGGACGCGGCCCGCCCGCTCGCGCTCCGGGGACTGGGGGGCTTCCTCCTCCTCGGCTTCGGCGACCAGCTCCGGCGGGGGGGCTTCCTCCGCGCCGTCGGCCTCGGGCGCGGTCGCCTTGGTCGGTGGCGTGGGGGCGGCGGGGGCCTGGACGAGCGGCGCCAGGTCCGCGACATAGCCCTGGTCCTTCTGCCGACGGCCGGCCTCCTCGATGCGCTGGGTGATGAGCGCGCGGTAGCGGGCCCAGGCGTCCGCTTCCAGCCTGCCCGGGGCGCCCCGGTAGCCCTGGCGCCGGTCCACCGCCTCCAGGCCCTCGCGCACGGCCTTCTCCGCCACGGCCTGGAGCCGGGGCACCTGCGCGATGTCCACGCGCAGGCCGCCCTCCATGACCTTCTTCTCGCCGTAGCGCTCCACGAGCGTGCGGCGGATCTCCTCCGCGTAGTACGCCCCCGCGCTGGGCGCCTTGCGCGGCGCGAGCACGATGGGCTTCTCCTTCTCCGCGTCCACCACCGCGCGGGCGACGAAGCCCTGGCGGGCCATCTGCTCCAGCACGTAGAGCTGGCGCTGCTTGGCGCGGGTGATGTTCGTCACCGGGTTGATGCGGTGGGGCTGCTGCACGGTGCCCGCGAGCACCGAGGCCTCGCCCACGGACAGGTCCTTCGCGTGCTTGCCGAAGTAGAAGAGCGCCGCCTCCTCCAGCCCGTAGCGGCGCTGCCCGAAGTACACGCCGTTGATGTAGAGGCTGAGGATCTGATCCTTGGTGAGGGCCTGCTCCAGGCGCGGGGTGAGGATCCACTCGCGAATCTTGCGGCCCAGGCTGCGCTCGGGCGTGAGCAGCATGTTCTTCACGACCTGCTGCGTGAGCGTGGACGCGCCGGACTTGCGGCTGCCGGGGATGAGGTTCTTCACGCCCGCGCGCAGGATGCCGAAGGGGTCCAGGCCCTCGTGCTTGTAGAAGTCCGCGTCCTCGGCGGCCAGGAAGGCGTTGCGCACGTGGACGGGCAGGTCCTCGATGCGGATGAGCGTGCGGCGCTCCAGCGCGAACTCGGCGCAGAGCGTGCCGTCCGCGCACGTCACCTTCGTCACCTGCGGTGGCAGGTAGACGCGCAGGGACTCCACGGAGGGCAGGTCGCGGCTGAAGTAGGTGTACGTGGCCACGCCCGCGCCAAGGAGGAGCACCAGCCCCACGACGCCCAGCACCAGCAGCCGCTTCGTCCAGCGCCACAGCGTGGCGCCGACTCCGCGCCTTCGGGGCGGCGTTTCCCCGGTGGGGGCCGGGGGGAGGGGCTCGGGAGGAAGGGGCATCGGTCGGGCCGGAGTCATGACGCTCGGAAGAGGGAAGAAGGGTGCACGTTAGACCGGGGGGCGGGCGGGGTGAACCCACGCGGGCGCCCCTCCCGTCGAAGAGGGCTTCCTGGGTCGGCTTCCTGGTCGCCCGCCCTACGGCGCGGCGGGCGGAGGGGCCTGGGGCAGGGCCAGAGCGGGGTCGGCCCGGGCCACGCGCTCGGCGTTGACACGGGCCTGCACGTAGCGGGGCGACAGCCGGGTGGCGGCGGCGTAGGCGGCGCGGGCCTCCTCCAGGCGTCCCAGGCGCTCGCAAGCGACGCCCAGGTTGTTCTGCACGTAGGCCACGTGGGGCAGCAGGGCCGCGGCCTGGGTGAGGACCTCCACGGCGCGGGCGTTGTCGCTGGCGCGCAGGTAGGCGAAGCCCAGGTTGTTGAGCGCGTGGCCGTGCTCCGGCGCCAGGTGCACGGCCTGCTGGAAGCGCAGGATGGCGGAGCCAAGCTCGTTGGCGCCCAGGTGGGCGCGGCCGAGCACCTGGTACACCTCCGCGTCCTCCGGGTTGCGCAGGAGGGCCTCCTCGCCCACCGGCACGGCGTCGGCGAAGCGCCCCTGCGCCACCAGCAGGCGGGCCTGCTGCACCAGGGCCCCCGCGTCGGAGGGCCCCGCCTGGGCCAGCCGGGCGTAGGCGTCCAGGGCCATGGCCGTGTCCCCGGCGAGCCGGGCGGTGCGCGCGAGCTGCGCCAGGGTGTCCGTGTCGCCCGGGGCGTCATGGAGCGCGCGGCGCAGCTCCGTCACGGCGCCGGACAGGTCGCCCAGCTCGCGCAGGCCGTGGGCGCGGGCCCCGTGGTCCACGCGGCGGGCGTGCTCGTGGGGCAGCGCGAGGGCGTCCCCCTTCGCTCGGGCCGCCGCTTCCGACGGGGCGGCCTCCGGGTGCGCGTCAAGGGGGCGCGGCGCGGTCGCGAGCGAAGGCTCCCCGGCGGACGGCTCCAGCGTCAGGGCGGGCGCGGCGGCGGCCTGGGGCGCGCGGGCCTCCACGGCGTGGGCGAGCCAGGGCTTGAGCAGGCGGGGCAGGGGGACGTCCTCCCACGCGGCGAGGCCCAGGGCGGCGAGGGCGGCGGGCACGAGCACCTTGCGAAGCGCGGGCGGAACGGTGAAGCGCCGGGAGGAGGAGGTGGGGCGGCGGGTCCGGGTGCGCGTCTTCGGGTTCATGGCAATCCCCTCGGGGCTGCTCTGGGCCTGCGACGGGGCGCCTGGAGTGACGTCCCGGGGCCGCGGTGGGGCGGCCCGACACGGTCTATTGCGACCGGTGTGCCAACGGCTCCTCCCTCAGGGGGATAGAGGAGGTGTGTCCCTGGGGCCACGGGGCGGGGAAAAGCGTGGCAGGGGGCGTGGGCCGCGTGCGACGGTCGGCGGCGATGCGAATCGCGACCTGGAACGTGAACTCGGTGAGGGCCCGGCAGCAGCGGCTGGTTGACTGGTTGAAGAAGCACCAGCCAGACGCGCTCTGCCTTCAGGAACTCAAGTGCACCGATACGGACTTCCCCTTCGAGGCGGTGAGGGAGGCGGGTTACTTCGCCGCCGTGCACGGGCAGAAGACGTACAACGGCGTGGCCATCCTGGCGAAGCAGGAGCCCACGGACGTGGTGAAGGGCCTGTCGGACGGCGTGGACGACACGCACGCGCGCTTCATCGCGGCGACGGTGGGGGGCGTGCGGGTGGTGAGCGCGTACGCGCCCAACGGGCAGCAGGTGGACTCGGACGCGTACGTGTACAAGCTGGAGTGGTTCCACCGGCTCAAGCGCTACCTGGACACGCGCCACAAGCCGGACGAGCCCATGGTGCTGGGCGGGGACTGGAACATCGCGCCGGACCCCATCGACGTGTACGACCCGGCGCAGTGGGAAGGCCAGACGCTGTTCACGCTGCGCGAGCGGGGCGTGCTCCAGCAGGTGCGCACGTTCGGGCTGACGGACGCGTTCCGGCACCTGCACCCGACGGAGCAGAAGTTCTCCTGGTGGGACTACCGGATGCTGGCGTTCCCGAAGAACAAGGGCGTGCGCATCGACCACCTGTTCCTCACGGCGCCGCTGGTGCCCCGGCTGGTGGCCTGTGACGTGGACCGCGAGGAGCGCAAGGGACAGCAGCCGTCGGACCACGCGCCGGTGTGGCTGGAGTTGAAGGACTGAGTAGAGTCGGGGGCATGTCCGTCCTCCGATTGGATTGCACGAAGTGTGACCAGACGTTTGCGCCGGGCACGGTGTGGAACCTGTGCACGGCGTGTCAGGCGCCGCTGTTCGCTCGCTACGACCTGGAGCGCGCGGCCCGCACGCTGCGGCCCGAAGCGCTGTCCGGGCGCGAGCGCTCCATGTGGCGCTACCACGAGGTGCTGCCGGTGGAAGACCCGGCGCACCGGCTGAGCCTGGGCGAGGGCTTCACGCCGCTGCTCCCCGCGCCCCGGCTGGCCGGATGGCTGGGATTGAAGCGCGTGCTGGTGAAGGACGAGAGCGGCAACCCCACGGGGTCCTTCAAGGCGCGAGGCCTGTCCGCGGCGGTGTCGATGGCGAAGGCGCTGGGGGCGCAGGCGGTGTGCCTGCCGTCAGCGGGCAACGCGGGCAGCGCGCTGGCGGCCTACGCGGCGCGGGGCGGGATGGAGGCGCACGTCTTCGTGCCGAAGGACATCGCGTCGCTGTTCCTGATGGAGACGCGGGCCTACGGCGCGCACGTGGAGACGGTGGACGGGCTCATCTCCGACGCGGGCCGGGTGTGCGCGGGGCTCGCGAAGGAGCATGGCTGGTACGAGTGCGCGACGCTGAAGGAGCCCTACCGGGTCGAGGGCAAGAAGACGATGGGCTACGAACTGGCGGAGCAGCTCGGGTGGACGCTGCCGGACGTCATCCTGTACCCGACCGGTGGTGGGACGGGGCTCATCGGGATGTGGAAGGCCTTCGAGGAGATGGAGGCGATGGGGCTCATTGGCGCGAAGCGGCCCCGGATGGTGGCGGTGCAGGCGCAGGGGTGCGCGCCCATCGTGAAGGCCCACGCGGAGGGCAGGGCGGACGCGCCGATGTGGCAGGGGGCGACGACGCACGCGCACGGCCTGCGGGTGCCCAAGGCGCTGGGGGACTTCCTCATCCTGCGCGCGGTGAAGGACAGCCACGGCACGGCGGTGTCGGTGACGGAGGAGGAGATCGTTCAGGGCACGAAGGACATCGCCTCCGCGGAGGGCCTGTTCGTGGCGCCAGAGGGCGGCGCGTGCGTGGCGGCGCTCAAGAAGCTGCATGCCGCCGGGGACGTGACGCCGGAGGAGTCCGTGGTCGTCTTCAACACGGGCACGGGGTTCAAGTACGTGGAGAACATGGCGCCGCTGTGGTGATGGATGTGTGTCTGGGATTGCGTGAGCGGGAGCCTCAATCATGAGCCGTGTACCGGAAAAGCCGTCGCGTCCTCCGGGGATGCCGGAGGAGCCTGAACCCGAACCCGTGGGGTCGGCGCACCTGCGGCTGGATGGGGTGCTGGAACTCCGGATGGGCGCTTCGGCTCGGGGGGGAATCGTTGGAGAGGCCCTGTTCATCATCAAGCCAGGGGATGCGCGCTACGAGTCGGTGCGCGAACACCTGGGCCCGATGGAACCGGGTGGCTACGCGCCGGTGTTGCCGTTCCCTCCGGGCACGTTCTGACGCGAGGATTTTGCGCGCTGGTATGGGGGACGTGATGAGACGTCCCTTCGCGCTGCTCCTGCTGTTGACGACGGTCCTGGGGGGGGGGCGCGTCGACGCCACATCCCGCCCTTGAGGACTGGGACGCAGCGGAACCCGCTGGAGAGGATTCGTGCAAAGAGCACGACAAGTGCGTGGCGCTCGTCTGCGCCGACGACTTGTGCGGGCTCTATCGTTGCGAGGACGCGGGGACGTTGCTGGCGCGGGGCGGCGGTGTCCGGCCTCCCGTGGCGGCTTCGGCGCCGGGCTTCGGGCCCCGGCGGAATTGGGGGACGGCTCAGCCGCTACCGGGTGACCGCGAAGCCATCTTCGTCATCCGTTGGCACAACCACCCCGCGCCTCCTGCTCCGCCAGATGGAAGGAAGCCCTCAGGTTCAGGTTGGGTCCGGCATCATCTCTATCCCCAGGACCCACGACTCGCGACGTTTTTCAAACGCCGGGCGAATATCAACGTGCATGACTTCACGATGGTGATTCCACGAGCCGAACACCTGCGATTGCATGGCGCAGGAGGGCGAGGAGGTCCCTGGAATCAGGCGTGGCACGACTTCGCCTCGAAAAACAGGACTGCGACGCCGAAGCAGATTCAGGAGCAGTTGAACCGGATGATCGTCGAATTCAATATCATGGGCCCCATTGTTCCCTACTATTTCCTTCGCTGAGACACAGGAGGGCAGGTGAAATATTTCAGGCTTCATCCCGCGGAAGGTCCGCGGTTCACAGGCACTCTGGAAGGCATCCATCGGTGGGGGCTTCCGGGCGCGCTATGCCCTGTATGCCAATCAGGTCCCGGAGGCCTCGGTGAGGCGTACCCCTCCGTGGATCTCGCGGGATGGTCTCATCGGCGGGAGTTGGAGGAGCCCAGGCAGGCGCCGCTCGAAGAATACGAACGACTGCGCCTCTTGCTGAGGCCCCAGGCCCCCCCTGGTGCCCTGTTATTGCCGGAGGCAGAGTTCGGTCCCACCGTCGGAAAAGCTTTCGGTTGGTGGGGAGATTTGCATCTACCTGAGCCGTGGACCCTGGTGATGAAGCGTGGCGCCGTGGAGCGCCTGCGCGAAGCAATGGGCATCCAGCTCAGGGCCTGTAGAATGGATCTGCGCTTCCAGGAGATAGATACTCCGGACCTGCTGGAGATCGAAATCCATCCCCATGGCAGGCTTGACGACAGTTGTTTCCTGGATGGACGTGAGCGCCCGTGTGAACGATGCGGCCGTCAGGGAGACATCCTCCCCGATATTCCCATCCTGGATGGAAGCACGCTGCCAGTGGGACAAGACCTGTTCCGGTTGGCGGACTTCACGACCATCATCATCGCCACCGAGCGCTTCGTCGAAGCCGTCAACCGCCTCGGGCTGGAAGGGGTCGTGTTCAAGGAAGTGCCCGTGAGTTGACGCTGCTTCACGGCTCGACAACCAACCGCGTCCAATCCGCCTCCACCCGAACCCAGACCATCCGACGGCACCGTCTCCTCCGACTGCGCTGAAGCCCTGGAGGGCATGTGAAGTATTTCGAGCTACATCCTGCGGAAGGTCCGCGCTTCACCGGCTTCCTGGATGGTGTGCATCGTTGGGGGCTTCCGGGTGGGCTTTGTCCGGTGTGCCAGGCCAGCCCTGGTGGTCTCGGTGAGGCCTATCCATCCGTGGACCTCTCCGGCTGGTCTCTCCGCCGGGAAATCAGGGAGGCGAGGCAGGTTCCTCTCGAAGAGTATGAGCGGTTGCGTGATCGCTTGAGGCCACATGCGCCCCCCGGCGCCCTGTTGCTCCCTGGAGCCGGGTTCGGTCCGCTCAGTGGGAAAGCTTCCGGTTGGTGGGGCGCGTTGCATCTGCCAGCGCCTTGGACGCTGGTCATGAAGCGTGATGCATTGGCCCAGTTGCGCGGCACAGGCATCAAACTCCTTGCCAGTGAAATGGACATCCACTTTGAAGGGATTGATGTCCCGGACCTGCTGGAGATCGAAATCCATCCCCACGGCCGTCTGCACGACAGCTGTTTCCCGGGAGGCCGTGAGCGCCCATGTGGACGCTGTGGTCGCCAGGGAGGCAGCCTCCCGGATGCGCCACTCCTGGATGCGAGCACGCTGCTCGCAGGCCAGGACTTGTTCCGGCTGAAGGACTACACGACCGTCATCATCGCCACCGAGCGCTTCGTCGAAGCCGTCAACCACCTCGGGCTGGAAGGGGTCGTGTTCAAGGAAGTGCCCGTGACCTGACGCTGCTTCACGGCTCGACGACCAACCGCGTCCAGCCCGCCTCCACCCGAAGCTCCAGCACCCCGTCCTCGAACCGGTGCGCCAGGGCCCCCGTCACCTGCCGCACGGACCCCAATCCATACACCCGCACCGTCTCCTCCGTGCGTGCCCGCTCCAGTGCCCCCGTCTCGCTCCGCTCCAGCCGCAGCACCCCGTCCACCAGCCCGCCCCGCAGCTCCGTGAGCCGTGACGGGCCGTACCCGTCCCCCGCGTCCTCGTAGAGGCGCCCTCGAACCTCCGGCGCCGCGTGCATGTGCCACTCCAGGTGCTTCCAGTTCGCGTCCGTGGTGTGCATCGCCGGCTGGGTCAGCGCCACCGCGCCCCCGGCCCGCAGCCACACCGGCACCGTGTCCAGGGGACCGTCCGCGATGACGTACTGGCCTCCCTCGCTCACCTGTCCCACCCGCTCCAGGCCGGGCCACTCCAACCACGTCCCCGCCGGCAGCCATGCCAACCGCTTCGTCTGTCCTGGCCGCACCACCGGCGCCACCATCAGGTCCTGCCCGAACAGGAATTGATCGAACGCGCCCGCGGCTTCCGCATCCCAGGGCGCCTCCATCAACAGCGGCCTCAAGGGCGCGAGCCCCGTCTGTGACGCCTCGTGCATCAGCGTGTACAGCGTGGGCAGCAGCCGGTATCGCCGCTCCAGCGTCGCGCGGGCCAGCGACAGGTAGGGCTCTCCGTAGCGCCACGGCTCCTGCGGCGGCGTCCCCTTGCCCGCGTGGTTGCGCATCAGCGGATAGAACGTGCCGGTCTGCATCCAGCGCACCAGCAGCTCACCGTTCGCCCGGCCCACGAAGCCGGGGATGTCCGTCCCCGTGAAGGCCACCGCCGCCAGGCCCAACCCCACCAGCATCGGGATGGACGTCTCCAACTGCGTCCAGTGGCTGGAGTTGTCCCCGGTCCACACCGCCGCATAGCGCTGGATGCCCGCGCTCCCCGCCCGCGTCAGCAGGAACGGTCGTGCCTTCGGACGCAGCTCGCGCAGCGCTTCGAAGGCCCCCTTCGCCATGCCCAGCGCGTAGACGTTGTGCACCTCCAGGTGCCGCTTGTCCCCGTGCCGGGCGTCGTAGGGCAGCGTCTGTCCTTCCACCTTGCCCACGCCCTCCGCGCGCTGGCTCGTCACCGTGAGGATCCCCAGGTCCGGCTGCACCGCGAAGCACGACGGTTCATTCATGTCGTTCCAGAACCCCGCGATGCCCAACTCGACGAAGTCTCGGTGCAGGCCGCCCCACCAGCGCTGCACCTCCGGCCGCGTCAGGTCCGGGAACACCGCGGGCCGGGGCCACACCTCGCCCACCAGCACGCCGCCCCGGTCGTAGCGCACCAGGTAGTCGCGCTCCCGGGCCTCCTCGTAGGGCGCCCAGCCCGGCTCCTGCTTCAGCGCGGGATCCACGATGGGCACCAGCCGCACGCCGTCCGCCGCCGCCTCCCGCACCAGCCCCGCCGGGTCCGGGTAGCGCGCCCCATCCCAGGTCCAGACCTTGTACCCATCCATGTAATCAATATCGAGATACACGACGTCCAGGGGCAGGCGCCGCCGCCGGTATCCCTGGATGACGCCCCGGATGTCGTTCGCGGTCTCGTAACCCCAGCGGCTCTGCTGCGCGCCCAGGCTCCACAGCGGGGGCAGGGGAGGGCACCCCGTCAGCTTCGCGTACCCGCTCACCACGTCCCGGATGGCCGGCCCGGCGAACAGGTAGCAGTCCAGCTCCGGGCCCCAGGACTCCCACTCCACCCGCGACGCGTCCGTCAGCGCCACGTCCACCTCCGAGCGCCACGACTCGTCCAGGAAGAACCCCCACGCCACGCCCTCGCGCAGGCCCACGAAGAAGGGGATGGATTGGTAGAGCGGATCCGTGTCCGGGTGGTGTGGCATCACGTCCGTGTTCCAGAACGTGAAGTGCATCCCCCGCTTGTCCAACGGGCCCACCTTCTCGCCGAAGCCCAGGTAGCGCTCCTCCGGTGGGGCCCGCAGCGTCAGCCGGGAGCGGTGGTGGCCCATCGGATACGCGGCCCGCACCTCCCCGGACACGCTCACGCTGCGCGCCAGCTCCCGCCCCGCCGCGTCCCGGAAGCTCCACAGCCCCGACGTGACGTCGATGTCCAGCGACACGCCTCCCGCCGTCACCCGCGTGCGCTCCGGGGTGCGCTGGAGGTCCAGCCGCTGGGGGGAGCCGGCCGCGACCACCGCCCAGGAGCGCTTGTCGGGCAGCTCGGGATGAAGGAAGCCGACCTCCGAGGACACCGGTGCGTGCCGCACCCGCAGCACCCCGGGCAGCGGACTGGACACCTCCAGGACGGCGTGACGCCCGGACAAGCGCAGGCGGTAGGGCTCGACGTGGGCTTCAGCGACGTGCATGGCTTCCAATCTAGGAAGCACGCCGCGACCCGCACCCGTTTTTCCGCAACCCCGCGTGCCATGCTGTCCACCGCCATGAATCCCCCCGAGCCCCTGCCCTTTCCGGACAGCCTCTGTCACCGCTGCGCCGCGCCCCCCAAGTACGTCCAGACGCGGACCTCCACCTTCATCCTCTGTCCGCTCCTGCCCCAGAAGTACGCGCCCCAGCCGGTGCGGGCGTGCTCGCTGTTCCGGCCCCTCGCGCCCGCGACGTAGCCCGGAGCGCGCCCGTCCGCAGGGCAGGCGGCGGGGCGGGGACCTCACCGCGACGGTGGCATCCGTACCTTCTGTCCAAGCCCAGGAGGAGGCTCCATGCCCACCCGTCGCAAGGCCAACGCCGCCCCGGCCCGGGGCGCCCGCCGCAAGCACGCCACCGCGTCCCCCGCGAAGCGCACCGCGAAGAAGGGCCACGCGTCCGTCAGCGGTCGCTACACCGACCCCGCGCTTCGCGAGCGCCTCAAGAAGCGCATCATGAAGGGCGCCAAGGGCGGCCGGGCCGGGCAGTGGAGCGCCCGCAAGGCCCAGCTGCTCGCCAGCGAATACAAGAAGGCCGGAGGCGGCTACACGGGCGCGCGCGCGAGCACCCAGCGCCACCTGTCCTCCTGGACGCGGGAGCAGTGGCAGACCCAGGAGGGCGGCACCCGCGCCCGCCATGGCCGCACCACCGCGCGCTACCTGCCGAAGGACGCCTGGGCCCACCTGAGCCCGGCGCAGAAGAAGGCCACCGAGCGCCGCAAGCGCACGGGCTCCCGCGCGGGCCGGCAGTTCGTCGCCAACACCCCCGCCGCGCGCCGGGCGAGGAAGCAGGCCTCGAAGCGCTAGCGCCGCTCCCCGGGGCCGTGCGCCCCGGTCCTCCCGCGCCGTTGGCATACAGTGCGGAGCCCCGGGGCGGGTGACACGCTTCCGGGTGGAGGACCCATGGACTGCGACTGGCTCATCATCGGCTCGGGGTTTGGCGGCAGCGTCAGCGCGTTGCGGCTCGTCGAGAAGGGCTACCGCGTCGTGATGCTGGAGAAGGGACAGCGCCTCCAGGGGCAGGACTTCCCCAGGTCCAACTGGAACCTGAAGCGCTGGCTGTGGATGCCCCAGCTCGGGTGGCGCGGCCTGTTCAAGATGACCTTCTTCCGCCACGTCACCGTGCTGTCCGGCGTCGGCGTGGGGGGCGGCTCGCTCGTCTACGCCAACACGCTGCCCGTGCCGAAGGACGACTTCTTCCAGGCCCCTTCCTGGGGCCACCTGGCGCCGTGGAAGGAGGAGCTCGCGCCGCACTACGTGACGGCCCGGCGCATGCTGGGCGCCACCGTCAACCCGCTGAGCACCTTTCCGGATCAGGTGCTCAAGGAGGTGGGCCAGGACCTGGGCCGCCCCGACTTCCAGCCCACCACCGTGGCCGTCTACTTCGGCGAGCCCGGCGTCACCGTGAAGGACCCGTACTTCGACGGCGAGGGCCCGGAGCGCACCGGCTGCAACGCGTGCGGCGGCTGCATGCTGGGCTGCCGCAACAACGCGAAGAACACGCTCGACAAGAACTACCTCTACCTGGCGGAGAAGCGCGGCCTCACGCTCCACGCGGACACGGAGGTCACCTGGGTGCGCCCCCTGCCTGACGGTGACGGCTACGAAGTCACCGCGAAGGAAGGCACGGGCTTCTTGCGCAAGACGCGCCGCTTCACCGCGAAGCACGTCATCTTCGCGGGCGGGGTGCTGGGCACCCTGGACCTGTTGCTCAAGCTCAAGGAGCGGCCGGACGGCCTGCCCCTGCTCTCCCCACGCGTGGGGGACGGCGTTCGCACCAACTCCGAGGCCCTCATCGGCATCGTGAGCCGGAGGAAGGACCACGACCTGTCCCGGGGCATCGCCATCGGGTCCATCCTGCACACCGACGCGCACTCCCACCTGGAGCCGGTGCGCTACCCGGCGGGGTCCGGCTTCTTCCGCCTGCTGATGGCGCCCCACGTCCCCGGGGCCACCCTGGTGAAGCGCCTGGCGCGCCTCGTGGGGATGCTCGCCCGGCACCCCGTGCGCTTCCTCCAGGCGATGTTCGTCCGGGACTTCGCGCGCCGCACGATGATCCTGCTCTACATGCGCACCATGGAAGGCCACCTGCGCATGCGGCGAGGCCGCGCGCCCGGCACCGGCTTCCGCACCGGCCTCACCACCGGCCTGCAGGAGGGCCCCGCCCCCACCGTCAACATGCCGGAGGCGTTCGACCTGGCCAGGCGCGTGTCCGACAAGCTGGACGGCTACCCCATGACCATGGTCAGCGAAACGCTCATGGGCATCCCCACGACCGCGCACATCCTGGGCGGCGCGTGCATGGGCGACTCGCCGGCCACGGGCGCCATTGACTCACGCCACCGCTTGTATGGCTATGACGGGCTGTATGTGGTGGATGGCGCGGCCATCTCCGCCAACCCTGGCGTCAATCCCTCGCTCACCATCACCGCCCTCGCCGAGCGCGCCATGGGTTTCATCCCCGCCACCCGTGAGCTGCCCCGGGGAGACACCGACGCCACGCTCGCGGCGCCCACGCTGCGCGCCGCGGCGTCCTGAAGCCACGTCACGCCCTGCCCTGAAGGGCTTGCAGGGAGAGGTGGGCGCCGTCGCGACGTGTGCGCGGCCGCCCCCGGGACCCGGAAGTCCGCCCACCGCCTGCCGCAGCCGTGAGCCTCGTACTCCGGTCTGGGGTGCCGCCTCACGCGTGGACGTGCGACCAATGGCGGTGCCAAAGTCGCATGCGGGTGAAAGGGATTGGTCTCCGGTCGAGGCCCCCCTTCACCTCTGGCAGGGGGGCAACAGTGTTCATGCGCGATCACTCCAGGTGCCCTCAAGCAGGATGGTCGCATCATTGAATTACTTGTAGTTCTAATTATACCTGTTTAATCGCTTCCACCACCTCCAGCCACCGCCTCCGGGCTGGGGTGAAGGGATGTCTTCGTCCATGTCAGCCTTTTCCGCGCATGTCCCGATGCATGCCTCGCAGGGCCTGGAAGGGCGTGCCGCGGCGCTGTTGTCATTGCATCTGCGCGACTCCCGCGGGCGGGTGGACGCCCTGTTCACCTGGCTGATGTTGGGGCAGTGGTTCGCCGCCGTGCTGGTGGCGGTGTTCTTCTCGCCCTACGCGTGGGACGGCAGGGTGCGCGGGCTGCACGTGCACGTGCAGACGGCGGTGCTGCTGGGGGCGGCCCTGAGCCTGTTCCCGGTGTTGCTCACGCTCCTGCGTCCGGGCGAAGCGGTGACGCGGCACGTGGTGGCGGTGAGCCAGATGCTCTGGTCCGCGCTGCTCATCCACCTGACGGGGGGGCGCATTGAAACGCACTTCCACATCTTCGGGTCGCTGGCGGTGCTGTCCTTCTACCGGGACCCGAAGGTGCTCCTCACCGCCAGCGGCGCCATCGTGGTGGACCACTTCCTGCGGGGCGCGCTGTGGCCGGAGTCCATCTACGGGCAGCCCCACCCGGAGTGGTGGCGCTTCCTGGAGCACGCCTTCTGGGTGGCGGTCATCGACGCGGTGCTCCTCGTCGCGTGCCGGGACGCGCTGCGCGAGCTGCGTGAGAAGGCCACGCATCAGGCGCAGGCGGAACAGACGAGCGAGCTGGAGCTGGCGTCGCGCGCGGGCCAGCTGGACGCCGCCGTGCGGGAGGTGCTCGCCTTCCGCGACCACGCCTGCCGGCTGGAGCGGCTGGCGTCGCTGGGGCAGCTCACCGCCAGCGTCAGCCACGAGCTGCGCAACCCCCTGGCCGCCGCGCGCACCGCGCACGCGTTCGTCCTGCGCCGCATGCGCAAGACGGAGGACGGCACCACGGATCCCCGCATCCCGCGCTTCCTGGACATCATCGACCGGGAGCTCCAGGCGTGCTCGGTCATCATCTCCGACCTGCTGGACTACGCGAAGGGCCGTCCGCCGCGCTTCACGCCGTGCCCGCTGGGGCCGCTGGTGGAGGAGGCCATCAGCGTGGTGCCGGTGCGCGACGGCGTGCGCGTGAAGAACCTGGTGCCGGACGGGCTGCCGGTGCCGCACCTGGACCGCGAGCAGTTCCGGCAGGTGCTGGTCAACCTCATCCAGAACGCGGTGGAGGCCATCCCTCCGGAGCGTGGGGGAGAGGTGTGCGTCCACGCCGACGCGTGCGGGGAGGGCGGCTGGAGCCTGCGGGTGACGGACGACGGGCCGGGCATCCCCGCGCCGCTGCTGGAGCGCATCTTCGAGCCCATGTTCACCACGAAGCTGCGCGGCACGGGCCTGGGGCTCGCCATCGTGAAAAGCCTGGTGCAGGGCCATGGCGCCCGCATCCAGGCGGAGAGTGACTTCGGTCACGGCTCCCGTTTCACCGTCCTGTTTCCCGACGCGCGCGTGCCGGGTGTCGCGGTGCCCCTGCATCCCTAGCGGGCGGGAAGGTCCCTTCAATCAGTGTGGCGGGCAGCTCCACGTACGTGGTCAGGGAGGTGGCATGCAGGCACAGGTGAAGCCGTCGAGGGAGGCCGGTCACGTGGATGCGGACTGGGCGGTTCGACGCATGGCTGCCACGGAGCAGGACACCGCCCGGGGGATGTTCTTCCTGGGGGTGCTGGAGACGGTCCGCACCGGCCTGGGGGACGAGGCGGTGGTGACGTGCCGCGGCGCCACGGACGAGCGCCGGTTCGTGGGCTTCTTCAACTATCCCGTGTCCAGCTTCCTGAAGATGGCGCAGGTGGCGTCGCGCGTGCTGGCGCCCCGGTGGGGCGGGGCGGACGAAGCGCTGCGGCAGATGGGCATGCAGGCCACGCGCAGCTTCCTGGAGTCCGCGGTGGGGCGCACCTTCCTGCTGCTGGCCGCGGGCGACACGCGCAAGCTCGTGTCCAACCTGCCCTCCGGCTACCAGATGGCGGTGAGCTACGGGGATCGCTCGGTGGAGTGGAAGGGGGAGTCCGAGGCGCTGTTCGTCATGCGGCGCGACTTCATGCCGGCGCCCTACCATGAGGGCGTGCTGCGCGAGGTGCTCACCATGGTGGGCGCCAGGAACCCGCGCATCCAGGGCCGCAAGCTGGGCCTGCTGGACACCGAGTACCACATCACCTGGGACCTGCCGCTCGCGCTGCGCCCCCCGGGCCCGGCGATGCCCTGGCGCCTGTTCCAGTAGGAGACCCGGGAACTTGCGCGGGCGGGGCGGGGGAGCACGATGGCGGTGCTTCCTCCGCACCGTGAGGCCCCCCCGTGAGCAGCAGCAGCGACAGTCAGGAACGGACAGCCCGTTGGCGGCGGTTCCTGTCGGACACCCGCATCGGCTCGGCGCCCCGCGCCGGGTCCAACGACGAGGCGGCGACGGCGGACGCGGCGCACCGGCAGTTGGACGAACGCACCGACTACAACCGGGACTACGATCGCATCGTCTTCTCCAGCGAGTTCCGCTGCCTGCACGACAAGACGCAGGTGTTCCCGCTGTCGACGAGCGACTACACGCGCACGCGGCTCACGCACAGCATCGAGGCGTCGTGCGTGGGGCGCTCGCTGGGGCACCAGGCCGGACTGGAGCTGCATGCGCAGGGCGTGAAGCTGGTGCCCTCGGACCTGGGCACCGTCGTGGCGGCGGCGTGCCTGGCGCACGACATCGGCAATCCGCCCTTCGGGCACTCGGGGGAGGACGCCATCCAGCACTGGGTGGAGCAGCGGCTGTCGCCGCCCGGTGAGGGGGCTCGCAGCCCCTTCGCGACGGAGGCGGAGTGGAGGGACCTGCGCGACTTCGAGGGCAACGCGCAGGGCTTCCGCATCCTCAACCGCCTCCAGTCCCGCGAGCGCCGGGGCGGGCTGCGCTACACGGCCGCCACGCTGGGCGCGATGAGCAAGTACCCGCGTCCGTCCGTGCTGCCGGGCGCGCGCCCGAAGGTGAAGGGCCGCGTGTCGGAGAAGAAGTTCGGTTACTTCCAGGACGACCACGACCTGGCGCTGGAGGCCTACCGCGCCACGGGCCTGCGGGAGCGCGAACCGGGCGTCTTCTCCCGCCACCCGCTGGCCTTCCTCGTCGAGGCGGCGGACGACATCTGCTACGCGGTCATCGACCTGGAGGACTCCGCGAAGCTGGGGCTCGTCCCCATGCTGCGAGCCTGTGAGCTGCTGGAGGCCGTGCTGCCGGAGCCCGGGCGCCGCAAGCCGCCCCGGCACCTGGAGACGCGCATGGCCCAGGCGCGCGCGGGTGCCATCGGCAGGCTCATCCCGCAGTGCGTCCAGGCGTTCATGGACCAGGTGCCCGCGCTGGAGGAGGGGACGGCGGAGAGGTCCCTCACGTCCCTGCGGCCCGACGTGGAGTCCGCGCTGGAGGCCATCACCGACTTCACCAGCGAGTTCGGCTACCGCAGCGAGCGCGTGCTCCAGATTGAGAGCGCGGGCTTCAAGACGCTGGGCGGCCTGCTGGACATGTTCGCCACGACGGTGGTGACGGACACGCCCAACCGCGAGGAGAAGAAGCTGCGCCAGCTGCTGCCCCTGGAGTGCTTCCAGCGCCCGGAGTACGCGGCCGCCGACGAGGAGAGGCCCCCGAAGCGCGACGAGGCCATCCTGCGCCTCACCCCGTACCAGCGCCTGCTGTGCGTGACGGACTACATCTCCGGCCTGTCGGACAGCCGCGCGGTGGAACTCTTCCAGCGCCTGTCCGGCATCAAGCTGCCCACGTAGTCAGGGCTGCTTTCGCCGGTCGCTCCCCGGGCGGTCGCCGGGAACGTGCGAGCCCGGCCTCCGGGCGCTACGCTTGCCACCATGTGTGGCCGAGTCACCGTCCGGACCTCTCCCGCCCAGCTCGTCGCCGAGCTGGAGCTCGCGGGCGCGCGCGCGACGCTTGAGCGCGAGCGCTTCAACCTCTGTCCCACGCAGCTCCTGCCCGTGGTGCCCAACGACGGCGCGCGGCTGCTGGACGTGTTCCGCTGGGGGCTCATCCCCTCGTGGGCGAAGGACGCGTCCATTGGCAACAAGCTCATCAACGCACGCGGCGAGACGGTGGCGGAGAAGCCCAGCTTCCGCGCCGCGCTGAAGCGCCGGCGGTGCCTGGTGGTGGTGGACGGCTGGTACGAATGGAAGCAGTCCACGAAGCCCAAGACGCCCTACCTGTTCCACCACCGCGACGGGAAGCCGCTGGCGCTGGCGGGCCTCTGGGAGGAGTGGACGGCGCCGGACACGGGCGAGGTGCTGCGCACCTGCACCATCATCACCACCGGGCCCAACGCGCTGATGGCGCCCATCCACGACCGGATGCCCGTCATCCTGTCGCCGCAGGCGCAGGCCGTGTGGCTGCGCCCGGAGCCGCAGGAGGCGGCGGACCTGCTGCCCCTGCTCGTCCCCGCGCAGGACGCGCCCCTGGAGGCCTACGAGGTGGCGCGCGTGGTGAACTCGCCCGCCAACGACGGGCCGGAGTGCGTGGCCCGGCTGGCGGCCTGACTCAGGACTTCTTGCGGCGCAGCAGCGCGTCCAGGCTGAACGGGCCCCCGCCGATGAGGAGCACCGCGACCATCACGGTCAGGTAGAGCAGCGACAGCTCCATTCTTCCGAATGGATCCGCGCGGTGCCGGAAGAGGGCCACCAGCATGGTGAACCCGGAGAACAGCGCCGCGGGCCGCGTCAGCAGCCCCAGCGCCACGGCGATGCCGCCCAGGAACTCCGCGAGCGCCGCGCACCAGGCGAAGAACATGGGGGCGGGGAAGCCCATCTTCCCCACCCCTTCGGCGAAGCCGGACATGTCCCCCGTCACCTTGCCCAGGCCGTGCCCGAAGGCCAGCGTCAACCCGAACACCACCCGCACCAGCGTCCAGCCCACCGCGCTTCGTCCCGTCATGAACCGTGCCCTTCCAGGGATGCGTCGTCGCGGCGCATCCTGGCACGGGCGGTGGCGGGGGGCGCCCTATTGTGGTGCCCCCGCGTAGAACCGGAGGCCCTCGTCCGTCCAGCCGCTGGCGACGAGCGAGGCCCGCTCCGCCTGCGACGTCGTGAAGGTGTGCCGGGACGCGGCCGCGTGCACCAGCCGGTACACCGGCACCCGGCAGGGCCCGGGCGCGGTGGCCGCGTAGAACCCGATGCCCTCATCCGTGGTGTAGCCGTAGGTGGACTGCGCGCCCTGCTTCTCCGCCGCGTCGATGGTCCAGAAGTGCTCCAACACGGTCGGGTTGTAGAGCCGGTACACCGGCGACAGCCCCGTCGCGGCGGTGGTGGACGCCCGGAACGCGATGCCCAGGTCGTCCGTGTAGCCCCAGTCCCGGCCCGCGCTCTCCGCCTCCGACAGCATCGTCGTGAAGAGGTGGTCGCCCGACGTGGGGTTGCGGCGGTGGTGGACCGGCGCGCTCACGTCACAAGGCGCGGCCACGGCCTTGTCCCGCCACTCGATGGCGCCGATGCGGGCAGGGGGCTGCGCGGGGGACGCCTGGGGCCAGTACACCGCCTTGAGCACCTCCGACGGCAGGGCCTGGCCCCGACCCCAGACGTCCGCGCTGGCGGGGTCCTGGGTGAAGTCCTTCACCGCGGCGTTGACGAAGAAGGGGTGCCGGGTGCCGCCGGAGCGCTCCACGGACTGGGGTTCGCGGCCCGGGTTCGCGGCGCGGAACGCGGCGAGGCTCGCGTAGGACGCGGCGGAGGTGTTGGCCGCGCGCTGGAAGCGGATCAACGTGGCGGGCGCGCTGGTGCTGGCGCGGTAGTAGGCCTGGAAGTCGTGGGCCTGGAGGATGGCCGGGGCGCCGTAGGCCGTCGCCGGGTTCGGGTCGTCCACGTTCAACAGGGGCCGGGCCGACAGCGAACCGGACAGCACGTTGTTCATCAGCACCACCGCCTCCGCGTTGCAGGTGTTCGCCAGCGGCCCCACCGACGAGGGCTCGCAGTGGTCGTAGTTGCCCGCCACCTGCGGGTCGCACCCGTTGGCGGTGGTGCAGGCCTTGCCGCCCGGCAGCACGTCGTTCGTGAAGCACCGCTTGTCGTCCACGATGCTGACGTTGGCGGAGTACCCGTCGCTGGACGCGTCGTTGTCCACGGCGGTGTTGTTCCACAGCTGCACGTTGCGCGAGCCGAACACGGCGATGCCCGTCCTGCCGTTGTCATGCACGACGTTGGAGGCGAGGACGCCGTGGTGGGACACCTCGTAGAAGAGGCCCTTGTCGTCGTTGTAGCGGGCCACGTTGCGCGCCAGGATGAACCAGCGGTTGCCCGGGTTCGTGGCGCCGCAGCCCTGGTCGCACCAGAAGCCGTTCGCGGCGTTGTGTTCAAACAGGTTGTTGAACACGACGCCGTCGCGGATGAACGTCACCTTCATCCCGGCCTCCACCGTGTTCGCCCACCGCCGCACGTTGTTGTAGGACATGACGTTGTCCTCGACGATGAGCCGCTGCGCGTTGCTCGCCTGCGCGCCCGTCCACCCGTTGTTGACGAGCACGTTGCCCGACAGGCGGATGTCCCGGCCGTGCGCCACGGCCACGCCGTTGGCGGCGTTGTTGGCGACGGTGGAGTTCTCCAGCACCGCGCCGGAGTCCGACTCGGTGTCCCGGTACAGCAGCACCGCGCCCTTGTAGTAGGTGAGCCCGTTGACGGTCCGGCTCCAGTTCACCGTGCACGTCGCGTAGTTCTGCACGTCCAGCCCGGCGAACTTCACGAGCGGCGCGTTCGTCCTCAGCGCCCAGCGCTTCAGCGCCACCTCCACCTCGGTGGGGCTGTCCGCCAGGGTCAGCACGTTCGTCGCGGCGTCATAGCGGTACTGCCCGCTGGACAGCGGCGCGCCCGGCGCCACCCGCCGGAGCGGGATGCCCGCGCGCGTGACGGCGAAGGGCGTCTCCGCCCCGTAGTCCCGGCCCGCCTGGCCCAGCAGCACCGCGTCCGCGCAGTCCACCTCCACCGGCGTGGGGTCGAACCCCGACAGCGTCTTCGTATAGGGCCCGCTGCCGCTGAACCCCGTCACCGCCACGCTGCCCCGGAGCGACACGACGTCGCCCTTGTAGCGCTGCACCGTCACGCGGGCCCGGCTCACGGTGAGCTCGCCCTCGCGGTAGGTGCCCGCCTTGAGCACCACCGTCCACGTCGTCGCGTCCGCGGGCTTCGCGTTGACGACCTGGAGCGCGCGTCCCAGCGTCTGGTACGGCTGCGCCTCCGTGCCCGTGCCGGTGCTGTCATTGCCCCCCGGCGCCACGAAGACGGCGTTGGCGGAAGGGGGCTCGTAGAAGGCCGTGGGAACGGGTGGCCGTGAATACACATGGGCCACCAGCCCCTGGCTCGCGGTGGTGAGGCCTTCGTCCGAAGACTCCCCTCCCGCCTCCAGGGGCGTGAAACACGCATGTATCAAGGGGAGGATACAGAGGAGCGCCAGGGCTCTAGTTTGGAGGGGAATTCTTGTCTTCATCAGGAGGCGGACAATACGGTGCTACGGCCTCCAGCAGTACCTCCATGTGCAGGGGTTTCTGGAGCAGGCCCACCGCGCCCGCCATCAGCTCCGTGTTGAAGCTGGCGGTGAGCACGAAGACCGGCAGTCCGCAGAGGGTCGCATCCTCGTGCAGCCGTTTCAGGAAGCCATAGCCGTCCATCACCGGCATCATCAGGTCGAGCAGGACGATGCAGGGCTTGCGACAGGACGCGAGCGCCAGCAGGCCTTCCTCGCCGTTGCTCGCCGTCAGGACGGAATAGCCCTCGAGTTCAAGGTAGCGGGCCAGCACTTCCAGCTCCGGCTCGTCATCGATGAGGAGAATGAGGGGGGTCGCGTTCGCGTCGGGCACGACTCTCTCTTCCGTGGGGTTAGTTGGAAGCTAGGTCGCCCGAGCGCCGCACTGCCCAGGGTGGGCTGATCATTCCGGGCAGTCCGCAAGGGGGGCGGGTGGTGGGGCGGGGGCCCGGCTGGCCGTCTGCCCGTGAACAGCCGCGTGGCGACCCTTCCGCACCGCGGGTGGGGGTGGCCCCCACCGCCAGATGACGCCCACCGGTCATCCGTCTCCATCCAACGGGAGGGGCCGGCGCGCTAACCCCCTGATGCCCCACGTCTCCCGGCGAACGGAAGCATCCCGGCGCCTGCCCACCTCCACGGTTTTCATGGTTGGCGTGGAACTGGCGCCTCGACTGACCTACAGTTCTTGAACGGAGGGGGAAGGTTGCCCGAACTGCCACCCAGCGCGTATCCGGCCTTGTTCGAGCACATGCGCGACGGTGCGCTCGTGCTCGACCCGACCCTGCGGGTCGTGGCCGTGAACCGCGCCGCGGAGGGGCTCCTGGGCCCCCGCGACGTGCTGGTGGGCCTGCCCGTGGAGCGCGTGCTGCCGGGCTGGACGCCTCCCGCGCTCCCGCCGGGAGGAGGCACGCCTCCGGAGACGGAATGGCAGCTGGGCCCGGCGCACGCGGTGCGGGTGCTGGCCCTGCCGCAGCCGGGCGACGGTGGCTGGGTGCTGATGCTGCGGGGCCTGGACGGCACGCTGGAGGCGGAGTCCATCCTCCGGCAGCAGAAGGAGTTCTTCGAGGCGGTGGTGGACCACAGTCCGGTGGCCATCGTGACCATCAGCCGCGCCTTCGAGGTGCTCACCTGGAACCCGGCCGCGGAGCGGCTCTTCGGCTACACGCTCGAGGAGGCGCTGGGGCGCAACATCCTCAAGCTCGTGGCCAACGTGGACGACATCCGCCCGGAGGCGGAGGAGACGTCGCGCGAGGCGCTGCGCATGGACCGGGTGCACGTCGTCACCCGGCGGGTGCGCAAGGACGGCACGGTGGTGGACGTGGAGCTGCGCGCCCTGCCGGTGATGGTGGCGGGCCAGTCGCTGGGCTTCATCGCCATCTACCACGACGTCACCGACCTCCAGCGGGCGCGCCAGGCCGCCGAGGACGCCAACCAGGCCAAGAGCCTGTTCCTGGCCACCGTGAGCCATGAGATCCGCACGCCGATGAACGCCATCATCGGCATGGCGGGGCTGCTGATGGACACGGCCCTGACGCCCGAGCAGCGCGACTTCGCGTCCACCATCCGCCAGAGCGGTGACGGGCTGCTGGGGCTGCTCAACGACATGCTGGACTTCTCCAAGATTGAAGCCGGCCGGGTGGAGCTGGAGGAGAAGCCCTTCAACCTGCGCCAGTGCGTGGAGTCCGTGTTGGACCTGCTGGCCATGCGCGCCAGCGAGAAGTCCCTGGACCTGGGCTACCACGTCACGGACGAGACGCCGGTCAACGTGGTGGGCGACGGCGCGCGGCTGCGACAGGTGCTGCTCAACCTGGTGGGCAACGCGGTGAAGTTCACCGAGCGCGGCGGCGTGTCCATCTCCGTGGACGCGCCCCGCCAGCCCCTGGCCCCGGGCGGGGCGTTCGAGCTGCACTTCGCGGTGCAGGACACCGGCCTGGGCATCGCCGAGTCCGCGCGCGGCGGCCTGTTCGAGCCCTTCAACCAGCTGAACGAGTCGGTGTCCCGGCGCTACGGCGGCACGGGCCTGGGGCTCGCCATCAGCAAGCGGCTGGTGGAGGCGATGGGCGGGCGGCTGTGGATGGAGAGCGAGGGCGTGCCCGGCAGGGGCGCCACGTTCCACTTCACCTTCCAGGCGCGCGAGGCCCCGCGCAGCGGCAACGCCCCGCGCCCGGATCCGCTGAAGCTCCAGGGCCGGCGCGTGCTGGTGGTGGACGACAACGCCATCAACCGCAAGCTGCTGGGCCGGCAGCTGTCCGCCTGGGGCATGGACCTGGTGGAGGTGGGCTCCGGGACGGAGGCGCTCGCCCGCCTGGAGTCCGGGGCCCGGTTCGACCTGGCCATCCTGGACCACCGCATGCCGCTGATGGACGGCCCCACGCTCGCGGGGCACATCCGCCAGCAGCGCGACGCGCGCGAGCTGCCGCTGCTGCTGCTCACGTCGTTCGACCAGCGCGACGCGCAGCCCCCGGGGTTGTTCACCGCGGTGCTGCCCCGGCCGGTGAAGGCGTCGCAGCTGCATGACGCGCTGATGACGTGTCTGGCGCAGGACCTCATCTCCGCGAAGCCGCCCGTCCCGGTGCCCGCGCTCGCCACCCGCGAGCGCTCGGTGTTCAACGCGCGGCCCGGTGACCAGATGCCGCTGCGCATCCTGCTGGTGGAGGACAACCCCACCAACCAGAAGCTGGCGCTGCTGGTGTTGGATCGCCTGGGCTACCCGGCGGACACGGCCTCCAACGGCCGCGAGGGCCTGCACGCCCTGGCGCGCACGAAGTACGACGTCGTGCTGATGGACGTGCAGATGCCGGAGATGGACGGCCTGGAGACCACGCGCCACCTGCGCACGGAGGTGCCGCCCAGCGAGCAGCCCTGGGTCATCGCCATGACGGCCAACGCGATGACGGCGGACCGGCGCGAGTGCCTGGACGCGGGCATGGACGACTTCCTCAGCAAGCCCATCCGCGTGGAGGAGCTCATCTCCGCGCTGCGCCGCGCCTGGGAGCGGCTGCCGCGCGGGCCCGAGGCCCTGCCCGTCGCGCACGCGCGCCCCACGGAATTGCCCCGCGTGGGCACCCCGCGCATCCGGGGGCTGGAGACCTCCGCGCTGGAGCGGCTGTGGCAGTCGCTGGACGGGCAGGTGGAGCGGATGCTCCCGGAGCTCATCGACACCGCGCTGGACAGCATGCCCCGGCTGATGGACGACGCGCGGACGGCGCTGGCCCTGGGCGAGCTGGAGAACCTGGCCCGCGCGGCCCACACGCTCAAGTCCAACGCGGCCTACTTCGGCGCGGCCACCCTGGAGTCGCTGTGCTGGGACATCGAGCAGCGCGCGGACGCCCGGGTGCTGGAGGGCCTGGCGCCGCTGGTGGCCCACTGCCAGGAGGCGCTGGAGGAGTGCCGCCAGCTCCTGGAGCAGCTCAAGGGCTCCATCACGTCCCGGGCCACGGGCTGAAGCCCCGGGGGCCGCCCGTCAGAGCCGCTGGGGCGCGTTCGGGTCGGTGATGGTCAGCGGCTGACGCTGGCCGTCCGGCGCGACGAGCTGGGCGGTGAGGGAGAAGTCCGGCCCCATGCGCAGCTCCAGCGTGGTGGGCCCGGGGTGGGCCAGGCGCCAGTCCGGTTCGATGCGCACGGTGCCCAGCAGCTCGCGCTCCACGGTGGTGCGGTCCAACGCCTCGAAGAGGGCCACCGGCACGGGGCCGGCCCACTGCGGCAGCTCCAGCACCACGGAGCGGGTGCCGGGCACGGGCGTGTTGGCGGGGAGCACTTCGTGCTGGCCTCCGCCGGGCACCATGGCGCCAATGGGCATGGGCACCACGTCCGACAGGCCGCTGATGCCGCGCGCCAGGTTGCGGCCCAGGATGGCCGCGCCCACGGCCACGCCCAGCTCCGGGTGCACCTCCTTGTCCGACGACAGCTTGCGGAAGTGGGACAGGCGCTTGCGGATGGCGGGCATGCGCGTCTGGCCGCCCACCATCACCAGCTCGTCGATGGCCTCCGCCTTCATCCCCGCCTTCTCCAGCACGTCGTCGCACGCGGCGGCGGTGCGCTCGATGAGCTGGAAGACGATGGCCTCCACCTGCTCCCGGGTGAGCGTGTAGTTGAAGTCCACGAAGGCGCCGTCCTTCTGGGTGATGCACGGCACGCGCAGGGGAACGGACGTGGCGTTGCTGAGCGCCATCTTCGCGGACTCGGCGGCGAAGACCAGCCGCTGCATGACGACCTTGTTGCCGCGCAGGTCGATGCCGTGCTTCTTGCGGAAGTCCTCCACCAGTGCCTCGACGATCTGCTCGTCGAAGTTGGCGCCGCCCAGGAACGCGTCGCCGCCGGTGGCCAGCACCTTCACCACGCGGTTGCGCACCGCCATGAGGGTGACGTCGAAGGTGCCGCCGCCCAGGTCGAACACCATCACCGTCTGCTCGGGGTTGCGCAGGTTGGCGTAGTAGAGCGCCGCGGCGGTGGGCTCGTTGACGATGGCGCGCACGCGCAGGCCCGCCTTCTCCGCCGCGTGACGGATGGCCTCGCGCTGGCGGATGTTGGCGTGCGCCGGCACCGTGAGCACGCACTCCTCGAAGCGCGCCCCGGCCGCGTGCGTGGCCAGGGTGTTGATGTGCTTGAGGATGTGGTGCGCCACGTCGATGAGCGGCGTCACCTTGCCGTACACCTCCACGGCGGTGTAGCCGTCCGGGCCCTCCACCAGCTCGAAGGCGAAGCGGCCCCGGTGGCGCGCCACGTATTCGGACTGGAAGCGGCGGCCCAGGAAGCGCTTGGCGCCGAAGATGGTGTGGCGCGGGTCGTCGATGATCTGCCGGCGGGCCGCCGGGCCGACGATGGCCTTGTCGCCCGCGTGGAACCACGCGATGGAGGGCAGGGTGAGGCTCTTCTCCGCGATGGGCACCACCCGCAGCTTTCCTGCCTTGTCGAAGAAGGCCGCCGCGGTGTTGGTGGTCCCGAAGTCGATGCCGAGGATGGGGGCGGCGCTCGTGCTCATGAGGTGGCCCATCCTCGCACGTCTCGGCGCGTCGCGGCACCCGTCCTCCCCGGGGATGTCAACGCCCCGGGGAGCCCCTTCCCGGGGACGGATGGCGCACGCCGCGGGCCGCGCGCTCAGGGCCCGGGGGGCGTGTTGTAGCCGGCGTCGCCGTAGGGCTTCAGGCGCTCCAGCCACATCTGCTCCAGCACCTTCAGCTCCTCCACGGGCGGCGTGGGGCCGGGCTCGTCCAGGGGCTCGAGCTGATCCAACACCTCGAAGGAGAAGGCCGCCTCTCCATGCTGTTCCCAGTCCGCCTGGAGCTCGGGGACGCGGTGCATGCGCTGGGCGAACTCGAAGCGGATGCGATTGAACATCGCGGGCAGGTTGAGGCTGTGGCCCACGAACACCTTGCCGTTGACGCGGTTGCGGATGGCGTAGATGCCCATGGGGACGGTGGCCTCCTTGTAGGCGCGCTTGCGCTCGGCGCGGGACGCGCGCGAGTCCTCAACCGGCGACATGGCGGCCTCCGTACCCGAGCGCCACGAGCTTCCCTTCCAGGCGCTCCTTCGCGGCGGGGTCGCGCGGGCGCACCCAGTCGTGGCCCAGCCGCGCCCAGTCCGCCTCCGTCGCGTCGATGCCCAGCGTCCGCAGGAAGTCGGCCTCGCAGACGAAGTACTGGTGGCGGAAGGGGAAGAGGAACCCGCCCTGCGCCGCGAGCGACGTCGCCGCCTCCTCGTAGGTGGCGAACCAGCGGTTGAGGAAGGAGCCCCGCTGCTTCTGGAAGAACACGCCCGTGTCCAGGCCCGGCGCGGGCACGGCCTGCAGCGCCTGCTTCAGCTGCGTCCAGGTGGCATGGCCCGCTTCGCGCGCGATGACCGTGAGCCCGTGCTTGTGTTTCACGGTGTCGCGGCGCGCGAGCACCTCGCCCAGCGACAGGCCGGCGAAGAAGGGCAGGGCGCGCATGCGCTCGGCGGCGCGCGTGGCGCGGGGGGCGTCGGAGGAGTCCAGGTCCTTGAGCAGGAGCGACGCCCGGACCTTGCATTCATGAAGCGTGAGCGTGGAGGTGCTGCCTGTTCCCATGACGATTCCTTCGGTGGCGGCCCTCACCCGCTGGTGGACCGTGGAAGGACTTCATCGGGAGCATGTCGGCTGCGGGTGAAGCGAGGGTGACGTCGTCTTTTCGGGCACAGGCGCCCCTCGGCGCCCATGGACCAATAAACCAGACGCCGCGCGGAGACGTCAATGCTAGAGGGGGCGGAGGGATGCGCGGTCGATGTCGACGGAGTCCTCGTCGGCGCCTGGCGAGGCTTCGCTGGCCCGGAAGCGCTGGCCGTCGGGTGTGACGAGGAGCCATGTGGCGGCGACAGCAGGGTCGTCCGCAGGAGGCGAGATGAGGACCTCTTCGCGAAGCAGGGCCGCGACCCGGGTGGCCACCTCCAACGAGGTGAGCACGGAGACTCCGCGGGTGCGGGAGGCATCGGCGTAGAGGGTCACATCCGTGCGGAAGCCAGACGGCCGGAGCGTGGTCTCGACGAGCACGGTCGCCTCGGCGGGCCCGTCAGCGTCGAAGCGTGCCGCCTCGCCGGGAGGAAGGCCGAGCGCCCGGGTGATGCTGTCGATGAGGCGCTCATCGCTCACGGCACCACGGACGAGAAATCCGAGGACCTGTCTTTCGGACGGCATGGTTTCCCTCTCAACCTGCTTTGTGGGCCTTGAGCGCGGCATTCCTGTCACCTGACGAGGTGCCCATCTTGTCCAGGATCTCCTTGGCGCGCGGGGTGTCGCTGAACTTGTTGTACACACCCAGCGCCTTGAAGGCCGAGCGGTTCAGCTCGTGCAACCCGGAGCCTCGGATGGGGAAGAGCGTACCATTCGTATGGGCACCGTAGGTCCGCCCGTTGATGGCCCAGGTCACGGTTCCGGACTCGCTGCCCTTCTTGGCCTTGCCATCGTTGATCTCCCGCACATCCCGGCCGACATCGACCCGGGACTCGATGACGGTGTTCTTGTCCTTGGCGACGGAGGACTGATCGACCTTGCGGATGAAGTGCCGGTCGGCGGGTCGGGTCGTGGGCTTGGCCGGCTTGTCCGCCCAGGCGGGCGGCGCGATGAGCAGGACACCGAGCGCCATCAGCACGGTGGCCAGGGTCAGCGGGAGGGACGGCCTTGGAGCAGCGTGGCGATGCATCGTGTTTTCTCCTTGGCGGCGGCTCGCGAACCCGGGTTCAGGACTCGGACTGCCCCCGGCGCAGGCCCAGGGCCTTCATTTTTTTATAGAAGTGGCCCCGCTCCAGGTCGAGGATCCGCGCCGCCTCCGTCACGTTGTCATGCGTGTGGGCAAGAACGTGCTGGATGATCTCCCGCTCCGCGTCCTCCACCTGCTCGCGGAACGTCTGATCCACGCGGGGCCGCCAGCCCACGGGGCCCGCCGCCACGGGCGCGGTGGCCACGGCCGTCACCGGGGCCAAAGGGGCGTCTCCGCCCACGGTGGCCGCGGGCATCGGGGGCAGCTGCCGGCCCCGGGGCAGCAATTCCAGCGCGTCCGTGCGCGACACGACCGGGCCTTCACACAGGATGGCCAGCCGCTCCACCAGGTTGCGCAATTCGCGCACGTTGCCCGGGTAGTCGTACGCGCTCATCACCGCGAGCGCGTCCGGCGACAGCATCAGGGGCCTGCGGCCGTTCTTCGCGCACGCCTCGCTCAGGAAGGTGTTGATGAGGTCCGGCAGGTCCTCCGCCCGCTCGCGGAGCGGGGGGGAATGAATCTGCACCACGTTGATGCGGTAGTAGAGGTCCTCGCGGAACCGCCCGGCGGCGATCTCCTTCTCCAGGTTCTTGTTCGTCGCCGCGAGCACGCGCACGTCCACCTTGAGCGTCTCCGCGCCGCCCACGCGCTCCAGCTCTCCCTCCTGGAGCACGCGCAGCAGCTTCGACTGCATCGCGGCCGGCATGTCGCCAATCTCATCCAGGAAGAGGGTGCCCTCGTGCGCCAGCTCGAACTTGCCGCGCCGCACGCTCACCGCGCCGGTGAAGGCGCCCTTCTCGTGGCCGAACAGCTCGCTCTCGATGAGGTCGTGCGGCACCGCCGCGCAGTTGAGCTTCACGAACGGGCCGCCCTTGCGCTTGGAGTGCTGATGCAGCGCACGCGCGATGAGCTCCTTGCCGGTGCCGTTCTCGCCGGTGATGAGGACGCGGCCCTCGCTGGGCGCCGCGCGCTGGATGAGGGAGAAGATGCGCTGCATGGCCGGCCCGCCGCCCACCATGTCGAAGCGGCCCAGCTGTGCGCGCAGCTCCTGCAACTCCTCCATCGCCGCCTGGTGCTTGAGCACGTTGCGCAGCGCCACCAGCAGCTTGTCGCGCGCCAGCGGCTTCTCCAGGAAGTCCCTCGCGCCCAGCTGCGTCGCCTTCACCGCCGTGTCGATGGTGCCGTGGCCCGACATCATGATGACGGGCAGCTCCGGCTTGAGCTCCGTGAGCCGGGCCAGGACCGTGAGGCCGTCCATGTCCGGCATCTTCACGTCCATCAGCACCGCGTCCACCGGACGCGCGCTCACCACGTCCAGCGCCACCTGTCCGCTGCTGGCCAGCTCCGTGCGGTAGCCGGCCAGCTGCAACGACTGGCTCAGGGTGAGGAGGATGTTCTTTTCGTCATCGACGATGAGGACGGCGGCGGGCATGGGCAAACCGGTCACACTCTCACGGAAATAATCGGGGCATCAAGCGACTCGTACGGCCCTGAAGGAGCAGGAGGGGACAAACCTTTTGACTCTCCCCTGGGTGTCCGACTACACGCGACAGGCTTGGTCCGCGCGCTCGCGGGCCACCTTTCCCGTGAATGATGTACGGAGGAATGATGCATCGGATTTCGCTTTGGGCGGGGTTGGCCCTCGCCGTGGCCGTGCTGACCGGGTGCCCGCCCACCTACCCCAAGTGCAACGACGACGAGACCTGCAAGGAGAAGGGCGAAGTCTGCGTCCAGGGTCAGTGTCAGGAGTGCGCCACGGACGACAACTGCCGTGAGGGCTTCACCTGCCAGGCGAACAAGTGCGTCCCCAAGCCTCCCGAGTGCACCACGGACGCGGCCTGCGGCTCCGGCCGCATCTGCGAGGCCGGCAAGTGCGCCGAGGCCCAGTGCAAGGACGACTCCGCGTGCAACGGTGGCAAGTGCGAGGGCGGCCGCTGCCAGGCCCCCAAGGACACCTGCACCGCCGCCACCGACTGCGGTGAGGGCCAGGACTGCCAGGCCGGCCGCTGCGTGACGGCCTCCGCCGACTCGCGCTGCGACTACGCGCCCGTGCGCTTCGGCTTCAACGAGTCCACCCTGGACTCCAGCGCGCAGTCCCGCCTGGGCGACCTGGCGGCCTGCATCAAGGCGGCCACGGGGAAGATCACCCTGGGCGGCCACGCGGACGAGCGCGGCACGGAGGAGTACAACCTCCAGCTGTCCAACCGCCGCGCCGCGGCGGTCAAGCGCTACCTGACCGACCTGGGCGTGCCGTCCAACCGTCTGACGACGGTGGGCTACGGCGAGACGCGCCCTGTCGCCAACGGCGCCAGCGAGGAAGCGTGGGCGGAGAACCGCCGCGTGGAGTTCCAGCGCTAGTTCTGGGGTAGGCTCTGGCGCGACATGGCCGCCCTCGAGTCGGAAACGCGTCAGTCCTACCTGGTCTTCGCCTGTGGAAGCAGTTGGTACGCGGTGCCCGCGGAAGCCGCGGCGGAGGTGGTCACCTTCCCCGAGCTGACGCGGGTACCGGGTTCCCCGCCCCACCTGCTGGGCGTGTTCGCGCACCGGGGTGAAGTCATCCCGGTCGTGGACATGAGCCTGCTGGTGGGAGGGGTGACCGCCGGCTCCCGCCGCGCGGTGCTGGTGCGGCTGCCGCGCGGAACGCTCGCCCTCACCGCCAGCAGCGTCGCCGGGGTGTCCCCCGTGACGGGCGCGCTGGAGCCCCTGGGCCCCACGGGCGTGCACGTCCACCTGCGCGGCCCCGGCAAGAGCGGCGCGCGCGACGTGGCCGTCATCGACCCCGAAGGCCTCTTCGACCACCTCAGCCAGGGCGGCTAGCGCCATGCCCCGCGCTGCCCGGGTCGAGGGGACGCTCCTGTGCCACGTGGGCCTCCACCGCCTCGCGTTCGAGGCGAACGAGGTGGCCTCCATCGCCGCGCCGGGCGACGACTGGGTGTCCGCCCGCCGGGCCTTCCGGGAGTCCGCGGGCGCCCAGCGCGTGCTCGTCACCCTCACGGGTGAGGCCGTGGGCGTGGACGGGCTGGAGATCGACGCGGAGGCGCTGTCGGTGCTGCCGCCCTCGCCGGTGGTGGCGGGCGCCTCCGGGGGAAGCCTGCGCGGCTTCGTGCTGACGCGCGGGGTGCTGTGGCCGCTGGTGCACCTGGACGGCTTCGAGCGCTACCTGCGCGGCCTGGGCCCGGAGGCCGCATGACGCCGCCCCGGGAGCTGCGCGGCCTGGCCCGCTGGACGACGCGCCCCCGCGTGCTGGGCAGCTGCGTGGGCGTGGTGCTCGCGCTCGTGCACATCCACCTGTCCCACACGTTGCCGAAGGAGGGCCGGCTTCCGCTGTCCATCCTGGGGGTGTGCGCGCTCGCGCTGTTCCTGGGCCTGGGCGGGCTGCGCGACGGCCGCGCCCTGCGCACGTTGATCGCGCTGGGCGAGGGCCGGCTTCCCTCCACGCCCGAGCACCTGCGCCGCGCGCTCCAGGAGGTCGCGGCCATGCCGGGCGTGGGCTTCTGGTTCGCGCTGCAGGGGTGGCTGGGCGGGACGGTGCTGGTGGCGGTGTCCTTCCCGCTGCTGGCGCACGTGCCGTGGACCGAAGGGCTGCGCGTGGTGCTGATGGGCCTGTCCCTGGGCCCGCTCAGCTCCATGCTCGTCTACCTCATGCTGGTGCGCCGCTCGCGCGTCACGCTGGAGCGGCTGGTGGCGGAGGGGCTGTCGCCGCTGGAGGTGCTGGCCGCGCTGCCGCCCCGGCGCATGCACATCCGCCGTCGCCTGGTGGTGTTCACCGCCGTCGCGGTGTTGAGCCCGTCGCTCTTCATCCTGGACGTGGCCTTCACGCGCACGGTGGCGGTGGTGGACGCGTGGGCGCAGGCCACCACGCCCCAGGAGCGCGAGGCCATCCTCGTGCGGGCCCGCGAGGGCGAGGGCGCGCCGCTGGGGTTGCTGGCGGGGCTCGTCACGGTGCTCATCCTGGGCACCGCGGCGCTCGGGGGCACGGCGCTCTCCGAACCCCTGCGCGCCATCACCGAGGACGCGACCCGCATCGCGCGCGGCGAAGTGCGCCCTCCGCGCGTCATCCTCGCGGAGGACGAGGTGTGGGCCACCTCCGCGGCCTTCACCCAGATGCAGGTGCAGCTGGTGCAGGCGCTCTCCCAGCTTCGCAAGGCGGGCATCCAGATCTCCGCCACCACGGAGCAGTTGGTGGCCACCAGCACGGAGCAGGAGGTGGGCGCGGACGAGCAGGCCGGGGCGCTCAACGCGACCAGCGCCACCACGGAGCAACTGGCCCGGTCCGCGCAGCAGATCGCCGACAACGCGGAGTCCGTGTCCGCCATCGCGGAGACGACGTTCGGCGCGGCGCAGGCCGGCCAGCGCGGCGCCACCGCCTTCCTGGGCGCCATGCAGCGCATGAAGCACGACAACGAGGCCATCGCGGACGCGGTGGTGCGCCTCAACAAGCGCGTGCAGCAGATTGGCAAGGTGGTGGAGTTCATCAACGAGATCGCCGACAAGTCGGACCTGCTGGCGCTCAACGCGGAGCTGGAGGGCACGAAGGCGGGCGAGGTGGGCCGGGGCTTCTCGCTGGTGGCCGCGGAGATGCGCAGGCTCGCGGAGAACGTCATCCGCTCCACCAAGGAGATCGAGGGCCTCATCGGGGAGATCCGCGACGCGACGAACGCGGCGGTGATGGCCACGGAGGCGGGCCTGAAGACGACGGAGCTGGGCACGCTGCTGGCGGCGCAGGTGGACGACAGCCTGGGCCTCATCCTGGAGCTGGCGCGGCAGACGTCGCACGCGGTGCGCAGCATCTCGCTGGCCACCTTGCAACAGCAGACGGGCACCGACCAGCTGGCCGCGGCCATGGGCGACATCCTGCGCGTCACCGAACAGAACGCCGCGGCAACCAAGCAGATGGTGGCGGCCAACGCGGATCTGTCCACGCTGGCGCACGACCTGCAACACGTCGTCGAGCGCTTCCACGTCGAAGCCGGGGAAGGGTAGGGCGGCCATGGGCGTGCGCATCGGCCCCCGGCGGGCCTCCTTCAGCCGGCACCTGGCGCTGCCCGTCCCGCTGGCGAACCTGGTGGGCTCCACGCTGGGTCTGCACTTCGCGTCGCTCGTGATTGGCGGCCCGCTGACGGCGCACCTGGGCTCGCTCGTCGTCCTGGTGGTGGGCGTGAGCGCGCTGCACATG
>NZ_JAPNJY010000020.1:0-107710 GCF_026626625.1 Corallococcus sp. BB11-1 | reverse complement strand
CCACGCTGACGCGCTCGCTGTCCGCGTTCCAGCGCGCGCTGATCTCCGGCACGGCGCCGTATGACCGCTACCTGTATGGGGGCGCGGTGGAGGCGCTGAGCCCCGCCGCCAAGCGTGGGATGGAGCTGTTCCTGTCCGAGCGGCTGGAGTGCGACCACTGCCACTCCGGCTTCAACTTCCAGGACGCGACCGTGCACGACGCCACGCCGGAGCCCATCCTGCCGTACCACAACACAGGCCTCTACAACGAGGACGGCCAGGGCGCGTACCCGGCCACGGATCCAGGCCTCATCGAGCTGACGGGTCGGGCGGAGGACATGGGGCGCTTCCGGGCGCCATCCCTGCGCAACGTGGCCGTCACCGCGCCCTACATGCATGACGGCAGCCTGGAGACGCTCTCCGACGTGTTGGACCACTACGCGGCGGGCGGCCTGGCGCGGGCCGCGAATGGAGGGGCGGCCAGTCCGCTCCAGAGTCCTTTCGTGCGCGGCTTCACGCTGACGCCCGGGGAGAAGGCGGACGTCATCGCCTTCCTGGAGTCGCTGACGGACACGGAGTTCCTCAACGACCCGCGCTTCGCGGACCCCGCTGTCGTGCCGTGAGGCGGGGAGCTGGGACTCCTCACGGGAAGGTGATGTTGCGCACCGTGACGGCCTGCGTTCCGCCCTCGGCCCACAGCTTCAGGGTGTAGGGGCCGCGCGTTGGAAGGGTCGGCAGTTCGAACTCCATGATGCCCATGGCGCTTTCCCTGGCCGCGATGGGCTCTTGCGGCCAGACGACCAGAGCCTGCACGGTGCCCCCCGCCCCATCCACCAGCGCCGCGCCCGTGAATCTCCAGGACACTTCCAGCTGGCTTTCGAGTTTGGCCTGAACCGCTACCCTCCTTGCGGAGCGAATGGTGATCACCCGCGTCACCCAGATCGCCGCTCGTTGCATGGGCTGCGGGTCGGCCACCGAGGCGAGGAAGACCACGCCCTCCTGCCCCATGACACCCGAGGCCAAAAGACCGGCCAGGCCGTCGGGCCGCGATTGCGCCGCACGCAGTCGCTCCACCTCCGCCTGGGAGCGTCCGACCTCCGCGCGCAGTTGCCGGACTTCCTGCTGGTACGACTCCAGGGCGCGCGCGTGGCGGTACAGCTCCACCTGACGCTGTGCCAGAGCAGGATGAACCACCAGCATCAAGTCCACGCGCGAGGGAGCCGCACCATCCGTGAAGACAAGCGTCAGCTTCAGCCGGGCGCCCTCCTTCAAAGTGTCCAAGGGCAGCAGGGTGAGGGTGTCCGTACCTTCCACGACGCGGCGGAAATTCTCCCGGCCCGACAGTTCCCAGCGTGCCACGGGCGCATCGCACAACAGCAGGGTCGCCAGTCCCGGGCTGATGTGCAGTTCCTGCGAGGTCCCCACTTGATCAGCGGACAGTTCAATGCGACCCACGCGCTCCTCGACCAGAGGAATGGACTCCTCGGCCTTCGCCACGGAGGCCATCGCCAAGGCCACCACCAGAATGGCTTTCAAGGACACGGGAGCGACTGCGTCGGAGCCACGTCGGGCAAGAGAGAAGCAGATCACTCGAAATGGTCCACGGCTCGCAGGTAGACGGTGCTCTTGATGATCGCGGTCTCCTCCGTACTGCCGCTCAAGAGGGGCATGCCGCGATTGACTCCCCACCCATCGAGAATCTCCAGGCAGACAGGGTAGCGCGCCCCCGTACTCGTGCGGACTTCGGTGAATCGCCCGTAGATGTATTCCCCCCGGAAGATGCGTCCGAACACCAAGGTTCCTCGCGGGAGTTCGCCCATGGCATCCACCATTCGGAGGCGGGGGGCCTGCCCTTCCCGGATCTCGAAGGGCCTCAGTCCCCCGTCGAAAACGAAGGACCCATCAATCGTGAGGCCCGTGTGAATGCCCAGCTTCCGCATGGCCTCCATGGCCCCGGCAGGGCACTCCTCGGGAGGTGGCGAGGGGCGCACCTGGGGGCCGCTGGGGCAGGCCAGGGAGGAGCAGGTGGCAGCGGCGAGCAGGGCGCGGGACACCGCCTTCCGGGTTCGAAGTGGCTTGAGAGAAACGGGAGGGGTCAGCGTCACGGGTATTTCTTCTTTCCACGAATGCGCCACCTCGGAGGCGACGGCCACAGGGGGAACGGCCCCCCACGGAGGTAGGACTGCGGCCCGGTCAGTTTCCGGTGGAGCCACGGCGGACGCTACTTCCGGGTCCCGCTCCGAAAGGGAAGCGAGTCGGCTTCCCTGAAAGCCACCCCACGTCACGACCAGCACCACCATCACCGACACGAGCAGCCCCCACCGCTGCCAGCCCCCTCCTGCTCCACGCACGAAACGAGGAGGCGCGGAAAGCGGCGCGGGCACAGGCCAGGGCATGGCCGGAGGCACGGGGAACCGCCCCCGGCGAGGCGGCCCCGACGCCTCACCGTGTTCCATCCAGGCCTCGTCCGCCTCGACGCCCTCCAGGGCCACGAGCGCCCGCGGCACCTCCGCCACGTCCGGGAACAGCGGAACGTCCCAGCCTCCATCCATCACCAGCGCGGCCAGGGCTTCGTCCAACGCCCGGGCCCCCTCCCCCCGCGCTTCAGGCGCCTTCGCGAGCAATCGCAGACACAGCAGGCTCAGCACCTCCGGGACGCGCGCGTTGCGCTCGTGCGGCGGCACCGGAAGCACGTGGATGACGGCGTGGAGCTCCGTAGCTGTGTCCGGCGACCCGAAGGGACGCCGGTCCGTGAGCATCCAGTAGAGCACCACGCCCAGCGCATAGAGGTCATCCGCGCGCGTGGCCTCATAGTGCGCGTCCTCGTCCCGCCCATGGTCCCGCCGGAAGGCCAGGGACTCCGGGCTGCGGTACTGCGGCGTGCCGGGCGGCAGGATGCCCTGGGTCAGCCGGGGCGCTCCCGCGTAATGGCCCACACCCACGTCCAGCAGCACCGCCTGCCCGGTCGCCTCGCGCACCTGGATGTTGGACTCCTTGATGTCCCGGTGCAGCGCGAGCCCGTCATGCAGTGCCTCCAGCCCCCGCGCGAGGTCCCGCATCAGCGCCACCACGCGCCGGGCGCTGGGATTCTCCTCGCGCACCCACCGGTACAGCGTGCGGCCTTCGACCAACTCCATGGCCAGGTAGAACCACTTCGGCTGTCGCTCCGGATGCAGCCCGCAGTGGCGGAAGCCCACCACGTTCGGGTGGTCCAGGCGCATCAGGATGGCCACCTCCCGCTCCGCCCACCCGCCCATGCCTCCATGCGCCTGGAGCTTCAACGCGAAGGACTCGCCTCCACGCCGGGCCCGGTACACCGCGCCACTGGCCCCCTGGCCCAGCAGCATCTCCACGATGAACCCGCCGACGTCCGTGCCCGGCGACAGGTTCGCGAAGTGCTGGCCGTTCACGCGTCCGCCCTCTGCTCCTGGAAGCCCCCCGTGTCACCCCGCCGGGGCATGGCGACACCTGGAGGAATTGGAGTCTAATACCGGTAAGACTTCTCAAGTCGAGTCCTGTTCCAGGACAGGCCCGGGCGCTTTTTCCACTAGGCTCCGCACCCACGCATGGATGAACAACTGGGGAAGAAGGTAGGCAAGGCCGCGCGCGAAGCCCGCGCGAGGCTGGGCCTGACGCAGGCGGAGGTCGCCGCCACCGTGGGGATGAACGCCATGGTCTACAGCCGTGTGGAGCGCGGGAAGATGGTTCCCAGCGCGACGATGCTGTGCAAGCTGAGCATGGCCCTGCGGGTCACGACGGACGAACTGCTGGGACTGGCCCGTCCGGACACGGAAGCCCGCCGCGAGGCCCAGAAGGAGCCCCCCACGCTGCGACGGCTGGTGACCCTCGCGCGCGAGTTGGAAGAAGAGAAGTTGGAAGCCCTCGTCGCCATGGCCCGCGCGCTGTCCCGCTGAGCTCCCGTCCTATCCCCGGGGCCCACAGCCCGACGGATGCGACAGCGCAGGGGGCCCCACTCCCAGGGGAAACAGGTCCTCATCCTCCAGTTCCACCTGATCGCGGACGGCGCTGGTGTCGGAAATGAGGCGCGCCAGTTCCTCCGCCACCTCCTTGCGTCCATACAGCCGGCCACCGTTGCGTTGCTGCTCCAGGGCCAGGGCGTCGCGCAGCGCATCGCGCAGCGCGCCCGCGGAGGCCTGCCGTGATTCAGGCTCGCGCCGCAGGGCCCGCTGGAGCGCGGCGCCGAATGCCTCGGGCAGCTCCGACACCGCGTGGGCCACGTCCTCGGGGGTGTAGCGCCGCACCTCCGCCAGCATGCAGGTCAGCGGCAGGGACGGCTCCTCCTCCACCCGAACGCCATGGTCCGCGTCGGTCGCGCCGCCGTCCAGCGCCGCCTGGAAGAGGTGGCGACCGGTGGCCAGTTCCAGCAACGAAAGCCCCAGGGAGAAGAGGTCCGAGGCGGGCGTCAGCGGTTCCAGGGCCAGGTACTCCGGCGAGGCATAGGCCACGTCCCCCTTGCGCAGCAGGCCTTGCGTCTCCACGCGGCCCACCAGCTGCGAGTAGGCGGCACCGAAGTGCGTCAACTTCACCATCCCGTCCCGTGCCACCCGCACGTTGCGCGGGCTGACATCCCGGTGCACCAGCCCCAGGGGACGCCCCGCGTCGTCGGTGAGCGAATGGGCATGCTCGAGCGCGTCCGCCAGCTCCGCCCCCACGAACAAGGCAAAGGCCACGGACACGGGACGTCCGCGAAGCGCCATCAGGCACAACACCAGGTCCAGCGAGGGACCATCGACGTACTCCATGACGACGTACGGCTTGCGCTCCCGGACCTTGAAGTGGTGCACCTGGGCGATGGCCGGGTGGCGCAGCCGGTAGGCCAGTTGCACCTCCTCCCTGAGCCTTTGGCGCCGCGCGCGCGTGCCAGGGGTGTGCAACCTCTTGATGAAGACGGGGCCCGGAAGCCCGCGCGGTTCGTGGCGCTCGGCCAGCATCAGCACCTCGCCGTTGGGCCGGCGGTCCACGGTGCGCACGAAGTCGTAGCGGGTCTCCGCGATTTGGAAGAGGAAGTGCTTCCGTTCGGACGCGACATCAAGGCGATCCAGCAAGGGAGCCGTGTCATCCGGGTGGGGAGTGCCGCGAGGGTCGATGGTGGGCAGGAAGCCATGCCTTTCGCTATAGACCTCTCAAGTCTACTCGATGATGGACCTCAATCAAGGCCGACCGAAGCACTCGCGCCTTACCGTTCCCGCTTGAGGGTGGAAACCACCGTGGCCTTCACTGGGAGGGCGGCTTCAGGTCCTCCGGCAGCCGGTCCCCCGGCGGGCGCTCCAATGTCCCGGGCCGCTCCACCCCGGAGACAGGGATGCCCGCGTCAGTCTCGGAGGAGCCCGCGTCGGGGGTGGGCGGAGACGAAACCGGGGGCTTGTCCGAACAGGCGGTGAGAACCCCGACAACCATCACGAAGAGCCAGTGGCGCATGGTCGCTGTGTCCCGGGGCCGCGTTAGTACTTCACCCAGATGACCGTGCCCGGATGGATCTGCGTGAGCGGCTGCGTGCCCGGCTCCTTCTCGATGAGCGCCTGCGTGACGGGGTTGAAGCTGTAGGCCTGCGTGCCGGACCAGACAATGAGCGCGTCCTTGAACACGGTCAGGTCATGCACGTGCTCCTCCACCGTGTACTGGTTCCAGCCCGGGAGCCGCGTGGGCAGCAGGAACAGGGACGGGGCCGGGTGATCCGAGGCGGTCGTCCCCGCGTCCGGGTCGTGGTGGTGTCCGCCACCGCTCGTGTCCGTCCACGCCACCGTCGTCTCCACGCCCGCGGGCGTACGGCACGTCTGCTCGGTGGGGAAGAACACCGTGGTGAACGGCTTCGCGGGCAACCGCGCGCGCAGGCCCAGGTGGAAGTAGTGCGTGTCCGCCGCACGCACGCCGCCCTCCCGGGTCCACGTCACCGCCGTCACGTTGCCCGCGCCATCCTTCTCCACCTCCGCCTTGCCGAACGTGGAGTCCACCGGACGCACGCCCGTGACGCCCGCCGGGATCGTCACCTTCACCCGGTAGGTGTCCGCGCCATCACACCCGTGGCTCACGGTGAAATCGGCATCGAAGGAAACGCCCGCGTACGGAGGCGTGGGGCCCGCGACCGCTGCGTGCGCGAAGGCAGCGGTGGAGAAGAGCGAACCCGCGACAGCACACAGTGGACCCAGGGGAAGCTTCATCGGGCGACTCCAGGAGGAAGGGAGCCTCCCGAATAGCAGCCCTCCCCTTGCTCTCGGATGCGGTCGATTGTCGCAGCACTGGAGTCGGGGGGCTCAAGGCATGGAGCGTCCGCCGATCTCCGGGAAGCGCTCATAGGTCCTCAGGAGCGTGTCCAGGTGGGCGGCTTCGTCCAGGTCCATGGGCGCCTCCGTGAGCCGAACCACCCATCCACCTGTCGCGGTGCGCCGCGAGCGCGCAAGCAGTTCCGCGTCATGTGCCGGGTCCGGGAAGCCAATGGCTCGTGCGGCAGCGTCCGACCAGTAGTTCAGCCACCCCAGGCACCGTGGAATCTCCGGCACGGAGATGGCCTCTGGAAACTTGAGCGCGGGCAGCCCGCGTGGCGGCTTTCCAGGCCCATACGACTTCGGGCCTGTTTGGTCCGCGATGTCCTGCATCATGGCGGCCGGAGTCATGTGGCCCCACAGGGCTCGAACGCCTTCCGCGACCTGCACCAACATCTCCGCTGCCGCCGCGATGACTGCCGCGTCGAGCGGCAACTCCGCCTGGACATCCAGCAGGGGCTGGCCGCCCGGAGACTGACCCGAAGGTGTAGTCAATCCGCCAATCGTGACCGGATATCGCTCATCACCATTGCAGACGAGCGGGAACTTCCCGCGGGCCTCTGACTCAGCAAACCATGCATCACGCTTCGGCAATGCAATTGGCGCCCCTTGTCTGGAGATTTCCCATTCCATGCGCAGCCCCGGGAGAGCCCTTTCCATTCCCTGGATGGCAGCGAGCATACGGCCTTCGCGGCCCCTGAGCGTTGGGGCGTAGACGGTCAGGACGAGACGACTTGAAGCGGTCATCGCCTGCACCCCGTAACGACGACCTCAAGGGATGGATCTCGTTGCTTCAACGCGGCTTTGTGCGCCTCGCTGCTCACGCCGACGACAAATCCATATCCGCAGGCTCGCGCGATCTCGCGCTCTTCCTTGAGTTCTTCCACCTGATCCTCGACCACCTGAGTCCTGAGGAAAACGCTGTACGTGTCAAACTGGTCGGTCTTGATCTCCCATAGCACTCGCACGCCGACCTGCAGCGCATCAAAGTGCTTGCCGTCCACCAGCACGTCCATCCCAGGGAAGCGGTTGGGCGGAACCCTGTCGGCGCACTGATTATGTGCGTCGTCTCCACCTCGGTGCTTCACCGGGACAGGCTCGCATCTGGCGTGGCGCGTCCGGTCCAAGGGACCGGGAGGCATTGGGGGCTGCCAGTCCTTCCCAGCAGGTTCCGGTTCCAACCTGGGCTTCCGTTTCGCCATGACCTCCCGGGGAGCCGTCTGCGTTGCTCTCGCGGTCCCTGCCTCCTCGGGATAGAGCTGTCGAAGCTCATGCGCATCCAGCGCTTCCTTGATGGTGGCGGCGACCACCACCACCCCGACAATGATCACGGCGCCCACAACAATCTCAGGAGCCGCCAGCACACAGACTCCAAGTCCCAGGGTCGCCGCACCCATGGAGGCGACCGTGCATCTTCCCGTCGGATCGTGAAACCGGATCCGGTCATGGTCGAGAGCCTCGAAGCAGCGCTCCACCACCACGGACCAAGGCCGGACGGCCTCTTGGGCGACGCACCGGCCCCCATCACGCCAGGGCAACTTCGACGCTCTCTGGAGGTTGGCGACCCTTGCATTCCAGGCCACGCTCGCTCTTGGGTCCGGTGTCGACGTAGCGCAAGCCGAGAGGACCAGCAGGAGCGTGAAACAGGTGCGGGGATGCATGGAGACGTCCCTTCAATCAAGCGTGCGCGGCGGATCAAGACGCGTCCGCCTTGCAGCCTGCCTCCTTTGAGGGCCTGTGAGCCTCCCCGGGTTTTGTGGACACCCGAGATGAGGTGACCGAAGGATGTCCACGATGATGCCGAGACGAGAGCGAAGGAAGTACACGCCGGAGTTCAAGGCCCGGGTGGTGAAGCAGGTGCTGGAGGAGGGCAAGTCCCGGGCGCAGGTGGCCAAGGACCTGGACCTGACGCGCAGCGCCCTGGAAACCTGGGTGAGGCAGGCACGAACCGATGCAGGCCAGGGGCCGTCCGGGGCGCTGACGACGGGTGAGAAGGAAGAACTCGCCCAGCTGCGCCGCGAGGTACGCCAGCTGCGGATGGAGCGTGAAATCCTAAAAAACGCGGCGGCCTTCTTCGCCAGGGAGAGCACGTGAGGTTCGCGGCCATCCAGGAGAAGAAGGCGAGCTACCCGGTAGCCCTGCTGTGTCGTGTGCTGGAGGTGTCGCGAGCGGGCTACTACGCCTGGGAGGGGCGGGAGGCGTCCGCCCGCCAGAAGGCCAATGCGGCGCTGGCGGAGCGAATCCAGCAGGTGCACCAGGACAGCCGCCGCACCTACGGCAGCCCGCGTGTGCGCGCCGAGCTGAAGGCGCAGGGGCAGCACGTAGGCCGGCATCGCGTGGCCCGGCTGATGCGCGAGGCCGGGCTGCGGGCCCGTCGGCGCCGGCGCTTCGTGCACACCACGGACTCCAAGCACGGCCTGCCGGTGGCACCCAACGTGCTCGCTCGCGACTTCAATCCATCCAAGCCCGACCGGGCTTGGGTGACGGACATCACCTACGTGCCCACGCGAGAGGGCTGGTTGTACCTGGCCGTCGTGCTGGACCTCTTCAGTCGGCGCGTCATCGGCTGGGCCATGGACCGATGCATCGACCGGCACCTGGTGCTCTCGGCCCTCGACATGGCGCTCAAGGGCCGCCGTCCCCCCAAGGGGCTGTTGCACCACTCGGATCGCGGCAGCCAATACGCCAGTGAAGACTACCAGCGAGCCCTCGCCGCCCGCGGCATCCAGTGCAGCATGAGTCGCAAAGGCAACTGCTGGGACAACGCCGTGGCGGAGAGCTTCTTCTCCACCCTGAAGACGGAGTTGGTGCACGAGGTAGACTTCCTGACGCGCGAGTCCGCGAAGTCCGCCTTGTTCGAGTTCATCGAGGTGTTCTACAACCGCAAGCGGCGGCACTCCTCGCTCGGCTACGTCAGCCCCGTCGAGTTCGAGAAGGCCGCCTCACAGGTGCCGTTGGCTGCGTAACCCACCTGTCCACGAAAACCGGGCAAGCTCAACATGAAGTTGCCCGCTTCGTTGGGCACCAGCGTGAGCCGCACCTCCCCTTGCGCATCCAGGATCTCCACCTTCACGTTGGATGGCGAGCCCAGCCGGGGGTCGCACCCATCCGCCACGTGCAGCGACGGGAACACCGTGCCCATGAAGAAGTACGCATTGTTGGGCGACTGCTGCAGATGACAGCTCCGGCACGCGTAGCCGGGCGCCATCCTGGCCCCCGTGCCGCTCGCCTCGCTCCAGAAGCTGTCGCTCGCGCACGTCGTCGGCGCGGGCCCCGACGGGAGGCTGCCGCACGAGCCCGCGGGCATCCCTGCCTCCAGCCACTGCGTGAGCACCGCGCGCGCTTCGTCCGGCAGGGGCGGCTCCGACTCCGGAGGCATTGGCGCCGCCGCATTGCCCATCCGCTCCAGGCTGCGCTGTCCCACGCTCTGCTGGGCATGGACCGGGGAGGACCGCTGGAAGTCAGAGCGCGCGAGCAGCGCCAGGGGTGCGTTCCCCTTCAGCGGCGTGGTGTGACAAGACGCGCAGTGCTCCGCCACCACGGCCTTCACGTCACACGGCAGCTCGTCCGGCCCCGGGTCCACACCCGCGTCCACGACGCCCGCATCCGCGTTTCCCGGCCCTTCGGTCCCCGAACAGCCCCACGCCCCCACCAGCAGGGCCACCAGCCACCACCGCCCTGTCCCACCACGTCGCAGTCCCGGCATGTTCCCGTCCTTCTCGCGGCTCGCCGCGACATGACAATCCCGTCACCGCACCCTACATGCGCGACGGCAGCCTGGAGACGCTCTCCGAGTGTTGGACCACTCCGCGGCGGGCGGCCAGGCGCGGGCCTCGAATGGAGGGCAGACAAGTCCGCTCCAGAGTCCGTTCGTGCGCGGCTTCACGCAGTGGGGTGATGACGGTGGCCGGGGCGGCGAAGCCCAGGTTGACCGTGCGGAAGTCGGCGTTGACCACATCCAGCTCACGGACGGAAGGTTGGGGACATGGGCCGGCACTCATGCCAGGGCCCTCCCAACCCCCTCCGATGCGGCGATTTGCCGCGCGTCGATCCGCCGCGCGCGACTACCGCCCCAGCTTGAGGGCCACGGTCGCCGTGTCCTCCACCGTCCCCTTCAGCGTGAAGCGCATCTCCCAGGCGCCTGGCATGAACAGGTCCAGTTCCGACACCTCGAAGACCCCTGGCTCGCGCTCGGTGATGCGCGGGGTTTCAGAGATGCCGTGCCCCATGGAGGGCATCCAGGGCTGGACGGTCAGAATGACTCCGGGCACCGGCCTTCCAGATGCCGCGTCGGAGATGCGCACCTGGAACACCTGGACGCCCCTGCGCAGGGGCACGGACGCGGAGCGGAGCTCCACGCGGAGCCGGCCCGAAGCGCTGGTCACCGTCGCCACTGCGGCCACGGTGCCAACAGTCCCCGCGTCATTCCCCGCGGACGGGCCGGCCGGAGGTAGCGCGCCCAACAGCATCATCCACACCAGCAGTGTCATCATTCAGCCTTCCTCAGGGCGCGAGCGCGCGCCGGTTCCCCATCCCTGTAGTGGAAGTCTCCAGAGCGGACGCGCGACACGTTGTCGCGGGAAGGAGCAAGCGCGGACAGCGGCCTGATGAGGTCTGCGACAAGGTGTCGCATCGCTCGTGGCGCCTCGTTGGAACAGGGTGCACGCCACATGCGTCCTCCTCCACCCGACCCCACGCGGCCTCGAAAGAAGCCTTCAGCGCGCGCATGGATGTTTGCGTTGCTGGGAGCCCTGGGGCTCTCCGTGTCCGCGCTGGCATGCGCCGCGCTGGTGGTGGTGCTGGACTTCGCGTGGTCGGGCCCCACCGACAGCAACTCCTCGCAGGACCTCCTTGTACCGCCGCCGATGTACGGCCTGCTCCCCTCCTTCGAACTCCGCGATGAGCAGGGTCGCCCCCTTGGCTCCCGGCAGCTCCACGGACGGCTCACCCTGGTCCAGTTCTCATCGAACCCGGATGCGCGCCGCCTTGATTTCCTGCGGCGGATCCAGGAGCGGCTGAAGGCCATGGAGATCCCGGTCCAGGTCGTCATCGTGATGTCGCCAGCGTCACCTGCTGCTGAACGCCAGGCCATGCCCCAGGGATGGTGGAGGGTCTGGGACGGCGACGGGCTGACGGCGGCGACTCGGGAACTGGGCCAGAAGGCCCTGCCGGATGACGCCGAATCCAGGGGGCGCCCCTGGAACGCGGTGGTGCTGGTGGATCAGCTTGGCGGCATGCGCGGCGTCTATGGCCCGGGCCGTGACGAACAGACCGCCGAACGCCTCGTGGAGGACACGCGCTGCCTGCGCGCCTGTGGTCCCTTCTCCGTGCCCCCTTCCTGATGATGGGCCGCGACGCCGACGCGGGCGACGACGACTTCTTCAGCGTCTTCCATGGCGAGCACTTCGTGCTCGTGAATGCCCAGGGACAGCTTCGTGGCGACTACAAGGTCACGGACGGAGAGGGCGTCCTGGAGGCCCTGCTCCAGGACGCGGCGGCGCTGGCGCGCGCAGGGGACTGAGGCCCCGAAGCCCCCTCCCGTGGCAAAGAGCGCGGGCACGCCCCGAAGGAGTCCATACACAGCTGATAATTCCGGAATGGAGCCAGGAGTTCCCTGCGCGGGCGCCCCACCGGGCGGATCCGCACGGCGACCCGTACCCGCCGCGTGTTCCCGTGGCACGATTCGATGTGTCACGTTTCGACGGCTGACCTCCGCCAGCCACACGGTCTCCCCCGCACATCCCAGGAGTCGAGTCCATGCGCAGCGGCGCGCCGTCCGGTGCTTCTCCAGCCCCCGACCCTTCGTTCTCCACGCTGGTGCACCTGCTGCGCGTCCGCGCCCGGGACCAGGCGGACCTCCGCGGCTTCACGTTCCTGCAGGACGGGGAGACGGACGAGGAGCACCTGACGTACGCGGCGCTGGACCGGAAGGCGCGGGCCATCGCGGCGGTGCTCCAGGCGCGCGGCGCCCAGGGTGAGCGCGCGCTGCTGCTGTATCCGCCCGGGCTGGACTACATCGCCGGGTTCTTCGGCTGTCTGTACGCGGGCGTCATCGCGGTGCCCATCTACCCGCCGGACCCGCTGCGGCTGGCGCGCACGCTGCCGCGTCTGCTGTCCATCAGCCAGGACGCGCAGGCCACCCTCGTGCTCACCACCGACCTCATCCATGGCATGGGGGAGCTGCTCTTCGAACAGGCGCCGGAGCTGCGCGAGCTGCACTGGCTGGCCACCGACACGCTGGACGCGGAGGTCGCCGAAGGCTGGCGGGACCCGGGCGTGACCGCCGACACGCGGGGGTTCCTCCAGTACACCTCCGGCTCCACGTCGTCGCCCAAGGGCGTGGTGCTCACGCACGGCAACCTGCTGCACAACTCGAAGCTCATCCATGCGTGCTTCGGGCACTCCCCCCAGAGCCAGGGCGTCATCTGGCTGCCGCCGTACCACGACATGGGCCTCATCGGCGGCATCCTCCAGCCGCTGTACGGGGGTTTTCCGGTGACGCTGTTCTCGCCGGTGGACTTCCTCAAGCGCCCCCTGCGCTGGCTGGAGGCCATCTCCCGCGTCAAGGCCACGACGAGCGGCGGGCCCAACTTCGCGTTCGACCTGTGCGTGCGCAAGTCCACGCCCGAGGAGCGCGCGAAGCTGGACCTGAGCCACTGGGACCTCGCGTTCAACGGCGCGGAGCCCCTCATGCCGGACACGCTCCGGCGCTTCGCGGAGGCCTTCGGTCCCCAGGGGTTCCGCTCGGAGGCCATCTACCCGTGCTACGGCCTGGCCGAGGGCACGCTCATCGCCTCCGGCGGTGACAAGCGCCAGTTGCCCGTGCAGCGCACCGTGGACGCGGACGCGCTGAAGGAGCACCGCGTGGTGGCCACCGGGCCCACGAACCCGGCAGCCCGGACGCTGGTGGGCGCCGGCCGGAACCTCACCGACCAGAGGCTGATCATCGCGCACCCGGAGACGGGCCGGCCGCTGGCGTCGGGACAGGTGGGGGAGATCCGCGTCGCCGGGCCCAGCATCGCCCAGGGCTACTGGGGCCGCCCGGAGCAGACGGACGTCACGTTCCATCAGCCGCTCACCGGCACCGACGACGCGACGCCCTTCCTGCGCACGGGCGACCTGGGCTTCCTGGACGACGGCGAGCTGTTCGTCACCGGGCGCCTGAAGGACCTGATCATCATCCGCGGGCGCAACCACTACCCGCAGGACATCGAGCGCACGGTGGAGTCCAGCCACCCCGCCATCCGTCCGGGCTGCACCGCGGCGTTCTCCATCGAGTTGGAGGACGAGGAGCGCCTCATCATCGTGACGGAGGTGGACCGCCGCGCGGTGGAGACGGCGGGCGTGGACCTGGAGTCCCTGGCGCAGGGCATCCGTCAGGCCGTGGCGGCGGGACACGACCTCCAGGCCCGGGGCGTCGTGCTGCTGGGGCCGGGCGCCATCCCCAAGACGTCCAGCGGGAAGCTCCAGCGCTTCGCCGCCCGCGCGGAGTACGTCACGGACACGCTGGACGCGCTGCACGCGAGCGTCCTCGCCGCGCCCGCATCCGTGACGCCGGAGCTGACGGGAGCCACGTCCGCCGCGCAAAGGGAGCCCGACGCCCGCCGGAGGAACCCGAGGTTCGCGGGCGAGCAGTCCCCCTCCACCCGCCGCGCGCAGGTCACGGAGTTCCTCCGGGAGCAGGCGGCGCAGGTGCTGCGGCTGCCCACGTCGTTGGTGGACGTGGAGAAGCCGCTGCATGCCTACGGCGTGGACTCGCTGATGGCGGTGGACTTCAAGAGCGCCGTGGACGCGGGGCTGGGCCTGGACCTGCCGCTGTCGGACGTGCTCCAGGGCGTGCCGCTCACCCAGTTGGCGGAGACCGTGTCGCGGCTGCTGTCGGCGCCCCGCCTGGAGCCGTCCGCGGGCCCGGTGGCCGCGTATCCCAGCACGGAGGATGCGCCCCTGTCCGGCGGCCAGCAGGCGCTGTGGTTCATGCACCAGCTCGCGCCGGACAGCGCCGCCTACCATGTCCCCGTCGCGGTGCGCGTGCGCTCGGCGGTGGATGCGAAGGCCCTGCGGGCCGCCTTTGAAGCGCTGGTGGCCCGGCATCCCGCCCTGCGCACCACGTTCGTCATGGCGGCCACGGGCCCCGTGCAGCGCGTGCACGCGGGCATGCCTCCGGACTTCGCCGTCACCGACGCGACGGGCTGGAGCGACGCACAGGTCCTGGAGCACCTGTCCGCGGAGGCCCGCCGCCCGTTCGACCTGGAGCAGGGGCCGCTGCTCAGGGTGCGCCTCGTGTCGCGCGCGGCGGACGACCACGCGCTGCTCATCGCCATGCACCACGTCGTCACCGACTTCTGGTCCCTGGCGGTGATGGCGGAGGAGCTGGACGTCCTCTACCCGGCGCTGCGGCTGGGGCAGCATCCCACGCTCGCGGTGCCCGAGCGCACCATCGCGGACCATGCGCGCTGGCAGGCGGAGCTGCTCGCCGGGCCTCGCGGACGGGCGCTGGAGAAGTACTGGCGCGAGCAGCTCTCCGGGACGCTGCCGGTGCTGGACCTGGCCACGGACCGCCCGCGTCCCCCGGCGCAGACCTTCAACGGCCGCGTCCACACCACGCGCCTGGACGCGGGCATCACGGCGGCGGTGAAATCGCTGGCGCGCGATCACGGCGCCACGCCCGCCATGGTGCTCCAGACGGCCTTCCAGGCCCTGCTGCACCGCTACACCGGACAGCAGGACTTCACGCTCGGCGTGGTGAGCGCGGGCCGGGGGCGCGCGGAGCTGGCGGGCGTCACCGGCTACTTCGTCAACCCGCTGGTGGTGCGCACGCGGCCTTCCCCCTCCATGTCCTTCACGGACTACCTGGCCCAGACGCGCCAGACGGTGCTGGGCGCGCTGGAGCACCAGGACTATCCATTCAGCGCGCTGGTGGACCGGTTGCAGCCGGTGCGCGACCAGAGCCGCTCGCCGTTGTTCCAGGTGATGTTCGTCTACCAGCGCGCGGCCCGGCTGGATGAGCGCGGCCTCACGCCCTTCGCCCTGGACGTCCCGGGCGCGCGCGCCACCGTCGCGGGCCTGCCCATCGAATCGCTGGTGCTGTCGCACGGCGGCGCGCAGTTCGACCTCACGCTCACCCTGGGCGAGGTGGAGGGCGAGCTGGCCGCCTCCTTCGAATACAACACCGACCTCTTCGACACCGGCACCATCGAGCGCATGGGCGGGCACCTGCGCACGCTGCTGGCCGGCGTCGCCGCGCAGCCCCGCCGCGCCCTCTCCCGCCTGCCGCTGCTCCCCCCGGAGGAGCAGCACCAGCTGCTCGAAGGCTGGCGCGGCCCGCGCGTGCCCCTCACCGACGCGGACATGCTGCCCGCGCTGTTCGCGGCGCAGGTGGCGCGCACGCCGGACCACGTCGCGGTCTTCTTCCAGGACACCCGGCTCACCTACCGTGAGCTGGAGGTGCGCTCGGGCCAGCTCGCCGGGTGGCTGCGCGCGTTGGGGGTGAAGCCGGGAGACGTCGTCGGCCTCTGCCTGGAGCGCTCCGTGGAGACGCTGGTGTCCGTGCTGGCCGTGATGGCCACGGGCGCGTGCTACGTCCCCATCGACCCCGCCTACCCCGCCGAGCGCGCGGCCTTCATCCTGTCCGACACGCGGGCCCCGGTGCTCCTCACCCAGTCCTGGCTCCAGCGCACGCTGCCCACCGGCACCTCCGCGCGCATGCTGTGCGTGGACCTGCCGCTGGACGGCGCGCTGGCCCCGGAGCTTCCCGCGCCGGTGAGCGCGGACGACCTGGCGTGCCTCGTCTACACCTCCGGCTCCACCGGCCAGCCCAAGGGCGTGATGCTGGAGCACGGGGGCCTGGCGAACCTGGTGCGCTCGTTCGTGGAGTCGTACGCGCCCACGGCGAAGGACCGGATGCTGCCGCTCACGTCGGTGGCGTCCGCCAGCTTCGTGGGTGAGATCCTCCCGCTGCTGTGCACGGGCGGCGCGCTGGTGCTGCCCACCGAGGAGGAGATACTCGACCAGGAGAAGCTCTTCCAGCTCATCACCCGCCACACCGTCACGCTGGTGAGCACCGTGCCCGCGGTCATCGCGGGGCTCAACGCGCGCCTGGAGGAGCTGCCGCCGCTGCGGCTGGTGCTCTCCGGCGGCGAGGCGCTGGTGGCCAGCGACGTGGAGAAGCTGCTCACCACGACGCCGGTGGTGAACGGCTACGGCCTGACGGAGACGACCGTCTGCACGACCTACCACCGCATGACGGTGGCGGACCTCCAGGGCCACGCGTGGGTGCCCATCGGCCGGCCCATCATCAACACGGACGTGTACGTGCTGGACGCGGAGCGCAACCTGCTGCCCGTGGGCGCGGCCGGCGAGCTGTACGTGGGCGGTCGGGGCCTGGCGCGCGGCTACTGGCGCCGCCCGGAGCTGACCTCCGAACGCTTCGTCACCCACCCGTTCCAGCCGGGCGAGCGGCTCTACCGCACGGGCGACCGCGCGCGCTGGCTGCCGGACGGCGTGCTGACGTTCCTGTCCCGCGCGGATGAGCAGGTGAAGCTGCGCGGCTTCCGCATCGAACTGGGCGAGGTGGAGGCCGCGCTGCGCCGCCACCCCGCCGTGCGCGACGCGTTCCTGATGGCGCGCGAGGATGCCCCGGGCGACAAGCGGCTGGTGGCATACCTGGTGCTGTCGGAGCCCGCGCCCACGCACACGGAGCTGGGCACCTTCCTGGCCCAGACGCTGCCGCCGTACATGCTGCCGTCCGCGTACGTGCCGCTGGCCGCGCTGCCCCTGTCCCCCCACGGCAAGGTGGATCCGAAGGCGCTGCCCGCTCCGGAAGGGGCTCGGCTTGAGTCCGCCGTGGCCTACGCTCCGCCCCAGAGCGCGGTGGAGCGCGGCGTGGCCGCCATCTGGCAGTCGGTGCTGAAGGTGGACCGCGTGGGTTTGCACGACAACTTCTTCGAGCTGGGCGGCAACTCGCTGCTCATCGCGCAGGCACACCGGCGGATGCGCGAGGAGCTGGGCGCGGACCTCTCGCTGGTGGACATGTTCAAGTTCACCACCGTGAGCGCGCTGGCCCAGCAGTTGGCGAACAAGGGCGAGGACTCTGGCGCGGCCTCCCAGAAGCTCAAGGACGAGGCGGAGCGTCGCAGGGCCGCCCAGGTCCGGCGGCAGCAGACGCGCGGCCGTGGCAGGTAGCGCCCCTCCCAGGACCCCGATTTTGAAGGACGGCTTCATGAGCACTGACACCCCCACCGAAGTGGAAGGCATCGCGGTCATCGGCATGGGCGGACGCCTGCCCGGCGCGAAGACCCTCGCCGAGTTCTGGAAGAACCTCACGGGCGGCGTGGACAGCATCACCTTCTTCACCGACGAGGAGCTCATCGCGGAAGGGACGGACCCGGCCCTGGTGCGCGCCCCCCACTACGTGAAGGCGCGCGGCACGCTGGGCGACACGGACCAGTTCGACGCGGCCTTCTTCGGCATGAACCCGCGCGAGGCCGCGCTGATGGATCCCCAGCACCGCCTGTTCCTGGAGTGCGCGTGGGAGGCGATGGAGCACTCGGGCTACAGCCCGGAGCGGCAGCCCGGCCGCGTGGGCGTGTTCGGCGGCATGAGCATGAACACGTACCTGCTCTCCAACCTGTACTCGCACCTGACGCACGTCGCGTCGGTGGAGAGCCTCCAGGCGTCCATCGGCAACGACAAGGACAGCCTGACGACGGAGGTCGCGTACCGGATGGACCTGACGGGCCCCGCCGTCACGGTGCAGTCCTCGTCCTCCACGTCGCTCACCTGCATCCACTACGCCTGCCAGAGCCTGCTGTCGTTCGAGTGCGACATGGCCCTGGCCGGAGGCGTGTCCATCCACTTCCCGGAGAAGGCGGGCTCCCTCTACCACGAGGGTGGCACCACGGCGCCGGACGGCCGCTGTCACACCTTCGACGCGGAGGCCCAGGGCTTCGTCGCCGGCCACGGCGCGGCGGTGGTGACGCTCAAGCGCCTGTCGGACGCGCTCAAGGACGGGGACACCGTCTACGCCGTCGTGCGCGGCTCGGCGGTGAACAACGACGGCTCGCGCAAGGTCAGCTACATGGCCCCCGCCGTCGCGGGGCAGGCGGAGGTCATCGCGCTGGCGCAGGCGGTGGCGAACGTGGAGCCGGACACCGTCGGCTACGTGGAGGCCCACGGCACCGCGACGAAGGTGGGGGACCCCATCGAGGTGGCGGCGCTCACGCAGGCGTTCCGCCAGGGCACGGACAAGAAGAACTTCTGCGCGCTGGGGTCGGTGAAGAGCAACATCGGGCACCTGGACTCGGCGGCGGGCGCGGTGGGCTTCATCAAGGCGGTGTTGTCGCTGCACCACAAGAAGCTGGTCCCCAGCCTCCACTTCAAGACGCCCAACCCGGCGTGCGACTTCCCCAACAGCCCGTTCTACGTGAACACGGAGCTGCGCGACTTCCCGAAGGGCGCCACGCCGCGCCGCGCGGGCGTCACGTCGCTGGGCATGGGCGGCACCAACGCGCACGTCATCCTGGAGGAAGCGCCGGAGCCGCCCACCACCGACACGCCCCGGCGTCCCGCGCAGTTGGTGCTGCTGTCGGCGCGCACGGAGGCGTCGCTGGAGGTGGCCACGGACCGGCTGGCCGCGCACCTGCGCGAGCACCCGGGGACGGAGCTGGCGGACGTGGCGCACACGCTGCAACTGGGCCGCAAGCGCTTCGGCAAGCGGCGCGCGGTGGTGGCGCGCACCTCAGCGGAGCTTGCCACGGCGCTGGAGGAGCGCACGCCGGGCCGTGTGTTCAGCGGCGCCGCGGAGAACGCCGGCCGCCCGGTGATGTTCATGTTCTCCGGGCAGGGCTCGCAGTACGTGGACATGGGAAGGGACCTGTATGAGCAGGAGCCCGCCTTCCGCGCCCAGGTGGACACCTGCGCGGAGAAGCTCAAGCCGCACCTGGGCCTGGACCTGCGCACCGTGCTGTACCCGCCCGAGGCGTCGCGCGAGCTGGCCTCGGAGCGCCTCAAGCAGACGGGCCTCGCGCAACCAGCGCTGTTCGTCATCGAGTACGCGCTCGCGAAGCTGTGGGCGTCATGGGGCGTGACGCCGCACGCGATGGTGGGCCACAGCATCGGTGAGTTCGTGGCCGCGTGCCTCGCGGGCGTCTTCACCCTGGACGACGCGCTGGCGCTGGTCGCCGCGCGAGGCCGGCTCATGCAGTCGCTGCCCGCGGGCTCGATGCTCGCGGTGCCGCTGCCCGTGGCGCAGGTGACGCCGCTGCTGCCGGAGGGCCTGTCCGTGGCGGCGGTGAACAGCCCCACCACCTGCGTCGTCGCGGGCCCCACCGCGCAGGTGGACGCGTTCGAGCAGCAGCTCCAGTCACAGGGCCTCCACGGCTCGCGGCTGCACACGTCGCACGCGTTCCACTCCGCGATGATGGACCCCATCCTGGACGCCTTCCGCGAGGCGGTGCGCAAGGTGGCGCGGCAGGCGCCGAAGAAGCCCTACCTGTCCAACGTCACCGGCACCTGGGTGACGCCCGAGGAGGCCACGAGCCCCGAGTACTGGGCGAAGCACCTGCGCGGCGCGGTGCGCTTCGCGGACGGCGTGGCGGAGCTGCTGAAGGAGTCGGACGCCATCCTGCTGGAGGTCGGCCCCGGCAACACGCTGACCGCCCTGGCGCGGCAGCATCCGGACAAGGGCGCGCGGCACGCGTTCCTCCACTCGCTGCGCCATCCGAAGGAGCAGCACGCGGACCTGGACACCGTGCTGGGAACGCTGGGCCGGCTGTGGCTGGAGGGCGTGGAGGCGGACTGGGATGGCTTCCGGGGCGAGGAGCGCCGCCGCCGCGTCGCGCTGCCCACGGCTCCTTTCGAGCGTCAGCGCCACTGGGTGGAGCCGCGCAAGGCGACCACCGCCTCCGACGGCGAGCGCGCCGAGGGGGTGTCCGCGGATCAGAAGCAGCCCGTGGCCCGCTGGTTCTACCTGCCGTCCTGGCAGCGCTCGCTGCCGCTTCCAAAGAGCGCGTGGAGCGAGAAGAAGTCCTCCTGGTGGCTGTTCCTCCCCGACGAGGCATCCGGTGCGACCAGCGAAGGCCTGGGTGCGCGGCTCGCGCGGAGACTGGAAGAGGCGGGACAGGACGTGCTGCGCATCACCCCAGGCTCCGTCACCGCGAAGCACGCCGAGCACCACTGGACGCTGGCGCTGGGCGGCGAGGGCGCGCTGCTGGAGGCGCTCGCCGCGCCAGACCACGTCCTGCACCTGGGGACGCTGGGCGTGGGCGAGCCACGGGGTGAGGCGGACTTCGAGTCCGCGCTGGGCAAGGGCTTCCTGGGGTTGATGGGGATCGCGCGGGCCCTGGGCCTTCAGCCCGGCGCGCGGCCGGTGTCGCTGGTCGCGGTCACGAACCGCATGCAGGCGCTGGGCGAGGAGGCGCCGAGCCCGGAGCTGGCCACGGTGCTGGGCCCGGTGCGCGTGATTCCGCAGGAGTACGGCCACCTATCCGCCAAGGCCGTGGACCTGCGCCTGCCGATGCCGGGGAGCTGGCAGGAGACGGCGCTCGTGGAGGCCCTGCTGTCGGAGGCCGCCACGCCGTCCCGGCAGGAGGACGTCATCGCCTACCGTGGCGGCGCGCGCTGGGTGCGGACGTACGAGCCCCTCCCGGCGGATGCGCCTCGCGCCGCGCAGGTTCCGCTGCGTGACGGGGGCGTGTACCTGATCATCGGCGGCTTTGGCACCCTGGGCTTCACGCATGCGCGGTCGCTGGCGAAGCGGGTGAAGAAGGCGAAGCTGGTGCTCGCGGGCCGCACGGCCCTGCCGGAGCGCGCGCAATGGGACGGGCACCTCGCGGCGAATCCCGAGGACGACGCCGTGGCCCGCCGCATCCTCCAGGTGCTCTCCCTGGAGGCGCTGGGCGCGGAGGTCCTCACGGTCTGCCTGGACGCGGCCAACAAGGTCCAGGTGCAGGCAGCGGTGGAGGCCGCCGAGTCGCGCTTCGGCGCGCTGCACGGCGTGGTGTTCGCGGCGGGTGACGTGGGCCCTGCCCTCTTCCGGGCCATCCCGGACACCCGGCCGGAGGACGTGCGCGACACCTTCCACGGCCGCGTGCGCGGGCTGTACGCGCTGGAGGAGGCGCTGCGCGGACGTCCGCTGGACTTCTGCCTGCTGTCGTCATCGCTGGCGGCGGTGCTCGGGGGCCTGGGGCTGGCGTCGTACGCGGCGGCCACGTCCTTCATGGACGCCTTCGCCACGAAGCAGTCCCAGATGACGCCGGTGCCGTGGATGAGCGTGGGCTGGGACGCGTGGAAGTTCGAGTCCCGCGCCGGAGGCACGCAGAGCCCGTTCGGCGCGCTGGCCATCACCCTCTCCGAGGGCGAGGACGCGTTCGAGCGGCTCTTCCAGTTGGGCCCCGTGCCCCATGTCGCCGTGTCCACGAGCGACCTGCGCGCCCGTGCGAGCAAGTGGTCTCAGTCGGCGTCCGCGCGGGAGCCAGCGGCGAAGCAGGACGTGGGGGCCATTCCAGGCACCACGCCCCGGCCCACGCTCCAGAACGCGTACGTGCCGCCTCGCGACCCGCTGGAGGAGCGGCTGGCCCACCTTTGGGAGACGACGCTCGGCATCGCGCAGGTGGGCGTGCACGACAACTTCTTCGAGCTGGGGGGCAACTCGCTGGTGGGCGTGAAGCTGATCGCGCTCGTGCGTGAACAGTTCGGCGTCGCGCTGCCGGCCGTCACGCTCTACGAGGGCCCCACCGTGGGCGCGCTGGCGAAGCTGCTCCAGGCCGCCAGCGATACCGGGGATGCCGCCCCCGAAGACACCGAAGCGCTCAGCCGTGGTGAGCGCCGCCGTGCCCGCCGCGCGAACCGCCGGGGTGACGACGCCCCCGACGAGGAGCCGTAGTCCCCTTTCGCTGAAGAGCACGCCCCATGTCCGCTGACCCGAACATCGACGCGCAGGCCATCGCCATCGTGGGCATGGCCGGGAGGTTCCCTGGCGCGCCCGACCTGGACACCTTCTGGAAGAACCTGCGCGAGGGCGTGGAGTCCATTCGCCCTGTGTCGGACGCGGAGCCTTCCCTGCGCACGGACCCGCGCCACGTGAAGGTCAGCGCCGCGCTGGAGGGCATGGAGCTGTTCGACGCGGGCTTCTTCGGTTTCACGCCCCGCGAGGCGGAGCTGATGGATCCGCAGCACCGCGTCTTCCTGGAGTGCGCGTGGGAGGCGCTGGAGAAGGCGGGCCACACGCCGGAGGGCTTCGACGGCGCCATCGGCGTGTTCGCCGGCGCCTCCACCAACACGTACCTGGTGTTCAATCTGGTCCCCCACCTTGACCGGCTCGGCGGCATGGACCCGGTGCAGGTGGACGTGAGCAATGGCGGGGACTTCCTCGCCACGCGCGTGGCGTACAAGCTCAACCTGCGCGGGCCCAGCTACTCCATCACCAGCGCGTGCTCCACGTCGCTCGTGGCCACGCACGCCGCCTGCCAGAGCCTGCTTGATGAAGAGTGCGACATCGCGCTCGCGGGCGGTGTGTCGGTGAACGTGAAGCACCCGGAGGGCTACGCCTTCGTGCCCGGCGGCATCGTGTCCCCGGACGGCCACTGCCGCGCGTTCGACGCGAAGGCGGAGGGCACGGTGTTCGGCAGCGGCGTGGGCGTGGTCGTGCTCAAGCGGCTGGTGGACGCCATCGAGGACGGCGACCACATCCACGCCGTCATCAAGGGCTCGGCCGTCAACAACGACGGCGCGCTGAAGGTGGGCTTCACCGCCCCCAGCGTGGAGGGACAGGCCTCCGTCATCCGCGAGGCCCTGGGCGCCGCGGGCGTGCCGCCGGAGAGCATCGGCTACCTGGAGGCGCACGGCACCGGCACGAAGATGGGGGACCCCATCGAGGTGCGCGCGCTCAACAAGGCCTTCAAGTTCCGCTCCGCCTCGGCCAGGGCGAATCCGCCGAGGATTCCGGTGGGCTCGCTCAAGAGCAACATCGGGCACCTGGCCAACGCGGCCGGCGTCTCCAGCCTCATCAAGGCCGTGCTGACGCTGGAGCACCGCCAGATTCCGCCCAGCCTCCACGTCATGGAGGTGAACCCGGAGATTCCGTTCGCGGGCGGCCCCTTCTTCGTCAACACGAAGCTCACCGACTGGCAGGCGAACCCCCAGCACCCGCGCCGCGCGGGCGTCAGCTCGTTCGGCGTGGGCGGCACCAACGCGCACGTCGTGCTGGAGGAGGCGCCCACCCTTCCCCCGTCCGGTGCCTCGCGAGCCATGCAGGTGCTGGTGCTGTCCGCGAAGAGCGACGCGGCGCTGGACGCGGCGACGCGGAACCTCGCCGCCCACCTGAAGGCGCACCCCGCGCAGCCGCTGGCGGATGCGGCCTTCACGCTCCAGACGGGCCGGCAGGCGATGGGACGGCGCCGCGTGCTGGTGTGCCGCGACCGGGACGACGCCCTGGCCGCGCTGGAAGTGGAGGGCAGCCCCCGCCTGTGGACGCAGGCGCCGGACGTGCAGGAGCGGCCGGTGGTGTTCCTGTTCCCCGGGCAGGGTTCCCAGTACGTGGGCATGGCGCGCGACCTGTACGCGTCCGAGCCCACGTTCAAGAAGCACCTGGATGCATGCGCGGAGAAGCTGACGCCGCACCTGGGCCTGGACCTGCGCACGGTGCTCTTCCCGGAGGCCGCGAAGGAGGAGGCCGCGGCCCAGGCGCTGTCCCGCACGGAGCTGACCCAGCCCGCGCTCTTCGTCGTCGAGTATGCGCTCGCGAAGCTGTGGATGGCCTGGGGCGTGAAGCCCTCCGCGATGCTGGGACACAGCATCGGTGAGTACGTGGCCGCGTGCCTCGCGGGCGTGTTCTCGCTGGACGACGCGCTAACGCTGGTCGCCGCGCGCGGCAAGCTGATGCAGGGGGTGCCCGCGGGCGCCATGCTGTCCGTGCGCGAGGAGGAGTCCGCGCTGATGCCGCTGCTGACGGGTGGGCTCTCCGTGGCGGCGGTGAACGCGCCGGGCTTCACCGTCGTCGCGGGCCCCACCGACGCGGTGGATGCGCTCCAGGCGAAGCTGGAGGCTCGGGGCGTGGAGGTGTCGCGCCTGCACACGTCACACGCGTTCCACTCCGCGATGATGGAGCCCGTCCTCGCGCCCTTCACCGAGCGCGTGCGGCAGGTGAAGCTCAACGCTCCCACCCTGCCCTTCCTGTCCAACGTGACGGGCACATGGATCGACGCCGCGCAGGCAACCGACCCTGGCTACTGGGCCACGCACCTGCGGCAGGCGGTGCGCTTCTCCGCGGGCTTGCAGGAGGTGTCTCGCAAGTGGCCGCAGGCGGCCTTCCTGGAGGTCGGCCCGGGTACGGTGCTGACGACGCTCGCGAAGCAGCATCCGGGCGTGGAAGGCCGTGTCCTGATCAGCTCCACGCGCCATCCACGCGAGCAGGCGTCGGACCTCCAGGTGCTGCTGGGCGCACTGGGCCGGTTGTGGCTGGGCGGCGTGTCGGTGGACTGGAAGGGCTTCGCCGCGCACGAGCAGCGCCGCCGCGTGCCGCTGCCCACCTACCCGTTCCAGCGCGAGCGCTACTGGATTGAACCGAAGCCCCTCGGGACCATCACCGCAGGAGCGCACACGGACGCGCCCGCGTCGCTGGTGAAGCGCACGGACGTGGCGGACTGGTTCTACGCCCCGTCATGGAAGCTCGCGCCCCTGCCTCGTGCGAAGGCGGGGGAAGAAGCAGGCGCGGGCTGGCTGGTGTTCGCGGACGACACCGGCGTGGCGGACGCGCTCGCGCCGAAGCTGGGCGGCACCGTCCTCCGGGTGAGCGCCGGTGCACGGTTCGAGCAACGGCCGGACGGCACGTACACGGTGGATCCGAGGCGTCGTGAGGACTACGGCTCGCTGCTGGAGTCACTGAAGCGGCAGGGCCGCGCGTTCGCGAACGTGGTGCACCTGTGGAGCTTGTCGCGCGAACCCCTGGCACTGGGCGCGGCGCTGGACCTGGGCTTCCACAGCCAGCGCTTCCTGGCGCGCGCGCTGGGCGAAGTGGGCCTTCTGGAGCCCCTGACGTGGTCCGTGGTGACGAGCCGCGCGGCGCGCGTGGAACGGGCCGACGTGCGGTTGCCGGAGCAGGCATTGCTGGTGGGCCCGACGCGCGTGCTGCCGCAGGAATACCCGCACCTCTCCTGCCGCTTCGTGGACGTGGTTCCCGGGGACGCTGGCGCGGTGGCCGAGCGGCTGGCGGCGGAGCTGCGCGCGCGGTCGGGTGACGCGGTGGTGGCGCTCCGTGGCCGGCAGCGTTGGGTGCGGACCTACGAGCCCGTGCGCCTGGAGGCTGGCGTCCCTGGGGGGCTTCGCGACGGCGGCGTGTACCTCATCACCGGCGGCCTCACCGGCATCGGCCATGCGCTCGCTTCCGAGCTGGCGACGGTGCACCACGCGAAGCTGGCGCTGGTGGAGACGGCGGACCTGCCCGGCCGGGACCAGTGGGCCGCGTGGGTGGAGCGGCACGGCGTGGCGGATGCCGTCACCCGTCGCATCCAGCGTGCGCAGGCCCTGGAGCGCGCGGGTGCGGAGCTGTTGGTGCTCTCCGCGAACCTCACCGACATGGAGGCCATGCGCGGCGTGGTGGACACGACGATGGCGCGCTTCGGTCGCATCGACGGCGTCATCCACGCAGCGGGCGGCATGCAGGGCGCCACGCCGAGCACTATCGCGGAGACCGGGCCGACTGAGCGCGAAGGACACTTCCGCTCCCAGGTGCACGGCGTGCGGGTATTGCAGCAGGTGCTGCCCGTGGAAGGTCCCGCCTTCTGCCTCCTCGTCGCCTCACTGTCGTCGGTGCTGGGCGGCCCGGGCCAGGTGGCGCGAGCCTCCGCCAGCGCCTTCATGGATGCCTTCGCGGAAGGACACAGCGAGACATCCGCCTATCCTTGGCTCAGCGTGGACATGGACGCGTGGCAGCTCGCGGACGCGCCCACCGTGTCGGAGTCGAGCCCCGTGCTGTCGCGGTTCGCCATGCAGCCCGCGGAAGGCCTTGAAGCGTTGCGTCGCGCGCTGTCGCAGGGTGAGGGAGGGCAGCTCGTCGTCTCCACCGGAGACCTGGCCGAGCGCCTCCGCCAGGGGCTGAGCACCCCGAGCGTGAGCGCGTCCCCGAGCAACAAGGAGCCCGCGCATGGCAAGCACGCACGGCCCCCCCTCCTCACGCCCTACGTGGCGCCGGACACGGAGCTGGAGAAGACCGTCGCGGGCATCTGGGAGCAGGTCATGGGCATCCAGGGCATCGGCCTCCACGACAACTTCTTCGAGCTGGGCGGGCACTCGATGCTGGCCTCGCAGCTGCGCAACCACCTCCACACGGTGCTCCAGGTGGACCTGTCCCTGCGCGGCCTGTTCGAGACGCCCACCGTGGCCGGTGTCGCAAGAGGCGTGGAGCAGGAGCGCAGCACGCGCGCGGCCTCCACGGAGAAGCCCATCGCGGAGCGCCTGCGCACCGCCTTCCCCACCGAGCGCCCCGCCTTGATGGCGGACTACCTGCGCCACCACATCGCCGAGGGGCTGGGCATCCCCCCGGCGCGACTGCCCGCGAACGGAAGCCTCGCGGACCACGACCTGCACGCACCAGGCGCGAAGCTGGAACAAGCCCTGCGGCAGGACTTCAAGCTCCAGCTCTCCGCGCGCGAAGTGCAGGCGCACCCGTCCATCCCGGAGCTGTCGCAGCACCTGCTGGTGGAGCTGAACCGGCTGACGGCTCCACAGCGCATCGAGGAGGGCCTGCCGTCGTTGGACTCCGCGAACGAGTCTTCCCGCCCACAGGACACCGCCACCGCGAAGAAGCAGGTGACCGCCGCGGAGGCGGAGAAGTTGCTGGAGAGCATGGAGCACCTGTCGGACGAACAGGTGGCGGAGCTGCTCGCGGTGCTGGAGGCCACGGACGCAGACACGGGGAGTAGCAGTAGCGACGAGGAAGCCGCATGACCCGGCTGTCGGCGCACCCCTCCGTAGTACCGTGCGCGGGTCCCTGAACACTCCTGCCCGATGAGACGTGGAATGAGCCTGTCCCAACGCCTGAGCATCACCCAGCCCATGCGGGTCTTCTGGATCACCTGGTTCGGTCAGCTCATCTCGCTCATCGGCTCCGGGCTCACCGCGTTCGGCGTGGGGGCGAAGGTGTTCATGGACACGCGGTCCACCACGCAGTACGCGCTGCTGTCCTTCTTCGCGTTCGCCCCCATGGTGCTGCTGTCCCCGTTCGCGGGCGCGCTGGTGGACCGCTGGGATCGCCGCCGCGCGATGCTGCTGGCGGACCTGGGCAACGGCTTCAGCACCCTGATCATCTTCGGCATGGTGCTCGCCAGCAACCGGGGCATGTTCACGCTGGAGCCCTGGCACTTCTACCTGCCCGTGGCCCTGGGGGCGTGCTTCGGCGCCTTCCGCTGGCCGGCCTTCTTCGCCACGGTGACGATGCTCGTGCCCAAGCAGCACCTGGGCCGCGCCAACGCGATGGCGGAGGTGGCCAACGGCGCCAGCCAGATTTTGTCCCCCATCGTCGCGGGCGCGCTCATCGAAGCCGTGGGCCTCATCGGCGTGCTGACGGTGGACGTCATCAGCTTCTCCTTCGCCGTCCTCACGCTGCTCATCGTCCGCTTCCCCCGTCCCACCGTGTCCGCGGAAGGGCAGCGCGGCAAGGGGTCGCTGCTGAAGGAGATGCTGCAGGGCTGGACCTTCATCCGCGCGCGCCCGGGCCTGCTGGGCCTGCTGGGCTTCACCGCCATGGCCTCGCTGTGCGTGTCCCTGGTGATGCTGCTCATCACCCCGCTGGTGCTGGGGTTCACGGACATCTCCACGCTGGGCATCATCGCGTCGGTGGCGGGCTCGGGCGCGCTGGTGGGCGCCATCACCATGGGCGTGTGGGGCGGCCCGAAGAACGCGCTCGTCGGCGTGCTCGGCTTCAGCCTGCTGTCGGGCGTGGTGCTGTTCATGGCCGCGCCCGTGCCCAGCGTCCCGCTGGTGGCCACCGCCGCCGCGCTCTACCTGTTCACCATGCCGCCGGTGATGGCGGGCAGTCAGGCCTTCTGGCAGCGCAAGATTCCGGCGGACCTCCAGGGTCGCGCGTCCGCGGTGAAGCGCATGGTGATCCTGTGCACTCCGCCCATCGCGGCCCTGCTGGCCGGGCCGCTCGCGGACGGCCTCTTCGAGCCAGCCATGGCGCCCGGTGGAGCGCTCGCCAGCACCATGGGGCGCCTGCTGGGCGTGGGCCCGGGGCGCGGCATCGCGGTCATCTTCATCGTCCTGGGGCTGCTGACCATCGCCAACGTCGTGGTGGCCTGGCTGAACCCGCGCGTGCGCTACCTGGACCGGGAGGTTCCGGACGCCCTTCCCGACCTGCCCGCCAGCCCGCCGCGGGACGTGGCCCCGGACGCGCCGACCGCACTCGCGAAATAAAACAACCCGGACGAGAAGGCCGTCACTCCCCCCGGAGCGACGGGCCTCCTGGCCCGGGTTCGTTGCTTCTGGCTCCAGCGGGAGCCGGCATTCGTGTTCGCGTCGAGTTCCCCCTCAGAAACTCAACGCTTCCCCCTTCTACATGCCGACCCCTGCTGTCTCCCCCCCGTTTCCCGCGCGTCCCCTGGTGGGCTAAAGAAGTCCCCCGACTCCTTTGACTCACCGTGTCGCTCGAGCGGGCCCCCCTGCTTCCCGTGCTGCGATGAAGAGACAGTACCGGGACCCCTCTTCCCAGGCTGTGAAGCGGCCCACAGCCTGAGTGTGAAGGCGTTCACACCCGCCGGACTTCTCCGCCCCGCCTGGATGGGAGCCTTCCCTACCTGCATCCAGGGAATCCGGGCACAATGGCGCCCCCCCATGTCCTACGCGCAGCTGCTGGCCGAGATCCCGATGTTTGAAAGCCTCGGCCGGGAGGACCTGGAGACCATGTCGTCGCTCCTCCAGCCCCGCCGCTTCGCGCGGGGGGAGGTCATCTTCCACCGGGGGGACGTGGGGACCGCGCTGTTCATCATCCGGCGCGGACAGGTGGCCATCCGGCTCTCCTCCAGCGAGGGGCGGGAGATCACCCTGGCGCTGCTGGACCGGGGGGACGCCTTCGGAGAGCTGTCGCTGCTGGACGGCGAGTCGCGCTCCACCGACGCGATGGCGCGCGAGGAGGCCCATCTCCTGACGCTCCAGCGCGACGACTTCCGCCGCTACCTGGAGACGCGCCCGCAGGTGAGCCTGGCGCTGCTGGCGAACATGAGCCGGCTGGTGCGGCGCACGACGCAGCTCGTGTACGACTCGGCCTTCCTGGATGCGCGCTCGCGGCTGGTGCGGGTGCTGCTGGAGCTGGCGAAGACGCAGGGACGCCAGGGCCCGGAGGGGCTGGTCATCACCCCGAAGCTCACGCAGTCGGAGCTCGCCAACCTCTGCGGCGTCACGCGCGAGAGCGTCAACAAGTGGCTGCGCTACTACGTGCGCGAGGGGATGCTGTCCTTCGAGGGCGGGCAGATCGTCCTGCTCCAGCCGGAGCGGCTGGGCCAGGACGCGGAGTAGCCGTCACCCTCCCCCGGCCGGCTCCCACCGCACGCGGAAGAGGGACAGCGGCTCCTCGCGCCCCTTCACCGTCACGGGGGCCAGGGGCTCCAGCGCGAAGGCGTCCGCGTCCAGCAGGGCGCGCGTGGCGTCCGTGAGGAGCACCTCGTCCGGGCGCGCGACGCCGCACACGCGGCTGGCGACGTTGGTGGCGTCCCCCACGGTGGCGTACTGGAGGTAGCGCTCCGAGCCGATGTTGCCCGCGGCCACCGGCCCCGAGTTGAGGCCGATGTGGACGTGGATTTCAGGCACGCCCTCGGCGCGCCAGCGCGCGTTGAGGTCCGCCAGCGCGCGCTGCATCTCCACCGCCGCGCGCACGGCCCGCTCCGCGTCGTCCGGCCGGGCGAAGGGGGCGCCCCACACCGCCATCAGCGCGTCGCCGATGTACTTCTCCAGCGTGCCCTCGTGGCGGAAGACGATGTCCGCCATCACCGGGAAGTACGCGTTGAGCATGTCCACCACCTGCCGGGGCTGGAGGCGGGAGGACATGGCGGTGAAGCCGGTGATGTCGGAGAAGAGGATGGTGACGTCCGCCTCGCGCACGTCCAGGGGAACGCCCCTCAGGGCCTTGAGCTGGCGCACGACGTCGGGCGGGAAGAAGCGCTGGTAGGCGTTTCGCAGCACCGCCTCCTCCTCCAGCCGCCGGGCCAGGTGCGCATGGTCCAGGGCGATGGCGGCCTGGTTGGCGAAGGCGGTGAGGAACTCCAGGTCCTCGTCGGTGAAGAGGCCGCCCTGCTTGAGGCTGTCCAGGTACAGCACGCCCAGCACGGTGTCGCGGGTGCGCAGGGGCACGCACAGCGAGGCGCGGATGGACTGGCGGAAGACGGAGTCGGAGGCCTGGAGGCGCGCGTCGTCGCGGGCGTCGGTGAAGAGCGCCGCCACGCCGCGCGAGTGCACGTAGTCCACGATGTGCTGGCTGTAGAAGCGCTCCGGCAGCGCCCCGCCCCGCACGCCCCGGGCCACGCGCGGCACCAGCTCCCCGGTGTCGCGGTCCACCAGCAGCACCGCCGCCCGGTCCACCGCCCATATCTGGAAGACGAGCTGGACGACGCGCTCCAGCAGCCCGTCCACCGGGCCCGGCGACGCGAGGATCTGCCCCACCTTGAGCAGCACCTGGAGCTTGTCGCGGGTGCGGTCCGGGGAGCGCGTTTCGAGCAGCGACTCCATGCCGCCCCCGGAGAAGCGCGTCTCCAGCGGCTGGGTGCGCAGCGGCCCCCACCCGTCCGGCAGCGGCGTGTCCGGGGAGACGAGCCGGAACCACACCTCGCCGCAGCGGAAGGACTGGCCGTGGCCCAGCTCCTGGCGCGTCACCCGGTGCGGGCCCACGAAGCTGCCGTTCTTGCTCTCCAGGTCCACCAGCACCACGCGCCCGCCCCGCCGCTCCAGGCGCGCGTGGCGCCGCGACAGGCTGGGGTGCGGCACGCGGATGCCGTTCTCTTCCGTGCGGCCGATGGTGGTGGTGCCCTCCGGCAACATCACCACCCGTTCATCCACCTGTCCTGGGTTGAGGATGAGGCGCATGCGCTGCCGCTCAGGAGGACGTGGACCAGGAGGGCCCCTTGGCCGTGAAGGCCTCCGGCCTGGGCGAGGGTGACTCCAGCACGGAGGGGGCCACCTGCTGGGCGGTGCCGGCCGAGGACGACGCGGACGCGCTGCCGTACCGGGCCACCACCTCGCGCACGACGAGCATCGCCGCGTCCGGGCCCGGCATGCGCCGCTCCCCCGCGGGGCGGCAGTCGAAGGCGGCGGCGAGCCGCGTGGCCAGCGCCTCACTCACCAGCACCTGGTCGCGCGTGGCCACGGTGGCCAGCCGGGCGGCGGTGTTCACCACGTCGCCCAGCACCGTGTGGTCCAACCGGCCGCGGCCCGTGGCGCCCACGTTGCCGGACACCACCGGGCCGGTGTCCACGCCCATGCAGACGCCGTGCGCGTACGGGGACGTGTCCCCCCCGCTCCACGCGAGCGCCTGGAGCCGCTGCTTCACCGCGAGGCAGGCGTCCAGCGCGCGCGCCACGTGCGCCTCCCCCTGGAAGACGGCCATCACCGCGTCGCCCAGGAACTTGTCCACCACGCCGCCGCGCGTCTCCAGCTCCGGGAGGATGACCTCGAAGTTGGCGTTGAGCCTTCGCAGCGCGGACTCCGCGGGGTGCTGGCGGGTGATGGCGGTGAAGCCCGCCACGTCCAGGAAGGCCACCGTGGCGTCCACCTGCTCGCCCGCGAGCGCGCCGGGGCCGCGCACCAACGGCAGCACGCGCTCCACGATGCCGCCGTGCACGAACATGCGCAAAAGCGCGTTCTCCTCCGTGGAGCGCACCGCGCGGCGCAGCTCCGCCACGTGGCGCACCGTCTTCGCGAGCGTGGACTCCAGGTCGTCCAGGTCCACCGGCTTGACCAGGAAGTCGAACGCGCCCCGGTTCATCGCCGTGCGCAGGTTGGGCATGTCGCCGTACGCGGAGACGATGACCACCTTCACCAGCGGATCCACCTCGCCCACGCGCGACAGGAAGGTGAGCCCGTCCATGCGCGGCATGTTGATGTCGCACAGCACCGCGTGCGTGTCCGGGTGCGCGCGCAGCACCTCCAGCGCCTCTTCGCCATCGCGCGCGAAGACGAAGGTGTAGACGCCGTCGCGCACGTGCTTGCGGAAGCGCTGGCGCATCAGCACCTCCACGTCCGGCTCGTCGTCCACCACCAGCACCTTGGCCGGCTGCGCGGCCCGCCCCGCCTCCACCAGCGCGACGAAGGAGGCGGCCAATTCGCGCGCGGAGCTGAAGCGCTGCTCCGGCTTCGGGTGCAGCGCGCGCTGGAAGAAGGCGTCCCCGGCCGCGCCCAGCTCCGGCACGAGCTGGGAGACGGCCACGGAGGGCGGATGGAAGACGCCGCGCAGCAGGCCTCCCACGGATTCGGGGCCGTAGGGGAACTGGCCGGTGAGGGCGCGGTAGAGCACCACCGCGAAGGACCAGAGGTCGGCGCGGGCGTCCAGGTCCGGATCCGCGCGCAGCTGCTCCGGGCTCATGTAGCGCAGCGTGCCGGTGAGCCCATCCGCCTGCGAGTCCCCCGCGCCTTCGGGGCGGACGAGGGCGCGCGCGAGCCCGAAGTCGAGCACCTTCACCACCTCCTCCCCGTCCACATGGGCAAGGAAGAGGTTGGCGGGCTTGAGGTCGCGGTGCACGAGGCCCGCCGCGTGCGCCGCCGCCAGCGCGCGGGCCACCGGCGTGACGAGCGCGGCCACGGTGGCCGGGGACAGGCGTCCGCGCTGCGTCAGCCGCGTCTCCAGGTCCTCGCCCTCCAGCAGCTCCATGACGATGTACGGCACGCCGCCGTCCACGCCGGAGTCATGCACCTGCACCACGTGCGGGTGGCGCAAGCGGGCCACGGCCTGCGCCTCCTGTTCGAAGAGGCGGTGGGCCTCCGGCGTGCGGGCCACGACCTCCGACGCGATGAGCTTGAGGGCCACGTGCCGCTGAAGTTGCAGGTCGACGGCCAGCCAGATGGCACCCATGCCACCGCCGCCAATCCTGCGCTCCAGCGCGTACCTGCCGCCCAGCGGGCGCCCGGTGTCCATCGGCCCTGTGTCTCCGTTTCCGGGAGCGGCCACCACCGCCCTCGCGAAGCCGGGAATGATGGCACACCTGGAGCGGGCCGGGCGGCACCATTGCGCCCGCACGCCTGTTCGCTCCACTGCGGGTACGGGGAGCAGGGATGCCCCGTGTCACGCGCGCGTCAACGACTCCACGAGTCGGGGCAGCACGTCGCCCGCCCGCGCCTCCACGCGCACATCCGCGAGGCTGTCGCCCCGGCTCTCCCCCAGGTTGAGGATGCCGATGGGCACGTGGCGTTCGGCCGCGCGGGTGACGAAGCGGAAGCCGGAGTAGACCGTGAGGGATGAGCCCACCACGAGCAGCGCGTCGCCTTCCTCCAGGAGCGCGAACGCGTCCTGCACCAGCGGCGCCGCGACGTTGTCCCCGAAGAACACCACGTCCGGCTTCAGCGTCCCACCGCACCGGGTGCACGCGGGGACGCGGAAGTCCGCCACGGCCTCCGGCGGCAGCTCCGCGTCACCGTCCGGCCGCAGCTCCACGACGGTGTGCGCGAAGTCCGGGTTGAGGCCCAGCATCCGCGCCTGCACCGACGCGCGGGGCTCCTGCGCCTGGCAGGCCAGACAGCGCACCCGCGACAGCGCGCCGTGCAGTTCGAGCACGCGCTCGCTGCCCGCCGCGTGGTGCAGGCCGTCCACGTTCTGGGTGATGAGGCCCGGCGTCACGCCCGACCTCTCCAGCGCCGCCAGCGCGAAGTGGGCGTCGTTGGGACGGGCGGAGGTGAAGCGCGGCCAGCCCAGCAGGCTGCGCGCCCAGTAGCGCGCGCGCACCTCCGGGCGCTGGAGGAACTCCCGGTGCTGGATGGGGTTGCGCACCTTGTGGCGCGTCTCCGGGCCGCGATAGTCGGGGATGCCGGACTCGGTGCTGCAACCGGCCCCGGTGAGCACGACGACGCGGCGCCCGCGCAGGAGCGAGGCCAGGGCTTCCACGCCCGCTTCGGGCGGAAGGGCGGCGACCGGCGGAGCGTCGGAGAGCGTCATGCGCCCCAGCCTATAACGCGGGCCCTCCACGCCCGCCCGTCGTCCCCTCCACCGCTGAACAGAGGGGGACGGCCCGGCAACGCCCCCGGGGCCCTCAACGGTCGACCACCTTCGCGGAGGGGTCCGCGTCCCTGGGCGTGGCCATGGCCGCCTTGAGGGTCCGCTGCGCGGAGGCTGGCAGCCGGGCAATCCACCGGTCCATCGCCTGGCGCAGCTCCGGGACGGAGGACTCCTCGTCGGGCAGCGCGGCGGCCTCCTGGCGGGCCTCGGCCGCGAGCCGCAGGGCGCGGGGCGGGTCCTCCTTCGCCTCCCACAGCGCGCGGGCCAGCATGTACCGCGCGGCGGGGCGCTCGGCGGGCCGGGGCCGGGCGCGCTCCCACCCCGCGACGGCCTTCTCCAGCGGGACCAGCGCCTCCCGCGGACGGCCCAGCACCATGTAGGTGCGCCCCACGTCCACCAGCGCCCCCGTCCAGCCGCCGTTCACGTCATCCGGCAGCGACGTCTGGAGCGTGGCCGCGCGCAGGAAGTACGGCAGCGCCGCCTCCGGCTGGTTGCGGTAGCTGAGCGTCTGGCCCATGCCCCGGAGCACCAGCGCCAGCGTGGGGTGGTCCGGGCCCAGGCTGCGCTCCACCTGCGTGAGCGCCGTGGAGAAGCGCTGCGTGGCCTCCTCCAGGCGGCCCATGTGCACCAGCAGCGTGCCGATGTTGTTGACGATGATGGCCACCGTGGAGCTGTCGCGGCCCTCGGCGCGCTCGGCGATGCGCAGCGCGCGTTCGTACAGGGGCAGCGCCTCCTCGCGACTGCCCTGGTACTGCAGCGCCAGCGCCAGGCTGTTGAGCGCGTCCGCCACCTGGGGATGGTCCTGCCCCAGCGAGCGCTCCAGGAGCGCCAGCGCGCCCCGGGCCAGCCGCTCCGACTGCACGAAGTCCCCCTGCTGCCAGCGCGCGCTCGCCTGCTCCAGGCGGATGCGCGCCACGTCCGGATGTTCGGGCCCCAGCGCGCCGCGCACGGTGCCGATGGCGCGCTCGTACAGCGCCAGGGCCTCCTCCGCCCTTCCCTGCGAGCGGCGCACGGTGCCCAGCTCCACGCGCACGTCCGCGACCTCCAGCGCCTCCGGGCCGAAGCGCTTCTCCAGGAAGGACAGCGCGCGCGTGAGCTGCTCGTGGGCCTCCGGGTAGCGCCCCTGGCGCGACAACAGGCGGCCCAGGTTCGCCGCCAACGCGCCGCTCAGCTCTCCGCTGCCGCCCAGCCGCTCCACCGCCGCGCTGGCGCGCTCTCCGGCCTGCTGCCCCTGCACGTACCTGTCCAGCCGCTCCCCCGTCACGCGCACGGCCAGGGTCCACGCCCGGGCGGCGGCTTCGTCGTTGCGGCCTGCCTCCGCGGCCCACGCGGCCTGGCGCACCGTCTGCTCCGCGCCCCGGTAGTCCCCGGCCCCGTCCTTCAGCTCCGCGAGCAGCAGCAGCGCGTCCGCGGCGCCGGCCCAGTCCCCGGCGGCGCGCGCGGCCTGGGCCACCGGCTCCACCCTGGCCACGCCCTGCGAATAGCGTCCGGCGGCGCGCAGGGCCCTGGCGTCCACCAGCGCCTGGAGCAGCGCGACGGTGCGCTCGCGCGCGGCGGCGTCATCCGGGCTGGAGTGGCCCCGGGACGTCAGCGCCTCCACGTCCGAACAGCCCGCCAGCGGCGCCAGCCCCTCCACCGCCCGGGGCGCGCGCTCCACGAGGTCCGCGTCCGCCTGGGTGAACAGCTGCGTGAGCGCGGCCACGTCCGCGAGCCGCGCGTCCAGGCAGCGCATGCGCAGCGCCATCACCGCCTCGCTCTGCTCGCCCCGCACGCGCGTGGCCTCGCACGCCGCCGTGCGCGTCGTCACCCAGGCGGCGGTGTACGCGTCCAGCCCGCGCCGCACGTGGCGCAGGGCATCGTGCGCGAAGCGGCGCTCCGTGCCGATGAAGGCCACGTCCACCGCGTGCTGGCGCTGGGCGTCCCAGACCCCCTCCAGCGCGCGCGAGGCCCCCTCGCAGCCGGTGGCCTTGCGGCCGTGGAGCGCGCCCGTGACGGCCACCGCCGACAGCAGCAGCAGCGCCCCACCGCCCAGGCGCAGCCGCCGCGTCCGGCGCGCGGTGGGGTTGGACTCCAGCTCCGCGATGAGGGCCTCCATGGACGCGTGCCGGTCCTCGGGCCGCACCGACAGGCCCTTGAGCAGCACCCGGCGCAGCCACTGCGGCACGCCCGAATGCCGGGGCACGTTCTTCACCCGCCCCGCGTGCACCGCCTGGGACAGCTCCTCCACCGTGGAGCCCGCGAAGGGGCGCTCCCCATAGAGGCCCTCGTAGAGCGCGGCGCAGAAGCCGAACTGGTCGCTGAGCGCGTCGGTGCGCTCCTCGGGCGGGAACTGCTCCGGGGCCATGTACGCGGGCGTGCCGCCCTCCATGGCGCGGGGCCGCGCGAAGCCTCCGGGCGTCACCGGCGGGGCCACCACGCCGGACATGATGCGCGACAGGCCGAAGTCGGTGACGCGCACGCGCTTGTCCTGGCCGACGAGGATGTTCTCCGGCTTCACGTCCCCGTGCACCACACCCACCGCGTGCGCCGCGGCGAGCCCCCGCCCCGCCGCGACGAAGATGTCCACCACCTGGCGCCACGGGTGCGGGCCGTCCTGCTCCCACTTGCGCAGCGTGTGCGCGTCCACCAGCTCCATGGCCAGGAAGACCTGCCGGCCGAACGTCCCCACGTCGAAGACGGAGACGACGTGCGGATGGGACACGCGGGCCATGGCCTGCGCCTCACGCAGCACCTGGTTGCGGCCAGCCTCCGCGCCTAGCCCCAGCGCCTCCACCTGCAGCAGCTTGAGCGCGACGCGCCGGTCCAGCTCCGGATCATACGCCGCGTACACGACGCTCATCCCGCCCACGCCGAGCATCTCCAGGATGAGGTAGCGCCCCACCGCCGTGCCCCGCGCGAGCGGAGGCGTGGGCAGGCGCATGCGCGGCTTCCTCCCCCGCCAGGGCTCCACGGCCACCGTCGCCATCTGGCTGCCGAGCACGTCCTCCTCCGGCGCCGCCTCGGGCGTGACGGGAGGCTGCACCTTCAGCGCCTCGGACACCATGCGCCGGCAGGAGGGACAGGTGTCCAGGTGCTCATCCACGACGGAGGCCCGCGCGGGCGACAACGTCCCGAGCAGGAGGTCCATGAACGTGGGTTCGTCGAGGCAGGCGAGGGGCATGGAGGGCACGGGGATGGAGGCAGCACACCAGGAGTCACGGCCCCCGTCGAGTCACCCCCAGGACTGTTTTCCCAGTTCAGGGGCTGCCTGCTCGGGGGGAGGGACGTCGGTTCGCGAACGCACACGCGCTCCCGGGTTGAGCCCCCCGGGCGTTTCTGGAAGCGTCCGGGCATGCGGCGCCTTCGACGTCTCGGATGGGCCGGGCTCTTGTCCCTGGCACTGCACGTCGTCGTGCTGCTGCTGCTGTGGAAGGCGGGCCCCGCGCCAGCGTCGCGGACCGCGCGGGCACGCGCGAAGGCCCTGGAGGTGGAGCTCTTCTTTCCGCCACCGCCGCCTGGCCCTCCTCCGCCAGCGTCCCAGCCACCCGCCCCTCCGCCACAGCCCTCGGAACCGCGCCCCCGGCCTCCCGCTGCCTCGGCGAGCCGGGAACCTTCGCCCGCTCAGCCTCCGGAGCCCGCACCGCCTCCGCCGGTCGCGACGCGCGAGCCCCCCGCGTCTCTTGAGCCGCCTCCACGCACGCCCGAACCCGACGCAGTGGCGCGGGAGCCATCCCCCGGCTCGGATCGCCCCGCGATGGACGTGCCCCGGGCTCCGGGCCCCCTGCCCCCGAACCTGCTGCCGCCTCCGGGTTCGAGCGGTGGGGTGATCATCACCACGCCGGAGAACTCACGGGGCGGAGGCCGCACGCTGCGGCCCGGCGACCCAAGCCTGTCGCCCCAGGCCCTCGCCGCCGAGGAACAGGCGCGGGTGTCGGAGCGGGTGCAGGGCTTCGTCGATGACCGCCGCGCGCGCGACCGCGTGGAGACCGGCCGCATCCACCCGTACTTCAGCAAGCTGCGCGCGAAGCTGGAGCGGCAGATGGACGAACCGCCGCTCTTCGACATGCCCAGCCTGCCCCGGCAGTTGCTGTACTCCTGGGCCGACAAGGCCCGTCAGTTCGGCGCCACGGGCTCTCCCGGCGCCGTGCCCCCATCCCGTGCGGCCCCCAAGCCGGGCGAGCTGCTCGCGCAGCGCGCCCGGAACAACCCCGAGTTCGACCGCCTGCGCGCCCTCTCCCAGGCCGGCGACGAGCTCCAGTCCTTCGCCCACGGCGTCAGCACCCTGAAGCTGGTCGTCACGCTGGAGCTGCTCCAGGGCCCCGACGGCACGCTGCGCGAGGTGAAGCTCGTGAGCCGCAGCGGCAACCCCGCCTACGACGACTACGTGCTCCAGTCCGTGCCCGCCGCGCTCGCCAAGACGCCCCCGCCCCCCGACGACGCCATGGGCGTGCACCCGGACGGCATCCGCACCTTGTGGGCCGTGGAGGGCCGCGTCGTCTACGTGCGCAAGCTGCGCGACATGAAGGGCACGGACACCGCGTACCTCGCCGCCGCGGCCGCCGTGGGCGTGCTCGCCGGCGGGTTCGAGGAGACCACCGGTGAGGTCTACGTCATCGACGTGCGCAACCCGCACTTCGAATGCCGCTCCCGCCTGCTGCGCGTCTATTGAGCCGGGCTCAGGGCGTGAACGCCTGGGGCCACCGCACCCCGCCGCCCAGGGGCAGCAGCGCCTCCGCCACGTCGAGCAGCGCCCCGTCCGCCCACCGCCGCCCCACGAGCTGCGCCCCCACCGGCAGCCCCGACGCCGTGCGCCCCAGGGGGATGACCACCACGGGGTTGCCCGTCGCGTTGAACAGGCTGGTGAACCCGCCCAGCACCTCCAGGTAGCTGCCGGGGACGCCATCCACGTCCACGGGGGTCCCGAACGGCGTGTGCTCGATGGCGGCGGTCATCGACACCGGCACCATCCACGCGTCCCAGCCGGACAGGAAGCGCTCCAGCTTGACGATGTGCGCGTCGCGCCGGCTCAGCGTCTCCCCCATCCCCGTCAGGTCCAGGTGCGTGCCCTTCAGGATGGCCTTCGCCAGCAGGTCGTCCGGGAACGCGCGGAACGGGCTCCGGAAGCCCTCGCGCAGCTCCGGAGGCAGGGGCGCGCCCACGATTCCCCCTTCCAGCAGGCCCCACACCTCCAGCAGGTCCGCGAAGTCCTGCGACGCGGGCGCGGTCTGCTCCACGACGACCCCCTCCGCGCGGGCGGCGTCGGCGAAGCGCTGGAAGAGCTGTCGCGTCTCGCGGTCGGCGCGGAACGGCCCCAGCGTGTCCACCCACGCCAGCCGCAGCCCCTTCAACGCCCGGGGCAGCGCGGCCCCCAGCGGCGGGACGGGCGGCACCTCCGGGTTGCGCAGGTCCGCGCCTTCGATGAGGGACAGGATGAGCCGCAGGTCCGCCACCGAGCGCGCCAGCGGCCCCGAGCACGCCATGTGGCGCACGTGGCGAGGCCCGTCAGGCATGTCGGGGATGTGGCCCGCGTTGGAGACGCGCAGCTCCGTGGGCTTGATGCTGACGATGCCGCAGAAGTGCGCCGGCAGCCGGACGGAGCCGCCGATGTCGCTGCCCACGTCGAACGGGGTGAGGCCCGCCGCGACCGCCGCGGACGCCCCACCGCTGGAGCCGCCCGGCGTGCGCGCCAGGTCGTGCGGGTTGTGGGCCCGCCCCAGCAGCGGCCCGTGCGTCTGGTAGTCCGCCGCGAACGGCGGCAGGTTCGTCTTGCCCAGGAGGATGGCGCCCGCGGCCTTGAGCCGGGCCACCACGGTGGCGTCCTCGGCGGGCACGTACTCCGCCAGCATCGGATGGCCGGACGTCGTGCGCACGTCCGCGGTGCTGAACGTGTCCTTCATCGTGAAGGGCACGCCGTGCAGCGGGCCCCACGACTCGCCACGGGCGAGCGCCGCGTCCGCCTCCTTGGCGCGCTCCCGGGCCCGGGCCTCATCCCACGTCACCACGGCGTTGAGGGCGGGGTTGTGCTCGCGGGCCCGGGACAGGAAGGCGTCCACCACCTCCACGGCACTGACGCGGCGCTCGCGGAGGGCAGCGGCCAGCTCCGTCGTCGTGAGGGAAACAAGCCCTGGCGCTCCACCCGAAATCCCGGCCCCTTGCGGCGTGACGGAAGACTTCATGTGCATACCCTCCCCCAGGCAACCTCCCCCTTTCTAACAGCTCCCGGACTACCTGGCAGGCAGGGCCGGGGTCACGACGTAGGCGGTCGCGCTCGGGGCCACCTTCACGCGCGGTGGGCGCCGCTGCTCCTCGAAGAAGCGGTAGCCGGGCTCCAGGCCCCGCCAGAAGGCCCGCCGCGCATCCGTGGCGTCCACCGCCGCGTCCAGCGCCGCCAGCCCCGCCGCGTCCAGCCTGCGGGGGAAGATGTGCACCGGCACGTCGCGCCCCATGCGGGCCCGAGCCTCGGACACCAGGACGTACAGCGCCTCGATGGGCCCGTCCTCCATCGCCAGGCAGCCGATGCTCACACAGTTGCCGTGGATGTAGATGTCGCCCCCCGGCTCCGCGGCGCCCAGCTTCCGGTCGAGCGCGTTCGGATAGCTCACGCGCATCGACAGGTGGTAGGCGCTCCACGGGTTGAAGAGGTCCACCGTGTAGAAGCCCTCCGGGACCTGCGAGTCGCCCATGGCGCGCTTGGGGCCCACGTCGCCGGACGCGGCGCAGATGGGATACGTGCGCACCTTCACCAGCGGCTTGCCCCGGGGGCCGGCCCAGACCTCCAGCTCGCGCTCCACCTTGAAGGCCCGCAGGTAGAGCTCCTCCGGCGGCCAGGACAGCCCCGCGTCCCGGAACGCCTGGACGAGGGCGGCCGTCTGGTGCTTCCGGGCCACGGCGACGCGGTCCTTCGCGTGCGCGCACAGCGAGGCCAACAGGACACCCCACACCACCAGGACCTTCATGGACGAACCCCTCCTTCCCGAGGGCTCCTTGGACCCCGGCCGGCGTCAAGCCGGTCCATGGGCAGGGGCGGAAGGCGAACAGGCTACAGGGAGGGCCCCACCCCTGGCCCCCTGCTCCCCAAGCTGCTAGCAAGCGGTACGTGGGTTTCCTGGATGGCGTTCAGCGCGACGGCGATGGAAATCAGGGCCTGCCCGGTGTTCTCATCTCCAACGTGCATCATGGCGAGCAGGGGCCGCCGGTGTGCGCTACGACTGAAGCTCCCCGCCCCGTGCCGTTCCGGCCTTTTGCCTAAGAATGAATGACTCCCTCGAGACCCTCCTCGCCGACGGCATCATTGACGCCGTCATCGGCCAGCTGAAGACGGGCAAGGAGGCAGAGGTGTGGCTTGTCCAGCACGCCGGCCAGGTGGTCGCCGCGAAGCTGTACAAGGAGCGCCACGAGCGCAACTTCCGCAACAACTCCGGCTACAAGGAAGGCCGCGAGGTGCGCAACTCGCGCACCCGCCGCGCCATGGAGAAGGGCAGCCGCTTCGGGCAGGCCGCCGCGGAAGAGGCGTGGAAGAACGCGGAGGCGGACTCGCTGTACAAGCTGCACGCCCAGGGCGTGCGGGTCCCCACTCCCGTGTTGTTCTACGAAGGCATCCTCCTGATGGAGCTGGTGCTGGACGAGCAGGGCCAGCCGGCGCCCCGCCTGGTGGAAGCCCCGCCCCTCACCCCCGAGGACGCCGAGGCCTGCTACCTGGACCTGCGTGGCCAAGTGATTCGCACCTTGTGCGCGGACCTCATCCACGGAGACCTGTCGCCCTACAACATCCTGATGAGCGGGATGGGGCCGACGCTCATCGACTTTCCGCAGACGGTGGCGGCGGCGCGCAACAGCCAGGCGGAGTTCTACTTCCGCCGCGACCTGGACAACGTGCGGGAGTTCCTGACGGGCATCTCGCCCCGGCTGGCGAGCCGCGCGGGGGACACGGGCGAAATCTGGAACGCGTATGTGCGTCGCGACCTGACGCCGGAGTTCACGCCGTCGGGCACGTTCCGTGAGGCCCCGCGCCGCCAGGGCGCACAGGGCCGGCCGGGCCCCCGGATGGAGCGCTTCGGGCAGGAGGGGCGCGGCGACTTCCGCGCGGCCTCGGCGCCCGTGGCGGCCCCGGTGGTCCTCGAGGAGGGCGTGAGCGCGGAGGAGGCGGAGCTGCGCGCGCTGGAGGCGCTGGTGTTGCGCCAGGGTGGCGGCGAGCGCGGTCGTCCGGTCGTCACGTCGAGCCCTCGCGATGGACGCCGTCGGGGTGGCTTCGGTGGCAAGCCGCCGCCGCGCACGGGCAGCGCGCCCCGGCCCGGGAACGCCGGGCCGCAGCAGGGCGCCGCGGCGAAGCCCCAGCAGGGTGGCGGCAATGGCCGGCCCGGCGGGAACAACGGGCGGCCACAGCAGGCAGGCCCGCGAGGCGGAGCCCCCGTGGCTCAGGGCGCGAATGCAGCGCCGGCGGCATCGGGCGATGCGCGCATGAATGGTCGGCCGCCGCAGGGCGGAGGGCCGCGCAATGGCAACCCGCGAGGCGGCCCGAACGAGCCGCGCCGCGATGGGCGACCTCCCCGGCAGCAGAACGGCGAGCCGCGCATGAACGGCGCACCGGCTCAGCCGCACGGCGATGCGCGCATGGGCGGTGCCCAGCAGAGCGGCGAGCCGCGCATGAATGGCCGGCCGCAGAACGGTGAGCCTCGCTCGAACGGCGCCCAGCAGAATGGTGATGCCCGCTCGAATGGCCGGCAGCAGAACGGCGAGCCGCGCTCGAACGGTGCCCAGCACGGCGACGCCCGGATGAATGGCCGACCGCAGCAGAATGGTGAAGCCCGAGCCAACGGGCGGCCGCAGCAGAACGGCGAGCCGCGCTCGAACGGTCGCCACCACCAGAGCGGCGAAGGTCACACCAACGGCTCGCAGCAGAACGGTGAGCCGCGCATGAACGGCCGCCACCATCAGAGCGGCGAAGGCCACACGAACGGCTCGCAGCAGGGTGGTGAGCCCCGCATGAATGGCCGCCACCCGCAGAACGGTGAGGCACGGACGAACGGCTCGCAGCAGAACGATGAGCCGCGCTCGAACGGTCGCCATCCACAGAGCGGTGAGGCGCGGACGAACGGCTCGCAGCAGAACGGTGAGCCTCGCTCGAACGGCCGCCATCCGCCGAGCGGTGAAGCACGGGCGAACGGCCCACAGCAGAACGGCGCGCCGCGTTCGAACGGTCGCCACCCGCAGAACGGTGAAGCACGGGCGAACGGCACCCAGCAGAACGGCGAGCCGCGCTCGAACGGCCGGCCGCAGCAGGGCGAGCCTCGTTCAAACGGCGGCCAGCAGAACGGCGAGCCGCGCATGAACGGCCGGGCACCCCAGAATGGCGACTCCCGGAGTGAGGGACAGCCCTCGCAGAACGGCGAGCCGCGCATGAACGGCCGTCCCCCGCAGAACGGCGAGCCGCGCGCCAACGGGGGTCGCCCGCCCCGGGGTCAGCGTCCTCAGAACCCGGAGACCGGTGACGCGTCCTTCGCTCCGCCCCCAAGCGGCGGGAACGGCCGTGCCCAGAACCCGGACAACCGCCGGCAGCGCGCGCGCGATGGCGAAGCCCCCGCGATGAACCGGGAGCCCCGCCAGGAAGCCGCGCCGCGGCAGGACGAACGCGCCCCGGAGGCAGGTCCCCGGGAAGGGCGTGGCAACGCGCCCCGGATGCCGCGTCAGGCCCAGGAGCGTGGCGCCGGACGTCCCGCGCGAGGCGCCTCTCCCCAGGTCAGCTACGTGGGCCGCTCACCCGCGTCCGCTTCGTCCAACCGGGGTCCCGAAACGGGCTCGTCGTCCTCGTCCTGAAGGTGACGGGCGGCGCGGGGCGCCCACTTCAGCGCCCCGCCCTCGCCTACTCCGTCCGAGCCACCGGCTCCCGCGCCAGCTCCTCGCGGAAGAAGCGGCTGCCCTTCGCGAGCGTCGCCATGTACGGCCGCACGTCCTCGCGGGCCTCCGCGCCCAGCGCCGCGAACGGCGTCACGTGCGCGTCCGGCACGTAGCGGAACGTCAGGTTGATGCGCCGCGTGCGGAAGTCCGGCAGCTCCGGCGGCATGACGTGCCCGGCGCGCGTGTCCACCCGCTGCACCCGGTGGAACGTCTGCTCCTTCCACTGCGCCCCCCCGAAGAGCTGCAGCGACCCGTCATCCAACCACTGCTCCAGCACCACCCCGTCGCGCTCGCCGGGCCGCGACGACGTGACGAACTGGATGAGGGCGCGCTCGCCCAGCGACAGCGACGCCACCGGGCCCGGCTCGAAGTCCTTGTGCTCACCCACGCGCGCCGTGTCCACCCAGCGCCCGTCCTCCAGCCGGCTGCCGTAGAAGTTCACCAGGCAGGTGTTGAGGTGCCAGCCCTGCGGCATGTCGGGGCCCCGGAACATCCGCCGCGCCAGCGCCTCCACCTTCACGACCTGCCGCTCCAGCACCGCCGGGAAGGGCTCCGCCTTCACGCAGCGGTCCTTCACCCCCTTGGGCGGGCGGTAGTAGTCCAGGCACGCGAACTGCCAGTTGCCCAGCCAGTACACCGGCCGCAACAGCCGCCGCTGCGACTGGCCCTCCGGCGGCGGGAAGTGCTTCGAATAGCGCTCCTCCCACAGCGGGTGCAGCGTGCCCAGCCACCCGAGGATCTCCGCGCGGTCCGCCGCCGCCAGGAAGCTCGCGTTGTAGTGGTGGCCGGGGGTGCGCTGGGCCGCCTTGCGCGCCAGCGGCGAGCCCGGCCCCCTGCGGGGAGTGAAGGTCATGCGCGTCCCTTATGCCTCGGAGACGGCGACGTCGAGCGCCAGCTCGATCATCTCGTCGAACGTCGTCTGCCGGTCCTCGGGGGACAGGTGCTCGTTGGTGAGGATGTGGTCCGACACCGTGAGCAGGCCCAGCGCCCGCGCGCCGAACTGCGCCGCCACGCCGTACAGGCCGGCGATCTCCATCTCCACCGCCAGGATGCCCATGCGCGCAAGCGTCGCGTTGAGCTCTTCCTGCGGGTGGTAGAACAGGTCCGACGTGAACACCGACCCCACGCGCACGGGCTTGTTGCGCTTCTCCGCCGCCTCCACCGCGCGCCGCGCCAGCGTGAAGTCCGCCACCGCCGGGAAGTCGTGGCCCATCGCCCGCATGCGGTTCACGTTGGAGTCGGTGCCCGCGGCCAGCGCCACGATGACGTCGCGCAGCTTCACGTCCGTGCGCAGCGCCCCGCAGCTGCCCACGCGGATGAGCACGCGCGCGCCATACGTCCGCACCAGCTCCGTCGCGTAGATGGAGATGGAGGGCACGCCCATGCCGTGCCCCATCACCGACAGCCGCTTGCCCCGGAAGGTGCCGGTGAAGCCCAGCATGTTGCGCACCGACGTCACGGCGCGCGCCCCTTCCAGGAAGCGCTCGGAGATGTAGCGGGCGCGCAGCGGGTCTCCCGGCATGAGGACCACTTCGGCGAAGTCACCCGGGGAGGCGGAGATGTGCGGAGTTGCCATGGAGCGTGAGGCCTTTCAGCGCGCGGTCGACAGACCGGACGGGGCGCCCGTCGGTCCCGCCACCGGGGTGGGGAGGGCCGGCGCGGCGGGAGTACAGGGGTTGGGCAGCTTGCCTGAAGCCTCGGGCGCCGTGTTCACCAAAGCGGGGGCCTGCGTCTGCGGGGGCAGCCGGCGCGGCGGAAGCTGCACGGGCGGTGGAATGGGGCAGTGCGTGCAGGGCCCCTTGAGCGGAATCACCAGCCGCCGGCCAAGGCTCAGGAACGTGTTGCGCATCCGGTTGGCCTTCTTGATGGCCACCACGCTGGAGTTGTGCCGCAGCGCGATGCCGCCCAGCGTGTCCCCGTTGCGCACCCGGTACATCATGAGGTTCTGGTCCGGCTGGAGCGCCAGCAGCGGCGCCACCCGGCGGCCCAGCTCCTGCGCGCGCGCGTTGAAGAAGCGGACGTGGAAGTGGTCGCGGTGCCGGCGCGCGTGCTTGATGACGGAGTTGAAGCCCGCGTTGAACAGCGAGTCGAGCCACGCCTTGTCCTCGCCAATGCCCAGCGCGTAGTCGTACAGGACCTTCTGGACGCGCTTGTCCACGAGGATCAACTGCACGTCGGTGTTCGTCACCAGCGAGCGCACCAGCGCCCAGTTCATGGCCACGTCGATGTAGCGCTCGCGCTCGCGCTCCCGCACCGGCTCCGCCGTCGGGTAGTAGAAGCCCAGGTCCACGTCCCGGCCGTTCTGGTGGCTCTTGTGCGGACGCATGTAGCCGCCGTCCTTGGTGGACAGCCGGTTGACGCGCAGCGGGGGCACGTTCGGGTACTGCTCACGCACCGCGCGGATGGCGGCCATCACGTAGTTGACGGTCTCCTCGGTGCCCCAGGCGCTCTCCGGCGACACCACCATCCAGTCCTTGTCGTCCGGGACGCGGTGGCTGTTGAGCTGCCGGCCGCTCTCCACGAAGCCAATGGACATGGAGCCCAGCGTGGCCGGGTCCTTCTTCCACGCCTCGGCCAGCGCCTCGTCGGACAGGTCTGCCGTGTACAGGGGCCCCGCGGGCGCGGCGGGCGCGAGCGGCGCCTGCAGCTCGCCCTCCTCGCTCACGCCTTCGTCCTCGGTGGCCACGGAAGCGTCGTCGTCCTCCTCCTCGGCCTCCGTCCCCACGGGGCACGGGTTGTCGCGCATCGCGGCGTCGGTGACGACGGCGGCGACCTCCGCCGGGGACGGCATCGCGGTGGGCGCGGCGGACACGCTCGCGGGCGCCACGACCTGGGTCCCCTCCTTCGCCGGGACTGGGGCCGGAGCCTGCGCACCGGTGGGCGCGGGCGCCGGGGCCGAGGGAGCCTCGCCGGGTGGCGCGGCCTGCGTCGGAGCCGGGGCGGACGCCGGAACGGGGGTGACGACACGCGCGGCACAGCCGACGCAGCACAGGAGGATCAGGAGTGAGGAACGCACCGGGCCGAAGGATGGCCCGAGAAAGCCCACTCCACAAAGCGCCGACCGCGATTTTGACTCTGCGTACGCACCCCTGCCTGCCTGCTCCAATCCCTTCAGCCAGGCGAAACGGGACTCTCCAGAAGCAGCGAAGCGCGCCGGGGCGTCAGCACGTCGAACGGCAGCCGCCGCCCACCGCCCATGGACAACACCCGCTTGTCCTTGCTCACCAGCCACGCCGCCCCCACGCGCGCGGCCAGCACCAGGAACTTCTGATCATCCCGGTCCCGGCACACGGGCAGCTCCACCACCGCGTCCCCTGCTTCCGAGCACCGCGTCAGCGCGCCATACCGCTCGCGCACCGCCTGCTGCGCCTCCGCCGTCAGCGCGAACGAACGGTAGGCCAGCACCAGCTCCAGCTCCCGCAGCGTGTGCCGGTCCACCCACGCCGTCAGCGCCCCCGCGAGCAGCGCCTCCTTCAACGGTCGCGCGAACGCGTCGTCGTAGACGAACAGGTCCAGCACCACGTTGGTGTCCAGCACCACCGAACGAACATCAGGCCCAGCGGAAGGAGTGCTCACGGAAGCAGAACTTTCCGCCAGCAGCGCCGCCAATTCAACACGCTCGCCGAGCAGTCAATCACAATACACGGCGCGTTCATGGCGAAAACCTGGAATAAAGGACAAAGATGTTTCCTGTCGTTCCCCTCCCCCGCCGGTTCCTGCCGGTGAAAGGTCTGTCCATGAACGCCTCCCCCCGTTCGCTGTGTCTGACGTTGTTGAGCGCGGCCGCCCTGCTGGGTGGCTGCGGTGGTGAGCAGCTCCCTGAGCCCGTCGGCGAGGGCGTCGTCGTGCCGCCCGTCCAGTCAGAGGTTGCCAGCGAAGGGGTGACCGCGAGCGCCGCGTACTGCGATGACGTGACGACGTGGGACCCGGCGTGGGTGGCGCTGGAGAACGAAGTGCTGACGCTCATCAACCAGCGCCGCGCGGCGGGGGCCACCTGTGGCGGCGTGGCGAAGCCGGCGGTGGCGGCGCTCACGCTCGACACGAAGCTGCGCTGTGCGTCGCGCAAGCACTCCAAGGACATGGGCACCAACAACTTCTTCAGCCACACGGGCACTGGCGGCACCACGCCGTGGCAGCGCATGGCGTCCGCCGGCTACACCTACCGCTCGGCCGCGGAGAACATCGCCGCGGGCTACGGCACCGCGGCGGCGGTGGTGAACGGCTGGATGACCAGCACGGGCCACTGCAACAACATCATGAATGGCGGGCTCAAGCAGGTGGGCATCGGCTACTTCAACGGGCCGTCCAGCACCTACCGCTCCTACTGGACGCAGGACTTCGGCACGCCGTAGTCACCAGCACCGGGCCGCCGTCCCGCGTTCAGGGGCGGCGGCTCCTCATGGCGCCATCCAGCGTGGCGCTCGCGGGGTGCGGCAGCCACGCGGACATGAAGGCGTAGAAGGGCTGGAGGCCGGCCGCCGAAGGGCCGTCAGCCGCTCCTGAAACGTCCGGGCGGAAGGCTATGCTTCGCGGCCCATGAACTCCCCGTTCGCATCGTCATTCCCCGCCCTGCGGTCCGGCTTCAGCTACCTGGACAACGCCGCCGGGGCGCAGGTGCCCTCGCACTGCATCGACGCCATCAGCCAGTTCCTCACCACGGGGAGCTGCAACGTGGGCCAGCCCTACGCCGCGTCGAAGGTGGCCACCACGCTCAAGGCCCGCGCGCGAGCGGAGACGGCGGAGTTCCTCCACTGTCAGCCCGAGGAGGTCATGCTCGGCCCCAGCGCCACCGCGTTCACCTTCCTGGTGGGCCGGGCCCTGTCGCGTCTCTTCAAGCCGGGGGACGAGGTCGTCATCTCCGAGCTGGAGCACGAATCCAACGCGGCCCCGTGGCGGGCCCTGGAGGCGCAGGGCGTGAAGGTGAAGACCTGGCGCGCGCGCTGGCCTGAAGGCCGGCTGGAGGCGTCGGACCTGCGGGCGCTCGTCACCCCTCGCACGCGGCTGGTCGCGGTGACAGCGGCCGCCAACTCCGTGGGGGCAACGCCGGATGTGGCCGCCGCGGCGGAGATGGCGCACAGCGTGGGCGCGTGGGTGTTCGTGGACGCGGTGCACTCCAGTCCGCACCACCTGCCGGACGTGAAGGCCTGGGGTGCGGACTTCGCGGTGTTCTCTCCCTACAAGGTCTTCGGTCCGCACCTGGGCTGTCTGTATGTGCGGCGGGAGCTGCTCGCGGGGCTGCCGGCGGACAAGCTGTGGTTCATCCCGGAGGACAGTCCGCAGAAGTTTGAACCGGGCACCACCAACCATGAAGGGTGGGCCGGATGGCTGGGTTCCCTGCGCTACCTTCGCGAGGAGCTGGGCGGAGGACAGCCGGGGCGCGAAGGGCTGGTGCGTGCCTTCCAGCGCATCGAGGAGTTGGAGCGGCCGCTGCTGGAGAGCACCCTGGAGCGGCTGTCCCGGCATCCCCGCGTGACGCTCTACGGACCGAAGGAGCCCACGGGGCGCGTGGCCACCTTCTGCTTCAACGTGCCCGGCGTTTCTCCGCGCGCGGTGGCGGAGCACCTGGCCGCACAGGACGTGGGCGTGGCGGCGGGGCACTACTACGCCACGCTCGCGGCGGAGGCGCTGGGCCTCATGCCCGACGGCGCCGTGCGGGCCTCGCTGCTGCACTACAACACGCAGGCGGACGTGGACCGGTTGATGGCGGGATTGGATTCGCTGCCCTGATGCCGACGGCGCTCACCCATCGCGGCCTGCCGCTGCGCGTGGACTTCGATGAGGCGGGCGTCGTGCTGCGCCCCCTGTTCCTCCAACCCATCCCCATCGCGTGGGAGGAATTGGAGTTCATTGGCCTGACACCCGCCATGGAGCGGCACCCCGACGGCTGGCGCGAGAAGACCTACGCGGTCAGCCACCTGATGAAGGACTTTCGCTCCACCCTCGCCACGGCGGGCCACCTCTGGGTGGAGCTGGTCGTGCGGGACCGGCGTCCCCTCGTGCAACGAATTGAAGGACGCTGGACCCGGGCGTGGCTCACGACCCGGCTGCACCCCATGCTGGATGCGTCCGATCAACGGAAGCCGGACCAGTCCCTGCTTGGGCTGGACCTCTACAGACACCGGCTGAACGCCCCCCTGGATGACCTGCTGGACCTGATGGCCCGGCGCTGCCGGTTCGACCTCGTCGTCCACGACTGACGCCAGCGAGCCACCTACTTCGGCGTCGCCGTCTCCGCGTATTGCGCCTGATAGTCGGCCGACGGCGGGATGGGCTTGATGATGTCGATGAGCACGCCGTTCGGATCCGCCGTGATGAAGTGACGTTGCCCGAAGTCCTCGTCACGCAGCTCCAACAGGATGGGCAGCCCCGCCGCCTTTACCCGGGCGTATTCGGCATCCGGATCCTCCACCTCGAAGTTCAGGAGGACACCCGACACCTGCCGCCCCCGGGCCACCTCCGGCACCGTGGGGTGGCGCCCATCGAGGATGGCCAGGTTCACCCGCTCGTCCTCGGTCGACTGGAGGTGGACGTACCAGTCCGCCTCGAAGAGCGCTCGGAAGCGGAAGTGGGAGACGTAGAAGGCGGCGGTCCTGGCGACCTCGTTCGTCATCAGGACCGGGTAGTAACTGGTCGTTTTCATGGGTCTTTCCTCTCCATCCAAGAAACATACAGGCTGTATGCATCACAGGTAACATACAGACTGTATGCATGCAAGACGGTGGACGCCGCACCAACAAGGAACGCTCGGAGACGACGCGCACGGCGCTGCTCGAAGCCGCGCGCAGGCTCTTCATCGAGCACTCGTACGCGGGGACGGGGACGCCCGAACTCGTCGCGGCAGCCGAGGTGACGAGGGGCGCGCTGTACCACCACTTCGCGGACAAGCAGGCGCTCTTCCGGGCCGTGGTGGAAGCGGAGTCCCAGGCCGTCGCGGAGGAGATTGAACGCGCGGCGCCGGAGGATCTCCCGCCCATCGACGCGCTGGTCCAGGGCGGCGAGGCCTTCCTCGCGGCGATGGCGAGCCCCGGCCGCACGCGCCTGCTCCTCATCGACGCACCGGCCGTGCTCGGACGTCGGGAGCTGGACGCCATCGACGCGTTGCACGGAGGACGGACGCTGCGCGAGGGCGTGGCCGCCGCCATGCGCGTGAGCGCCCTTCGCGCGCTGCCGCTCGACGCCACCGCCCAGTTGCTGGGCGCGGCCTACGACCGGGCGGCGCTTGCCATTGAGGGGGGCGCGGATCCAGCGGAGTGGCGCGTCGTGCTCAAGGCCCTCCTCGACGGGCTCGCCACGCCACCGCCCGGGCCGTCACCCGCGCGCCCGGCCCGGCGCCGCTGACGTGGAGCCTTGAAGCCTCACGCCTCGATGGGCGGGGGTGGACGCTTCGCTGTCAGCGTCGCTCCCGCCGAAGCCACGCTCACCAGCGCGACCGCCAGCCATTGCAGCGGCGTGAGCTGTTCGCGCAGGAACACCCAGCCCGCCACCGTGGCCACCCCGGGCTCCAGGCTCATCAGGATGCCGAAGGCGCGGCTGGACAACTGGCCCAGGGCCGCCATCTCCAGTGTGTATGGCAGCGCGCTGGACAGCAGCGCCACGCCCACGCTGGCCGCGAACAGGGCCGGGGTCAGCCGCTCCAGGTGGCCGCTCACCAGGGTGAAGGGCAGCACCGTCAGCGTCGCCACCACCATGCCCGCCGCCACCCCCTCCCCTTCCGGCACGAGCCTCGACAGCCGGCCGCCCACCAGGATGTACACGGCCCAGCACGCGCCCGCCGTCAGCGCCAGCACCACGCCCAGCGGATCCAACCCACCGGGCCGCGAGGTCCAGGGGGTGATGAGCACGATGCCCGTCGCGGCGAGGGCCACCCACAAGAAGTCCAGCGCCTTGCGCGACCCCACCACCGCGAGCGCGAACGGCCCCACGAACTCCAGCGTCACCGCGAGCCCCAGCGGGATGCGCGCGATGGACAGGTAATAGGTGAGGTTCATCACCCCCAGCGCCAGGCCGTACGGGATGATGGCCGCCCACTGCGCCCGGCTGTAGCGCAGCAGGGGCGGCCGGAAGAAGGCCAGCAGCATCACCGACGCCAACATCAGCCGCAGCCCCGCCGCGCCCGCCGCGCCCACCGCCGGGAAGAGCCCCTTCGCGAGCGCCGCCCCACCCTGCACGCTCACCACGGCGATGAGGACCGCGGGAATCGGGGACAACAGCGGGGCACGGCGTCCGGCGGCTTCGGTCATGGCGCCGGACTCTAACCACCCCGCGTCAGGGATTCACAGGCTCGCGCCAGGGCCCGGCCTGGAGGAGCCTGCGGCGGGCCATGAAGCGGGAGAAGTTCCACTCGGGAACCGTGTCCCGCTGGGACAGCGTGTCCAGATGCTGGCTCAGCAGGAGCTCCGCCTCCGCCTGGGAGAGGACGCCGAGCGCCGGCATCAGCGCGGGCACCGCGTCCGCGGACAGCCGGGACAGCAGCTCCACGTCCAGCGACCCGGTGCGCGCGTGCCGCGCCAGGTTGTGCCGGGCGATGAAGTCCTCCGGGTTGAGGACGTTGAGCGCCACCACCGCGCCCAGCGCCGTGACGAGCGCGCCCACCGCGAAGCGCTCCGTCCGCCACCACAGCGTCACCGCGCGCCAGACCAGCGCCGCCCCCAGCCCGAACATGAAGACGTGCGTGTAGACGCGCAGCAGCGTGTAGCCGTAGGCGTCCTCGTAGAGCGACAGGCGCCGCATCGCCGACGCGAGGATGACCAGCGTGAGCCCCACCATCAGCGACGTGCCCACGCGGAACACCGCCTGGCCCACGGGCGACTCGCGCCGCGTCCAGCGCGTCAGGGCCATCACCAGCGCCAGCGTCAGCAGGGACACGACCACCAGCTCGAAGAAGCCATGCCGCGCGAACTCCGCGACGGTGTAGCCCCGCCCAATCGCCGTCGTCTCGCTGATGAACAGGTACGACACCTGGAAGGCCGCGAAGACGAAGAACAGCGCGTCCACGGCGAGGACGAGCGTCATCGCCTCGATGAGGCCCAGGCGCGGCGTGGCGGGCGCCGCCTCCTCCACGCCCCGCTCCTTCGCGTCGCGGCGGCGCAGCGCATGCCCCAGCACGCCGGCCGCCACGCACGCGCTGAACACCGCGCCCACCCCCCACCGCACCAGCACGTCCAGCCCCAGGTCGAACGACAGCGCCCGGTCCATGGCCAGGGAGAAGACCCCGTCCGCCGTGAACAGCAGCATGCTGAACAGCAGCAGCACCGGCAGCGTCAGCAGCAGGCCGCGGCCCAGCGAGAGCAGCCGGGGCCCATGGCCCTGCAGGCCGCGCACGTCCAGGCTGTCCCGCGCCAGCGCCGGCGGATAGCGCAGGGACTGGAGCGCGGCGCCCAGCACGACGGCGGGATAGTCGGTGAGCCCCAGCCGCTCCACCCGGCCCCCCGCCCAGAAGTGCGCGAGCAACATCAGGAGCACCCCCGACGTCAGGACGTTGAGCGTCAGCAGCCACGCGCTGTCACGCACCGCCACGAAGCCCGCCACGAGGCACAGGGGCGCCAGCAGCCACGCATTGGGCCGCGCGCGCTGCCAGCCCTCGCGCCCGCCCAGCCACGCGAGCGCGCCCAGCAGGGCCGCCACCAGCACCGGGAAGCCCAGGCCCCAGCGCGCCCGGTCCAACAGGACCACCGCGAGCCCCCCCAGCGACAGGGACGCGAGCAGCATGGGACGCGGGGCGCGCACCCAGGGCCGCGACGAGCGGGCCGGGCCCGGAGCGGCGACGGCCACCGGAGGAGGAAGGGGTGACATGGGAAGGGACGGGGTCATGGCGGTGGGACCTCGGAGCGCGTGCGGCGGCTCGGAATGAAGACAGCATGCACACGCACGGCGGCCCGGCTGGTGGGCTCGGGGACGAGCGGTCGGGGACGCACCGCGAGCGGCGCCAGTCCTCCCGTGGCCGGTCGGCGCGGAGCCCCTGAAGCCGTGCGTCCGCCGCGGCACGGACCGCCGGTCCCAGGGGGCGGGCCAGCCGCGCTGCGTTGGACGATTCGGGCCCGGTCCCCCCGGTGGGGCGAGGAGCGGCGGTGATAGGTTGCCGCCCCGATGTCACCCTCCCCGCGGCTCCCCTTCCGCCCCCGCTTCCTCCGGGGGGCGCTCCGCTCCAACCTCGCCCTGGGCGGCCTGCTCCTCGCATTGGCGGGGTGTGATGGCCGTCCCGCGCAGAACCCGCCGACGCCAGACGCGGGCCCCTGTGTCACCAGCGCCTGCCTGCCCGACAGCGGCACGGCGCCCCCGGAGGGCTCCGCGGGCCGCGTGCGCATCGCCGCGTACAACGTGCACCGCCTCTTCGACACCGAGTGCGCTTCGGGCGCGTGCGGCGGCTCCAACTACGAGGAGCTCCCCACGCAGGCGGAGTTCGAGCAGCAGTCGGAGCGCCTGGCCCGGGCCATCTCCGCGCTCAACGCGGACGTAGTGCTGCTGGAGGAGATTGAAACCCAGGCGGGCCTGACGGAGCTCCAGAAGCGCGCGCCGGGGTTCGGCTACGCGGAGCTGGGGGAGACCCACACCGCGGCCTCGGTGGACGTGGGGGTCCTCTCCAAGTACCCCATCACCGACGTGCGCCGTCACCGCGCCCGGTACATCTACCGCCCGGATGGCTCCGCCACGCGCTTCTCGCGGGAGCTGCTCGAAGTGCACCTGGAAGTGAATGGCGCGCGGGCCATCGTCTTCGCCGCGCACTTCCGGTCCAAGGTGGACGACGATCCGGGCCGCCGCATCGCGGAGGCCACCGCGTCGCGGGAGATCGTCACGGACGCGGCGAAGGAGTTCCCCGACGCGCTGGTGGTGCTCGGCGGCGACCTCAACGACGTCCCCGGCTCCGAGGCCCTCGACGCGATGGAGAAGGACGGCGCCCTGCTGCGCGTCTCCAGCGACCGGCCCACCTCCGAGACCTGGACGTATGTCTATTCCAACCAGCGTCAGGCCATCGACCACCTGTACCTCGCGCCCGCGGGCGGCACCTATGTCCCGGGCTCCTTCCGCGTGGCGCGCGAGGGCAACGGCTACGGCGGCTCCGACCACGGCGCGGTGATGGCGGACTTCCACCTGGGGCCCGCGCTGAACACTCCCTGACACAAGGGGGGTTGCGCCCCGCCGCGCACGCAGGGGACGCGGTGGACTGAACATTGTCGGCCCTGCCCCCTGCCCCCGGGGACCGCTTACCTGCACGCCAGCCCTCCCTAACTTCCCTGTCATGAACTCCATGCCAGGGCACAGGTCGCAGCAACCGCGGCGCATCGGGGTCTGGTGTTCCCCGCCCAACCCGCTCCACCGCGAGGAGGCGCACCATGATTGAGGTGCGCACCTTCGAGGGCGACGCCGCGGAGGCGTCCTGGTTCATCAACCGCGTCTGGCAGTCCAGCTACGGGAAGTCCGCCCCGCTGCCCGTCTGGGATTCGCGCATCATGGACTGGCGGCTCTTCCAGGACGGCCGCGCCCCTCGCGACTACCTGCTGGCGGCGTACGACAAGGGGACGCTGGTGGGGACGCTGTTCGCGGAGCCCGCCCGCATCCGCCTGGGCACCGAGGAGGTGGCCGGCACCCACGGGAGCCGGGCGACCGTCGCCTGCTCCCACCGGGGCGAGGGCATTGGAGGGAAGCTGGCGCGGGAGCTGTGGAACCGCCACCGCGAGCGTGGGGCCCGGGTGTCCCTGGGCTGCGTGACGACGGACGCGAAGCAGACCGGCTTCTGGAAGGGGGCCTGGAACAAGCACCGCGTCAACGGGCTGGGCTTCTGGGTGTATGTCTTTGACGCGCGCGCGCTGGCCCGGGGGGCGTTCACCGGCACCCAGCGCAACGTGCTCACCTGCGCGCGGCCCTTCCTCCGGCATGGCTTCCGGGAGGCGGACACGCGCGGCGTCCGGCCCTACCACCCCAACGACCTGCCACGCTGCATGACCCTGGTGCGGCGGATGCTGGAGCCGGTGAACCTGGGCTTCACCTACACGTCCGAACGTCTGGCGCATCAGCTCCAGTACCGCGACGTGCCGCGCACCTTCGTGCTGGAGCAGGAAGGCGAGGTGCGGGGCTTCGTGAACACCCACAGCCTGGAGCTGACGGGCCAGGGGACCCACACCGTCCTCTCGGAGGTCGTGGACCTGGTGGCCTTCGAGGACTCGGTGTCCTCCCACGACCGGCAGCGGCTGCTCCAGTGCGCGATGCAGGACATGGAGCGCCGGGGCGTGGCCTGCGCCGGGATGCTGCGAAGCCCCAGCCTGCCGGCCAGCGGGATGCTGCGCTCCGGGTGGTGGCCCCTGCCCGGGGGCGCGAAGCAGACGTGCCTGCTGCCGGGCGCGAACCTGCACCTCCCCGCGACACCGAACGTGTTCACGCACCTGTGCTGAAGCCGCTCGGGCCCGTCAGGCACGGGCCCGGTGCACGAGCCGCGCGCCCCAGCCGCACAGCGTCCGCGCGCCCAGGCCCGCGCAGACGCACAGCGCGGGCAGGACGAGCAGCAGGTACTGCGGCCACTTGGTGCTCCACACCAGCAGGAACGCGAGCCCCACGACCGCGCCCACCGCCCACACGGGCCGCTCGCGCCACGCCCGGGGCATGCCCACCCCCGCCAGCGGCAGCAGCGCGAACGCGTTGAAGGCCGTGAGGTAGAGCCCCTCCCGCGACCGCGCCAGCGAGGGGTCCACCAGGAACGCGAGCGGCTGGTACCACGGCAGCGCGCTCGTCCGGACGTGCTCGCCGTGCGAGTAGTCCCAGTGGAACGTGACGGACTCCCACAGCGACGCGAAGGGCGAGGACCACAGCGCGGGGTTCGCGAGGAAGAACACCGCCACCGTGGGCACGGCGAACGTGGCCCACACGCGCCAGCGGGCCCGCGCGCCCATCACCAGGAACGGCAGGAACGTGAGCCCGCCCACCAACCCGTACGGGTACTTCCCCGCCGCCGCGAAGCCGAGCAGCGCGCCGGACGCCGCGAGCCACCCGGGCGCGAAGCCCCCGGCGCCCCGCCGTGCGCGCTCGAAGGCCAGCAGTGCGAGCGTCGCGAGCAGCCCGGGCACCGCCTCCAGGTACGCATGGGAGGTGTATTTCGCGTGGTACGGATCCCACGCCAGCAGGAGCGCGCCCAGGGGGTTCACGGTCGCGAGCAGGCCCACCTGGAGCACCCCGGCCACCGCGGACAGGCGCCGCGTCGCGCGGAACGCGGGCCGCGCGGCGTCCGGCAGGGGCTGGCCCATGGGCACGCTCGACCAGTCGGGTTCGGGGGCGTTCGTCGCCCGCACGGCCTGCGCGAAGAGCAGCTTCACCAGCGGCGGGTGTTCGAAGTTCTCCCGCAGCTCACCCACGTCGCGCCAGCGCCCCTGGTCGAGCATCCCCGCGTAGGTGTAGGCGATGGGCAGGTAGGTCGCCTCGTCGTAGTCCTGCGACAGGAGCTCGACGGCCCGGGAGCGCTGCCAGGCGGCGACCAGGAGGGCGACCACCGCGAGGAGGAGGGCCAGCAGGCGCGTGCGGGACACGCTCGCACCGATATCACGGCGTGCCCACCCCACCGGGGCGGAGCAGAGGGACCGCCCCGTCCGGACGTCGCCCACCAGGCGACCGGGTCGCGGCCCTGGTGACGCGCGGCCCGGCGCCCCAGCTTTGGAGCATGAAGACCGCCTGCATCCTCACCGTCGCCGCCCTGCTCGCGGGCGGATCCGCCGTCGCGAAGACGGATGATGTCGTGGAGCTCCAGACCCCCAGGACGACCGTGCGCGCGAGCGTCGATGCGCAGGGCCTCCAGGGCCCCGAACTGCGCTTGCGGATGACGGACGACGCGCTGCGCGGACAGGCCTTCCAGCGCCCCGTGGACCTGAAGCTGTCGGAGCAGCGCATCCAGGGCACGGTGGGCAAGGCCCCGGTGGACCTCTCCGTGCGCGAACGCCCGGACGTGGTGGAGGTGTCCGGGAACTTCGCGGGCCAGCCCTCGTCGCTGACGCTCAGCCCGTCGGAGCTGACGGGCTCCGTGGGGCCGTGCGGCTACAACCTCATCATCGAGCGTGACCGCAAGCACTACAGCGGCACGCGGGCCTGCGGCGACCAGCGCGAGGACGACGTGCACCTCGCCATCCCGGAGACGCTGGGCCAGGGCTCCGCGTCCGGGCGCATGGCCGCGCTCAGCCTGCTCCTGTCCCATCCGTGAGCCCGAGGGCCGGGGCACCCATGGTGCCGGACGTCCGGGTGTAGTGAACTGCGGGCCGTGCCCACCCTCCCCGCTGGCGCCGACCCCAGACGCACCGTCGGTCCCTTCCAACTGCTGGCCCTGGGCGTCAACGGCATCGTGGGCGTCGGCATCTTCTTCGCGCCCGCGGAGGTCGCGGCGCAGGCCCCCGGCATGGGCGCGGTGTGGGCCTTCGCGGTGACGGGCCTGGCGCTGGTGCCGGTGGCGCTCGCGTTCGCGGTGCTCGGCAGGAGGTTCGACGCGGACGGTGGGCCCGTCGTCTTCGCGCGCGCGGCGTTCGGCGAGCGGGCGTCCTTCCTCGTCGGCTGGGTGGCCTACGTCAGCGCCTTCCTGAGCGCGTCCGCGGTGAACGCGGGGCTGGCGCGGGCGCTGGCGCCGTCGCTGGGGCTGGCGGGGCCGTTGGGCGAGCGCCTCCTGGCCTCCGCGCTGGTGACGGGGCTCGCGGCGCTGGTGGCCACCGGCATGCGCGTGTCCGCGAGGACGTGGACGGCGCTCACGGTGCTCAAGCTGGTGCCCCTGGTGGCGCTGCTGGGGGCCTTCTTCTTCCTGCCCTCCGCCGCGGAGCTGCCGGCGCCGCTGCCCGCCACGGGAGGATCGTGGCTGAAGGCGGGGCTCGCGGTGATGTTCGCCTTCCAGGGGTTCGAAATCGTGCCGGTCATCGCCGGGCAGGTGCGCTCACCGGAGCGCACGGTGCCGCTGGCCACGGTGGGTTCGCTGCTGGTGGCGATGCTGCTGTACGTGGGGCTGACGTGGGCGTGCGTGGCGGCGCTGCCGGGCCTGGCGCAGGCGACCGCGCCGCTGGTGCAGGCGGCGGGCGTCTGGGGAGGCCCGGGGCTGGAGCGCTTCGTGAACGCGGGCACCAGCGTGTCCGCGCTGGGCATCTGCCTGGGGATGCTGGTGACGACGCCGCGCTACCTGTCCACGCTGGCCTCCGGTGATCGGTCGCTGTTCGGCCTGGAGCGGATGACGACGTCGGGCGTGCCCATGCGGGCGCTCTTCGTGACGTGGGTGCTGGTGATGGTGTTCGTGAACCTGGGCGACCTGTCGGAGCTCTTCGCCCTGTCCGCCATCGCGGTGCTGATGCAGTTCGGTGTCACGGCCGCCGCGCTCGCGGTGTTGTCGCTGCGGCGCGAGCGGAACCTGAAGCCCGCGCACGCGCTGCTCGCGGTGCCCACGCTGGCGCTGGGGCTGACGCTGGTGGCCTTCGGCGCGAGCGCGCGCGAGGCGGCGGTCGCGGCGCTGGCGGTGCTCGCGGGGCTCGCGCTCATGCGGCGGTCGCGGCCGAGGGTCCCGGCGCCCGGCCCCCAGGCCTGAGCAGGCTGTCCGCACGAGGGGCGGGCAGGCACCGGGACAACCTGCCAAGTCGGGTTGCGAAGAGGTGACCGGGCCGGGAGACTCCCCCGGGGGTTTCCAGGTCGATGCTCGGGTATCAGGCGAATGCGCAGTGGCGGGACATGTCCGACTTCGTGGTGCACTTCACGAAGCCCGGGCCCCCGTACCACGACGCCTACCAGAACATGATGAGCATCCTGGGAGCGCGCACGCTCATCCCGGGCGCGGAGGGCTTCGGCATCGCGCGGCGGGAGGCGAAGGTGGCGGACCGGAGCCGCTCGGTGTGCTTCAGCGAGATCCCCATCGACCAGTTGGGGCGGCTGGTGCAGCGCCGGAGCCTGTACGGCATCGCCTTCCGCAAGAGCTTCATCCTGTCGCAGGGAGGAGGCCCCGTCTGGTACGTGCAGTACGGCTCTCCGGCGCACCTGGCGCTGAAGCACCAGTTGGACCAGGCCCTGTCCGCGAAGGAGCCGCACAAGGAGCCGGTGTGGGCGGTGACGCCCTTCGTGGACATCCAGGGGGACGCGCACAACGCGCCCTACAACTACCGCTTCGACTGGGAGCGGGAGTGGCGCGTGCCGGGCCTGCTGCGCTTCACGGAGTACGACGTCGCGGCGCTCTTCCTGCCGGAAGAGGTGCACACCCTGGCCCAGGACTTCTTCGCCTGGGCGGTGCGGGAGCGCGCGGGGCCCGGCTACTTCTGCCCGGTGTTGGACCCCGGCTGGAAGGAGGCGCAGATCGCCGAAGCGCTGGCGAAGCACGCGGAAGGCACCCCGGCGACACGGGCCGAGCGCAAGAGCGCGCCGGCATAGGCAGGAGCTCCCTCCCCGCGCGCTACTTCACCCGCTCAATCCGCTGCTTGCGGCCCTTGATGCGGCCTTCGCTCAAACGCTGGAAGGCGACCTTCACCACGCGCTTGGAGACGGCGACGAAGGCGTGGTGGTCGTGGATCTCAATCTTGCCCACGTCCGTCGCGGCCAGCCCGCCCGCCTCCCCGGTGAGCGCGCCCAGGATGTCGCCCGGCCGCATCTTGTCCTTGCGCCCGGCGGAGATGGACAGCGTCTCCCAGTTGGAGATGAGCGACACGCCCGGCGTGTGCTCCGGCACCAGCGCGTCCACGTCCCCCTTCTCCAGCTTCACGCCCGTGGTGGCCTCGATGTCCTCCACCTTCCGGCTGTCCGAGCGCGTCACCAGCGAGATGGCCAGGCCGCGCAGGCCCGCGCGGCCCGTGCGGCCGATGCGGTGCACGTACGCCTCCGGCTGCTGGGGCATTTCGTAGTTCACCACCGCGTCCAGCGCCTCCACGTCGATGCCCCGGCCCGCCACGTCCGTGGCCACCAGCACGCGCGTGCTGTGATTGCGGAACTTCGCCATCACCCGGTCCCGGTCGAACTGCTCCAGGTCCCCCTGCAGCCCGTCCGCGCTCACGCCCGCCTTCACCAGCTCGCGCGTCAGCTCCACCACCACCGCCTTGAAGTTGCAGAACACGATGGCGGACGCCGGCTGGTGCTGCTTCAGGATGCGCAGCAGCATCCCCACCTTCTCCTCCGGCTGGCACGCGTAGGCCACCTGCTGGATGTCCGGCGCCGCCTCCTCCTGCGCCAGCGACACCCGCACGGGGTCCTTCTGGAACGCGCGGCTCAGCTTCTCGATGTCGTCCGGGAACGTCGCGGAGAACAGCACCGTCTGGCGCTTCGTGGGCGTCGCGCCGAGCACGCGCTCCATGTCCTCGCGGAAGCCCATGTCCAGCATCCGGTCCGCCTCATCCAGCACCACCGTCGCCAGGTGCCGCAGGTCCAGCACCTCGCGGTCCAGCAGGTCCAGGATGCGCCCGGGCGTCCCCACCCCGATGTGCACGCCCTTCTCCAGCGCCTCCACCTGGGGCTTGATGGGCGACCCGCCCGCCAACGGCAGCACCTGCACGCCGGGCATCCGCCGCGCCAAGCGCCGGATCTCCCCGGCCACCTGCGCGCACAGCTCGCGCGTCGGGCAGAGCACCAGCGCCTGGAGCCGCCGGTCCTGCGTCAGCTTCACCTTCTGGAGGATGGGCAGCGCGAACGCCGCCGTCTTCCCGCTGCCCGTGCGCGCCTGGCCCACCAGGTCCTTGCCCTGGAGCAACACCGGGATGGTCTGCGCCTGGATGGGGGTGGCGGTGCGGAACTCCAGCTCCTCCAGCACCTGGAGCAGTGGGGGCGACAGCGCGAGCGCGGAGAAGTCCATCGGGGCCTCGGGGGACGGAGGCACGGGGCGCCTCGGGGGTGACGCGCGCCCTTGTAGCAGTCTTCAGGGGCCGGACAAGCCCGGCCCCACCCTACTCCGCCCAGCCCGCCACCTCGCTCGCCGCGGCCCGGGCCAGCTTCGCCGCGGCCGACGGGTCCACCCGCGCCGTGACGAGCACGCCGATGACAGCCCCCACCAGCAGCTCCACGCGCCGGGCCACCGCCTTCCGGGGCATCACGCCCGCCCGGGCGGCGCCCTCCAGGGCCCGCGTCAGGTGCCCGCTCAACAGGGCCCGGTAGTCCTCCACCGCCCGGTGCGCTTCGGCGTCGTGGGGGGCCAGCTCCGTCGCCGTATTCACCAGCAGGCAGCCCCGCCGCGTCAGCGTCGGCGGCGCGGTGCCCATCGTCGTCGCGAGCGACTCGAAGTAGGCCGTCACCTGCTCCAGGCCCGGCGTGCCGGCGGCGAAGACGACCAGCCGGGGCGCGATGACCTCCTGGAGGTACAGCGTGATGGCCCGGGAGAACAACGCCCGCTTGCTCTCGAACGCCTGGTACAGGCTGGAGCGGTTCAGCCCCGTCGCGGACTCCAGGTCCGAAAGCGACGTCGCCTCGTAGCCCCGCGACCAGAACACCCCCAGCGCCGCCCGCACCGCCACCGTCTCATCGAACGCACGCGTCCGCGCCACGTCACCCTCCTTGACAATTCTGGACCGACCGTTTCAATATATATTCGGAACTGACTGGTACAGAATAGCCCACCCCGGAGGGGGAGTCATCATGTCGCCACTGGCACAGGTCTTCGCGGTCATCGCAGCGCTCATCCACGTCCTGTTCTTCGTGATGGAGAGCGTCCTCTTCTCGCGACCGAAGGTGTGGAGGCGCTTCGGGCTGAAGTCGCAGTCGGACGCGGACGTGGCGAAGCCCATCATGCTCAACCAGGGCTTCTACAACCTGTTCCTCGCGCTGGGCGTGCTCGTCGGCGTGGTGCTCGTGCACACCCCGGCGGCCGTGTCCGGCGTGGCGGCCGTGGTGTTCGGCTGCGCGTGCATGCTGCTGGCCGCGCTGGTGCTGGTGTCGAGCAACCGCAAGTTCCTCAAGGCCAGCGTCGTCCAGGGACTGCTGCCGCTGCTGGCCATCGTGCTCGTGGCCTCCTGAGCCGGGCCTCCTGCGGCCCTTCACACCGCGACCGGCTTCACCTCCTCGTCGGCTTCGAGCCCACCGTCGTCCTCGTCCTCCTGCCCCTTCGGCCCGCCTTCACGGGGGACCTCCGAACCAGCGCCCAGGATGGAGTACAGGACGGGCAGCACCACGAGCGTCAGCAAGGTGGACGACAGGATTCCGCCAATCACCACCGTGGCCAGGGGCCGTTGCACCTCCGCCCCCACCCCCGTGTTGAGCGCCATGGGCAGGAAGCCGATGGCGGCCACCGAGGACGTCATCAGCACGGGCCGCAGGCGGGAGAGCGCCGCCTCGGGGAGGGCCTCCTGCAAGGGACGCCCCCGGCCGAGCAACTGGCGCACCCGGGACACCAGCACCATGTCTCCCAGCACGGACACGCCCGACAGCGCGATGAAGCCCACCGCGGCGGAGATGGAGAACGGGAGGCCGCGCACCAGCAGGGCCAGCACCCCTCCCACCAGCGCGAAGGGAACCCCCGCGAAGATGCGCAACACATCCAACACGCGGCGATAGGTGACGTAGAGCAGCCCGAGGATGAGCGCGAGCGCCACCGGCACCACGACGAGCAGGCGTGCCTGGGCGCGCTCCAGGTGCTCGAACTGCCCGCCGTACCGGAGGAAGTAACCAGGAGGAAGCTCCACCTTCTCCTCCAGCGCGCGGCGCACCTCGGCGACGAAGCCGCCCAGGTCCCTCCCGCGCACGTTGGCCTGCACCACGATGCGCCGCTTGCCCCACTCGCGCTGGAGGCTGGTGGGACCGGACACCTCGCGAATCGTCGTCAGGCGCCCCAGGGGGATCCGCGACCCATCCGGCGCCGCGACCAGCACCGTCGCGAGCTTCGCGGGCCGCTCCCGGTAGTCCTCCGAGAGGCGCACGGCCAGGTCGAACCGCCGCTCCCCTTCCCGCACCTCCCCGGCCTTCCGGGTGCCCACCGCCTCCACGACGTCCAGGACGTCGCGCGCGGGGATGCCATGACGGGCGATGGCCGCGCGGTCCACCACCACCTCCAGGACGGGCTGCCCCGTGACCTGCTCCACGGTGACGTCGGTCGCCCCCGGAATGGCCCGCACCAGCGCCTCCAGCTCCTTCGCCTTGGCCTTGAGCACGTCCAGGTCGTCGCCGAACAGCTTGATGCCCACGTCGCTGCGCACCCCGGCCACCATCTCGTTGACGCGCATCTCGATGGGCTGGAGGAACGCCATGCGCATGCCGGGCATGTCGGCGAGCTCCGCCTTCATCTCCGCGACGAGCGCGTCCTGCGTCGCCGCCCGCGTCCACGCCTCGCGGGGCGTCAGGGTGATGAAGACGTCGGAGAGCTCGATGCCCATCGTCTCCGTGGCCACCTCGGGTGAGCCCGTGCGCGTCCACACGCGCTTCACCTCGTGGGGGAACTTCGCGAGCAGCACCTTCTCCAGCTGCGTTCCATAGCGGACCGACTCTGACAGCGACACCTCCGCCAGCCGCACGGTGTTGATGACGAGGGTGCCCTCCGACAGCCGGGGGACGAACTCGCGTCCCAGCTGCGTGGCCCCAAGCCCCGCCCCCAGCACCAGCAGCACCGCGCCACCGAGCACGCGCCGGGGATGCCCGAGGGCCTGGTCCAGCAGCGGCCGGTAGCCCCGCTTGAGCACGCGGACCAGCCAGGGCTCGCCGCGCGCGGCCCCCTTGCGCAACACGAAGGACGCCAGCACCGGCATCAGCGTCATGGAGAGCAGGGCGCTGCCCAGCAGCGCCAGGATGACGGTCAGCGCCATGGGCCGGAACAGCCTCCCCTCCACCCCCTCCAGCGTGAGGATGGGCAGGTACACCACCATGATGATGAGTTCGCCAAAGAGCGTGGGCTTTCGCACCTCCACGGCCGCATCCCGCACCACCTCCAGGACGCTGCGTCCGCCCTTCGCCTCCGCCAGTCGCTTCTCCGCGTTCTCCACCAGGATGACGGAGGAGTCGACGACGAGGCCGAAGTCGATGGCGCCCAGGCTCATCAGCGTGCCCGCGATGCCAAAGCGCAGCATCCCGTTGAACGCGAAGAGCATGGACAGGGGAATGGCCGCCGCGACGATGAGCCCGGCCCGCACGTTGCCCAGGAAGAGGAAGAGGATCGCGATGACCAGGAGCGCGCCCTCGAAGAGGTTCTTCTCCACGCCGCGGATCACCAGGTCCACCAGCTCGGTCCGCTCGTAGACGGGCTCCACCGTCACGTCCCGGGGGAGGCCCTTCCTCACCTCCTCCAGACGCTGGGCCAGGGCCCGGGTCACGGTGTGGGAGTTCTCTCCCATCAGCATGAAGCCCAGGCCCAGCAGCACCTCCCCCTGGCCATCCGCGGTGGTCGCGCCGCGCCGGATTTCGCGCCCCACCTCCACCCGCGCCACGTCCCGCACGAGCACCGGGACGCCCTGCCGGGCGGCGATGACGACCTCGCCCACCTGCTTGCCGTCCTCCAGGACGCCCACGCCCAGCACGAGGCTCGCGGCGCCGCCCTGCTCCATCACCCCGCCGCCCACGTTGGCGTTGTTCGCCTCCAGGGCGCGGTAGACGTCGCCGAGCGTCAGGTCGAACTGCTGCAGGCGCCTCGGGTCGACGATGACGTGCCACTGCCGCTCGGCACCGCCCCAGGTGTTCACCTCCGCGACACCCGACACGCTCCGCAACTGGGGCGCGATGACCCAGTCATGAAGCGCCCCCAGCTCCTCCAGGCTCCGCGTCCTGCTCTTCACCAGGTAGTGGAAGACCTCCCCCAGCCCCGTGGCGACGGGGCCCAGCGTCGGCCTCGCCACCCCGGTGGGCAGCTCCAGCGCGCCCAACCGCTCGCTGATGACCTGCCGGGCAAACCAGACGTCGGTGCCCTCCTTGAATTGCAGCGTCACCTGTCCAAGGCCGAACCTGGAGACCGAGCGCAGCTCCTCCAGCCCCGGCAGGCCCGCGAGGCCCTGTTCGATGGGAATGGTCAGCTGTCGCTCCACCTCCACGGGCGTGAGCGCGGGCGCGACCACGTTCACCTGGACCTGGGTGGGCGTGGTGTCGGGGAGCGCGTCGATGGGCAGCTCGCGGAAGGCGAGGACTCCCGAGACGACGAGCGCGAGCGTGGCCGCGAGGACGACCCCGCGGTGCTTGAGGGACCAGTCGATGGTCTGCGTCAGCATGGCAGGCTCACCCGCCCCCCTCTTCGCAGCAGCCCGCCCCGATGGAGTCCTTCAACACCTCCGTCTTGAGGAGGAAGGCCCCCGTGGTGACGACCTCCGCTCCGGACGCGAGCCCCTTCACCACCTCCACGGAGTCGGAGAAGGCATCGCCAAGCTCCACCTGGACGGGCTCGAAGATGCCGGCGCCCGTCTTGACGAAGACGATGCTCTTGCCGTCCGCGCGCTGCACGGCGGCCCGAGGCACCAGGAGCAGCTCCTTCTCGTCGGACACCTGGATCCGCGCCCGCAGGAAGGCCCCCGCCTTGAGGCTCCGGTCCGGGTTGGGCAGCTCCACGCGCACGCGCACCGTGCGCGTGCGCGGCTCCACCGAGTTCGCGACGCGGCTGAGCGTGGCCTCGCGCGGCGGCCCCCGCAGCCCCTCGAAGAAGAGGACGACCTTCTGTCCCGGGCGCACGGAGCCCGCCTCCGCCTCCGGCACCTCCAGCCAGGCCCAGAGGGTGGACAGGTCCGCGACCTCGAACAGGACTTCGCCCGCGGCGGCACCGCGCCCGATGGTGGCGTTGCGCGCCACGACGGTGCCGGCGAAGGGGGCCGTCAGGGCATGGCGTCCCCCCGTGCCTGAAGGCGCCGCGCCCGCCGCGCCCAGGGCGGCCCGGGCGCTGTCGGACGCCCCCTGCGCGGCGGCCAGCTCCGCCTCGGCGGCCTCCAGGGCCTGCTGGGCGGAGATGCCCCTGGCGACGAGGTGTCGCTCGCGCTCGACGACCGCCCGGGCAGTGACCAGGCGAGCCGTCGCCGCGGACAGCTGGGCCTGCCCCTCTCCCACCGACGCGGAGGCGAGCGTCAACAGCGGCTGTCCGGCCTTCACCTCGTCGCCAACGTCCACCCACGTCTCGAGGATGAGCGCTTCGCCCCGAGCGGACAGCTGGGCGCGACGGTTCTGGTTGAAGTCCAGCTGCCCCACCACGTCCAGCGTGCGCGCCAGCTTCTTGCGCTCGACCCGCTGCGTGCGCAGGCCCGTGTCGGACTCCGTCTCCGCGGAGGCCAGGCGCACGCGCGGCAGCGCGACGGTGCCAGCCCCCGCCGCCTTCGCGAGCTCCGGGTGGTGGATGGGACAGATGGACAGGGGGAAGCCGTGCTCGCGGCAGTAGTCCCCCGCCTCGATGAACTTCACCACCAGTGCAGGGTTGCACTTGGTGCACCTGGATTCGGGGACCGAGTGCTCCACGCACCAGTCCTGGGGCGCCTGGGCCGTGAAGGTGCGCTTCGGGTCGCACTGGAGGCACTGGGACTCCGGGACACCGTGCGCCTCGCACCAGTCGCCCTGCGCCTTGAAGACCTCCACGAACTCTGGATTGCACCGGGTGCACAGCTCCTCCGGCACCCGGTGCTGGCACAGCTTCACCTGGGCAGGCTGCGCCGAGGCCGGAGGGGCGCCCGCACCGGTCGTGGGCGCCCCTTGCGCGGGCGCGGAACGGGGCTCCTTCGCGCAGCCCGCCCCGACGGCGGCGAGCCAGAGGGTGAGCGCGACCAGGCCGGTGCGGGCAGCCATCACTTCACCCCTTTTTCAGCGAGCTTCGGATTGCAGATGACGCACTGGGACTCAGCCCGCTCGTGCTCCGGGCACCAATCCCCCTTGGACTTGTAGACGGCGGACAGCTTCGGGTTGCAGCGGGAGCAGAGCGCCTTCTGGACCCCGTGCTCACAGGAGGGCTTCGGGGCGTCTGCGGCAGGCCTGGCCTTGGGGGCAGCCTCTTCGGCGAGGACCGGGAGGGAAAGGGACAGGGCGGAGAGGACGACGAGCGAGCGGAACGAACGCATGGGTGTGGACTCCTGCCGAGCCCGCCTTGTCGCGAAGGAGCAGACCGGTCCCGACACGGACAGGCCCGCCTTCGCGAGGGAGGGCAGCGGCGTTGAAACCCCGCGCGGACGGTGCGTGGGGAACCTGGATGAGGGGATGGGAGGCGTGACGAGGGCCAGACAGAGGACACACGTCCCCCGTCAATGGCCGGAGTCAGGCTCTGGGCGGCTGGAAGACGTCCGTCAACGGAGCGGTCAGCACCGGATGGACGATGACCGCGTGCACCAGCTCCGCCACCAGCGCGGGCGCCAGGGGAAGAAGGACCTCCACCGTCGGGCTCGCGGGCTGAGGACAGCGGGCACACAGGCCACAGGACGCCGTGCAGTCCGCGCAGTCCTCATCCGCTTCTTCCGAGCACGCGGCGGACACCCCGGTCGCGTAGGCCAGCGCCTGGAAGACGCCGCCCGTCGTCAGCACCAGGAGGACGGCCATGAGTCGGAAGAAGGTCTGCATGCGCGCGAGGCCCTTTCTATATGGGCCCCGGGCCGCCGGGGTCAACGCAGCGGGGCCGAAGCGGCGGGAGCCCGCTGTTCCTTCATCAACCGCTCCAGCAGGCGCCGCATCTCCGGGGCGTCCCAGCTCCGGGGGCCGGTGAACCGGGCGACCAGGCGACCGTCCACGACCAGGATGCTGGTGGGGAGGGTTTCAACGCCCAGGGCCTGCGTGGCCACCGCCCCCTCGTCCAATCGCAGGTTGAGCTCCGGCGGCACGCGGCCGTCGAAGAAGCGGGACACCTCTTCCAGGGAGGCATCCCGGCCGAACGTCACGACGTTCAGCCCCTCCGGCGGGTCGCTCGCCAGGGCCCGCAGTCCCGGGGCCTCCTGACGGCAGGGAGGGCACCACGCCGCCCAGAACACGAGGAGCTGGGCTCCAACCGCCGGAACACCCGCGAGGGTCGGAGCGGGGCCGGACAACCGCACATAGGCAGGAGGGACCGCTTCCCGACAGCCGCTCAGCAGGAGCGCCACGAGCAGGGGAAGACAGGTCCGCCTCGCCTCGCGCCATCCGCGGCCTGTCATCGCACCATCCGTCCGGGGCATGGGTGAGGTGTAACCCTTCCGATGGCCAGCGTCAGCCCCGTGCGAGGAGGAACGGTATCGACCGCGCACGGAGTGGAGTGCGCGACGTCGGGACCGCGCTCGTCGGTCCTGTTCAGCCCCTCCGCACGCCCGTGGATGGACTCGGAAGGGAGCCTCAGGGCGCTGGCGCGACGGTCTCGAAGACCTCCGCGTCCGGCAGCGTCAGGACCGTGCGGCCCGTCTCGCCCAGCTTCTCGCGAGGCACGTCCTTGAAGCGCTGCACGAAGCTCGCGGACGGACGCAGCGTCAGGGATTGGCCCGTGGCGCGGTTGCGGAACGTCGTCGCCACGGCCTCCGGCGAGGGCGTCGTCACCAGCGACAGGTTGAGCTTGCCCAGGCTCGCGCCGGTGGCCGCCGCCGCGCCGTCCGCGACGCAGGTGTATTGCACCAACGCCGGGCTGTGGTGGACGACCTCCAGCTTGAAGCTGCCCCGGGGCAGGCCCAGTTGCTGGAGCGCGAAGTCGCCCATGCGATAGCCCGCCACCGCCCAAGGTCCCGCGCCCCCGTGCACCAGGGCCACCCGCTCCAGCGCTCCGGGCTCGGCGGGCGCGGGCGTGGGCCCGGCGGGAGGCGAACCCGCGCACCCCAGCGTGAGGCACAGCGTGGCGAGGAGCAGCGAGTGACGACGCACGGACACAGGAGCCTCCAGCGGAAGATTCAGCAGGAGCCTTCTATCCGGAAGCACGCGGTGACCGCGCGATCAGAACGCCGTTCCGCAGGGATAGGCGTTTGAAACGATCCGCCAGGAGAACTCCCAAGGGCGACGCCAGTTCCTCACGCGGCCACGACCGTCCCCAGGGCCACCGCGCACAGCTTCTCCTCGCCGTCCTGCACCGCGAAGATCTCGCACTGGCAGACAGCCTGGCGTTTTCCCGCACTCTTCGCCTGCGCCCGCGCGATGAGCAGCGTTCCCTGTGCCGGCCTCACATAGTTGATCTTGTATTCGGAGGTCAGCGCGTTTCCTCCCAGCGCCAGCCCGCCAGCGAACGTGATGGCATTGTCCGCGAGGTAGCTGAGCACGCCCCCGTGGACGAAGCCGTGCTGCTGCTTCAGCTGATCGACAACGGGCAGCCGCAGCTCCGCGGTCCCAGGCCCGCAGCTCGCGAGCTGAGCCCCCAGGAACTGGCTGAAGGGCTGGGATGCGAATACCTGACTCGCGAACTCCTGGAGGTCGTCCACTTCATGCTCCTGCACTCAAGAGGGACAGCCGCAGGAGCATGGCGCGAAAGCAGGTGCCCAGGAAGCCGTCACGAAGGGGCTTCATCTTCATCCCCAACCTCGACGTCTCGCGGGAGAAGCCGCGCGGCGAGCCGACACAGACGGAGAGCGACGAGGGCGCCGTCATGGTTCCGTGCCTGGCATGTTCCCTCGCATCGTTCCCCTTCGTGCAGGGCCGTCCCATCGCAGGAGCCTCGCCTGGAGTAGAATCGGCGGGGCCCTCTGTCAGACCGCGAGGACATGATTCCTTCGACTGACCCACGGGCGAAGGACGTTCATGGCAACCCTGAAACAACTGGCGTTCCGGATGGCGAGGACCCCTGCCTCCGGCTCCCTGGTGCGCTTCGGCTTCGCGCACGCGGATCGACTCCTGCCGCTCACCTCCGTGGAGCGCTCGGAGCTGGCCGCCGTCTACCGCCACCCGCGCCCGGTCTACGGCACCTTCCACCACATCGCCGTCCCCCTGCGGGGCGTGCCGGATGTCTTCGCCCTGGCGCACCCGCGCCACGCCGGGCTTCGCGCGAGCCTCTTCGCCCTCATCGCCAATGCCCGGCAGCGGGCCCCTGCCTCGGTGCTCGTCAACGCGGGGCCCCGACAGGACGTCGGACAGGTGCACTTCCACCTCACGGACGACTCGCCCTTCAGCGACGCCGTCCGCGCGGAGCACCTCACCTGGCCGGACTGGGACACGGCCGTCCGCGCGCTGGCCTCCGTCCCCGACATCCAGGAGCGCTACCGGGCCGGCTTCTCCCTGCTCCAGGACTCGGGGGACCCTCGGGTGCGCCTCATCTGAGGCTTCAGCGGGAGACCGCCGTGGGGGACCAGAGGCCCGCCAGTGCTCCCGAGGCGTGGGCCTCGGTATAGCGGCGCAGGTCCTCCGCGTTGTCCGCCTCCAGCCAGCCGGACGCGATGGGCACGGCGTGCACCGCCACGCCCTCGGCGATGAGGTCCTGGAGGAAGCCCGTCATCGACGTGTTCCAATAGCGGGGATCCTTCGCCACGCGCAGGTCGAAGCGCTCGTAGAGCGCGTGCAGGACCCCGGGCCCGAATCGCAGCAGCCCGATGTACTGCCCCTGCACCTCCTCCACCGAGCGCACCCGCGCGCCAATCTCCACGATGCGCTCACCGTCCAGGCGCAATGACTCGCAGTCCGTCGTGGGGTCCTCCATCCGCAGCTCCCACAGACGGCGCCACTGCGTGTCGATGGCGACGTCGATGTCGCGCGACGCGGCCAGCATCGTCCCCAGGACCTCGCGCGAGAAGACGATGTCCCCGTAGGCGACGAGGACCGGCTCGCTCCGGGACACCACCGGCAGGCTGAAGCGCAGCGTGGCGACCATGTTGCCCGTGGTGTAGGCCGGGTTCACCACGACGCGCACGTCACGCCCGGCTTGAATCTGCTCGGGGTGCGCGCCCGCCATCACCGTGACGTCCACGCCGAAGTGCTCGTAGACCGCCAGCTGGTGGTCCAGCAGCGAAGCGCCCATCAGCTCCACCAGACACTTCGGCCGGCTCGCCGCCAGCGGCCCCATGCGGGTCCCCAGACCCGCGGCCAGGATGATTGCCTTCATGGTGCGTACGCCTCCAGGTACTCGATGACCGCGGGAAGGTGATGGGGCTCGCGCTCGGGATGCCAGAGGACTCCCAGCGAGCGCCGCTCCCTGCTCGCGAAGGCCTCCACCCCACCCTCCTCCGCGCGCGCGAGGACGTCCCATCCAGTGGGCAGCGAGTCCTCCTCCACGCCCCAGTGGTGGAAGCTCGCCACCTCCGCCGGGCCCCGCCACGCGCGGGCGAGCGGGCCCGTCAGCGCGTGGCGTACGCGCACGTGGCCCTCGACGCGCACGAGCCGCATCCCGGCGGCGAGCGCGAGCATCTGCGCACCCCGGCACACGCCGAGCACCGGCGTCCCCGTCCGGGCGGCGAGCGACAGGAGGACGGCCTCCGTCTCGTCCCGGGCGGGCACCAGGTCCTGACCCGTCCCCGGAGCGTCGTTGCCCCCGCTGAGGATGACGAGCCCCGGACGGAGGGCCTCGAACTGGATGGCCGCCGCGGCCGCCACGTTCACGGCGGGGAACGGCACCCACCCCGCCTCCCACAGACAAGCGGCCCAGGCGTCCTCGAGCGCATCCCTCACCTCCGGGCGCCCCGGGACGTGGTCGCGGCGCTGGGTGATCAGGACCACGCGGCGCTCACTCATGGACGAGCCTGCGCCCCCCGCAGTCCAGCGTCATCACCCGCCCGCCCGACAGCCGCCGGAACTGCTCCCGGCCCACGCCGATGGCGGCCGGCAGCTGCAACTCGGTGCAGCGCACGGCCATGTGCGAATTCGCCCCCCCATACGCCGTGACGATGCCGGCGACGCCCAGCGCGAGCAGGCCGTCGTAGCCGGGGTCCGCACGCTCCAGCAGCACGATGTTGCCGCGCACACGCTCCGGATCCGGCAGCCCGTCCGCGACCAACACCGGCGCCCGGACGCAAGCCTTGGTGACGAACAAGGGTTGCTCCCCGCTGCTCACGTGGAAGAGCAGGTGCGACGTGCGCACCAGGATGTCCGGCAGCTCGATGAGGTTGACGGCGGCGGCATGCTCGCGGGCCTCCTCCACGGCGTCGCGGCACCAGCGCCGCGCCTCTTCCGGCGGGAGCGCCAGCGCGGTCTCCACCTGCTCCAGCGACAGGTGCGCGAGCTCATCCCGGCCAAGCCCCAGCGGCTCGCCCCAATCGGCCAGGTGTTCGAGCACGCCGCTGAGCGTCCTCGTGAAGACGTGCTTGCCGTACTCGCGGCCCGCGATGGCCGCGCCGAGGTGGCCGAGGAACGCGTCGGGGGTCAGCTTCAAGCCCGCGCTCCGGAGACCCGTCCCCAGCCGCGCCTGGAGGCCTGGTGACAGGGGCGCCTCGTGCGTGGCCAGCTCCTCCCCTCCGGAGATGAGCGGGCCGAAGTAGCGCTCCGGGTCCGCCCCGTAGCGCGGCATGCGGATGTCATAGGTCCCCGGGCGCAGGTGCCCGAACTCCGCGACGAGCGCCTCCAGGCCCAGCTCGCCCCGCCGCACGCGGAGCGCGTCCGCTTGCAGTTGCCCGGCCACCGTCCGGATCCGCTGGAGCACCTCGCGCTGTTCGCTGGCGTCGAGCACGCCTTCGCGAACGAAGCTCTTGAGCAGCGCGGTCACCACGAACGCCGTCCGCGCCAGGTGCGCGAATGGCAGGGTGCCCAGCTCCCGCAGGCGCGCGAGGATGGGCCCCAGGCCGCCCTCGAAGCCCGGCGCGAACGGGTGGGCGCGAAGCCGCTCCACCTGCGCCAGCCACGCGGGGAGGTCCCGGAGCCCGTTGAGCGTGATGTCCCGCAGCGCGGTGGCCAGGGCGTCCAGCTCCCCTGCCTCCACGGAGGACCCATAGAGCCGCCGGAGCCGCTCGCGCAGGCCGAGGCTCGCGCAGGTGTCGGCGATCTCGAACTCCACCTTGTCGTGCAGCTCCGGGGACTGCGCCAGCCGGGCGAGCTGATGGGAGACCATCACCTCCGCCACATGCGGCGGGGTGACGGCCGGGATGAAGGAGTTGAGGGAGGCCCGGACGTCCACGTAGGCATGCCCCGCGAAGTCGCGCAGCAGGGGCACGCCCCGCAGGTCGCGGTAGCCGTAACCCGCGCGCTGCTCCGCCCAGGTCCGGTCCGTGATGAGCGAGCCGTAGAGCGTCCGCGCGAGCGGAAGCGGGCGCCGGCCAATCATCTCCGCGGGGTTCCAGTCCGTCATCGTGCTGTAGACGGGCCCGGTTCCGACGACGGGACCCTTCGGCAGCAGGAGCGCATGGTGCGCCTTGCAGGCCTCCGCGATCAGCATCGCCCGGCGGACGTCGCTCCCCTCCGGCAGCGACGTGCCCTTGGCGATGGGCCGCACCTGGAAGAGGTGGAAGTCGCCGCCCGCCAGCGCGAACTCGATGTCCAGCGCCTCCACCCCCAGGAGCCCCACCAGCTCGCGGCCCACGGTGACGACGCGGCGGAGCGAGTCCGGCAAGAGCCCCCTGGGCACGCCGTGCTCCACGTACGCGGAGGAGGGCTTCTCCAGGGCTCCGGAGGTGATCTGGTCCGTGCGCCCGCTGTGCACATCCGACGCCACCACCCAGTAGGAGGCCAGCGTCTCAGGGTGCCGCGCCATCAGCACGCCGCTCTCGCTCACGGGATGGACGTAGGACTGGAGGAAGACCTTCTCCGACGCCGCCCCCGCGCCATACGAATCGAACACGTCCGAGATGGCTCCCCCAAGGGCCCCGGCGTCGCCCGCGTCCACGTCGAGCACGGAGAGGAAGCGCCCGGCGTTCGACTCCGTCCACGCATCCTCCGCGGAGCAGGAGGAGCGGACCACGACGCGCTCGGCCCCGAAGCGCTCGCGCACGCGCTGGAGCACGTCGCCCCGGTCCCGGGCCCAGTCCTCGCCCCGCACGATGTGCGGCGGGGAGATGCGCCACGGCCCGTGCAGCTCCGAGAGGATGTCGAGCGTGCGCGCCTTGTCCCCCAGGACGAGCCGGCCCACGGGGGCCAGGGGCTCGCTTGAGACCTCCTCCCCAGCCAGCTCGAAGCGCGCCACGTCGCCGGCCTGCGTGAGGCGGTCCGCCACCGCGTCCAGGTCCCAGCCCTCCAGCGCCTCGCGCACCGCCTGGGTCCTGCCGAGGATGAAGCGGCACTCACCCCGCCAGGTCGCGATGACGGTGGGGGCCGCCTGGAGCCACACGCGCAGCGCGCCCGGTCGAAGAAGCACCGCCCCCTTGAAGGCGAGCGTCAGCGGGGCGCTGGCGTACGTCCTGGCGAGGGTGCCCAGGACGCGCTCAGCCCAGACCCGCATGGAGGCGTGCGCGGGGCCGACGCAGCGGATGCGGAAGTCGGGAGGACTTCCAACCGGAGGGGTGAGGCGAAGCGTCGCGGCTTCGCGGTCCAGGGCAATCACGGGCAACCTCGCTCGAGCGGAAGGGGTGCGTGGCGCGAGCGCGGCATCGCATTGTGGCCCCTGCCCACGTGTGATGGATTCACTGCATGAGAACCTTCGCCACGGATGAGCGGCTGGCGTACCGCCGCGTGGGCAATGAGCTTCAGCCCCGCCCGTCCGAGGACCACGTCCTCTCCTACGAATACCGGCTGATGCAGCTGCCGCTGGTGCGGCCCGACCACCCGGAGGTCGTGCCGTTCGACCTCAAGGCCGGCTACGACTGGCTGGGCACCTACCGCGCGCCCCGCATCTCGCTGGTGGGCTTCGTGGACTTCGGCGCCTTCGCCCAGAGCCCCCAGTTCAACCGCTTCATGAACGCCGTCGCCATGACCGCCGCGGCCCGGAAGATCGCCTGGGACATCGTCGAGCGGCGCAAATACAGACACCACTTCACCATCTGCAACGGACTCCACGAACGGATGCCCGCGCAGGACATCGTCCCCTTCGTGAAGCAGCGGCTGGCGGGCTTCCCCCGCTTCCGCGTCCAGGTGAAGGGCGGCTGGTTCTGGGGCAAGAAGAACGGCCGGATCTACTTCCCCGTCTACCCGGAGCTGACGGAGGGCACGGATCCGGTGGACCACCTCACGGAGGTCCAGACGCGCCTGGGCCACCCGCTCCACCCCGGCTTCTACATCGGCTGTCTGCAGTTGATGGACCACCTGCGCTTCAACTCCGAACTGGACGTGCACGAGGCGGACGAACTCTTCGGCGTGCTGCGCGGCTTCCGGGACACCACCCTCGTGGAGCTGGACGTGAGCGAGCTGTCCATCCTGCGCACGCACGACGACCTCATCCTCAAGAGCCGGGTCCTTGAGCGCGTGCCACTGACGGGGTGACGGGCTCATTCGAACTCCTGGAGCGCGCTGCGCAGGAGCACGCGCTCATAGGCATTGCGGACCAACGCGCCCAGCGGGCCGATGATTCGCGTGAGGTCCGTCTCGCGGTACAGCGCGGGGTGGTGGAGCAGCTCCAGCACCGCGGCGACGAGCGCCGGCTCCACGCGGTAGTCGAACATCCCGGGCCGGCGCGGGTGCGCGAGCCCCGCCTGGACCGCGTCCGCCATCAACGCCGCCTCGCGGGCCACGACGCGCAGGTACACCTCGCGGGACGCCGCGGGTTCGGAGCGAAGCGCCGCGAGCTGGTCCGCGGCCTCGCGCCACGGCGCGGTCAGGGCGTCCGGGAGGGGAGCGACGAGCTCCACCTCCTCGGCGAGGCGCAAGCGGAGGTGGACCAGGAACTCCCCGGGCGAAGGACGCCACGTCCGGCCGACGACGGCGCCAGGCAGCTGCTGGACGGCCGAGGTGGCGCGCCGGGTGGGCTGCCCTTCCGACTCCAGGAGCCTGCGCAGCTCCCGGGGGTCGAAGGCCGTGGCGGCCTCTTCCAGGGTCGCGCGCGGGTCGTCCGAGGAGTGCATGAGGCTCAGCGCGCGCGTCGGCGCCTGAAGCCGGCTGCGCAGGTGGTGCGGTGAGCGCTTGCGCGGCTCCGCGGACCCCTTGAGCGCCTTGAACTCCGCGCTGGCCGACCGGCCCGGGGTGCGAAGCAGCAGCGCGCAGGAGGACTCCAGCAGGTACACCTCGCTCGGGATGGCCCACGTCCTGTCGAGCGCGATGGGGCGGTTGGGGCTGTACACCGCCTCGATGCTGCTCTGCGTGTACTGGACGAAGCGGCGGTCCACGGCGTGGAAGCCCTCGCGCGCAAGGAACGCGAGCGCCTCCTCCGCGAGCCCCAACCCGATGGCGTACGGGTCGAAGAACGTGAAGACGAACTCCTCGGTCCCCGGACGCGAGCCGTAGGTCTCCACGAGGTCGGACACACTGGCGGCGTTTCTCATGTGGGATCTCCACTCACGGGTTCCACCAGCCACAGCGCCTCGGCCGGCGCGAGCCGCACGTCCCCCTGGCCCTGGCGCCCGCCCAGCAGGTCCCTCCACTCCCGCAGCGGAGAAGGGACGGACACGGGCTCCACACCGAAGTTCACCAGCACGTGCAGGGACTGACGGCCATGGCCTCGCACCAGGTGGAGGACGTGCGGGGCTGGCAGCCGCGCCTCGCAGCCTGAGTCCTCCCGCAACGCGGGCGTCTGGTCGCGCAGGTGGATGAGGCCCAGGAGGGACTTCAGGATGCGCGCGTGCACCGGCTGCCTCATCAGCGCGCGGAGGGCTCCATACGGGTAGCGGTGCCGGTTCGCGGCGCGGGGGTTCGTGGGCTCGACGCCCTCCGCGTCCGGCAGTCCGAAGAGCGTGGGGAAGTAGAGGCAGGGCGTGGCGGGGAGCGCGAAGAGCAGCGCGTGCGCGGCCAGGTAGCGCTCGACGTCGAGCCCCGCCTCGGTGGAGAAGATGCGGTGCAGGGAGCTGTTGAGTTCGTACGGTCGGGGCTCGCCTCCCACGTCCGCGTGGGACATCCGCACGTCGGCGCGCTCCAGCCTCGCGAGCACCCGCCCCAGCGTGGGTGCGTCGAGCGGTGGATCCATGGGACGCAGGTGCACGCCGTCGTGCGTCTGGAGGAAGGCGTAGCCGTCACAGCGGTGCGCATCCGACGCGGAGGCGTTCACCCAGTCCACCAGGGGCCTGCCCTCGCCCACGAGGGCCGCCGCGAAGACGAGCAGCGGCACCGCGAGGTGGTTGTCGTGCTGCGCCAGCTCCGCGCCCAGGTAGCACCGCTCCCCGGGGCGATGGTCGGTCTCCGCGAGCAGGCGCACCGAGGGGTCCACCAGGTCCGCCACGGCGCGCAGCGCTCGCACCAGCACCTTCGCTTCGGGCTGGTGCGGCCCGCCGGGCACGCGCTTCCACACATGGGGGATGGCATCCAGGCGCACGACCCGCGCGCCCGCCGCCATCAGGCGCAGCAGCGTCCGCGCCATGGACAGGAAGACGTCCGGAGAGCCGTGGTTCAAGTCCACCTGGGAGCGTCCGTAGGTGCACCACGCCCACACCGGGCGGGCTCCCGTCTCGAAGCGCTGGAGGAGGGAGGAGGTCCGCACCCGCGTGCCCCACTCGAGGGCCCGTGGTTCGCTGAAGAGGTGGAAGTCCTCCGGCCGCCCCGCCCCGCGCAGCACGTCCCGGAACCCCGGATGCGAGGTGGACACGTGGTTCATCACCAGGTCGAGCATCAGCCCGCCCCCCACCTCCGATAGGCGCTCCAGGTCCTCCCACGCACCCAGGCGCGGATGCACGGCCTGGTGGTCCACCACCGCGAAGCCGTCATCCCCGTCCGACACATAGGGAGGGAGCACGTGCAGCAGGGCCGACCCCACGCCGCCCACCTCGTCGTGGAGGAAGCGCCGCAGCGCCGCGAGCGGCGCCTCCCCCCCGTCGAGCACATGGTCCGGGTACACGGCGATGACCACGGGCCGGGCGTCCCCCGCCGCACGCCTGGACAGGCCGTGCGCGCGCGCCCCCTCCGCCGCCGCCTCGATCTCCTGGACGAGCGCTTCCGCGCGCTCCGCTCCGTGGAGCAGGCGCAGCGCGTCCCCCAGCCGCGCCCTCGCAAGGGCGCGGCCCGGGATGGCCGTGGTCACGGAGGAGCTCATCCCTGGTGCTCGAGGACGTAGTCGATGCGGCCCTGGAGGAACTCCACCGCGCGCGCCAGCTCCGGCTCCGCCGACATGCGCGCGGCCATGCGCTGGTGGAGCGCCTCGATGCGCTTGAGGCACTCCACCAGCGGCCCCACCGCGCAGTCCGCGTGGATGGAGAGCCCCTCCGCCAGCAGGGCCCGGTCCACCTCGCCCGAGGTGGCCATCGCCTTGCGCGACTCGATGAGCAGCCACTTGCGCGCCGCGCTGGTCACCCCCTGGGTCGCGAGGATGGAGACGAGCGCCTCCTCCACGGCGATGCGCGCCACGTGCCGGCTGGACTCCTCGCTGACGGCGCGGTGGCTGATGGCGTCCTCCAGGTACTCGTGCACCTCCATGAAGTGCCGCACGGTGAGGTAGGTGGGCAGCAGCTCCACGAGGAACTCGTCCCGCCAGCTCGCGACGAGGTCCGGCTTCAGCAGCGGCAGGCCGGTGCGCAGCCGGTGCAGGAAGCGCAGCTCCGGGCCGTCGATGATGGGGATGAACTTCAGCTCGGACGGCTTGTAGAGCGCCGGCGCGATGGCGGTCATCCACGTCATGATCTCCGCGACGCGGCCCCGCTCGGCCAGCTCGACGTTGACCTCGATGCCGTCGCAGTACTGGAGCGCCTCGCTGAAGCGGCTGTTCTTGAAGCGCACCCCCTCCTGGCTCGAGATGAGCGACGTGCGGTGTGGCACCAGCACCATCAGGTCCACGTCCGAGCTGGGCGTGCCGTTGCCGGCCGCGAGCGAACCCGTCAGCAGCACGCCGCACGAGGCGGGGTCGCTGACGAGCTCCGACAGGATGCGTTCAACGTCCACGCCGTGGGCGCGGAGCGTCTCCGCGGTGAGCGGTTGACCACTGGAGAGCTGATGAATGCGCTTCATGATGCCACCTTCCCCCGTCCCTCTTGGGACAGCTGCAAGTCCGAAAAAACGTCCGCGCACGCATCCGCGACGGTGCGCACCATCTGCTCCTCATGCGTCCGCATCACGCTCAGGCGCAGCAGGCCATGGCCTGCCGGGACGGCCGGGTGGATGACCGGGTTGGCGTAGATGCCCCGGTTCCACAGCAGCCGCCACGCCTGGAGCGTGTCGAAGTCCGCGCCCACCTCCACGCTGACGATGGGACCGTCCGACGGGATGGGCCGCAGCCCGCGCGCCACCAGGGCCTCGCGCAGCGAGCGCACCCGCTCCTTCAATTGGCGCACCAGCTCCGGATCCGTCTGCAAGATGCGCAGGGCTTCGAGCGCCGCGGCCACGGAGGCCGGCGTGTTGGCGGCGGTGAAGAGGAAGGGGCGCGTGAGGACGCGCAGCGCCTCAACCTGCGCCTTGTCCCCGATGATGGCGCCGCCGCAGGAGCCCAGGCTCTTGGAGAAGGTGATGGTGATGAAGTCCGCGTCCTGGACGATGCCCTCCTCCTCCACGGTGCCCAGGCCCCGCTCCCCCACCGTCCCCAGGCCGTGCGCTTCGTCCACGACCAGCGCCAGCTTCGTGGCGCGGCACACCTCCAGGAACCTGCGCAGCGGGGCCCGGTCCCCCCGCATGGAGTAGACGCCCTCCACGACGCAGAGGCCGGGGGTGTCGTCCTCCGTCGCCTGGGCCAGCAGGTGCTCCGGGTCGTTGTGACCGAAGCGCTTCATGTTGGCGCGCGCCAGCCACACGCCGTCCAGGACGGAGGCGTGCATCTCCTCGTCCACCCAGGCGCGGTCGTTGCGGCCGAGCAGCGCGCTCATCAGGCCCAGGTTGGCGCCGTAGCCGGTGGAGAACACCATGGCGCCGGTGCGGCCGTAGAAGCGCCGCAGGGCCTCCTCCAGCTCCTCGTGGAGCGCCAGGTTGCCATTGAGCAGCCGCGAGCCCGTCACGCCCGCGCCCCAGCGGGCCGTGGCCTCCTGCGCGGCGGCGATGACGCGGGCGTCGTTCGCGAGCCCCAGGTAGTTGTTGGAGCCGAAGTTGAGGATGTCCCGGCCCTCCATGCGGGTGATGGGGCCGGTGGCCGACTCCACCCGCGTGAAGTACGGGAGGCGACCAATGCGCTTGCCCAGGCGGGCCTGCGCCACGCGCGGGTCCCCGAGCAGCCTCTGGATGACGGGCGCCCGTGGGCGGCCCGCCGTGTCTTGTTCAGGTCGTGTCATGTTTGGTGTCCCGGAAGTCGAACGCCAGGATGGCGGCGGTCGCGCAGACGGCGGTGAAGGTGAGGATGACGGCGGTGCTCTGGAGCACGACGCTCCAGCGGCCCTCGCCGAAGGTGGACTCGTTGAGCGCGCGCAAAGCCCAGTAGTGCGGCGTGGCGTAGCCGAGCGTGCGCGACCACCCCGGCAGGGCTTCGGTGACGACGATGGCTCCGCCCACCGCGCTGAACGTCACCAGCACGAGGTAGGAGAGGTTGGAGAGCGTGGCGGTGCTGCGGGTGAGCGCGAAGAGGAGGAAGCCCAGCGCCGAACCGCTGGCCACCAGCGCCGCGCCCGTGAGCGCCACCTGGAGGACGCTGCCGTGCAGCGGCAGCCCCAGGAACACCGCCGCGAAGCCCGTGAAGAGCAGCAGTTGCACGAACGACATCGCGCACGCGGGCAGCACCTTGCCCATGGCGAACGCGAGCCTCGGTGGGCGGATCAGCGCCTGCCTGCCGTGGGTGTGGTACCAGAAGTCCCGGTAGAACGCGTGACCCGAGTACGTCACCACCATGTAGCTGAACATCACCGCGAAGCCGATGGTGGCCCGGCCCATGGCGCCCGGCGCCGCGTCGAGCCCCGAGACACCCGGGCCGAGGATGGCGGAGAGCACCGCGGGCAGGATGAAGATGAACACCATGGCCGTGCGCTCACGCGCGAGCACGCGCCACTCGGTCCGCGCGTAGCACCCCACCACGTTGACGAAGCCCGCCACCCCGCTGGGGGCGGAGGGACTGCTGGAAGCGATGTCGTGACTCATGGGCCCTCGGACTCCCTGGCGAAGGCGCTCAGGGACGGGTCCCTCAGCAGGATGTCGCGGAGCCGGTTGCCGGACAGGCGCAGCTCGGACAGGCGGACGTCGGAGGGGACCTCGCCCAGCTTCGAGCGGACCTCCTCCAGGCTGCCGGCGGCGAGCGTGAGCTCCCACGCGCCCTCCGCGGGCGGGGACGTGGGACGCGCGCCGCGCAGTGACAGCGTGCGCGACTGGTTGGACAGGACGGTCCCCAGCGCCCCCAGGTCCCGCGTCCTTCCCTCCCGCAGCAGCACCAGCTCCGTGGACAGCTCCTCGATGTCCTCCGGGTAGTGCGCGGTGACCAGCACCGCCGCGCCCTCCTCCCGCCAGGCGCGCACCCGACGCACCACGAGCTGGCGCGCCTCGAAGTCGAGCGCGACGGTCGGCTCATCCAGCAGCCGGATGGGCGGCGCGTGGACGAAGCTCGCCGCCAGGTGCACGAGCCGCCGCTGTCCTCCCGACAGGTGGTGCACGCGCGTGCTGGCGATGGGACCCAGCGCGAACTCATCCAGCGTCCGGGTGATGGCCGCCTTCGCCTCCCCGCGCCCCAACAACAGACGGGCAAGGTGCCCGACGTTCTCCTCCACCGTGAGCACGGGATACAGCGCGATGGCCTGCGTCGCGAAGCCGATGGCGCGGTGAGCGGGGAGTGCCCCCACGTCCAGCCGCACCGAGCCCCCGCTCTTGCCCCGCACGGTGCGGGTGAGCGCCCCCAGCAGCGTCGTCTTGCCAGCGCCGTTGGCCCCGAGCAGCCCCACGGAGGTCCCTCCCTTCAGGAGGAGGGAGACGTCGCGGAGGACGGGCGCCCCTTGCGCGAACGCGAAGGACAGCCCCTCCGCGCGGAGCAGGATGTTTCCGTGCGGCGGGCCCATGGACTGACCAGGCCGGCCAGGAGGTTTGATTGGGTCCTGAAATACTGTTTCTTCAGGAAAAGCTTTTTTGTCGGTCATCGTCGGGATGACCTTCTACAGATGCGGTCTGACATCCAGCGTCAGCCCATCGCGTCGAAAAATGACGCGGAGGAACTCAGTGCGTTCAGGATTCGTTCCGGCACGCCATGCGCGAAACCACGTCAGGGGTTTCGCCGACAGCCTCCGTCACGGAGCACGCATGAATCCCTTCCTCATCACCCGTCGAACCCTTCCGGCCCTGGCCCTTGGACTCCTGTTCTGGGACTGCAAGGGTTCCACTCGCGGGCCGGAGGGCACGACCCGACAGGAGAGCTCCAACATGGCCCAGTCCTGGGTCACCGTTCCCGCCACGGACGCGAGGATTCAGTACGTCGGTCGGACGTACCGCTCCAGCACCGGGGTCGTCTTCTCCCACCCGGGCGTCACGGTGCGCGCGCGCTTCTGGGGGGACGCCCTGCGCATGCGGCTCGACGACGCGGGCACGGGCGGCGAGGTGGGCACCAACCACTTCGACGTCTCGGTTGACGGCGCCCCACCGACCCGGCTCGCCGTGCGGAGCGGCGAGGCCACCTACCCGCTCACCCCGGCGCTGACGGTCGGGCTGCACACGGTGGAGCTCCTCAAGCGCACCGAATCCATCGTGGGCCCCAGCAAGCTCGTGGCGCTGGAGGTCCATGGCGAGCTTCGGGAGCCGCCAGCCCGCCCGGGGCTCCGGATGGAGTTCATCGGGGACTCCATCACCTGTGGCTACGGCACCGACGTCGCGTTCATCCCGGAGTCACGCTCCTGGAGGGCGCCCACCTTCACGTCGAAGCATCAGAATCCCAGACGGACCTACGCGTGGCTCACCGCCATGAACCTGGGCGCGGAGCCCGTCCTCGTCTGTTATTCGGGCCATGGTGTCTATCGCAACCTGGACCTGACGACGTCCGGCCTGCTGCCCGCGCTCTATGGGCTCGCGGTGCCCGGGCATCCCGCGGCGTGGGAGTTCACGGACGGCTCTCCGGACGTGATTGTCATCAACGTGGGCACCAATGACACGCTCGCGGGCAGCGGCACCGACGCCTTCCTCCCGGACGAGGCCGGCTTCAAGGCCGCCTACCGCGCGTTCCTCCAGCGGCTGCGGACGCTCCATCCCCGCGCCCACATCGTTTGCACGCTGGGCAGCATGACGGATGGATACAAGAAACTCGAAGGGCACGGCGTGGTGAAGTCCGTGCACGTCGGGGATTGGATCACCGGACTGGTGGAGGAGCGGCGCCGCTCCGGGGACACCCGCGTCCACCGCCACGTCATGGCCGAACAGGACCCCGCCACCGATGGCGTCGCGGAGGATTGGCATCCTTCCGCCGCCACGCACCAGAAGATGGCGGAGTCCCTGACCCGGTTCATCCGGGACGTCGTGCTGCCCTGAGCCGGCGCCTACTGCCTGACGCGCAGCGTGACGGAGGTGAACACCTCCACGCTCTTGCCGTCCACCTGGACGAAGTGGCTCGTGTAGCCCACCGGCTTGATGAAGATGCCGCTCGCCTCGTGCTCATTGACGGACTTGGCGCCGAACCGCGCCATCTGCATCGTGCCCATGGCCATGCCCGTGCAACCCACGCACTTGGGCGCGCGGTGCGCGAACACGTTGCCGCCCTCGATGTTGTTCGTGCCGTTCAGGCGCGGCTTCGGCACGGAGATGAACAGGCGCTGGTCGGTGCCGGGAATCTCCCAGACCGCTCCCATCGGGAGGGGGCTGGTGCTGTCGGCGTTGGTGCCCACCGGACGGAGGGTGATCTCCGTGAAGCCATTGCTGGCGATGGCCGAGTTGATCTGGACGATCTCCTCCTTCTTCGTCCACCCCAGCCAGTGGAGCTGCGGGAGGTTGTAGTTGTCCGACGCGAAGATGCCCATGTACGTGCTTGAGTCGCCGGACGACTTGACCTTGCCGGTCGAGGGGTCCCGCACGTTGCCGTGAGCGAGGCCGAGGACGTGCCCGACCTCATGGGCGTAGTCCCGGAACAGGGTGCCCTTGAGGTTGACGGTGCGCGAGCCGGCGTTCGAGGTGGAGCAGATCCCGCCAGGCAGCACATACACCGTCAGGAACGCGTTCGAGTTGGTGGTCTTCTGACGGGCCTGGGTCTTCGCCGTCGCACAGTTGCTGCTCGTCACCGCCACGGTCTGCGTACCGACGATCTCCAGGCTCACCTGGTTGCGCGACGCGACGGCGTAGTAGTCGTAAAGGTTTCCGACGACGTTCCGGATGGTGGTCATCGCGGGCGTACTCTTGCCCTCGAGGGTCATGCGGACGATCTTGACGGTGTGCTTCTTGTTGAGGGCGCCCAACCTGCTGGCGCTGTTGTAGTTCTTGACGCAGGTCGACTCCGTGGCGCCACAGTCGTAGCGGTGCGACGAGGGGAGCACTTCGGCGTCTTGAATCCGGTACGAGCGCACCTTGTCGTTCGCGCTCGCGCCGCTCGCGAACGACGTCTCACAGAGGTTCGCGTCGTTCTCGACGGTGACCGAGTCGCCGGCGCAGTCCGCGCCGGCATGGAGCGTCACGGTCTTGCCGATCGGCACGTCGATGAAGGAGGCGCCCGCGGTCGGCGCGAGGGTGTGGCAGCCGTTGGACGTGGCCTCCTGGAGCACCAGGGAGGCGCCGTTGCAGCTCTCGCGCACGCGGACGGCCGGAGAGCGCGGGGCGATGAGCTGCTCGCGCAGCGCGGTCCAGTTGGCCGCGGTGCAGCTCCCTGACTGCACCGCATCAACGAAGACGCCGTCCTCGAGCTCCACATGCTCGTAGGTCAGGCACGTCTCCACCATCTCGCTCCAGTGCTCCCAGTCGCAGGTCCCCGTGTTGGCATACGTCTGGACACACGCGAGCGCCGCCCCGAGCTCCGCGGAGACGACCGACTGCTGGGTGGACGCGACGGACGCCTCGATGCCCGTGCCGCCGGACTGCTCGTGGGACGGGGACTCCAGGTCCTCGCCCTGACACCCTGACACCAGCGCGCCGCACAGCATGGCGCCCATCATGGACAGCTTTCGCATACTTCTCCCTTCGCAGCCCGTGGCCGCGAGACATGTGCATGGATGCTTCAATGGAGGTTCCAGCCTGTCGGCTGTGCATTCAGGACTGCCAGGCCCGCGGGTTGCGCGGCCGGCGCCCTTCATGCCCGAAAGACTCTTACGCGAATTTCTTTCAATGAGTGACAATCGTTGAAATATGTTTTGTGTACCACCCACATGTCTTGATACATGAGAATCTGGATTGCGCGACGCAGCAGCGCGCGTGACAGCGCGCATTGACGAACACCGGCGCTGCGGCGCGATGCGCAATCCGAGACCCGGTCCTGGCCCCGGAGCCGCGCACGATAACGCCAGTCACATCGCCGGGTTTGTTCACAGGCCTTCATGGGTAGTCTCAAACCTGCTTTTGCTGATTCAGATTGCAGGACACCCCAGCAGGCTGTCCGCGTGGTCGTGACAGGAATTGTCGGGGCGCCGTGCTGCCTTGAGCCGGGCCGGCCCCTCGCCCGCCGCGACGCCCTGCGGCATCCGCGTCCTCATCTGACCTGGCGGAGCAACTCCTTCTCTCTCAGGCTCCGATAACGCCCTGAACCCGAGAATCCAGAGGACCCGACCACGGACATCGACGGAGCAGGAAAGAGCGGCATCCGCCCGGTGACGCCGCGGCCCCTGAACCCCCAGGCGGCGCCCGGCGCCCCGAAGAACCAGGTGGCCCGCCCCCTGGCCCAGGCGGACGTCTTCAAGTCGCGCGCCAGGTCCACGGGCTCCACTCCGGGCAACGCATCGACACGTACCTGGGGAACATCCAGGACGCGGTCTGACGCGGGTGAAGCGCAGGGCGCTCCAGGGGCCTCTCCCTCGCGACAGGGAGAGGCCCCCTATACCAGCGGCCTGATGCGTCCCACCGCGCGCCAGCCTTGTTGCGGCATGAGGCAATCGATGCGGCACCCAGGGGTGCGCGGGATGACGGAGCCTACGGTCGAACAGGCGGGGCGCCCGTCACGAAGACGGTGAACAGCTCGCCGCTGTGGACCCGGGTGTGGTGGGTCAGGGATTGGCGGACCCAGTCCCACTGGAGGATGCCTGCGCCCTGATACAAATCAGAGACGACCACGACAGGCGAGGTTCGCATGTCCCGGGACATGGCCTCCTGCTCGGCGGGAGAGAAGACCCCCGGAGCCACGAACCAGCTTCGGCTCCCGTGGCTGCCTGGAAACAGCCCTTCGGGAAAGCCGGTGGTCAGGAAGTACATGGGCTGGCTCCCCACCACGCGAAGCACCTCGTTCACCTCCTGTCTTTCGGCTGGCCGAACCCAGGTGCCAAGAAGATGCGCGTCCGGAGTGCGCTCCTTCCAACCCCGGATCCCCGCCCTCACCATCTCCGTGCTGCCCACCAGGGCGATGGCCACCAGGGCCCAGCGAAAAGCACCGCGCTCAACGACGCAGAAGACACCGACGACCAGGAGGCCCAGATAGGTCTGCCAGGGTCCAAAGAAGAGCGTCGTGAACGCGAGATGAAGCACGGCGCAGGTGACGCCCACCTCGGCCCGGGGCTGGTTGCCTCGGACGCCCGAAAGCGCGCGCGCAGCCCCAAGCACCAAGAGCGCCGTCCCGAGGATCCAGAACCCAGCAAGCGTCCCGAGGTAGTACTTGAAATTGACCCCAGAGGGAGCCACCAGCGTCGTGATGAGTCGCGTGAACCTCGCGCCGCGAGCGGAGTAGTGGACGGCCCCCACCAATGGAATCGCCGTGCGCAAGGTGCTCTGGAACCCGAGGATTGCCACACACGCCGTCAGGGCCAGCGTGGCGGTCACGACGGCGGGCCGTAGCTGGCGCCAGGCCTCGCGGAGCCCGGGCACGCGACGCAGAATCCAGAAGACCAGGAGCGCTGAATAGAGGATGCCCATGCTGGGCTTCACCAGGGCGGCCAGCACCGCGAGCGCCAGGGCCCGATCGCGTCGGCCCTCCATGTGACAGGCCAGCGCATTCAGCAGGCAGGCGGATTCCAGGCCATACGTCAGGTTGAAGCCGAAGTTCCGGACGAAGAACTGCGTGCAGAGCAGCGCCATGGCAAGCCCTGTCCAGTTCGTCTCCAGGCGCGCCATGCAGCGAGCCAGACCAAGGATGGAGCCCAGCGACAGGAGCGCCACGAGCGCCAGGTGAGCGGGTGCGGTGCGTCCCACCAAGCCATAGCCGATGCGGCTTACGACGGCGGACAGCGGCCCGTACGTGTAGCCGAAATCCACCCCTGGCCGCAGCTCCGACGCCAGAAGGACATCCAACTTCAGTGAGGCGCCCGCATCCGCGAGGATGAAGTCAGGGAAGGAGGCCAGCGTGGGGTAGTGCAGCGCGAAAAATGCCGCTCCCACCAGGAGCGCGAGCAGCAAAGAGGGAGAGAATGGGCGAGGAAGGGAGGCGGCGGCGGGTGCGTGCATGAAGGCTGACAGCAGACGGGCGCGAGCCGGGCATTCGTCCATGCGGCCCATCGCGACCACCAGTGTATCCGAGGCCTGCTGGGACGTATAGGAAGGCCAGGACTCCCTGTCCGGCGCGTCATCCTTGCCGTAGCGCGGGCGTCCCGTGTGCATCAGGGGCGCTTCCCCCGAGTGGCACCCTGGCCGGGAAAACGGATGAACCGTGTCCCGACTTTGAAGTAGGACTTCCCCATGGGCGCTTGGCGCAGGCGCGTGGGATGACAGACACGACGACACGGGTCCGCTGGCGACGCGCCAGCCTCGCGGGGTGGCTCGCCTTCGCCCTGTGCGGTGTCACGGTGGGGGTGCGCGCCGCCACCGTCGCCCCGGCGCCGGAGCGCAAGCACCTGTCGGACGTGGAGCGCGCCCAGGCAGGCCGCGCGGCCGCCGCCGAGGAGCCCAGGTGGCGCGCGCAATCGCTGCACAACTTCCCGGGGGACCGCTGGTCGCAGGACGACGACTTCAGCGCCTCCGAGCGCCAGTGGGCCACCGGGGAGGCCGAGCGCCGGAAGGTGCCCGTGGAAGAGGTGTTCCGCGCCGTCGATGACGAGCTGCGCGCCAGTGGCCCGCTCCGGCCGCCGCGCAAGGCCACGGCGGCGCCCTGCAAGCCGCGCGCTTTCTACGACTGACGCGCGGATGAGGCCCCTCCCCTCCCCGTTGCTCCGGCTCATGCACCGCGCCGCCACCACCGCGGGTCTGCGTCTGGCGTTCTTCGGCCTGCTCGCGCTCGTGGCCGCCTGGGAGCCGCTGTCGCAGGTGGGACGGACGAATGACTTCCGCGACGCGCACCTGCTTCACGCCTACGAGGAGGCCGGCGCCCGCACCGTGGCGACGTATGGCCAGGCGCCGCTGTGGAACCCGTGGACGTGCGGTGGCCAGTACGCCCTGGGCAGCGCACAGACCCGCGTCGCGTCGCCCACGGTGCTCCTGTCCGCCGCGCTGGGCGCGCACCGCGCGCAGGCCGTGGTGCTGTGGCTCTTCCTCGTGCTGGGCATGGAGGGCTTCTACCGCTTCGCGCGACAGCGCACGGGCTCCTCGGTGGGGGCGCTCGTCGCCGCGCCGCTCTTCGGACTCGCGGGCTTCACCGCGCACGCGTGGTCGCTGGGCTGGCTCAACTTCGCCGGCTTCCTGCTGCTGCCGTGGCTGCTGTTCGGCACGCGGCGGGCGGCGGAGGGGCACCTGGACGGCGCGGCGCTGGTGGCCGGTGGCTTCGCGCTCCAGCTGGGCTTCGGCAGCTCCTACCCCGTGCCCATCAGCGCGCTCTTCGTCGCGCTGGAGGCGGTGCGCACGCTGGTGTCCCGGCCCCTGCGCCGAAGCGGCCGGTGGCGGCGTGGGGTGTGGGCGCTCGGCGCGACGGCGCTCTTCACCCTGGGCGCCTGCATGTTCCGCCTGTGGCCCCTGGTGGAGACGATGCGCTCCGCGCCCCGCCTCATGGCCGGCACGCCGGGCCACTCGCTGCTGACGGTGGGGCGCGAGCTGCTCCAGTTCCCCAGCAACGCCGACGTGGGCCACTTCTTCGTCGCGCCCCTCGCCGTCCTCCTCGCGCTGGGCGCCGCGCTCTCCCGCCGCCGCGCCGCGTACCCCACCGTCCTCGCGGGGCTGTGCGTGTGGTTGGCCGCGGGCTACGCCGCGAAGCCCTCGCTGTTCGCCGCGCTCCGGCTGCTGCCCATCTTCGGGACGCTTCGCTACCCCGAGCGCTTCCTCGTCCCCGCCGGGCTCTTCCTCGCGGAGCTGGCCGCGCTGGGGTTCGCGGCGCTGATGCTCCGCGCGCGGTGGGGGACCGCGTGGAGGTGGACCGCGCGGGTGGCGTGCGGCCTGGCGCTGGCGGGCATCGCCGTCCAGGTCGTCGGCTTCCACAGGAACGCCCGCCGCGTGACGCTGGTGCCCACGCCCCTCGCCGTGGATCAGCCCTTCGCCCAGGCCCGTGGCAACCGCTGGGCACAGGGCGCCTTCCTCCCGCTCAACCGGGGCTCCATCGCCTGTGGCGAGGCCTGGCCCGTCCCCATGTCCGAGCGCCTCAGGGGCGACCTGCTGCGGGAGGAGTACCTGGAGGACGCCAGCGCCGGCAGCGCGCGACGGGTCGAGTGGACCCCCAACCGGCTCGTGGTGGACGTGGACGCGACGCGGCCCACGGCGCTGCTCATCAACCAGAACTGGCACCCGGGCTGGAAGTCCTCGGTGGGCGAGGTGGTGTCCCGCGAAGGGCTGCTGGGCGTGACGCTGCCCGAGGGCCACCACCGCGTGGTGCTGCGCTTCCTGCCCCGCTCCGGACTGGGAGGCGCGGCCGTGTCGGTGCTCGCCTGGGTGGGCCTGGCGGTGCTCGCCTGGGGCCCATGGCGGCGCGGCGGCGCGTGGCCGGGGCCTGGTGCCGTGGCGGTGGCCGTCGTGCCCCTGGTCGCGATGGGCGTCCTGCTGGCGGCCTGGCGCGAACCGGAGGCGATGCCCGTGCTGCGCAACCCGGATGGCTCGCTGCTCGGGACGGCGGAGCTGCCACCGGACGCGCGAATCCTCCACGGACGCTTCGAGCGCCCCGTGGAGCTGGTGGCGGCCCAGGTGCCGGCCGCGCCCGACGCGCAGGGCATCGTCCCGCTGGTCCTCTACTGGCAGGTGCGGGGGAAGGTGCCCCGGTCGGTCGGCATCTGGGTGCACGTCACCGGCCCCGGGGAGCGGAAGACCGCCGACCACGCCGTCGTCGGCGGCACCTTCTTCTTCAGCGACGCGCCCCGCCGCGCGCTGCTGCGCGACGCCTTCGCCCTCTCCACGAAGGACTGGGAGCCGGGGCAATGGAAGGTGCGGGTGGGCCTCTGGTACGCGGGCGGGGACGGCTCACGCCTCCAGGCCTTCACGGCCGACGACGCGCCTGTCCCCGAGGATGGCTTCGAGGTGGGGACCCTCACCGTCCCACCCAAGCCGTAGGCCTGAACCTCAGCGGACGTACTCCGCCAGGTGCTTGCCGGTCAGCGTGGACCGCGCCGCGACCAGGGCGGCCGGGGTGCCTTCGAACACGATGCGCCCGCCGTCGTGGCCCGCGCCCGGCCCCAGGTCGATGATCCAGTCGGCGTGCGCCATGACGGCCTGGTGGTGCTCGATGACGATGACCGACTTGCCGGAGTCGACCAGCCGATCCAACAGCCCGAGCATCTGCTCCACGTCGGCCAGGTGCAGTCCGGTGGTCGGCTCGTCGAGCACGTAGACGCCGCCGTCCTCGCCCATGTGCGTCGCGAGCTTCAGCCGCTGCCGCTCGCCACCCGACAGCGTGGTGAGCGGCTGGCCGAGCCGCAGGTAGCCGATCCCCACGTCGGTCATCCGCTTCAGGATCGCGTGCGCGGCCGGCGTGTGCGCCTTGCCGGCGCCGAAGAAGGCGACCGCGTCCTTCACGGGCAGGTCGAGCACCTCCGCGATGTTGAGCCCGCCAAGCCGGTACTCCAGCACCGCCGCCTGGAACCGCCGGCCCTCGCACTCCTCGCAGACCGTGGCGACGCCGGCCATCATCGCCAGGTCGGTGTAGATGACCCCGGCGCCGTTGCAGACCGGGCAGGCGCCTTCGGAGTTGGCGCTGAACAGGGCGGGCTTGACGCCGTTGGCCTTCGCGAACGCCTTGCGGATCGGCTCCAGCAGGTCGGTGTACGTCGCCGGGTTGCTCCGCCGCGAGCCGCGGATGGGGGACTGGTCGACCGTCACCACGCCGTCCCGGCCCGACACCGAGCCGTGGATGAGGGAGCTCTTCCCCGACCCGGCCACGCCCGTCACCACCACCAGCACGCCGAGCGGGATGTCCACGTCGACCTTCCGCAGGTTGTGGGCGCTGGCGCCGCGCACCTTCAGCACCCCCGAAGGCTTGCGCAGCGACGGCTTCAGGGAGGCCCGGTCGTCCAGGTGCCGCCCGGTGAGCGTGCCGCTGGCCCGAAGCGCTTCGACGGTGCCCTCGAACACCACCTCGCCACCCGCGGTGCCAGCGCCGGGGCCCAGGTCGACGACGTGGTCGGCGATCTCGATGGCCTCCGGCTTGTGCTCGACGACCAGCACGGTGTTGCCCTTGTCGCGCAGCCGCAGCAGCAGGTCGTTCATCCGCTGGATGTCGTGCGGGTGCAGCCCGACCGTCGGCTCGTCGAACACGTACGTCACGTCGGTGAGCGACGACCCGAGGTGCCGGATCATCTGGATGCGCTGGGACTCGCCGCCCGACAGCGTCCCTGACGGCCGATCCAGGCTGAGGTAGCCCAGGCCAATCTCCACGAACGAGTCGAGCGTCCGCAGCAGCGTCGCCAGCAGCGGCGCGACGGACGGCTCCTTCAGGCCGCGCACCCACTCGGCCAGCTCGTTGATCTGCATCGCGCAGGCCTCGGCGATGTTGAGCTTCTTGATCCTGGAGGACCGGGCGGCCTCGTTGAGCCGGGTGCCGCCACACTCGGGGCAGGTGGTGAACGTCACCGCCCGCTCCACGAACGCGCGGATGTGCGGCTGCATCGCCTCCTTGTCCTTGGTCAGGAACGACTTCTGGATCCGCGGAACCAGCCCCTCGTAGGTCAGGTTCATGCTCTCGAACTTCACCTTGGTCGGCTCCCGGTAGAGGAAGTCCTGGAGCTCCTTCTTGGTGTAGTCGCGGATGGGCTTGTTCGGGTCGAGGAAGCCCGAGGCCCCGAAGATGCGCACCTGCCAGCCGTCGGCGGTGTAGCCCGGGATGGTGAGCGCGCCCTCGGCGAGCGACTTCGTGTCGTCGTAGAGCTGGGACAGGTCGATGTCCGTCACCGAGCCCATGCCCTCGCAGCGCGGGCACATGCCGCCGGAGACCGTGAACTCGCGCTTCTCGGTCTTCGCGGCGCCGCCGCCCTTCTCGACCGAGATCTGCCCGACGCCTCGGACCGACGGGACGTTGAAGGAGAAGGCGTTGGACGAGCCGACGTGCGGCTTGCCCAGGCGGCTGAAGAGCACCCGCAGCATCGCGTTGGCGTCGGTCGCCGTGCCGACCGTCGAGCGGGAGTTGGCGCCCATCCGCTCCTGATCGACGATGATGGCGGTCGTCAGCCCTTCCAGGACGTCGACCTCCGGCCGCCCCAGCGTCGGCATGAACCCTTGCACGAACGTGCTGTAGGTTTCGTTGATCAGCCGCTGGGACTCCGCCGCGATGGTGCCGAACACCAGCGACGACTTGCCAGAGCCCGAGACGCCGGTGAACACCGTCAGCCTCCGCTTGGGGAGTTCGATGCTCACGTCCTTCAGGTTGTTCTCGCGGGCACCCCGGACGCGGATCAGGTCGTGGCTGTCCGCCGGGTTCAGGCTGGAGGAGGGCTTGGGCTTGGTCATGGCGATGGAGTCAAAGTACTTCGTGCTCGGGAGAACAAGAAGAACAGACAGGCACCCCAGCAGGCCGTTGCTACAGCGCGAAGCCCACCATCAGCGACGCGGAGGCGCGGGGCACCAATGCCACGCCGGAGTCCCTGCGCGCCACCACGCCTCCCGCCGACGCGCTCAGCAGCGTCGACACGCCGCCGCGCACGCGCAGCCGCACGCCTCCGGACACCAGCGCCAGCGGCTCCAGTCCGAAGCGCGCCTCATCGGAGGGAAGCCCGCTCTGGAAGACGGCCAGCGCCCCGGCCTCCAGCGCGCTGGAGAAGGTCCACGGTCCGTGCTTCCAGTGCGGTCCCGCGTTGAGCCGCAGCTCCAGCTCCGTCTGCCGGAAGGCCACCCGCTGGCCCGAACCCCTGCGCACCGCGAGCCCCACGCCCGACACGTCCAGTCCCCAGCCCAGCCGACCCTCGCGCTCCAGGCGCACGTCCAGGCCCGGGATGGAGGGAAGGCCCGCGACAATCCCAGACGTCAGGGACGGCCCCACCGCGAGCAGCAGCGTGGACCCCACCCCACCCTTGCGCGCGAGCCACGACCGCGCGGCCTGCTCCAGGGGCGCGCCTCCCACGGATGCACTGCCATTGACGGGCACCGTCACGGACCGAGACAGGAAGCCCTCCTCCGCGCGCAGCAGCAGCCGGTATGCCCCCGGCGCCACGGCGAGCGTCGTGGGGCCCTCGCCCTTCTCCAGCTCCGCCACCAACGCGCCGCTTTCGGAGGAGAGGACCAGCCAGCGGCCCGGGGCCTTCACATCCAGGGTCAGCCGCCCCCGTGCCTGCTGCGGTTCGGAGAGGACCAGCTCCCCGCGTCCCCGCAGGTCCATCCGGAACGTCGGGCGCTGCAATCCTCCCGCGGAGACGAGCGTGGACTCCAGCGTGCGCGCGTAGGCGTAGCGGTACGCCTCCTCCAGCGTGACGCGTCCGTCGCGCGACGCATCCGCCGCGCCGCGCAGTCCCGCCGCCAGGTGGTGCGTGAAATAGGAGCCCTGCAGCGCGTCCGACTCCTGGGCGTATTCGTCCGCGCCCGAGGCGCTGATGACGACCCGTCCCTCCAGGTCCGCGGCCTCCATCAGCATGGGCGCTGCCACGGGCTTCAGGCCCTTCAGGCGCGTGGCGACCCCGGAGCGGCACGAGTCCAGGATGAGGAGCCCCACGCCCACGGGTGCCCCCTTGAGGAAGTCCACCAGCTCGCGCATCGGAAGCTCGGTGCCGCGCAGGTGCAGGCGGCCGTCCCCCGCGTGCGAGGAGACGTAGAGCACCAGCCAGTCACGCGGCGAGGCCTCGGAGGACAGCCGGGCCTGGAAGCGCGTCAGGGCCTCGCGCAGCGTGGCGGCATCCGTGCCCAGCAGCGTCACGGTGCGCTCCGGGGGCACCGCGCCCACCTCCTGGAGCACCTCGCGCATCCGCCGCGCGTCCGCCTCCGCGAAGCGCAGCCGCTCCTCTCCCGACAGCCCCTGGTTCTCACCGACGATCAACGCCCAGCGGCGCGGGGCCTCCTCCGCCGCGCGGGCGTGGAGCGGGGCCAGCCACCCGCAGAGGACGGCCAGCAGCCCCACCACCGTGGAGAGCCACCGCGGTCTCATGGGGCGACCCGCAGGACCGCGTGGGCGCTCGCCTTCCCGAGCCCTTCGGGCGTCACCGCGTCCAGCGGCCCCCTTCCCCTCGCACGGGCCTCGACGATGCGCGCGAGGAGCCCCGCCTTCGCCTCGTCCGCGAGCAGCGGCGTGTCGGAGAAGAACGCGTGCAACGCCACCGACCCCGGCGTCACCTCCAGCGGCGGCGACAGCTTCACCTCCGCCCCGGGCTCCACCTTGCCGCTGGTCCGTCCCCCCTGTGGCCAGAGCACGTCCACCGCCCCCGCCTCATCCACCGCGAGCACCAGCACGTCGCGGTGCGTCCCCGTGCCCACCGCCAGCGTCACGCGCTCGCCGGGCCTCGCGTTCGTGACCGGCGCGCCGCCCTCCGACAGCAGCCGCAGCGCCACGCTCCCCTTCAGCCGCACGCCGTCCTCCGTGCCCTTCGGCACGTAGACGACCAGCGTCAGCCCCACCGCCAGCGCGACCACCAGCGGCCCGCCCCAGCTCCAGCGCGTCCGCGCCGGCTGGGCCCGCTTCGCCTCCAGCTTCGCGAACACCGTTTCCGCCCGGGGGGCTCGCAGGCTCGACTCCCGCGCCCGCCGCAGCTCCTCCGCGACGGGTCCGCACGTCCCGCAGGACGCGACGTGCGCGCCCATGCGGCCCGTTGGATCCAACCCCGAAAGCCACTCGTCCAACTCCAACCGCGAGAGGTGCTCAGCCACGGTCCGCCTCCAGTGGCTCTTCCGGCAACCGCCCCAGCTCCGCGGCCTTCTTCCGGATGGACTCCAGGTCGCGGACGATGGTCTTTCGCGACACATCCAGCATCTGGGCAATCTCCTCCTGCGTCAGCCCGTCGAAGAAGTGCAGCGTGGCCACCTCCAGTTCGCGCTCCCCCATCCGGCCCACCAGGTGGCGGATGAAGTCGGCGGCCTCCCACTGGCTGGGGGTGAGGGCCGCGGCCTCCTCGCGCTCCGGCAGCAGCGGTTCGCGCAGGTGGCGCGAGCGCAGCGCGTTGAGACACAGGTTGGTGGTGGCGCGGTACACGTACGTCATGGGGCGGGCCTCTCGTCGGAACCGCGCGCCGGCCGTCAACATGCGCTCGAAGACCTCCTGCACGATGTCCCACGCATCGGCGTCACGGCCGAGCAGCGCGAGCGCGCGACGGTGCACCACGGGCGCGAAGCGCTCGTAGAGCTCCCTGAGCTCCTCCGCACCGAGCCCGCTCGCCATCCGCGTGTCCGACCTTCCTGTTCGTGCTTGTGACACCCGGGCCCGGGGGCCTGGGACATCGAATCCGCAATGGGGTGTGGGATACTAGCCGCGCCCCGGCGGCATGTCCCAGGTCGCGCCCGTCGGGTGTCCCAACCGCACGTGAACCGACTCCTGCCCGCCATCCTGCTCGCCCTGATTGGAGCGGGGTGCTTCGACCCGCTGTACGAGGACCCGGATCCACTGGGCGAGGTGGCGTGGGCCGTCTGCTGCGTCTCCGGTCAGGTGGACACATGCCGCTGCGAGTCGCTCGACGGCTGCCCGGCCTCCTTCCGGCCCTGCGAGGCGGGCACCTGCGCGGAGTCGCTCAGCCAGTCTTGCGGCGCCTCCACGGACGGCGGTTCGTCGGGCCCCCAGGACGCCGGCAGCGGCGTGAACACCGACGGCGGCCTCATCCTGGATGGCGGCAGCAGCGTCGACGCGGGCATCCCCGCCGATGGCGGCGTCAGCACCGACGCGGGCACCCCCACCGATGGCGGCGCCAGCACCGACGCGGGCACCCCCACCGACGCGGGCACTCCCACCGACGCGGGAACAGGCGCGGACGCGGGCACCGTGGACGCGGGCCCGGGGGACCCCATCACGGAGTACCGCCCCTGTTGCGACCCACGCACCCGCCAGGTCACCACCTGCGCCTGCCCTGCCTCGGGCTGCGCGACCCCGCCCTTCACGCCCTGCGCGTATGGCCGGTGCGCCTTGACGGGTCAGCGCTGCGACTGAGGATGCCGTCGGCTACTTCTTCTCCAGGATGACGGCATAGAACTCGATGCCCACCCCCTGCCGGTCCTCCTGGGTGATGTAGTCCTCCGGCAGGCCCAGGAACTCGCGCACCGTCTGGATGCCGCCGGGGCCCGGGGTCCACGGCTCGCAGAGCTTCAGGTACTCCGGCAGGGAGAACAGCTCGAAGTGCTCGCCCATCGTCTTGAACATGCCCACGAACTGCTCCCACTGGGGCGTCGTCTTCGTGGGGTCCTTGGTCTCGAAGGTGGTGAAGAGCTTGGAGCCCGGCGCGGCCCAGTCATACAGGTCGCGGAAGAACCTCCGGTTCTCCTCCGCCTGGAGGAACACGGTGATGCCGTTGGCGCCCAGCGCCACCTTGCGCTCGCCGCCCAGGAACTCGCGCACGTCGGGGCGCTCCAGGAACGGCTTCGCCTGACGGATGTCGCACTCCAGGTAGCGCACGCGCGGGTCGTCGCCCAGCAGCACGCGCGCCTGCGCCATCGTCAGCGGGTTGATGTCCGAATACAGCACCTTCACGTCCGGCGGCAGCACGCCGTGGACGTGGTCGTTGGTGGGCAGGCCGGACGCGAAGTCCACCCAGTGCGTGAAGCCCTCCGACGACAACCGCTTCGCCGCCACCTGGAGGCAGGAGCGCAGCATCCGCACCCACTTGCGCGTCGAAGGCAGCAGCGAGAACAGGGCCTCCGCGGCCTGCCGGTCCGCCTCGAAGTTGTGCGTGCCGCCCAGCGTGTAGTCGTAGATCCGCGCCGCGTCGGGCACCTGGGGATTCACCCCCGGCACCCGGGCCAGTTCGTTCGCATCCATGGTCATCACCCTCCTCCTACGGAGCCAGGCCCGCGACCTGGCGCAGCAATTCCAACGGCCCCAGCGCCGCGACCGCGCTGAACTGCTCCGGCGTGCGCACCAGCAGTGAGCCCGCGAACCCCAGCGCGTTGACGTTGACGCCCAGGTGCTCCGCGCGGCTCCGCGGCACGAGCAGCATCCAGTCCCGGGTGACCAGCAGGTTGTAGGGGGACGTCGCTCCCAGGCCCAGCGCCTCGCGCAGCAACCGGTACGCCGCCAGCATCCGGGCGCCCGGCGCCGGGGCCTCCCAGGGCCCCAGTCCCACCAGCAGGTGGAGGAAGGGCAGCGTCCCCGCGGCCACCACGCGGCCCGGCCCCGGCAGCGCGGGGAGCAGCGCCTCCACCGGGGCCCGCAGCACCTGGGGCCCCAGCGGCGGGACGAGCTGCAGGTGCTTGTGCCGCTGGCTGGCGCCCGCGATCTCCCCGGCGTTGTAGAAGGCCAGCCCGTCCAGCCCCTCCAGGCACGTCGCGAGCGCGTCGAAGTCCCCGGCCGTCAGCAGCGCGTCCTGCGATTCGAAGTCGCGCGTCACCAGCAGCAGGTGGTGCTCCACGACGTTGAACTTGTTGAGCAGGCACACGTGCGCGGGCGCCACGTCCCCCAGCACCAGGGCCGGCTCCGGGGGCGCGAACGGATTGAACGGCGCCGCGCGGGAAGGCGCCGGACGGGGACGCTCCTTGAGCGCCACCCGCCCCAGCACGCGCACCTGGAACGTCGCGCCCCCGTCCACCACGGTGCGGGCCTCGGTGGTGATGGGCTGCAACGCGCCGGTCTCCAGCGCATGTCCGGTGACCGCCAGCGTGCGCGACCAGAGGTCTTCAGGCGTCAGCGGTGCCGCGCTCAAGGAAGGGACTCCCGTTCAGGGGGCAGCCGCCAGTCTTTGCCGTCCACCACCACCAGCGTCAACTCCCCCTCCCCGCCGCGAGGCTCAGCGCGGGGGGCGGAAGACGTACTGGTGCTCCTGGGGTCCGCTGCCGGGCGGGTACTGCGCATCCATGAAGGCGACGCTCGCGCCCTGGGTGATGAGCGCGTCCTGGAGGCTGTCGTACAGCACCACGACCTGGGTGGGCTTCCCGGTGGGATCCACGTCCACGCGCACCTTGAGGTTGCCCTTGAGGTCCGGGTTCGCCTGGAGGTGCTCCAGGTAGAGGGCGACGAGCCCCAGCGACACCCGGTCGTAGATCTGCTCCACCGTGCCCTTCGCGGGCGTCGCGGGCAGGCGCAGCTTGCGGCTCAGCTGCGCGGTCTCCTCCACGGCCTCCGGCACCGGGCGCTCCGGGGCGGCGAGCGTCGCCCGGTACGCGGCCATGGCCTCCACCAGGCGCTCCTGCTTGAGGAAGAGCCGCGCCCGCCGCACCTGCAAGTCCGCGCGGCCCGGGGCCACCGCCACCGCCTGCGTCAGGCGCGCCTCCATGGCGGCCAGGTCCGAGCGCGCCTCCGCCAGCGTGGCCAGCCGCGACAGGGGCTCCACGTCCTTCGGGGTCGCCGCGCTCAGCCGCACCAGGGCCTTCTCCTCGTCCTCCGGGCGTCCCAGCTCCGCGCTCAGCCGCGCCCAGGTGGCGAGCGCCGTCGGCTCCGCGCCGCCGAGCGTCGCGTAGCGCTCCAGCATCTTCAGCGCCTGCGCCTTGTCCCCGGCGGCGAGCCACGCCTCCGCCTGTCGCCGGTGCGCCTCGCGGTCGTGGGGCTGGAGCGCGACGAGCAACGCGCCCGCCTCCGCCCCGGCCTTCACGTCCCCTGCCTCCCCGGCCAGCCGCGAGAGCACCTGGAGCGCCTCCGGCTGCTCCCGCCAGTCCTTCACCGAGCGCGCCAGGAGCGCCCGCGCCTCCGCCGCGCCCCCGGGCCGGCCCGCGAGGACCAGGCCCAGGTCGGTGCGGATGCGCGGGACGTCCAGCTTCGCGAGCGCCTCGCGCAGCCGCGCCTCCGCCTCCGCCGGCCTGCCTTCCGCCTGGAGCCGCAGGCCGTCCACCCAGAGCGCGGGCGCGAAGCCGGGCACGGCCTTGCGCGCGGCCTCCAGCGGGGCGCCCGCCTCCTTGAGCATCTTCCAGCGCACGTACACGAGCCCCATGCCCACGTGCGGCCACGGGTTCTCCGGGTACAGCACCGCCAGCGCCTTGAACTCGCTGAAGCTCTCGTCGGAGGGCAGCGCGAGGAAGGCCCGGTACAGCCGGGGCATGGGGTCCCGGGGCGCCTTCGCCTCCTGCGCGTCCAGCTCCGTGCGCAGCGCGCTGGGCGACCCCTGGATGCGGGCGGTCTCCATCCGTTGGAGCATCGCCATCCCGTCCGCCGCGGAGGCAGGCACCGGCCTCGCGCCCAGGGCCGAGGACGCGCACAGCACGGACAGCAGCACCAGGAACGGCAGGGGACGGGACGTCATCGGGGGGCCAGGACGTCCAGACGCTAGCAGATGGCCGCACGGGACGGCCTCCCCCCCTTTTCCGGACTACACTCCCGCCGTCCCTTTCGGTCCGGGGTGCCTGATGCCGACCCGCCCGCGAGCGCAGGTCCTTGAAACCTTGTCCCGGAGGGCCTTCCACGAGGCCCTGCCCCCGGAGTGGCGAATCCAGGACCCACACCGGGACCACGGCCTGGACGCCCGGGTGCAGCCCTTCGAGCACCGGAGGGCCGTCGTCCCCCCGTTCTTCGCGGGGCTCGAAGCCACCGACGGCGGCGCCGGGGATGACACGGGCGTCACCGTCACCTTCAGGGCCGAACGGCTCCGCGAGTACCTGGACGCGGCGCACCCCGTGATGCTCGTGGGCTTCCACGCGCCCACGAACGGGCTGTTCTTCGCCTGGGTCCACCAGCTCGCGGCGGCGCACACCCTGGAGGAGCGCGAGCGGTGGGACTTCGAGAAGACCGTCCGCCTGCGCCTGGAGGACGCCCTGCGGGCGCGCGAGCCCGGGGAGCTCATCGACGAGGTGCGGCGGTTCTTCGCAGCCCGGCACGCCGCGCCGCACGACGCCCCCGCACGGGTGCGCCTGGAGCTGCCGCCGGGCGACCTCTCCCACGCGGTGCGCGACACGGTCGCCTCCTGGCTGGACACCGCCCGCCCCCAGGTGCGCCTGGAGGCGTCCGGGGACGCGGAGGTCGTCCTGGAGGTCGCCGCCGACTGGAGCGCCATCCAGGTCGCGTCCTCGGACCACCGCCCCTGCCTGCCCACGTCCCTCCCCCCGGCGCCGACCTCGGAGGAGGCCGCGGGCGTGGTGCAGCTCATCGCGGCCATGGCGCTCTCGCTCGCGGGCCGCCCCCACGCCGCGGCGTCACTGCTGGTGGAGGCGCTCCGGGCCTGCGCGTGGCCCGGGAGCACCGCCTCGCGCCTCCTGTCGCAGCCCGTGGTGTGGAACGTGCTGTTCGCGACGGAGGACTTCGACGACGTGCCCGGCGCCGCGGAGTTCCTCGCCACCCGCGAGCTGAGGCCCCAGGCGCTGCTCGCGGCCCGCGTGGGCGGGAGCGTCCTGCGAAGCCGCCCGTCCACCCGCCGGTTCGCGGCCTCCCAGCGCTACCGCGCGATGCTCCAGCGCCTCCTGGAGCGGACGAACAGCCCCGACGTCAGCGGCGCCCTGCACGCCTGGCTCGCCCACCACCTGCGCGGCTCCGGGCTGGGCAGGGAAGCCGTGCACCACCAGCGGCTGGCGGCGATGAGCGACCCGGGCCACCTGCAACGCGATGACTGGTGGAGCGGGATGGCGGAGGCGCTCCTCCTGCGAGGCTGCGCCCGACAGGCCCTGGCCTGCGCCGGACATGCCGCGGCGTCAGGCGAGCATCGGCCCGCCCAGGCCCTGCACGCGGACGTCCTCTTCCGCCTGCGGAGGTTTGGAGACGCCGACCGCGTGTTCTCCCAGTGGTTCGAGCAGGGCCCTCCGCTGGATCCCCAGGGGGTGCTCGAACACTTCACCACGCCCCTGCTGCTGGAGACCTTCGGCGACGGCCGTCGCCAGGTAGGCCTCGCCCGGCGGCGCGCCACCGAGGCCCGCGCCATCGAGGCCCCCTCGCTCCAGCTCGCCGCGTTGCAGGAGGCACTCCAACTGGATCCGCTGTGCGAGAGCGCCTGGACGCACTACGCGGAGCTCAAGGCCGACATGGAGCCGGAGCGGTCCACGAACTGGTGGCTGGCCCGGGCCGTGCTCACGGGGCACCGGGACGTCACGGCCTGCTTCAAGGCCATGGAGTCGCTCAACCATGGCTCGGGCCAGGTCCCCGGCCTGCTGCGGCTGTGCATCCTCGCGCTCGCGCTGCGACACCATGGCGAGGACTTCTACGCGGAGGCCGAACGGCAGCTCACCGCCGCCTCCGGCGGAGACCCCTTCGACGACTACCTGGCGTACCTGCGCGGCCTGGAGGACGCGGCCCGGACGTTCTTCCGCGACCCGGAGGGGGCGAACGAAGAGGGCACGCGCACGGCCCCTGGAGCTTCACGGTCGCGTTTTCCCTGAGTTCCGCCCGCCGGCACCCCAGCGCCGCCTGGGAAATCGCCCTGGAGGGCGACGCGAGCTTCAGGCCAAGGACGTCACCGGCCCTGGAGGGCTTGACCCGGACCGGGAGGGCTGGGAGGAATGGCCCATCATGGCCGCCGCCGAGAAACTCGTTTTCCCGACCATCGTCGAGGGCCTCTTCGTCCGGGGATTGTCCGGCAAGGTGTCCTTCGCCCTCAAGGAGCAGCTGCGCAAGGAGGGGCTGGACCTGGACCGCCCGCTCCAGCCGGCGTACTCGCTGGACACCTGGGCGCGCTGCGTGGCGCTGACGGCGAAGTCCCTGCACCCGGAGCAGCCGGAGCCCGTCGCGTGGCGGATGCTGGGGGAGCGGATGATTGACGGCTACCGCGACACGATGGTGGGCCGGGCGCTGCTGGGCGTGCTGCGGCTCATCGGGCCCAAGCGGATGCTGCTGCGCACGCAGCACAGCTTCCGCACGGGCAACAACTACACGGAGGTCCGCATCACCGAGCGCGGCGAGCGCGAAGCGGACCTGTGGCTCAACGAGCCCGGCCTGCTGCGCTACTTCAAGCAGGGCGTGATGCTGGCCACGGTGCGCGCGGCCAGCGGCCCCGCCACGCAGGTGGACGTCGTGCAGTACGACGACGACAGCGTCACCTACCGCGTGACCTGGGGCGTGCCCGGGTCCGGGTCCTGAAGCACCGCCAGCCCGGGGGTGCCCGCGCTTCGCGGATCCGCGACCGGAGGCCCCTTGCTCGCACCGGGCCCCATCTGCCAGCGTGGACCGCCTGGGGGTGGTGCCGGGACCGCGCCCTTGAAGAGGGGGCTGCATCCAATGCCGTCGCACGAGCGCGCCAACCTGCCGCGCTGGAACGGTCAGCAGGGTTTCTTCGAAATCTGGTTCCTGGTGGTGCTCGACCCTGGCGGAGACCGCGCCTGGTGGTTGCGCTACACCCTGTTCACCCCGGCGCCCGGCGCGCCCGGCGAGCCCCGCGCCACGGTGTGGGCGGCGGCGTTCGACTGCGCGTCGCCCACGCGGCCCGCTGTGGCGCTCAAGTCCATCCACCCGGCCTCCGCCTTCAGCGCGCTGACGCCGTCGGGGGTGCGCATCGGGGACTCGGAGTTCTCCCCCGGGAAGTGCCACGGACAGGTGGCCTCCGGGGAGCACGCCATCGCCTGGGACCTGCGCTTCACGTCGGACGGCCGCGCGCCGGTGCGCCGCGAGCCGCGCGGCACGTCGCTGCTGCCCCTGCCCACGCGCGTGGCCCACGTGCACGACGACGTCACCTTCGAGGGCACGGTGACGGTGGACGGCGAGCGCTACGAGGTGAAGGGCGCGCCCGGCCTGCAGAAGCACCTGTGGGGCACCCGGCGGATCGAGGAGCTGACGTGGCTGTACTGCCCGCGCTTCCGCGAGGACCCCGACGCGCGCCTGGAGGCGATGATTGTTCGCGCCCAGCGCAAGCCCGGCCACCCGAGGCTCGCGCCCATCTACCTGCGCACGGGCGACGGGCAGCACACGTTCCATGAGATGCCCAACATGCTCTTCACGCGCGTGACGTCGCCCGCGCAGGGCGTGCTGGAGTTCAGCGCCACGTCCGCCACGGTGGCCATGAAGGGCCGGGCGTGGTGCGACCCGCGCACGCTGGTGGGCTACGCCTACCGCGACCCGACGGGCTGGGACGTGCTGGTGGCCCAGAGCGACGTGGCCCAGTGCGAGGTGGAGCTGTCCTCCCGGCCCCACCCGTTCGCCGCGTGGCGCCCCACGAAGAAGCTCACCTCCACCGTGGGCGCGCTGGAGTTCCACGCGCCAGAGGCCATGCCGGGCGTGCGCTACATCCCGTGGGATGGCACCTCGATTCCCCGCGAGGACGCGCAAGAGCCGGTCCGCGACGCGGGCTGACGCGCAGGCAGGCCCGGAGCCGGAGGCAGGGCCCGTGCCCTCCCCCGCTCCCGCCGCTGGGGAGGGAGGAACCTGCGGCCACGGGCCCGCGATGCCGTCCGGACAGGAGGGGTGGGGCCTGCGCCGGGATGTGGAGGGGAGCTTCCGTGGCCACCCTCTGGGGTGACGGCCCGCCGTTCCCCTGACACCCCATGCACCGACTGCTGCGACACCTCCGGTCGCTCTTCCGAGTGGAGCCGGGACGCCCGGCCCTGTGGGCGGGCCTGCGGGCCGCCATCGCCACGGCGGTGCCGCTGTGCCTGGCCTTCCTGCTCGGCGTGCCCCAGGCCGGCTGGGCGGGCCTCACGGGGCTGCTCGTCACGCTCGCGGACAAGGGCGGCTCGTACCATTCGCGCGCGCGCGTCATGGGCCTGGTGACCGCGCTGGGGGCGCTGGTCGGAATGCTCGCCGCGCCCGCGGGCCACACGTACTGGGTGGACGCCAGCCTGCTGCTGTTCGGCGTCACGGCGGCCAGCTTCGCGCGCTGCTACGGCGACACGGCCGGGGCGGTGGGAGGCCAGCTCGCCGTCATCTTCGTGGTGTCGTTGGGCGCGCCCGCGGCCACGCTCGGCGACGCCGTGGCGCGGGGGGGCTCCCTGCTCCTGGGCGGCCTGTGGGCGATGACGCTGTCGCTGCTGCTGTGGCCCCTGCGTCCCTACCGGCCCGCGCGCCGCGCGGTGGCCCGCGTGTACGCGGCCCTCGCGACCGCGGCGGAGGAGCTGGGCGCGGCCACGCTGAACGGGGCCACGGCCGACCAGTGGGCGGAAGGATTGAGGCGCCATGGGGGAATCCGTCCGGACATCGAACGGGCCCGGGGCGTGCTCGCGGCCACGCGGCGCGGGCGTCCGGACGAGTCCCGGCGCGGCGAGCACCTCTTGGTGTTGGTGGAGCTGGCGGAGCCCATGGTGGCCCTGCTCAGCGCGCTCGCGGAGGCGATGCAGGTGGTGGGGAGGGACCCGCACCTGCACGCCACGCGGGAGCGCGTGGGGCGGCTGTGCGAAGCGCACGCCGCGATGGACCAGTGGGTGGCGCGGGCCCTGCGGCAGGAGCGCAACGAGGGCATGCGCGCGCCGCCACGGCTGGCGCTGCGCCCCAGGCGGAGGCAGCCCGCCAGGATGTCCGCGCCCGCCGTCAGACAGGGGGCGGAGGGGCCGCTGTCCGCGCACGTCGCCACGCTGCTCGACCGGCTGAGGGAGTACGCGGGCGTGACGCACGAAACGGCGTCGGGGTTGCTCTTCGGGGACCCGGTGTCCGCGCGCGGCAAGGGCACCGTGCGGGGGCAGCCGGAGGCGCGAGGGGTCTCCCCGTGGCAGCCGGTGCGCGACAACCTCCACCTGGACTCGCTGGTGCTGCGACACGCGCTGCGCACGGGGATGGTGGCGACGGCGGCCCTGGGCCTGACGCGGGCGTTGCAGGTGGGCGACGCGCACTGGGTGAGCCTCACGGTCATCTCCATCCTCCAGCCCTACGCGGGCAGCACGGAGGAGCGCGTGCTCCAGCGCACGCTGGGGACGCTGGTGGGCGCGAGCCTGGCGGCGCTCATCGCGACCACCGTGCACACGCCCGCGACGATGATCGTGGTCATCAGCCTGCTGACGGCCGTGTCGGTGGCGCTGCTGCCCTTGAACTTCGGGGCGTTTCAAATCCTGCTCACGCCGGACTACCTGCTGATGGCGACGCTCAGCTCGGGGGACTGGACGGTCGCCTCGCAGCGCTCGCTGGGGGTGCTCATCGCGGGGACGCTCGCGCTCCTGGGCTCCTGGACGCTGTGGCCCAGCCCGGAGCGCCGCCGCTTCCCGGACGCGGCGGCCTCCGCCCTGCGCGCGGATGGGAAGTACCTGCAACGGCTGGCCACGCACCGCAGCGGCACGGAGCCGGAGGTGAACGAGGAGCGGCGCCGGTTGGATCAGGCCCTGCTGGAGGCGGAGTCGTCCTTCCAGCGGCTGATGACGGAGTACCGGGGCCCGCCGCAGCACCTGGAGTCGGGCATGGCGCTGCTCACCTACGCGAGGCGCTTCGCGCTGGCGGTGACGGCGCTGGGCACGGGCCGGTTCGAGGGACGCACGTCGGTGCTGCCACAGCAACTGGCGCAGCGGGCCAGCGACAGCCTGGAGCTGCTCGCCCGCGCGCTGCAGGAGCGACGGGAGCCCCCGCCGCTGCCACCGCTCTCCCTGCCACGCACCAGCGACGATCCTGTCCTGGGCGCCCTGCTGGAGCGCGTGCCCCGGCAGCTCGGCATCCTGCACGGCGCGGTGGCGCGGCTCAGCGAGGGGCCGGCGCTGCGCTGACGGCCGGAGCGGGCGCGGCGCACGCGCTCTGGTACTCCTTCAGCTTGCGCCCGAAGCGCGCATGTTCCTCTTCGGGCCACGCCTCCGGCAGCAAGCCCACCGCGCGCTCCTGCACCTTCAAGGCCTCCGCGCACTGCCCCAGGCCGAAGTACGCCGCGGCGGCGGTCTCCTGCACGTAGGGATTGGAGCGCTCACGACGCAGCGGGCGCCGCACCGTCATCAGGGCCACCGCATACTGCCTGGCCTGCACCTGCTGCCAGGCCACCTCCGTGGCGGCCCACCAGTCCCAGGGTGAGAGGGCATGAGCGCGTGCCACGGCTTGGGGATACAGCCGCTCCTGGGGTGACTGCACGGCGAGCCGCCTGGCCAGGTTCCTCCAGGCAGGGGCGCTCTTCGGATTCTGGGACACCCGCTGTCGCGCCCACGCCAGCTCATCCTCCTCTGTCAGCCTCCCATCCGGAGGAGTGAAGCGGAGGTTGAACGTGTACGGGATGCTCAATGGATGGCCCGCCAGGGTCGGCGGACGATTGTGGGTGGCGTACAGCTCGTCGAGCGCGCGCTGGGTGCCCTCCACCGGCCCACCCTCGACGACCTTGCAGTCGCGGACCCTTCCATCCACATCGACCCGACAACGGAAGATGAGCAGCGCGAACATGCCGCGACGGACCAGCTCCACGGGATGCGGCGAAACGAACAGACCTCCGGAGATGCGCTCCGGACGACCGAAGGATTCGTGCAGGAACGTGCAGGCATCCTCAAGACCCGCTTCGCAAGCAGCGGAGAGGTCACCCAGGGCACGCAGGAGCTCCTCCTGGGAGGGGGTGCCCTTCAGGAG
>NZ_JAPNJY010000024.1:0-117503 GCF_026626625.1 Corallococcus sp. BB11-1 | reverse complement strand
GTTGCCGATGGGGTCCACGAGGAAGGTGTCCACGATGCGGAAGCCGTCGTCGGGCGAGCCGTCCGCCACGTCGGCGGAGCGGCGGCGCGCGTCCACGGTGCGCAGCCGCACCTCCTCGTTGTGGTCGGCGTCGAGGCTCATGCGCCCCATCTGCTGATAGACGCCGGAGAAGCGCCGGGCTTCGTCGAAGCGGGACCTGGAGGTGTACGCTTTCACGGTCATGATCGGCCCATCCGGGTGAGGTCGTCTTGGGTGCGGTCGGCGTGGAACGGCGTCACGCCAATGGGCATGCCGTCGTCGGTGCGCGCGAAGAGTTCGCGCTCGTGGTCGGAGCGTTCGCCATGGGCGCCGGGGACGCCGCCGCGCTCGGAGGCGCGGAGCGCGTCGGGGCCGTTGTTGTCCGCCAGCACCAGGTAGCCCGGGTCCGTCTGGCGGTTGGACTGGAACGACACGGTGTGCACGCGCGACTGGTGCGACACCGGCGGCTGTCCGCCGCGCCCGAGCAGGCTGTAGCGGACCCAGCCCAGGTCGGGCCGGTCCGTGCGCACCTCGCCCGCGAAGGCGCAGGAGGACGCCTCCAGCACGCCCGCCTCGGTCGCGCCCAGGACCGTGCAGTGCCGCAGCCGCACGCGCGCCCCGGCCGCGCGGATGGCGGTGGTGTCCCGGCTGCCCGCGTCGAAGGTGCAGCCCGCGGCGATGAGGTGGACCCAGGGTGGCAGTTCGATGGCGCCCACCATGCAGCCGTAGAGGCGCAGCTCCACGTCGGCCGGGGGCAGCGAGCGGCGCGCGCTGACGTCCTGGTGCCCACCGCCCGGCATCCACAGCCCCACCTGCCCGGGTGCGCCCAGGTTGCACCAGCGCAGGTCCGCCTGCCCTCGCGCGAGCACCAGGTCCAGGCGGCCCGTGAGCCACAGCCCCGCGAGCCACACGCCCGTGTCGGCGCCACCGCCAAAGCCCGGGTAGAGCGCCAGCGAGAGGCCGTCCTCATCCGCGCCGATGCAGGGCGCGGCCCCCGTGTCCGAGGCGAAGAGGGACAGGCCCGCCTCCAGCCCCTGTGACAGGCGCGCGGGCGGCAGGCGCGGCGAACCGATGATGCCCACCACCGGGGGCGCGCCGAAGCCCAGGGCCTCCGTGACGGTGGCGACGATGGGCCGCTCCACCTCACCGGCCGCGAGCACCCCGCCCGCGCGCGACGGAGAGATCCACGCCGTGATGGGGCGCCCGGTGCCGGAGCGGTCGCCGGGGCGATCCGGGGGCTCGGGGAACGGCAGGTCCGGCTCCGCCCAGTCCTCGGGCGGACGGCGGTCCGGGGTGAGCAGCCCCGCGCCCACGGAGGCACCCCGGCCCACGCGCGCGGAGACGGTGACGTGGCCCACGGGCGCGTCGTCCTGGAGCACGATGCGGCCCAGGCGCGGATCCACCGCCACGATGCCCGCGGCGTTGCTCGGGGCCAGCGTGTTCCAGGGGCCCAGGCTCCGCTGCCGCAGCTTGAACGGGTGACGCCGCAGCCGACCGGGCACCGAATACCGCCGCGCGGCGCCGGAGCGTGATGCGTCCCGCGCGTGGTAGGCGCCGCCGGGCCGCGCATCCAACGGGAGCGGCTGGCCCGGACGCGGCTCGATGAAGACCGCGCCGTCGTTGGCCACGTTGAAGCGCAGCAGCTCGTCCGGCAGCAACGCCAGCTCCGGCAGGAACGCGAGGTGGCCCCGCCCGTCCAACGAGAAGACGACCTCCGAGGCGGGCAGCGGCGGAGGGTCCACGAAGAGCACGCGCCCGGCGGCGTACAGGGCCTCGCCGGGGATCGGCGGGTTCGTGCCGTCCGGCTCCAGCGCGCCCGACACCCAGGCGCTCTCCCCCAGGGTCAGCGTCAGCCGCCGGGGCCGCGTCGTGTCCGCCCAGACCAGGGCCTCCAGTCCGGTGGCCGTCTCCGTGGCCACGAGCACCCCGGGCAGGCCAGGCTCGATGGGCAGCGGCGCCAGCGGACGCCACGCCGGGCTCGCGGAGGCAGGGTCACAGCCCATCACCGTCACGGCCAGCTCACCCGTCACGGCCTCGCCTCCCACGAGCACCAGCCCCTGCGGCGTGCCGAGCAACGTGGCCGCCTTGCGCTCCTGACGGTTGCGCACCGCGTGCGGACGCCAGGTGCCACCCGCGACCGGGAGCGACCACAGGTCCCCGGTGGGCGCACCGCCCAGGTCTCCGCCCAGGACGAAGAGCCGTCCTGAGCGCACGCACAGGCTGGGGGCCAGCCGCGCGGCGGGCTGTCTTGGACTGGTCGTGTCCAGGCGCGTCGCCGTGGGCGTGGCACCCTCCAGGCCCGTCACCGACCACACGCCCAGCTTCCCCGCGCCGTCCGGAGCCACCAGCAACAGCGTGTCCGCGAGGGCCGCGAGCGCCATGCCCGGACCGTCCGGAGGCAGGGCCCCCACCAGCTCCGCCACCTGCCAGGGTCCACCGTCGGCGCTCGCGTCGAAGCGGGCGAGGCGCAGGCTGCCGTCCGCGAGGTGCTGTTCGATGCGCGCCACCCACGGGGTCCCCGCCAGCGACACGCGAACCGCGTTGCTCCGGGGCAGCCCCAGACGGATGCCGGGGGTGAGGTCGCGCCAGGCGCCATCCGTGTCCCTCAGGCGCGGCGTCCCCTTCAGGCGCTCGACGAGCAACGCGGCGGTGGTGCCACCCAGGAGCTGGTTCGCCTCCGGGGTGACGGTGACGGTGTTCAGCGCGCCCGGTTCGAGCACGGAGGACAGGAGCGGCGTGTCCGCGTCTACACGGGCGGCGAGCAGCGTCAGGCGCCACTGGTCTCCCGGCGCCGGCCGGCCCCGGTCCGCGAACCGGAGCGTGGGCGTGGGCCCCACGGGCGCGGTGGGCAGCGGGCCGCGCAGGAGCGGCAGCGCCTCCGGGCCCACCAGGGGAATGCCATCCACGGACACGGTGAGGGCGTCCGCCCGCTCCGCCTCGTCCGCGTCCTCCGCCAGCGCGGTGGGCGTCAGCAGCATCGCCGCCGTGCGCCCCGCGCCGGGCGAGGCGGGGTCGGGCTCATGGCGCGCGGTGAGCCCCCCGGTGAGGTCCGCCCGCTCCAGCGGCTGGAGCCACACCAGCGGGCCGTCCCGATCCAACGGGTCCACGCGGAAGCCCCGGTAGCCGTTGGGCAGGACGTGCACCTCCGCGGGCGTCACCTCCTCCAGCTCCACCGGCGTCAAACGCGCGGTGCGGATGAGCGCCACGTCCGGACGGGCCCAGCCCAGCAGGTCCAGCGTGCGCGGGGACGCGGCGTGCCGGCCCGCGTCCGCGCGGCCCAACCGGCGCAAGGCCTGATCCAGGGTCTCTCCCGGGGCCACGCCAAGCAACGGCCCTCGTTCGGGGATGCCGTCACGCGGGCGCTCGACGCCGGGCGAGCGGCGCGTGAGCGGATCCGCCAGGCCGATGGGATCCCACACCACGGCGGTGCGCCCGCGCCAGGGCAGCAGGTCGTTGAGGTCCTGCGTCTCCAGGAGCGAGCGGAAGGCCTCATCCACCTCCGCGTCCCAGAGGCTGGTGACGGAGAGCATCTCCTCCAATGACGCGAGCGTGCCCTTGCGACGCCGCCACGCCACCGAGCGCGCCACCACGCCGCGCTGCACACGGGGGTCGCCGGTGATGAGCCGCGCGCCCAGCAGCTCCGCCAGCAGCGGCAGCGCCTGCGGCCCGGCACGTTCGACGAAGTGGTCGTCCCAGAGCTGGTCCACGGCGCGGGAGAACGCGTCCAGCTCCGTGCCCAGCACGGCGAGCAGCTTGAGGAGGGGATGGTCCGCGACAACAGCATCCCGCGCCGAGTAGAGGCCGGGCAGGAGCTGGAGCAGGCGCTGCGAGGGACGGCTCATAGGTCCTGCGCCTCCTCGTAGAACAGCGCGACGCCATCGCTTCCACCGGAAGGCGGCGCCCACCCGAGCAGCTCGCCCGGCGCGGTGGTGATGCGCTCGGAGAGCGACGGCGGCGTGCCTTCGCGATGCAGCCCCTGCACCACCACCGAGCGCACCCCGTCGATGTCCGCGAGCGCGCCGTACACGTCCGACAACTGGAGGTCCGCGCCCAGCTCCACGCGCTCCGGATCCAACAGCCCCGGTTCGCGCTCTGGATCCCGGTCCACGCCCAGGCGCAGCCGCGTCTCCTGGAGCACCGCCACCGGGTCCGCGCCCTTCACGACGCGAAGGAGCAGGCGCAACCGCACCTCCACGCGCTGCCGGCTCTTCAAGCGCAGCTCCACCCCGGGGGCCACGCGCGCCATCAGGTGCGCCCCCAGCGCCTCGATGTCCGAACGCCCCAGGGCCGCGCCCTCGGGTCCCGACACCACCACCGTCAGCAGGCGGCGGCGCACGCCATCGCGGAACACGTTCGCGCGGTGCACGCCGTCGAAGACCTGCGCCAGCGCCCGCACGTCCGACAGGGACACCGCGCGGTCCATCGCGCCTACCATCGCGGGTCCCCGCACGCGCGCCAGCGTGGGCGCCTCCGGGTCCGTCCCGCCGGACAACGGCAACGGGTTGAAGGTCTTCTCCACGCAAGGGTGCGGGCTGCCCATCGCCATCAGCCGCAGCGCCGCCCGGTTGCCGCCCAGCCCCCGGCCCACGCGGTAGCGCACGCGAACCTCCGCGCCCAGGGGCAGCGCCGCGCCGTGGTCCTGACCGCCCACCCGCAGGCGCGCGGCGCCCCCCGGCAGCGGCTCCACGCAGAACACGGGCTCCTCCGGCGCGGCCTCCAGGAGCGAGTCCACCGGACGCCACGGACGGCCCCCGACCTTCAGGGTCACCTCCGGCCTGCGGCCTCCCGCGTGGCTCGCGTCGCGCAGCCACGTCACCGGGCCGTGGAGCAGGGGCACGGTGCGGCGGTCCAGCGCGGGCTCTGCGACCTCCTCCACCGTGGAGCCCTCGCTGACCAGCGTGTTGTTGCCGAGCAGCACCACCCGGTCCAGCGCATACGCGCGGGACAGTGGCGGCTGGAACGTCACCTGCGTCATCGGCGTGCGCTGACCGGCCGGCGTCTCCATGCGCACGCGCAGCACCCGCAGCGCTTCGCGGAAGAGTCGCTCCGTGCCCTTCGCGCCCGCGGGCCCCAGGCGCTCCACGTCCTCGGCCAGCACCAGCCAGTCTCCCGGCCGCACCGGCGGCTCCTGGGAGGTGAGCCCCGACGCGTCCGTCAACGGCAGCAGGAACAGCGTGTCCGCGCCAGCGCCCGCGAGGCCCAGCGGCCGGGCCACGCCCGCCTCCGCGCCGAACGCGATGTCCGCCCGGTTCAGCGCCTCGCTGCCCTTCAGCAGGACGAGCTGATCCCGCGCCTCCTGGATGAGACCGTTTACGAAGGCATCCAGGAACGTGACCATCCGGTCCAGGCGTCGCGCGTGCGCGGCCGGGTCTTCGTCCTCGCACGGCGCCAGGGCCTCCTCCAGCGCGGCGAGCGCGTCCGCCTGTCGCTTCTGGAGGTTGCGCAACTGCCGGGCGACGATCTCCTGCGACTCGGACAGCGCGCCCACCGGACGACCGGCTGGGGGCGCGGCCTGGGCCACCACCTTCTGGGCTTCGCACAGTTGTGCGCAGAGCGCGTCGAGGGTGCCCTTGCAGCCGGAGTCCCCCTCCAGCTCCAGCGTCTTCATCAGCGACGCCAGCTTGCGCGCATCCTGCTTCGCCCGAGCCACCCGCCGCTCCTCCAGCGGGCCGTGGCGCTGCACCTCGATGCGCTCCTGGAGGCCCGCGAGCACCGAGCCCGGCCCGAAGATGCCGCCCGTGGGCGCGGGAGCCCCGGGCTCGCCCGCTTCGCCCGAGGGCCCGCCGGTGCCCCCCGTCCCGCCAGTGCCTCCGGTGCCACCCGTGCCCCCGGTCCCTCCCGTCTCGCCGGTGCCCGCACCGCCCGTGCCCGCCCCGCCGCCGGTCCCTGACTCCGAACCCGCGCGAGGAGGCATGAACGCGCGCAGCTCGTTGAGCTCCGGGAGCAGGCGCAGCGGCGCGAGCGTCTCGAAGGTGGCGGCCAGTTCCTCCCCTTCGGCGGCCGACGACACCGCGAAGCCGGCGGGCAGCGTGCCGCTCACGTTCGCCTTGCAGCGGAAGTGCTGGAGCCCCACCGCCGCCGTGCCCGGACTCGGCCGGTAGCCGATGTGGCCCAGCAGCTTGGAGACGGAGTCCTCCAGCCGCGCGGTGGCGAGGAAGGCCTCTTCCGCCCAGGCCTGCTGGTACGTCCACAGCACGTGCAGCGCGAGCGCCACGCTGTCCAGCAACCCGCGCCCCAGGTCCACCGAGGACGGCGCGGCGTACGCGAGCGGGTTCCAGGTGGGCGCTTCGTCCGCGCGTGCGAAGGCGATGCGCGCCGTCTCGCCCAGCCGCGTGCGGAGCTGCTCGTGCGTCAGTGCTTGGTGCTCCGCGGGAACGCGGCTCATCGCAGCCCTCCGCGGACATGCACGGTGAGGACCCCTTCGGAGCCCGGCCAGTACCCGCCGCGCGCGGTGGCCACCTCTTCCGGACCGATGGGGATGACGCCTTCAGCCAGCCGCTCCGGCGCGTTGGACTCCAGCCGGCGGAAGCGCTTCACCCGCACCGCCGTCACCCCGGCCACCCGCAGCACCGCCTGGTACAGGTCCGCGAGCTGCACGTCGCCGTTCAGCCCGGAGCGGTCCGGATCCAGCAGCCCGCCGTCCCCCGCGATGGCCCCCACCACCGCGTCACGCACCTGATCCGCCTGCGCATGCGGCGCGACGTCCACCTCCAGGTCCAGGTCGAGCGGCACCCAGCGGGGCGGCAGGGCCTCCACGTCCACGCCCAGCAGGCGGATCTCCTCCAGCCTTCGCCGCACGCCCGCCCACCGGCGCAGCAGCTCATCGCGGTCCAGCGTGTCCTCGTCGCGCAGCAGCACGGTGACGCGGATGACGGTGCGCAGGTCCCGGTCCACGACGCGCGCGGAGGCGCCAGCGACCTCCGGCATCCGCTGGAGCAGCCGCACGTAGTCCTGGACGGTGACGGCGGACAACGGCTCGGAGACACCCGCGGGCGCTCGGTAGCGAATGGAGTCGAGCGGCTCCGGGTCTCGCCCACCGACAGCGGGCAGCGGGTTGTCCACGCGCACCAGCAGGCGCACGTCATCCATTGACTGCTCGAGCAGCGCCCCCGCGGACGCCGAACGCTGCGCATCCAGCGGCACCTGGAGCAGGCGCGTCAGCACGCCCTCCCCCACGTTGGCCACCGTCCCCAGGCCCACGCGCAGCGACAGGCCCAGCGCCATCTGACGAGGCGGCAGCGCGGCGCCGTTGACGCCATCGCCATACCGGAGGCTCGCGCCCCCCGTGGGCGTCGCCCGCAGCACGACGACCTCATCCCCCGGCCCCTGCACGGACAGGTCGTCCACCAGCGTCCACGGGTCGTCCTCCACGCTCACCTGGAGCTGGGGCGTCCCGCGCCGCGCCTCGTCTCCCGGCAGGGGATACCCGGGCGCCTGGACGCTGATGGGATGGAAAGGCAGCACCACCTCGCGCTCACGGCTGCCATCCACGGTGGGAGACAGCAACGCGCGCCACTGCGCCAGGCTGCGCGCGAAGGGCTCTGCGGAGTCGGCCTCGAAGCCCTCCGGCAACGGAGTCACCGGCAGGCCGTGGTGCGCGGGCACGACGTTGCCCAGCACCGTCGCGCGGGGCCCGGGCGTCGGATCTCCCGGCGCCAGGAAGTCCTCCAGCGCCAGCCGGCGCGGATCCCACCCGATGAAGGTCGTGTCGGTGGCGAGCACCACGGACGTCACGCGCACCACGTGCCCGCCCTGGCCGCGTCCCCGGTACAGCACCAGCCACCGGCCGGACTCCAGCTCCGGGAACACCCCCGCCAGCGTGGCCCCGGTGTCCCCCACCCGCACCGACTGCGCGAGCGGGATGGCGTCCAGGCGCGGGAAGTACGACAGCGGCGCTTCGGTGACGAACACCAGCGACTGCTCCTGCGTGGAGCTGTTCGCCACCAGCGTGTCCGCCGGCAGCTCCAGCACGCCACCGCCGGTGAGGAACTCCAGGGGCGTGGTGCCGGCGGGGAGCGAGGGCAGGCTGAGTTCATCCAGCCGCGCCTGCACCAGCGCCGCGAGCGTGTCCGCGTCCAACCGGAAGCGCAGCATCGCCGTGGCGGACAGGCCAGGGTCGGGCACGCAGTCCAGGCCGCGAGCATGGTCCTCCACGGAGCGGCGCAGGCGCGCGTCCTCCAGGAAGCCCTCCACCACCGCGCGCTCCTGCTGGTACGCGAGCGAGTCCAGCTGCGCGGCCACCGCCTCCAACAACATCGTCGTGAAGTCCGCCGGCCCCCGGTCCTCCCACGGCGCCATCACCGTGCGGGCCCGCTCCAGCATCACCGCCAGCAGCGACCGCGCATCCCGGGCCAGGTAGTCCACCAGCGCGCCCGGCGCGGGGCGCTCCGGGGCCGCGAGCCACGGGCGGGGCTGCGGGTCGCGGACGTCACAGCCCGGCACCACGTCCGGGGCCCACGCGCCGACGAAGGGCGCCGGATCCCTCGGGCCATCCCCCGGCACGACCACGGCCGCGCGGGTGACGCTCGCGTCCGGCACCAGCCGCAGGTCCACGGTCTCCGGCGGGGGCAGCGTCCCGGTGAGCAACACCGGAGGCACCGTCGGCGTCCCCGGTGTCACGTAGGGCAGCGGCCCCACCACCAGGAACGGAGGCCCCGCCCCTTCCGCGAACAGCGCGGGCGACGCGGACAGCTCCGCGTCCGTCTCCAGCACGAACGGGGGGCCGACGATGGCCGTGAAGAGCGAGTCATAGGCGCGCACCTCGCCCGGCCCCAGCCGCAGCCCGTGCGCGTGCCGGTGCCAGGTGAGCTGCGCCAGCAGCAACTGCTCCGCCTGGAGCCAGCCCGCGTGCACGGACGTCCACGCCTCGGTGCGCCGCACCAGCGCCGTGCGCAGCCCGCCCTCCAATTGCAGCGCGGTGCCGGTGATGACGAACAGCGAGCAGTCCTCGACGGAGAGCTCTCCCGGCGTGCCTTCGTCCAGCACCGGCTCCAGCCCGCCCAGCGGCGCGGCCAGGTGCAGCCCCACCACGTCCGCAGCCGACGGGAACGCAGGCAGCGTCAGCGGGCCCTCCACGGCCCCCACGAGCGACTCCAGCGCGGTGGTGAGCCAGTCCGACCACGCCGGAGCCGGCTGCGCACCGGCGGGCACGGGCGCCGCCGACACGCGACTCACCTCCACGTCGCGCACCACGACCGGCTGGAGCGAAGGCCCGCCCAGCACCCGCAGGCCCGTGGCCAGCGTGCCGCCCAGCACCTCCTCCACCTGCCCGATGCCCACCTCCATGCCGCGTCCGCCCACCACCAACAGCCCCAGCGCGAACGCCCCCTGCACCGCGCGCACGGTGAAGCCCCGCACCTGGAGCGGTCCCGGCGTGCCGACCACCAGCCCCACGCACCACCGCGTCTCCAGCGCCTTCACCCCGGTGACGGACACGTCCACCGACGACACGCCCTCCCCCTCCTCACGGGACACCAGCACCCGGGCCCCGACGGCACCGGCGCCGGACACCTGCGACACGGAGAGCCCGGAGAGGTCGGCGCGGAAGAGGCCCGCCAGCTCCAGGCCCGTCCCCACCTGCTTGCCGTGGACCTCCCGCACCCGCACGTCCGCCCACTGCGAGCGCTGGCAGACCGCCCTCACCCCGAAGGCGTCCCCGGAGGAGGCCTCCACGTCGGAGACGGACAGGCCGGTGACGCGGGCCTCCTTCGCCAGGAGCCGGAGCCCCGTCGCATCCGCGCCCTTCGCCGTCACCATCAGCGAGTCGATGCTCACCGTGCCGTCGGGCGAGTCCACCGTCAGCGCCGTGCACTCCGCCGGAGCGGTCGCCGCCACCGACACGTCCGACACCTCCACACGCCCGCCCTTGAGCACGACGCCCTTCGCGGACCCGTCGGCCACCACCGCCACGTCCGACAGGCCCGTCGCCGTGCCGATGAGCACCAGCGACCCGCCGTCGAGCTTCAGCGTCACCCCCGCCCCGCCCCGCAGCCGCAGCGCGTGCACGGGCGAGCCGATGACGAAGTCGGTGGTGAGCACGCCCTCGCCCACGGGCAGCACCCACTCCACCTCGCCCGGCGGTGAGGTCTGGAGCGCCGTGTTCGCCGCCTCCAGCGAGTCCTCCAGGGGCAGCGTCAGGACGAGCGCGCTCACGGAGGCGCCTCCAGCGGCCGGCGGAACAGCTCCGCGTGCTCCTCGCCCGTCGCCAGCAGCGTGTAGAGGATGTCCACGTAGAGCGTGGCGTCCTCGGCGGTCACCTTCACCGCGTCCAGCCGCACCTGCTCGCGCATGAACTCCTGCACGTTGAGGCGGATGATGTACTCGGCTGCGGCGGCGGCCTCCGGGCTCGCCGCGCCGAACACCATCTTCTGCACGCCGCACCCGAAGCGGGGACGGTTCACCCGCTCGCCGGGCAGCGTGAACAGCAGCTGCTCCAGTTGCTGGCGGATGACCTGCGCGGGCCCCACGGTGCGGGGCGTGCCCAGGTCTCCCAACTGGAAGGGGAAGTGCAGGCCGCGCCCCATCACGCCACCCCGTTGAGCGCGTTGCGCGCCAGGTCCACGTCCACTTCGTAGCGGGCCAGGGCCGCCGCCCACACCCAGCGGTGGCGCGCGCCCCGCACGTACCAGGTGCCGTCCATCAGCTTGCCCGCCCCCACGAGCCCCACCGGGCGCCGCGACCGGAGGATGCGCGCGTAGCGCAGGCCCTGCACCGTGCCGCTCGCCTCCGCCAGCCAGTCCGCCTCGCGGTAGTCCGCCCACGCCAGGTTCTCCACCTCCGGCACGTCGTGCGGCACGTCCACGTACTGCAGGCCCACCGCCGTCAGGTCCGAGCGCTTGGGCAGCACCGCGGCCATCCGGGCCTTGAGGATGTCCGCGCGGCTGGTGCTCCCCATGCGCGGGAAGCGCGGCGCGGACACCGTGGCGGAGCGGATGCGCCGGGTGCGCTCGTCGATGTGCGCGCCCCGCAGCTCCGTGGGCCGGTGGCTCTCCCAGCGCGCCTTGAGCTCGATGACGGACGGCGTGGAGCGCGGCAGCAGCGACAGGTCCGGCTGCTTCGCGCCCTCCGGCCGGGGCAGGTGGAAGTGGCCCACGCACTCCGCCGCGGCGTTGGCGCCCGCGCCCACCGGGCCGGGCTTGCGCTCCACGAAGGCCTCGTAGCCGTTGCGCCGCGCGAGCCACCGGAGGAGCGCCGCGTCCGTGCCGCGCTGGAGCACCACCGCGCGCGTCGCGTCGCGCACCGGCGCCGTCTCCTGCACGTCCAGCGCGAAGCCGTATTCACCGTAGAGCTGCCGCGCGATGCCCGCGTCGGACATGCCGCTGAACGACCGCGTGCGCTCCTCCAGGTGCATCAGGCACGACGCGTCCAGGCCGTACAGCTCCAGCGACGAGTCCGGCACCCGCGACGGTCCGAAGCAGGGCTCCACCGCGGTGATGTAGCCGTCGAACACCACCTCCTCCACGTCCGGCGCCTCGCTGTCCGGCAGACCCAGCCCGAAGCTGATGGTGATGCGCTTGAGCAGCTGGAAGCGCCCGTCCGCCAGCGCGTCCCAGTCCCCGGCGTCCGTGGGCGACATGTCCAGCGACAGGTGGAAGGACGACGCGTCGTCGGTGCGCTCGTCCACCTCCAGGCGCGTCACCCGGCCCCGGGCATCCGTCATCGGCTGCCCGTCGATCCACAGCTGGAGGAACGCCGCGCGCTGCTCCGCCATCAGGGCTTCTCCGGGATGAAGAGCACCGTGCCCGGCTCCAGGAGCGCCTCGGGCTCGAAGGTGGGGTTGGCATCCACGATGCGCCACGCCTGGAACGGGTCGCTGAAGTAGCGCTGCGCGAGCAGGTCCAGGCGGTCCCCCGCCGCCACCTTGTGCAGGAGGGACGTGGGCTGACGGGGGGCCACGCGCGGCACGTACAGCGACACCGTGGCGCCGCCCGCGCCCAGGGGCACCGCGTACGTGGGCAGGTCCTTGTTCCGGGAAGAGGGGTCGCTCATGGCCGTCAGACGGTGCCGTTCGACTTGAGCCCGGGCTCCAGCGCCTGGGCGATGAGGGTCTGCGCGTCCGCGCCCTTCACCGCCGCCAGGTCCTCCATCTCACGCCGCTGGTCCCTCAGGTTCTTGAAGGCCTGCGCCACCTTGCTGTTGGCCGCGTTCTCCCCCACCTCCAGGATGCGCATGCGCAGGTCCACCTCCGCGCGCAGCGGGTACAGCCCCGTGTCGAAGCGCTGCTCCACGATGGTCATCCCGGTGATGACCACCGGGAACTTGCGCGGCCCCAACAGCAGCAGCAGCTCCGTGGGGTTGAGCGACACCAGCTTCGTCGCGGGCTTCTTCTCCTCCTCGCCCGTCTGGTCCTTGCCCAGCGCCATCCCCTCCAGGATGGCCAGCTCCGGCAGCACCCCGGACGTGCCCGCCCACTCGCGGTCGCGCAGCAGCGCCTCCGTCACGTCGAAGATGAGCTTCAGCGCGATCGTCTCGCTCTTGGCATGCAGCCCGCCGCCGCGCTGCCCGTCGGTGAGGACCTTCGTCTGCTCGGGCGTCTTGCCGGGCTTGGTCTCCCACTGCCCCGCGCGCGTGCGCGTCACCGTCTCCGGGTTGTACTGGAAGCGCAGCGCGCGCACGCTCGGCTCGGACTTCGGATCTTCGGCCGTCTGCGGCAGCGTCACCAGCATGCCCCGGGCGAGCTGCTGGTCGAACGCGAGGAGGGACGGCTCCAGGTTGCGCGTCATCCGTTGCTCCGGATGCCCCCGGACGCCTCACGCTGCGCGAGGCTCCGGGCAATGGCTTCGTTGTTCTTGTCCAGCAGCGACACCATCGTCTGGGTGAACAGCTTCACCAGCTCCCGGGGGTCGTCCGGGACGCTGCGCAGCATCCACGCGAGTTCGCGCTCCAGCTCGCGGCGGGTGAGTCCGACCTGTCCATGCACGGGGGGTGGGGCCATGGCGTGTGGGTCCTCTCGTCAGCTCCAGCCATCCACCAGCGGACGGCCGTCCAGCTCTCGGCGCAGCAGCTCCAGGTAGCGCCACCGCCGCGCGCGCGGCAGGGCCAGGATGTCCGTCTCCGACCAGTGGTAGTGGAAGGCCAGGACGTGCACCTCCGTCTCCAGCCGCGCCGCCCCGCCGCGCAGCTCGCGCGCCAGCAGCGCGAACGGCTCCAGCTCCAGCTCCAGCCACGCCTCGCACCGGGGACAGCGCGCCACGAGCCCCAGGTCCGGCGCCGTGGTGCCGTCCGCCAGCGCCAGCGCCACCGCGTGCCGCGAGCGCGCCGGCAACGCCCTCCACCCCTCCGGCGACAGCGGCTGCCCCGCCACCTCCACCAGCCGCGACCACAGGAGCGCGGACCGCTCCTCGCGCGAGCCCTCCGCCCGGGCCAGCACCGCGTCGTCCTCGCCCGTCGGCTCGCGCACCTCCGCGGGCCCCTCCGGCAGCGCCACGCGCAGGACCTCCGGCGCCGCGTCCGGCCGCTCCGGCGCCAGCGCGGACAGGCGCACGTCCACGTCCGCCATCGCGCCACAGCCCGGCGAAGGGCAGCGCGCCACCAGCGTCAGGCGGTCCCCGTACAGCCGGGCCCGCAGGTGCAGGGCCAGGTGGTGCCGGTCTCCCCGCGTGAGCGCCGCCGCGAGCGGGGCGTCCACGGACGGGAAGTCCCCCAGCCGCCCCAGGCACGCGGCGAGCAGCGCGCTCACGGCGCGCGGGTCCGGGTGATTACCCGCGTCGGCCAGCGCCCACTCCTCGCGACCGGTGAGCGGACGCAGCTCCGCCAGCCGGTGGCAGCGGCCGTCCTCGTCGAAGAGGCCGTGCGGCAGCAGCACGGTGCTGGCGGGCCCGGACAGCACGTCAGGCCACCTGCTCGATGGTGAAGCCCTCGTGCTGCAGCTCCACGATCTCCACGAGGATCTCGTTCGCCTCCGCGGCCAGCTCCGACATCGCGGTGAACTTCGAGCACCACGCGTTGTGGAGGATGAACTTCTTCACGACCTTGTTGTGGTCCAGGTCGTAGACGAGGATTTCGACGGTGCGCCGGTAGTCGGGCTCCACCGCGCGCAGTCCGGAGGAGGCCTCGTGGCGGATGAGCTGCGTGGCCCAGTCCTGGAAGGCCGTGTCGTTGGTGAGCCCGGCCTCCAGCGTGACGGGCTCGAAGTGCGTGCGGCCGGGGGACAGCTCGTCCACGGAGCTGACGCTGTTGCCGGAGCGGAACTTCACGACCTCCACGGTGCCGGTGAGGCCGGAGATCTTCCGGCACGCGTACACCTCGACGTTGTTGAGCAGCACGCGGAAGTTGAAGTTCCGGTAGGGGTCACGCTTCGTGGATTCGACGAATCGGGGCATGGCGGGCTCCTCGAAGGAAGAAGACGTCAGGCGGGCGATGTGGACGGCGCCGGCTTCGTGGGCGGCGGACGGGGCACCGGCTCCCAGCCCTCGTGGGTGAGCTCCAGCGTCATCAGCGCCACCTCCCCCGCCATGGCGTCCAGCTTGGGCAGGGCGTGGTACTTGCTCACCCACGCGTTGTGGACATGGAAGCTGCGGATGCGCGCGTCCGCCGGCCCCGGCACCGGGACCTCGGCGGGATGGGCGAACCCGTCCCACAGGTCGATGAAGACGTCGCGCTTCACCGCCTCACCGGGGGCCTTGCCGGTGCGCGCGAACTCCAGCACCGCGCGCGCCCAGCGCTCCAGCGTGTCGTCCACCGCCAGGCCCTGCTCCAGGACGATGGGCTCCCAGTTCACCTTGTGGGGCTGGGCGTAGCGGTGCAGGTTGTTGCCGCCCTCCCACACCTCGTAGGCGCCCACGTGGACGGACAGGCCGGACACGGAGCGCACGCCCGCCACGTAGTCACCGGCGGCGGACGTGTCCATGCGGATGCGGAAGCGGAAGGTCCGCAGCGGGTTGCGCGCGTTGGCGGGAACGGGGGTCGTCATCAGGCGACCAGCTGGCTTTGCTGGCTGATTTCGAGGACCACGAACTCCGCGGGCTTCAGCGGCGCGAAGGACACCTGCGCGGTGACGATGCCCGCGTCCACGTTCTCCTGCGGGTTGGTGCTCCGGTCGCACACCACGCTGAAGGCCTCCTCCGGCGTGGCGCCCTGGAAGGCCCCCTGGCGGTACAGGCCCAGCATGAAGGCCTGGATGGCGTTGCGGATGCGGCTCCAGAGGTCCTCGTCGTTGGGCTCGAACACCGCCCAGCGCAGGCCGCGCCGCAGCGACTCCTTGAGGAAGAGCGCGGTGCGGCGCACCGGGATGTAGCGCCACTCCGGATCCGGCGACAGCGTGCGCGAACCCCACGACACGATGCCCACCCCGGGGAACTGGCGCAGGCAGTTGAGGTGCACCGGGTTGAGGATGTCCTGCTCCCTGTCGATGACCGGGTACTGGAGCCCCAGCGCCTCGGAGATGGACGCCTCGATGCCCGCGGGCGCCTTCCACACGCCGCGCGTGTTGTCCGTGCGCGCGAAGAGGCCCGCGACGTGGCCCGACGGCGGGACGAGCCGCGTGGGGTTGCGGCCCACGCCCACCGGATCCACCACGCGGATCCACGGGTAGAACATGGCGGAGTTCTTGGAACGCGACGGCAGGCCTTCGATGAACTGCTTGGCGTCGTCCGGGGCGACGGCGAAGTCCTTGTCCACGCCGCCGGGGCCGTCCGCAAGGAACAGGCAGTCCCCCCGGTTGTCGCAGTACGCAATGCCGGCGGAGATGTACGCGACCTCGTTCTTGCCCGGCAGCGCCACCAGGTTGATGTCCTCCCCGTCCAGCGCGTGCAGGCCGGTGCGCGCCTTGACGTCACCCGCGAAGTCGGAGGTGTCCAGCGCCGTGCTGCCGTCGCTGCCGCCCAGCAGGCGCACGTGGGTGATGCTCACCGGGCGCACCAGCGGGTTGGCGGGCGAGTTCGCCGCGTAGCCCCGGGCGCGCGGCGGGAAGCCCAGCTGCCGCAGCATGGGCGGCACCGTGGGCTGGAGCGTTTCGGAGATGGACAGCTGGAGGCCGTCGTGGTTCCCCGACGTCAGCCCCGCGGAGCCAGCGGTGGGCGTGCCGGTGATGCCGGTGCCGCTCGACGCGAGCGTGGTGGTGCCTCCCGCGGTGGGCAGGCCGGTGACGAGGATGTTTCCCCCGGAGGCGATGACCACCGACGTGACCTTCCCGGCGAGCGCGGCGGCGAGCGACGCGCGCAGCTCCTCGGGCGTCACCGCCGAGGTGTCGGCCGCGGTGATGGGGATGGGGACGACCGTGTTCCCGTCCGGCGCGCCGAGCGTGAGCTCCAGGTCCTCCGCATCCAGGTCGTAGCTGGTCGCCGGGGCCACCGGCTTCGCGATGGAGAGCGTGGGGCCGGCGGCCACCTTGAGCGCGATCTCCGGCGCGTCCGTGCCTTCGATGACGAAGGTGCCGGTGAGCGCCGCGGCGCTCACCGCGTTGCCCAGGAAGGTCTTGAGCTCCGCGGCGGTCAGCAGCACCTTGCCGTTGCTGAACGTCGCGGCCGGCACGGCGGCGACCACCAGCGCCTGCGTGACGGGGATGTCCATCACCGTGGGCTCCACGTCCGGCTGGGCCGCATCCGACGTCACGACCTGGAGCTTCGCGCCGTCGTACAGGGTGTACTTGCCGCTGGCCGGCACGACGGCCTTGAGCCGGGGCACCTGCCCTGCGACGAGCACCGTCCCCGACGGCGAGGCGGCCAGCTTCACCTGGTACTCGTCGCGGATCCGGATGTACCGGGAGATGTCGTTGATGCGCTCGCCGACGTAGTCCTCCACGGACGGGTCCATGCGCAGGTCGTCGAAGGTCTCCAGCGTCCGGGTGGCCCCTGCCTCCGTCCAGACGACGTCCACGCGGAACGCCTCGCCGGGGAAGTTGGTGGAGTCCGCCACGTGGACGCGGAGGAACTCCGACCAGACGCCCGCGCCCCGGGCCAGGAAGGTGAGCGCGTTGAGGCCGCCGCCCGCGCGCGAGGCCAGGGCCACGGAGGCACCGATGGCCGCGTCCGACGGCAGCACGCGCACGACGTAGGCGCGCCGCCCGCCAGAGTCGAAGAACGCCTCCACCGCCTGGGCGAGCAGGCCCGCCTCTCCGGGCTGGTGTCCGCCGAAGGCGCGCTCGTATTCGGCGAAGCCGGTGAGGAACCAGGCCATCCCCGGGATGCCGCGCGCGGCCTCCCCGACGAACGCCGCCGTGGAGGTGCCCACCCCTTCGATGGGGCGTGCGCCGGCACTCTTCTCTTCGACATAGACGCCCGGATGCAATCGCTCTGGCACGTTCGTCCTCCTGGTTTCAGATGGCCCCGCGCTTGGCGGTGTCGACTTCGGTGACAGACGTCCCCGGGTGGCCGCCCGCGGCGCGCGACGCGCCCCGAGGCAGCAGCTCCACCTGGGGTTTCTCGACGAGCCGGGCGCTGGCGCGCGCGTTCGGCTCCTCCAGCAGCGCGGACACCCGGTAGTCCACGCTGCAGCGGTACAGGTGGTTCAAGAGGTCGTCCCTGCGGCGCAGCTGCGTCTGGAAGAAGAAGCACTCGTCCTGGAACACCAGGGTGCGCCCCCGCGACCAGCCACCCTCCACGGGCCGGCTGAGCGTCACCTCGTCGCCGTCCACCGACAGGGCCAGGGCCTGGAAGCGCCGCTTGCCAATGCGGTAGCCGTCCTCGCAATCCCCCAGCACCACCACGTCCCCGGGCCGCAGCCGCGAGGGCGCGGTGACGGAGCGGCGCAGCGCCGGATCCAACGGGCCCACGGGCTCCGCCGACAGGTGCAGGTGGTCCACCGTGAACGCCAGCGGCGTGCCGGTGTCCGCGCCCAGCGTCAGCAGCATGTCGCTGGTCGCCACGGTGACGCCCGGCGCCGCGACGGGGGCCGCGGGCGTGGCGTCCGCGTCCTGCAACGGCTGCGGCGCGCCATCCACCGACAGCCACACCACGCCCTCCCCCGCCTCCAGCCGCGCGTGCAGCACCACGCCCGTCTCCAGCCGCTCGGCCGGAAGGCGCCAGCGCGTCTCCGCCACCTGGGTGCCGCCCTCGCGGGCCAGCGTCGCGGTGGCCACCACCTCGCCCCAGAGCCGCGTGCCCGCCTGAAGGTACTTGAGCACCAGGCGCAGCACCGGCTGCGCCTGCGCGAGCAGCACGCACACCGGCAGCGTCTGGGCGTCCGCCGCGCCCGGGTCCACCCGGAGGCCCAGCGAGAGCCCGAGCCCGTCCGGGGCCGGATTGTCCGGATGGAAGAGGTCGGGCACCACGGGCGTCGGGTGGACGCGCACGGTGGCGGTGCCAGTGCCGGACAGGCGAAGGCCGCCGGAGGCCGGCTCCCATGACGCGCCCGGCGTCAGGTCCACGCGTCCCCCGCGAGCGCGCTCCTGCCCCTGGTCGCTGGCCTCCAGGTGCGCGAGCGACGCGGGGGTGGTGGGCTCGCCGCGCGTCAGCAGGCGCAGCTTCGTGGCGCCCTCCGGCACGTCCGCGCCCAGCAGCGACGGGCGGAGGACCATCTGTCCGCGCGTGGGGATGGACAGCGCCACCGTGTCCATCATGGACGCCAGGTCCACCTGCGAAGCCGCCCACAGGTCCACCTGCACGTCCACGGTCATGGCGCGAGGCGCCCGGAGCCGGCTCAGGTACGTGCGCCCTTCCTGGGCCCGCTCCGGAGGCTCCAGGCCCAGCGGGGCCGCGATGCTCCCGGTGACGGACAGCACCTCCACGCTGGAGCGGAAGTCGAGCGACGCGATGCCCGGGTCGGCGCTGATCGCGATCCGTCCGCCCTCCGCGTCCCAGCGGCAGGTGACGGCGGCGAGCGCCGCGAGCAGCAGCGGATCCGTGAGCGGCGCGCCGGAGGGCTCCTGGAACTGCCCCCCCGCGAGCGCGTCCGCGAGCTTCGCGTTGAGCGCGGCCACGAGCGCCGGGCCGGTGGCGGCGCTCGCGAACGAACCACCCGGGAGCGCGGTGAGGGTGACGACGGCACGCCCATCCAGGCGCAGCTTGAGGGCCCCTCCCGCGGGCACGCTGTCCGCGGGGCCTCGGGGCCTGCCGATGACATGCCCCGGCACGCGGACGGTGGAGGTGGCGGTGCGGCCGTTCTCGCGCTCGGGTTCGGGGTGGAGGCCCAGCGGGCCCACGACGGAGAAGAACGGCACGCGCGAGGGCCGGTAGCCTTCGTCCACGTAGCCATGCGCGGCGAAGACGCGCACATCCCCACTGCGCAATGCCATCCGGCCCTGCCAGAGCAGGCCCGAGAGGATCTCTCGAATCACGCGGCCTCACCCGCGCCGGGGCAATCCCGTCTGGATTCAAGCTGCTGCGTCACGGCACCCCCCGGACCCGCAGAACCAGAATGTCATCACCGACGTCCAGGACGTCGCGCGGGCACAATGGAGCAGGAGACGAGCCGCCGTCAACACCCCGGGTCCGTCAGCCTTTGCCTTGCAGTGTGTCAAACCTGACGATGGACAGCCCCGCGAGACAGGTAGACAGCGCGTCAAAGACAGACATATGGGGGCCGATCCAGGAGCCAGCGGACGGGCATGCGCCGCCCTGCCCCATCCACGCCACTCACCCACCGCGCGCGTGCACGCCATCCTCCTGCCTGGAGGGAAGCGCGCGATGCTATTCACGGACTTCGTGGCCCTGGCCGCGCGCCTGTTCGAGGGAGCGGGGGTGGCGGTGATGGTGGTGGGGGCGGTGGCGTCCGTGGGGCTCGTCGCCGTGCGCTACCAGGCAGGGCGCCGCAGGGATGGCTACCGCCTGATGCGCCATTACCTGGGCAGCGCCATCCTGCTGGGATTGGAGCTGCTCGTCGCGGCGGACATCATCCGCACCGTCGCCGAGGCGCCCACGCTGCGTCAGGTCCTCATCCTGGGCCTCATCGTCCTCATCCGGACCTTCCTCAGCTTCACGCTGGAGGTAGAGATCGAAGGACGCTGGCCCTGGCAGCAGGGACGCGACGACGAACGCCGGCCCGGCGCGGACGAGGCCTCGGAAGGCGGGCGCAATCCCCCGCATCCTTGAGGCGTCCTTCGCGCGTCAATGCCCGGCGGGAGCGGTGCGGGTCCGGGCCACCCATTCGCGCCAGGCCGCGACGTCCTCGCCCAGGTCGCGGCCCGCGAGCAGGGTCAGCACCTTGCGCGCGGGCTCCCGGTCGACGGCTTGCCGCATGCCCGCCATCTCCACCAACACCTCGCCCGCCTGGTTGAGGATCTGCGTCCGCCGCGTGGCGCCCTCCGCCTCCACGACGCGCACCAGCGCCCAGGCGGCCTTGTTGCGATCCGAGGACAGCGGGAACCACAGCGCCTCCAGCACGGGCTCCAGCGGGAGGAGCCCCTTCGGCTGCCCCTCCTGCGCGGTGCCCAGCAGCCGCAGGGCTTCGTTGCGCACGCCCTCGAAGGGATCGTGGACGGCGGGAATCAGGTAGCGCACCAGCGCCTCACGCGAGCGCACGTAGGACAGGAGGATGGCGGCGGTCATCCGCTTCGAATCGTCCCGGTCCTCGCGCAGCACGCGCACCAGCGCGTCGGTGTGCCGGGGCACGCCTTCGAGGAAGGTCGCTTCGAGCGGCGCGAGCTGGGGGTGGTCGAAGCCGCCGTAGCACGTCAGGGCCCGGCAGCCACCGACGGAGGTCTCGCTCACCGCGCCCTCCCGGCGGAGCGTCCAGTAGGTCTGCTGGTAGGCCCCCCACGCGGCGATGAGACCACCGGGGTCCTCGACCGAGCCCGTGGGCGCCGGAGCGAAGCGCATCCGCCATTCGTTCCCCGGTTCGACCAGATCCACGGTGACGCGGAAGGTGCGCGTCGGGGGATAGGTGACCATCGAATACCGGCAGAACGGCAGCGGATGCGCGGCGAGCAGGCGCGGCTTGCTCTCCACCAGGTGCGGCGTGAATTCGCCCGCCTCCAGGTTGAAGCGCGAGCCGGGCGCAGGCATGCCGATGAGCCGGAGCAGCTCCTCCCGGGGCAGCTTGCGGATGCCGAACACCTCCACGCCTTCGAAGAGGTACAGCGGGTCGGGCGCCACGGAGGCCTGGGGAGCAGGCGGCGCGGGCGTGGCCGCGGCTTCGACCGCGAGGGGCGCGGGTCGGACTCCGGACGGCCCGGTGGAGCGGGCAGGCGCCGCACAGGCGGAACACACGAGCAGACCGGCGGGCAGGAGCATCCGGAGATTGGGCATGGGGCCGGACTGTATTCCAGCCGTCGGGAGGCGGAGACACGGCTTCACGGGGACCAGCCAATCGGTGGCTGCGCTCCTGGCTGGCAGGAGGATGCCAAGACCCAGCAGGGATGCACACCCTCCAGTTCAGGCCACTCCAGCGTTGGGAAGCGGCGTCACGGGGCCCTGCTTCCCCGCTTGTCGGAAGGGGCCGTGGCCCTAGGAGGCGCGCGTGGAAAGTCCCAGCGCAAGCTTCGACGGTGCGGCCACCGAGGGCATGACCGAGGCGCATTCCCGGCTCCTCCTTGAGACCCTGGTGGCATGCACGCCCGTGGGCCTCGCCGTGGTGGACCTGGAGCAGCGCTTCGTCCAGGTCAACGAAGCCCTCGCGGACATGAATGGGATTCCGCGCGCCGCCCACCTGGGCCGCAAGGTGCAGGACCTCCTGCCGGAGATGTGGACCCTGCTGCGCCCCCAGTACCAGCACATCATGGACGGGGGGGAGGCGAAGACGTTCGAGCTCAGCGGCACCACGCCCAGGGCGGCCGGGGTGGAGCGCCACTTCCTCACCAGCTACTACCCCATGCGGACCCCGTCGGGGGTGCTGCTGGGCATCGGCATCATCGTCGTGGAGGTGACGGAGCAGCGCAGGGCCCACGAAGCGCTCCAGGCCAGCGAGCAGCGCTACCGCTCGCTGGTGGAGGCCATGGCCCAGCCGGTGTGGACGACCAACGGCCGGGGCGAGGTGGTGGAGCCCGCGCCGCGCTGGCTGGCCTTCACCGGCCAGACACACGAGGAGCACCTGGGGCTGGGCTGGCTCTCCGCCATCCACCCCGAGGACCGCAAGCGCGTGGTGCGGGGCTGGGTGGAGTCCCTGCGCACGCGCACGTCCTACCGGGGCGAGTTCCGCCTGAAGTTCCACGCGGGGGGCTACCGGAACGTGGTGGGCCGCGCCGTGCCCGTCTTCGGTGACAAGGGTGACATCCGTGAGTGGGTGTCCACCGCGGAGGACGTCACGGAGCGCAAGAAGGCGGAGGCGCAGGTGGAGACCGAGCGGGCACGGCTGCACTCCGTGCTGATGAGCGCTCCGGCCTCCATCGCCATCCTGTCGGGGAGGGAGCAGACCTTCACGCTGGTGAACCCCCTCTACCAGCGCCTGGCGAAGGGCATGGACCTGACGGGAAAACAGCTGCGGCCCCATGTGAGCCCGGACGATGTGTATTCAGGGCTGGTGAGCCGGGCCTTCACCACCGGGGAGGCGCAGACGCAGAAGGAGGTATCGCTCGCCACCGACGTCCAGGCGACGGGAACGGGCACCTTCCGGCGCTTCGACATCGTCTACCAGCCCCTGCGCGACGTGCACGGTCAGGTGGACTCCGTGCTGTCGTTCGCCATCGACGTGACGGAGCGGGTGGAGGCGAGGGAGAAGCTGGAGCAGTGGGCCGCGTCGCTCAAGAATCAGCAGCAGTGGCTGGAGGCGGTGCTGGACCGGACGCCCGTGGCCCTGCTGCTGATGGAGCCCCACTCCGGCCGGACCCTCTTCGCCAATCAGGCAGCCCGGCAGATGGCCGGCGGCGAGTTTCCCGAAGGCCTCCGGGCTGAACGCTACGCGGGCACCTACCTCTTCACGGACGAGCAGGGCCGGCCGCTGAGCAACGAAGAGATCCCGGGGGTGCGAGCCGCGCGCGGGGAGCCGGTGCATGGGGCTCCCGTCGTGTGGCACACGCCCACGGGGCGCTATTCCCTGCTCATTGAAGCAGCGCCCCTGCCCGCCCAGCACGGCCACCCGGCGACGGTGCTGCTGGCCCACCAGGACGTGAGCGAGCTGCGAGCGACCCAGGCCCAGCTCCAGCACGCGGTGTCCCTGCGGGATGAGTTCCTGACGGTGGCGTCCCACGAATTGAAGACGCCACTGACGCCCTTGCAGCTCAAGCTCCAGTCCCTGCTGAGGGACGCCCAGACGGCCTCGTCGCTGGAGGGGCTGCAGGAGCGCGTGGTGCGCACCGCGGAGAGCGTGACCGGGCAGATCCGCAAGATGACCACGCTCATCAACGACCTGCTGGAAGTCACGCAGCTCACGGGCCCGTCCGCGCCGCTGCAACTGGAGCCAGTGGACCTGGCCTCCGTGGTCCGGGACGTGGTGGAGCGGTTCAAGCCCCAGGCGGCGAAGGCGGGCTGTGAGATGGTCATCCAGGCCCCGGACGGCGTGGTGGGCCGGTGGGACCGGCACCGCCTGGAGCAGGTGACGAGCAGCCTGTTGTCCAACGCGCTGAAGTACGGCGCGGGCAAGCCGGTCACGCTCACGGTGGAGCGCGTCCGGGGAATGGCAAGGCTGAGCGTGAAGGACGAAGGCATCGGCATCGCGCCGGCAAGCCTCCAGGCCATCTTCGAAAAGTTCACCCGCGCTGTTTCAACCCGTCACTACGGAGGCCTGGGATTGGGCCTCTTCATCACGCGACAGATTGTCGAAGCGCACCACGGCACCCTGCGCGCGGAGAGCCAACCCGGGCAGGGCGCGACGTTCATCGTGGAGCTGCCCGTTTCGGCTCCGTGAAGGGTTCTCCCTGAAGACGGTGGATGGCGCCCTAATCATACTGGCCGGAGCGCCATCCACGAGACGGCAGTTTTTACCCAGAATGAGTTCTAGCCATCCTGACCTCAAGACATGGATCCTGCCTGTCCAGTGGTCATCAACTTCAACTTCACATCTCTACAGAGGCATTTGAATCCCCCACCACCAAAGTCCTGGACTGAATACGAAACCCTCTCAAGTCCATCACCTCGAACATCCGCGACCTCCAACTCCGGAAGTCGCATTGGATATTCGTTGATCTCGGGCACCCGGAGCTGCCGCACCCCAAGAAGAGTGATGGTCAGTTCGAACCCTCCGGCATACTCCGCGACCATCACAACAGATGTCTCCCCTTCATCGGGAAAAACAACCAGAAAGCGCTTGACACACCCCATCCTATAGAGGTGGAAATTGTCAACCAAGGCCAGCGCCTCAACCTCACCCACAAGAGGAGCCCCACCGTTCTTCACAACAATACTCATCATTTCCTCAGCTACGGCCGAAACAGCCCCGGCTTCGGCCCTGATCTGGAGTTTGTCTTTGGATCACGAACATGGTGATGCGGATTCGGATGAACTCCACTTTCCCCATGAGCAGTCGGATGGTCCTGCCCAACCAGTCGACCATACGCATCATAGTGACTGGTACGCACATATTCCTCGCCCTTTGCGCGACTACTGGGCTTCAAGTCATCAATCGCCCGCGCGCTTCCAGGCGTAATCTGAACCAACGCCTGCTGCCCCGCCCAGTATTCATCAGGAATGACAGGAGCCGCTGCCCCCGCAGCGGATCCTGCTTCATCAGCGGTAGCAGCAGCGGCAGCGGCTTCCTCAGTGCCAGGGACGCTTTCCGGATCGGATTTCACCTCACCAGTCGAAACAGAACCAACGTGCTTGCCAGTCACTGCGTTGTAGGCAATATCAACAAGTGCGATCACTGCAGCAGCCGAAACTGCCCAGTTGACTGGATTCAGAGCCTCGCACACACCAGCAGGATCAGCAAGAGCGCACCTCCCATCTGGATCTACAAGCGACACAGGATTATTGCTCGCATAAGCATAAACCGAGGGATTCGGCATCGACCCGACCCTGGACAGCATCCAACCTGCGTCTGAATAAAGCGGTTCTGGGGCCAAATAACGCCCCAGAGCCGCATCGTAGTAGCGGTTCCAGTTCTCAAACAGGTCGGTTTCGGGGTCGAAGTATTGGCCCGGCAATCGAAGCGGAAGCCACACAGGCTTGGCATTGGGCTCGTAGCGCCTGTACTCGAAGCTACTCAGATGGGCTTCTGTGTGCGTCTGCCCGATGGTGTCAGCCCCCATCCGCACATAGAAGGTTCCATCCGAAGGAGTCGTCACCCACCCCGGGGTGACAGGCCGCCCCATGGCGCCGCCATACAGGACCCCATCCCAAAGTTTGGCACCCGGCAGCTTCACCCTCTGCGCATCCGTGAGGTACACGCGTGCCTGGCCATGGGCTTCCACCCATTCAAAGCGGACTCGGACCTGGGTCACGAGCTCCGGGCTCGACGGCGCGCGCAGGGTGGCGATAGGGTAACTGAAATTGTCACGCGACGCGGCGAAGTGAGCCACCCGGTTCACGTGGCCGAAGGGCTCGTAGTCTCCCGTTCCACTGATCCGACCACGCGAATCCAGCAACAAGACCGGCTTGCCCAGTCCATCCGTCACCGGAAAGTAGGTTCCACAGGGGACGTCGGACTCCACACCGAAGCGCGAGCAATCCTGGGTGTTGTCCGCGACTCGCAGGAATGACGAGTGAGCAAAGCGCGACTTGACGAGCGCGACCGGCCGACCATCCAACCACACATATTCGTCCAGGACGTAGTCGGTCGTGTACGGATTGGCAGCAGTGTACCCCACATCCACGAGCAACTGCGTCCCCGAATAGAAGTACTCATCCTCCCGCCCATCCCAGGTGCGCTTCAGACGGCGCCGGCCTCCAGCATCATAGAGGTACTCGGAGTTGCTACCCGGCCCTCCCTCCTGATTGGTGCCCACCTGGCGGTAGACGGCTCCCAGGTCCAGGGGCGAGAGCGGTGCGGCATGGAGCCACAGACTGTAATACGACTGGGTCGAGGTCGGGCTGAGATACCAGTCCGCATTGGTCATGCGCCCCGCCAGATCATGCCAGTATTTCGTCGTGATTCCGTAGGGCAGACATCCCAGTTGGCCCGGCTGACAGACGGGGGCCGAGAAGTTACGCTTGGAGAGCTGGTCGACCCGAGGGAAGGAGTTGGCGTACTCCGACTGCACTGTGAAGCCATTCTGGGTTTCGCTCGTCCGGTTCCCGCGCACGTCGTAGGCGTAGGAGATCGTCCGGTCGGTCACCATCCATCCGCCATTCTCATGCCGGTTCGTCACCCGGCCCAGCTGAAGGCGCGCGTCATAGCCAGGCTCTCCAGATGGCCCTCTGTACTCCTGCATCGTGGGGTGATCCGTACTGGAAGTCTGGAGGATGCAGGTCTGCTCTCCCTCAAGCTGATCCGCCTTGTACCGGTAGGCACGCTTGAACACGTCTCCGGTGGTCACACGGCTCACACTCATTCCAGAGAGCCGCCCGAAAGGAACTCCTGCGCTGTCAACGGCCTGGGTAAAGGACGAAGAGGAGCAATCCACCATCCCGACATTGGTTCCACCTTGGTGGTAGCGAACCTGCGCGGACGGCGGTACTCCTGCCTCTCCTCGCGAATGGACCTTGTATGCTTTCAACCCTCCGTAGGGTTCCCACTCCACCGAAGTAATCAGGGGGTCATTGCTCGACGTGCCATCGGGATACAGATGCGCCACGTGGATATCGCTGACACGGTGGGACATCCCCGTGAAGGACGGATAGTACCGGTATTCGATTCCCCGGCCGTAGGGGTAGACCTCGCCTACGAGCCGACCCACGGAATCATAGCTGAAGAAATGGTTCGGGCTGTCCTTTCCAGAGAAATAGGGTGAGGTATTACATGCGCGGGATGGAGGCTCTGTCTCTGCTCCCCGAACCCGGTACTTCGCCGTCACGCGTCCAAAGGCATCGTACTCGAACCAGGTCGCGCCGAAGGAATCCACCGTGTAGTGCGGCTTTCCAGGGTACATTGCGGGACAGCCATTGGGGAGTGGAGGGAGCGGGTCCTCGAACCAAGTCCGGAAGAAGCGTTCGGTCTGATCCCCCCGGCGGGCGTCGGCCATGAGGATGCGTCCAAGGGCATCGTACTGGTAGGCCATCCAGCTCGCGCTCTGCCCCATCTCCGACGTCTGCTTGGCGATGGGATTTCCTACCGCGTCATAGGCAAACCAGGTGACGCCAGGTCCTGACGGCAGGGTTACTCCCCACGGAGCCGTGACTACCAGCAGGTTGCCAAAGTCATCGTGGAGGTACTCCACGGCCGGTTGGTTGGCACAGCTGGCCATCGTGGTCCCGGGGGCACACCCCTGCTTGATTCCCTTGACGTTGCCCGCTTCGTCATAGGCGATGTGGGTCGCCGAAGCCGCGATTCCTCCCGTCGGACCCGCCGCTTCCAACATCGACACCAGCCGGTTGAGCCTGTCGTACTCGAATGAGCGGCACTCGGGCGGTAGACTGTTGAGCGCCCCCGTCGTCGTATTGAAGCCGCCGCAGAATGCAGCCGGACGACCAAGACTGGCGAGGTATGGCAACCCCTCGCGAATCCGGTTGTCCTCGGTATCGAAGAGGTTCGTCGAGGAATAGGTGGAGTTCGAGCTCGCCCCCTCGCCCCACTGCTCTCCAATTCCCTGATACGTGGGACGGCCCAGCGGATCAGCATCATAGGTCCTACGGGCACGGACGATGCCTCCCGCCGCCAGTGTCTCCTCCTTGATGAGGCGGCCCAAGCGGTAGAAGTAGTTCACCCGCTCGCTGTAATTCGCGCCGCTGGCAGAGGCGGCGGTTGCCTTCCACTGCAGCTTGTCTTTCAGTGTCCCGCCAACGCAGGCGCCGTTCGTTCCCGTTCGATAGCAGTGCACTTCGTAGCGACCGTCCGGATGGCGTACGTAGTCACCATGTGTGGTGCCGTTGTCATAACCGTAGTCCGTGATGAGGTCCGGCAAGGTACCGGCCTTCACCGTCTTGCGAACCAGCTTCCCTGAGCTGTAGGACAGGACGGTCTGGACCCCAGCCGGGTCGGTCGTCTTGAGCAGCCGTCCCTGCTCATCATAGGCGTCGTAGGTGGTGTCAAGGAACTGATTGTGCTGGCATCTGGGCGACCAGCCATGGCTCACGAATGACGCGTAGACGCGCTTACGGATCAGGTGTTGTTGCTGGCCATTCGTCGCGTTCGCCGCCCCGTAGAAGTAGTGCCTAACAGGAGACGGGCCACTGCAGGACGTCGCGCCCGGTCCCGTGACCCAACACGGTCCTTCGACCTCAACGACGCGTGCCTGGGGATCCGCCTGGGCTGCTGTCTCACCCGCGCACGAGCGATGGGTACGATAGAAGACCGCCTGATGCTTCGGAACCAGAGCGCCGAAGCTGGTCGTGAACTCCCTCGTGTAGCCACTGCGCACCTTGGCCATCAGCCGGTTCGTCGTGGGTTCGTATTGATACGTCCAGGTTGCCTGAGCCCCCGCCCCCACCCGGCTGGCCACGGCGGACGTCGCGGATTCCGTCTTCAGCAACTGCTCATAGGCAGGGCTCGTCCCCGCACGACCGTATTCATAGGAATAGGCTTTCGTGAGCAGCGCACCGGCGCCATTTGCATCCAGGGCCCCGAAATCAGCCTGCTTGAGTTCCCCCGGAGGCATGAAGAAGTTGAAATCCTGCCATGGGACATGCTCCGCATCGCTGTCGCCCCTCTTCGCAAGCTTGTTGGTGTAGACGGAGTAGGCATTTCTTGAATCACGCTGGGTCTTCGCCATCGCGACAAAGCGTTCCGGTACGACGTTGAGCGTGGATTGGACCGGTAGCTCAATGCTTTTCCAGGAGCGGGACTGCTGCGCCTCCAGACTGATACCTACGCCCTTGCAGTCACCGTCGTTGTTGACCCCCTCCGTCCCGCACTTCACCACCGCGCCCGTCGTCTCGACGCCATGCGATCTTGACTCCGAGGCGACGAATGAACGCGTCAGCATCGTCGAGACTTGCCTGTAACCATCTCCCGCACTGGCAGGTTCACTAAAATTCTGCCACTGCTGCCCAGCACACGTCCCGGTCAGCACGCCAGGCCCACAGTAGAATCCCGTGCCATAGAGAGACGCCGTGACGGCCTGCCAGGTCCAATCGTTCTCATCCTTGAGGACGTAGAAGTTCGCCCGGTGCAACGTCTTGTTGGTGACCAGGACACCATCCCGGAAGATCTTCCAGCGCACGGTCCCCAGCGCCTCATTGTCGACCCAGCTGTAGGTCATCTGTGGCGGCACCGGAGCTTCCGCGCCGGTAGGGACGTTCTGGGCGTTTCCAACATAGAAACGAGCGCCGCTCAACATGCCGGCCGGAGTGGAGACAATCTGGCCGTTTTCGTCGTACTTCCCGTAGTCATACGTCACGACATTGCGAGTCCCTTGCCCCGTCCCTGACGTTCCTTCCTCCAGGTCGACCCTGTCCAGGACGCACTCGTGGGTGGATGACAGGCTCGTGTCCTGCGTGGGGCGGCTGGCATAGGTGAAGGCAAGCCGAGAGCCATTCGACAGGCTGGCGTATTGGACCATCTGCGAGTGCTTGACGTAGGTCGTCGACGGCACCGAGCAGCCGGCGGGTATCTCCGTATGATATTGCAGCGAGGCAATGAGGCGTCGGCCCGCCGCCCCCACCTGCGCCACCGGATTCCCGTAGCTCGTGGGCTCTATCTCGGTCAGGAAATAGGCGAAGCCCCAGAGCCGATAGGGTAGGGCGGGCCGCGACCTGCCTCCGACGCTGGCCTTGTGGGTGTAGCGGAAGCGCCCTTCCGGACTGAAGAGCGTGAAGCCGTCACCGTCCCAGCGAAGCTTGACGTTTTGATCCCTGCTGGAGGTCGCGAAAGCACCCACCGAAAGGGAATCTCCATCGCACGGACTGAAGTGCATCTTCGTGCCCGACGGCGCAACCACATCACAGAAAGGGGTGATTTCGGTGTACGTCCCGGATGGGTCCTTGGCCCAATCCGTTCCAATCAGGACATAACTGTAGAGGTTGTGCGTCCATCGATAGGCGGTGGACGTCCCATTTGAATTCATGACGCGTCCGAACGGCGTGAGCATCCTCTGTCCCGGGATCCCCAGGACATTCGCCTGTGTCGACGCACTGAAGGTACGCGTGAACGCGAAATCACCAATCGCCGACGTCAGGCTGTAGTCCGTCTCGGAATAGGTCGGACGGAGCGATCCCACGGGCACGGGGGCGCTCGAGGAGACGCCCGCGCTCCCGGGCCCGCCGAGCGGTGGCGCGGGGCTGAGCGGCGCTTGATCCACGCGCTGCTGCAATTCCTCGGTCGTCAGGGTCCCCGACGCCCATGCCACGCCCAGCCCCACCAGCAGGAGACCGCTGACCGCCAATCCCCGGACGGCCCCCCGGTTCCATCGCTTCTTCATGCCCACCCTGCCCGTCGTGTCTTGTCCTTCAGCGTCTTCCACGTTGCCTCCCCCTCGAAACTCACTCATGGCGCTCTGCCCGCGGCTGACACAGCCCCTCATCCACGCCAGGCACCAACTTCACGCACGGCCACCCCGCCGGGCATTCAGGGGTCTGGGTGCAGTACCGCGTGCAGAAGTAGCCCTGCCCCAGCCCGGCGCCTGGGGCATGCACGCACCGGCCGCTCTCACAGGAGCTGTCCCCGCCCTCGACGCAGGACTCGCCCACCGCGAGCTTGGGGGCGTCCCTGGCGACTGGCTTGGGACGCCACTCCGTCACGACCTTGACGTCTGTGTTGGCTTCAGCCGGGGGAACGACCGGCGGCTCCCCCTGCGGCACGCACGCCAGGGCCAGCGTGCACAGACACGCGCTCCACGCCCTTCGCCAGACACGACGGGACACACCTCTTCCAATGCTCATCATGCGCACGTCTCCCCCTGGCCGCACACGCACGGGGGCGTGTGTGCCTTGGTCAGTCAAAGTGGATGGAAAGGAGCCCCCTCGGATGAGGTGGCAGCCCCTTCTCGGTCGTTGAAGCGAACGCCCTGAGGACAAACCCCTGGTGAGAGGTTTCAGACCCCGGTAGCGGACTCGATGTAAGGGGAGCACAGCAACTGCGAGGCGCTACGAACTACCAGAATTCCAATGCTTTGCAACCCCCTCGGGATTTCAGGGGGTTGCAAGCCCTGCCCTGTCCTGCCCTACCGACGACCGCCCGGCGGGATGCCCTTCTCGCCGTACAGGTACTCCTGCAACGGCTTCACCGCGAGGTCCGAACGCTTCAGCGACTCCAGCGCGCCCACCGCCATGCGCGCCGCCTGCACCGTCGTGTAGTACGGCACCGAGTGCATCAACGACTCACGCCGGATGGAGAAGCTGTCGCTGATCTCCTGCTTGCCGAAGGTGGTGTTGATGACCAGCACGATCTCCCCGTCGACGATCTTGTCGACGATGTTCGGCCGGCCCTCCTTCACCTTCTGCACCAGCTGGGACTCGATGCCCTTCGTCCGCAGGTAGCCGTGCGTGCCGGACGTGGACGTCAGCGTGAACCCCATGGCGCGCAGGCGCTTGGCCAGGTCCACCACCGCCGGCTTGTCCTCGTCCTTCACGGAGATGAACACCCGCCCCGCCTTGGGCAGCTTCACCCCGGCCGCGAGCTGGCTCTTGGCGAACGCCGACGCGTAGTCGTCCGCGATGCCCATGACCTCGCCCGTGGACTTCATCTCCGGGCCCAAAATCACATCCACCCCGGCGAAGCGCGCGAACGGGAAGACGCTCTCCTTCACCGCGACGTGCTTGAACTCCGTCTCCTCCGTGCGGCCCAGCTCCTTCAGCGTCTTGCCCACCATGCAGAGCGCGGCGATCTTCGCGAGCGGCACGCCCGTCGCCTTGGAGATGAACGGCACCGTGCGGCTGGCGCGCGGGTTCACTTCCAGGATGTAGATGGTCTTTCCCTGGATGGCGAACTGCACGTTCATCAGCCCCACCACCCCCAGCTCCTTCGCCATGGAGATGGCCTGGTCCTTCATCCGCTCCACCAGGTCCGGCGACAGCGAGTGCGGCGGCAGCGTCGCCGCCGCGTCACCCGAGTGCACCCCCGCCTCCTGGATGTGCTCCAACACGCCGCCAATCAGCACCTGCCCCGTGCGGTCCGCCACGAGATCCAGGTCCACCTCGATGGCGTCCTTCAGGAAGCGATCAATCAACACCGGGTGCTCCGGTGACGCGCTCACCGCCTCGCGCATGTAGCGCTCCAGGCTGGCCGCGTCGTACACCGTCTCCATCGCCCGTCCGCCCAGCACGTACGACGGCCGCACCATCACCGGATAGCCGATGCGCTCGGCCACCTTGAACGCCTCCGCGTGGCTGCGCGCCACCCCGTTCTCCGGCTGCGTCAGGCCCAGCTTCTCAATCAGCTTGGAGAACTTCTCGCGGTCCTCCGCCCGGTCGATGGCGTCCGGAGACGTGCCCAGGATTGGCAGCCCCGCCTGCTCCAGCGGCACGCTCAAACGCAGCGGCGTCTGTCCGCCGAACTGCACGATGGCGCCCACCGGCTTCTCGCGCTGGGACACCTCCAGCACGTCCTCGATCGTCAGCGGCTCGAAGTAGAGGCGGTCCGACGTGTCGTAGTCCGTGGACACCGTCTCCGGGTTGCAGTTGACCATCACCGTCTCGTACCCGGCCTCGCGCAGCGCGAAGGCCGCGTGCACGCACGCGTAGTCGAACTCGATGCCCTGCCCGATGCGGATGGGGCCGCTGCCAAGAATCAGCACCTTCTGCCGGTCCGTGGGCGGCGCCTCGTCCTCCTCCTCGTAGGTGGAGTACAGATAGGGCGTGTACGCCTCGAACTCCGCGGCGCAGGTGTCCACCCGCTTGAACACCGGCCGGATGCCGCGCGCGTGCCGGTGCGCCCGCACCTCCGCCTCCGGGTAGCCCAGCAGGTTGCCCAGGTACTTGTCGGAGAAGCCGTGCGACTTCGCCTGCCGGAGCACGTCGTCCGGGAGCTGATCCAACCGGCCGTGGTCCGCCAGCATCTGCGCCTCGTGCACCAGCGCCTCGATGTGGCGCAGGAACCACGGGTCGATGGCGGACAGCTGGTGCACCTGCTCCACCGTCAGGCCCTCGCGGAACGCCTGCGACACGAACCACGGCCGCTCCGGCCGGGGCACGCGCAGGCCCTCGCGCAGCACCTTCTCCCGCTCCTCCTTCTCCGAGGGCAGGTCCGGCGACTCCAGGCCCACGCGCCCCAGCTCCATGGAGCGCAGCGCCTTCATGTACGCCTCGGGGAAGGTGCGGCCAATGGCCATCACCTCGCCCACGGAGCGCATGCTCGTCGTCAGCGTGCGGTCCGCCTTGGGGAACTTCTCGAAGTTGAAGCGCGGCACCTTCACCACCACGTAGTCCAGCGTCGGCTCGAAGGAGGCCGGCGTGTCCCGGGTGATGTCGTTGCGCAATTCGTCCAGCGTGTAGCCCAGCGCCAGCTTCGCGGCGATCTTCGCGATGGGGTAGCCCGTCGCCTTGGACGCCAGCGCGCTGGAGCGCGAGACGCGCGGGTTCATCTCGATGACGACCATGCGGCCGTCCTGCGGATGGATGCCGAACTGGATGTTGGAGCCGCCCGTCTCCACGCCGATCTCGCGGATGATGGCCAGCGACGCCTGCCGCATGCGCTGGTACTCGCGGTCCGTCAGCGTCTGCGCCGGCGCCACCGTGATGGAGTCGCCGGTGTGCACGCCCATCGGATCCAGGTTCTCGATGGAGCAGATGATGATGACGTTGTCCGCCGAGTCGCGGACCACCTCCAGCTCGTACTCCTTCCACCCGAGCACGCTCTCCTCCACGAGGATGGTGGAGGTGGGGCTCGCCTTGAGGCCCGAGCGGCAGATGGCCTCGAACTCCTCGCGGTTGTACGCGATGCCGCCGCCCGTGCCGCCCAGCGTGAACGAGGGCCGGATGATGGCCGGGAAGCCGATGTCCTCCACCAGCGCCATCGCGTCCGTCAGCGTCGTCGCGTAGCCGCTCCGGGGCAGCGCCACGCCAATCTTCTGCATGGCCGCCTTGAAGAGCTGACGGTCCTCCGCCTTGTTGATGGCGTCCAGCGACGCGCCGATGAGGCGCACCCCGTACTTCTCCAGGATGCCCCGCTCCGCCAGCGCCTTGGCCAGGTTGAGCGCCGTCTGCCCGCCCATGGTCGGCAGCAGGGAGTCCGGACGCTCGGCGGCGAGGATCTTCTCCGCCGCCTCCACGGTGATGGGTTCAATGTAGGTGCGGTGCGCGAACTCTGGGTCCGTCATCACCGTGGCGGGGTTGCTGTTGAGCAGCACCACCTCCACGCCCTCGTCCCGAAGCGCCTTGATCGCCTGGGTGCCTGAGTAGTCGAACTCGACGGCCTGCCCGATGACAATCGGGCCCGAGCCAATCACGAGAACCTTCCGGATATCGGTACGCTTGGGCATCGGGCGCCCCCCATACCAACCTCCGTCCCGACATGCACGCGGTGCGTTGTCCCGTGCGAGGATCCCTCCCACCGCCCGCCCGCTCGCAGGTCCTGCGCCCCCAGGTCCTCTGCTACGCTGCCGCGCACTTTTTCCGGAGGTCCCATGCGTCGCTGGTCGTCCCTGGCCCTGCTCGTCCTCGTCTCCGCGCCTGCCTTCGCCCAGGACACCGCTCCCGCCACGCCCGCCCCCGAAGCCCCGGCCCCGGCGCCCACGCCCGAGCCTGCCGCCGCGGAGCCGGTGGCGGCGCCCCCCGCCCCCACGGAGGCGACCCCGGCGCCCACGCCCGCGCCTCCCAGGCCCCGCAGGGCAGCCGCGCCGCCGGCCCCCGCCGCGCCCCCTCCCCCTGCCGCGCGCCCGCCAACCCCGGCCCCGGCCCGCGAGGCCGCGCTCCCCGCCGATGACGAGCTGACGCCCGAAGGGCACGCGCGTTCGATGATCCGTGACGAGGCGCGCTTCCTCTTCCAGAGCCTGCTGACGGGGGACGTGCGGACCGCGTCCGCGGAGCTGACGTATCCCTTCCAGTTGGAGGACAAGCGCTTCAACACGCCCGAGGAGCTGGTGCAGACGTGGGTGAAGCAGCTGCGCGCCCGGCGCACCGACCTGGTCACGCTCTACGACATCGAAGTGCTGCCCCTCACGGAGATGGAGAAGAAGTACGGCAAGCCCCCCGCGCGCCTGGGGCTGGATCCGCGCGCGCTCAAGGACACGTGGGCCGCCGTGGGCAACCTCTCCGGCCACGCGGCCATCTTCCTCTTCCGCAACGGCTCCGACCTGCGCTGGCAGGCCTTCGCCTACACCGACTGACGCGAAGAAGGGGCGCCAGGCCTGATGAGTCCGGCGCCCCCCTGCCCCCGATGAGGCCCTAAGGGCGCCCCAGCGTGAGGTTCACGGTCCTGGGAGAGCCCAGCACGCCGACGTAGGTCTCCTCGCTCGCGTAGCCCTCCTTCGAGGCCACGAGCGTGTAGCTCCCGATCTCCACCCCTTCCAGGACGAAGCCGCCCTGGGCGTTCGTGGTGGTGGTGAACGCCGTGTCCTTGAGGGAGACGGTGATGCCCTCATGCGAGCTCGCGCCTTCCAGCGTGATGGTGCCGGAGACGCGGGTCGTGGCCGCGCCAGGATCCATCTCGATGGCCATGACAACGGTCTTCCTCGCCTCCAGGTCCACCGTTCTCCGCAGCGACCGATAACCCGTCTTCGAGATCACGAACGTGTAGGCACCGGAGTCCAACTCCTCGAAGGCGAACGTCCCCTGGGCGCTCGTCGTGAGGCGGGCATCGGTTTCTTGAAGGTGGATCTCCACGCCCGCGGGGGACGCGCCGTCCTCCATCTGGACCGTCCCGGTGATGCGTCCCTTGCGGTTTTCGGGGGCAGGCTCCGGCTCCTTCTCCGCGTCCGGGTCGCACGCCGGGAGGACCGCCAATGCCATGGCCACCACGAGCGCGCTCAGCGCCCCTCTTCGATTCGTGTCCATGTGAGTGTTCTTCCCTGTTGAGTGCGCACCGGGCCTGCGCACGGATGCCGCCGCCTGCGAGTGCAACCGACTCACGAGTGCGGCGCGCGAGCCCCATGACGTGAGGCCCCACGGGAAATTCACACTCCCACGCGACTTTTCAGCTCAGCGCGGCGACGAATTCGCGCAGGCGCTTCAGGCCCTTCTGGAGCACCTCGCGCGAGGTGACGAAGCTCATCCGGATGTAGCCGGGCGCGCCGAACGGATCCCCCGGCACCGCGGCCACGAGGAAGTCGTTGAGCAGCGCCTCGGAGAGCTGGAGGGAGGTGGTGAGCGTCGTGCCCTTGTACGTGCGGCCCAGCAGGCCCCGCACGTCCGCCATCGCGTAGAAGGCGCCTTCGGGCAGCCGGCAGCGGATGCCGTCGATGGCGTTGAGCCCTCCCACGAACAGGTCGCGGCGCTCGCGGTACTCGTTCACCATGGCGGCGATGGTGTCCGACGGGCCGTTGAGCGCCGCCAGCGCCGCCTTCTGGGTGATGGAGGACGCGTTGGACGTGGACTGGTCCTGCACCATCTGCATGGCGGAGATGAGCGCCTTGGGCCCCGCCGCGTAGCCCAGCCGCCAGCCCGTCATCGCGTAGGACTTGGACAGGCCGTTGGACACGACGAGCCGGGGCACCAGGTCCGGCGCCACGTTGCCGATGTTGAGGAACTCCCCCGTGTAGAGGAGCTTCTCGTACATGTCGTCGGTGATGAGGAGGCAGTCATGGCCCCGCACCGCGTCCGCGATGCCCTCCAGCGTGGCGCGCGAATACACCGCGCCGGTGGGGTTGGCCGGGCTGTTGAGCACGACGGCGCGCGTGCGCGGCGTGAGCGCGCGGCGGATGGCCTCCGGGTCCGGCGCGTAGCCGTCCTCCTCGCGCGTGGGGACGAAGACGGGCGTGCCGCCCGCCAGGTGCACCATGTCCGGGTAGCTCACCCAGTACGGCGAGAAGATGAGGACCTCATCGCCTTCATCCAGCAGGGCCTGGAAGCAGTTGTAGAGCGACTGCTTGCCCCCGGCCGTCACCACCACCTGGTCCGGGGCGTACTTCAGCCCGTTGTCCTTCTCCAACTTGCGGCAGATGGCCTCGCGCAGCTCCGGCATGCCCGCGGTGGCGGTGTACTTGGTGAAGCCCGTGCGGATGGCGTCGATGGCCGCCTGCTTCACGAACTCCGGCGTGTCGTAGTCCGGCTCACCCGCGGCGAGCACGACGACGTCCTCGCCCTTCGCGGCGAGCGCCTTCGCGCGCGCGTTGAGGGCCAGGGTGGCGGAGGGCTTGATGGCATGCAGCCGGCTGGCGAGTTTCATGTCGCCAGTGCCTAGCGCGGAAGTCCCAGGAGCGACAAGGCCCATGGGGCGGGCTGCGTTGCCCGGTGGCCGTTGGGTTCCCGGCCGAGGCCCCGGGCGGCGCGCCGCTCAGGCCTTGGGGCCGAACTTCTTCTTGAGCCCGGCGTACACGTTCGGGGGGACGAGCCCTTCCACGTTCCCCCCGAAGGAGGCGACCTCCCGGACGAGCTGCGAGGAGATGTAGAAGTAGTCCTCGCCCGTCATCATGAAGACGGTGTCGATGTCCGGGGCCAGCTTGCGGTTCATGTTGGCGAGCTGGAATTCGTATTCGAAGTCCGACACCGCCCGCAGCCCGCGGATGACGACGCCCACCTGGCGCTGGTGCACGTAGTCCACGAGCAGCCCGTGGAAGGCGTCCACCTCCACGCGGCTGTCCTTCACCGCGTCGCGGATGAGCTCGATGCGCTCCTCCTGGCTGAACAGGGGGGTCTTCTTCGGGTTCACCGCGATGGCGACGATGAGCCGGTCGAACATCTTCAGGCTGCGCTGGATGAGGCTCAGGTGCCCGTTGGTGAGCGGATCAAACGAACCAGGATAGATGGCAACCGGCATGGGTACCGGGAAGTCTCGGCGGGCCCAGGGGGCCGGTCAAGCGCCCGTCACGGGGCCCGGTAGAAGCTCACCAGGGTGTCCCCGAACCGGCGCTGGTCGTCCCGGGTGAAGCCGGCGTGGGCCTCCGGGGCCTCCTCCCGCTTGTCGTGCTCCACCACCACCGTGCCGCCGGGGGACACCACGGAGGACGCCGCCAGGGCCTCCAGGAGCGTGGGGACGACGCGCGCCGCGTAGGGGGGATCCGCGAAGACGAGCTCGAAGCGCTCGCCCTTCTTTCCCAGCGTCTCCAGGGCCCGGGCCACCGGCTGCGCCAGGATGGACACCTGGGCGGCGAAGCCCAGCGCGTCGGTGTTCAGCTTGCACAGGCCCTGGGCCTCGCGGTCCTGGTCCACCAGCACCACCCGCCCGGCCCCGCGCGACAGGGCCTCCAGCCCCAGCGCCCCGGTGCCCGCGTACAGGTCCAGCACCGCCTGCCCGTCCAGGAACTGGCCCAGCATGTTGAAGAGGGTTTCACGCACACGGTCCGCCGTGGGGCGGATGTGTGCGGACGACGGCTTGGGACCCTGCAGGGCCCGGCCCTTCGCGCTGCCTGCCACGATGCGCATGGGCGCCTTCTAGCCCAGGTCGCCGCCCGCCTTCGCGAGGAACGTCATCGCGTGCGTCGCCGAGCGCCGGGCCCCCAGCGCCGCCAGCACCTCCGTGGCCTCCGCGAAGGCCAGCGCCTCCAGCGTCTCCCGCGCGGTGGGCGTCAGGGGCGGCAGGCCCTCCTCCACCATGGACAGCAGCTCCCCGGCCGGCATGCCCGCCGCCTGGGCCCGGGCCCCCACCTGCGCCCGCGCCTCCGGCGGCCACGCGCGCAGCGCCAGCGGACCGAACGGGCCCCCGCAGTCCACCTTGCGCACGCCCGCGGCCACGTAGCTGGACAGCCCGCGCGGCGCGCCCGCCGACAGGTCCCCCACCGTCACCGCCACGCCCCGGGCGTGGGCCAGCTCCACCACCTGCCTCAGGAGCCCCACGTCCAGGTCGCCGTCGCCCAGCTGCGCCTCCGACACGCGCAAGAAGCGCAGCGGCACCTTCCACTGCGAGAGCCCCTCCAGCAGCGTGCCGCACGCGTCCAGCAGCCCGGCGCCCGCCGGGGCCTGGGGCGCGGACAGCTCCAGCGACAGCTCGCGCTCCATGAGCGGGCCCACCAGCGCGTTCACCGCCTCCACCGCTTCGTAGGTCGTGAGGCGCGACAGCTCCAGCGACACCAGCGCGAAGCCCGCGTCCACCACGCGGAAGAGCCCCTCCTGCATCGCGTCCAGGACGTCCGCGTCCGTGGACGTCACCCGCACGGGGCCGGCCTGGAGGAACAGGGGCCGGGTGTGCTCGGCCTCCACGGCGGCCGCGCGCACCGCCGCCACGAAGCGCTCCGGCGCCCCCCGGTCCGCCAGCGGGTGCGGACAGGCGAGCCCCAGCACCGCGTCCTCCACCCGCGCCGCGCGCAGCAGGCCCGGCAGCATCCCCTTGGACGGCACCGGGAGGCAGGGCAGCGCGGCCGGCGTGGACTCCAGCGCCCGCAGCAGCTCACGGGGATCCAACACGGGCACCCGGGAGCCCGGGCCCATCCGCGCCACCACGTTGCCCGGCCGCAGCGACAACACCTTGTCCAGCACGCTCATAGGAGCCGCCGAGGATCCCCGCCCTGCCCTGCTTTCGCAAGGGTGCTCAGTGCACCTCGCCCAGATGGGCGTAGGCCTCGCTCTCGATCTGGATGGTGGTGTGGTCGATGCCGAAGCGGTCGAACAGGTCGTGCTTCACCGCGGACAGGATGTCGTCGTTGTTGCAGACCATCGGGTCCGCCACCACCAGGTGCGCCGACAGCGCGTACATCCCGCTGGAGATGGTCCACACGTGCAGGTCGTGCACCCCCTGCACCCCCTGCACCTTGCCCATGAGCTCGCGCACCTGCTCCAGGTCCACGTGCGCGGGCACCGCCTCCAGCAGCACGTCCACCGCGTCCTTCACCAGCCGGAGCGCGCCCACGACGATGATGATGGAGATGAGCACGGAGATGATGGGGTCGACGCCGTACCAGCCCGTCCACCACATGATGCCCGCGCCCACCAGCACGCCCACCGACGACAGCGTGTCGCCCAGGACGTGCAGGAACGCGCCTCTCACGTTCATGGAGTGCGTCTGGTGCAGGAAGCCCAGCGCCGCCAGGTTCGCCACCAGGCCCACGCCCGCGACGATGGCCATGGGCCCCAGCGCCACCGGGGCCGGCGTGCGCAGCCGCTCCCAGGCCTCCATCAGGATGAAGATGGTGATGACCAGCAGCAGCACCCCGTTGAGCAGCGCGCTCAATATCTCCATCCGGTAGTAGCCGTAGGTCTTCTTCAGGTCCGCGGGCCGCCCGGCGAACCACAGCGCCAGCAGGCTCAGCACCATCGCCGACACGTCCGTCAGCATGTGCCCGGCGTCGGAGAGCAGCGCGAGCGAGTTCGTCAGGAAGCCGCCCACCGCCTCCGCCACCATGATGGTCGCCGTCAGCGCCAGCGCGGCCAGCAGCCGGCGGCGGTCCTTGCGCCGCTCCTCCGCCAGCCCCCCCTTCCGGAGCCCGTGCGAATGGCCGTGACCATGCCCATGCCCGTGGTGGGAATGGTCGTGGTCGTGCGAGTGGTCGTGCCCAGGCCTGCCGTGTGTATGTGGGGGTGCGCTCACAGGAGCCCAGGGTACGCGATCAGCGCCGTCATCGGACAGGTGCCGCTGGATTGATTTCAGACAACCCCGTAGATCCACTGTCCGAATCGGCAACAGGGTGAGGCCCGCGGGGATGGACTTCGAGAAGCATCAGAATCTGCACACCATTGTCATGTTGAGGGATGTCATCCGCAAGTGGTGGCAGGTGGAGCTGTCGTTCGCGGATCGTAACGGCGTGGTGCACGACTGGCAGCGCGGGGATTTCATCCCGCCGCCGAACGACTTCTGCCGCCACTCGCTCGGTTCGAGGGAGGGGATGCGGCGGTGCGCCCAGTCCGTGCGGGTGCTGCACGAGAAGTTCAAGGCGGCGAAGAAGCAGCGCCACTCGCTGTCGCACGACTGCCACCTGCGCCTGTCCATCGTGGGCGCGCCGCTCTACATCCGCAACGAGTACGAGGGCTTCCTCTTCGTGGAGGGCTTCGCCCGGCAGCCGCTGACGCCCGGGGACGGGCAGGTGCTGCTGGACAAGATGCGCGACATCGCCCCGGCCGCGCTCGGGGAGCTTTCGGGCGCCTGGGAGCGCGTTCCCGTGCTGGATGGCTCGGAGCTGAGCAAGCTGTCGGACCTGCTGGAGTTCGCGGTGACGGAGATCGCGAACCAGGAGGTGGAGCTCACGCGCAAGGAGGAGACCATCCAGTCCATGGCCTCCGAGCTGTCCAACCGCTACCGCTTCGAGAAGATCATCGGCCGCTCCGGCGCGATGAACGAGGTGTTCCGCCTGATGGAGAAGGTGGCCAACTCCGACTCCACCGTCCTCATCAACGGCGAGTCCGGCACGGGCAAGGAGCTGGTGGCGCGCGCCATCCACCACAACGGCCCGCGCAAGGACAAGCCGTTCGTCGTGCAGAACTGCTCCGCCTTCAACGACAACCTGCTGGAGAGCGCCCTCTTCGGACACACGCGCGGCGCCTTCACCGGCGCGCTCAAGGACAAGAAGGGCCTCTTCGAGGTCGCCGACACGGGCACCTTCTTCCTGGACGAGGTGGGCGACATGTCCCCCGCCCTCCAGGTGAAGCTCTTGCGCGTGCTCCAGGAGGGCACCTTCCTGCCCGTGGGCGGCACGCATTCCCGTGAGGTGGACGTGCGCGTCATCGCCGCCACGCACAAGGACCTGGGCGAGCTGGTCAAGCGGGGCGAGTTCCGCGAGGACCTCTACTACCGCATCAACGTCATCCGCCTGCAGCTGCCGCCCCTGCGCGAGCGCAAGGACGACCTGCCCGTCCTCATCGACCACTTCCTGCGCAAGCACCACCGCGAGGGCCAGCGCGCGCGGGGGCTGGCCCCGGAGGCCCTGGGCATCCTGGGCGCGTACGCGTGGCCGGGGAACATCCGCGAGCTGGAGAATGAAATCGAGCGGCTGCTGGTGCTGGGCGGCGAGCTGGAGGTCATCCCCGCGGAGCTGCTCTCCAGCCGCATCCGCGACACCGTCGTCCCCGGCGGCGGGCCCTTCATCGCCCCGCGCGCGCACGGGAAGCTGCACGAGGCGGTGGAGTCCCTGGAGAAGGAGATGATCCACCAGGGGCTGGTGCGCACGCGCAACAACAAGAGCCGGCTGTCGCGCGAGCTGGGCATCAGCCGCTCCAACCTCATCCTGAAGATCACCCGCTACGGGCTGGACAAGGGCCTGCCCGAGGCACTCACCGACGCGCCCGAAGAGGAGGTGGAGGCGTGAGCACCGGCCACAAGCAGGCGACCTCCTTCCGCCAGGACTCCCTGCGGGTGCCCGACGGCGCGGACCTCTACTTCCAGGTCCGGGGCGACGGCGCCCCGGGCATGGTGCTGTGCGACGGCCTGGGCTGCGACGGCTTCGCGTGGAAGTACCTGCTGCCCTACCTGGCCCGGCGCCACCGGGTGCTCCGCTGGCACTACCGGGGCCACGGCAGGAGCAGCGTGCCGGAGGACCGCACCCGCATCGGCATGTCGTACACCTGCGACGACATGGCGCGGGTGATGGACGCCGCGGGCCTGGAGAAGGCCGTCCTCTTCGGCCACTCCATGGGCGTGCAGGTGGCGCTGGAGTTCCACCGCCGCTATGCCCGGCGCGTGCAGGGGCTGGTGCTGGTGTGCGGCAGCTACGGCATGCCGCTGGACACCTTCCACGACTCCACCCTGCTCAAGCGCCTCTTCCCCACCCTGCGCCGCGCGGTGGAGCGCTTCCCGCTGCACACCGCGCGCATCGTGCACGGGGCGCTCACCACGGAGCTGGTGGTGCAGCTGGCCATCCGCCTGGAGATGAACCCGGACCTCATCGCGCGCAACGACCTGGCCCCCTACTTCACCCACCTGGCCCGGATGGACCCCGTCGTCTTCGTGCGCACCCTGGACTCGCTGGCGAACCACACCGCGTGGGATCACCTGGAGCACGTGGACGTGCCCACCCTGGTCGTCGCCGGGGAGAAGGACCGCTTCACCCCCGGCTGGCTGTCCCGGAAGATGGCCGAGCGCATCCCCGGCTCCGAACTGCTGGCCATCTCCGAGGGCACCCACACCGCCCCCTTGGAGGTCCCAGGGCTGGTAGAGCTGCGCGTGGAGCGCTTCCTGCGCGAACGGCTGGGCGTGGAAACCGGGGAATCCGGGCCAGAGGTGGGATAGGGAACCGGCCGGGGTGGGCCCGTTTGTCTGGCCGCTGGACATCCACCTTCATTGCAGGCGGCACGCCCCCGGCATATAAGCCCCCGCCTTCCGGGTTCCGGTGGGATTGAGAAAGCCCGTTCTGGGCGTGTCTCTTCGCACCTCTTTTCTGTCAGTCGGTCCGCATGATCTCTCGCGAAAACATCCGCAACGTCGCCATTGTCGCCCACGTCGACCACGGGAAGACCACCCTCGTCGACCACCTGCTCCGGCAAGCAGGTACTTTCCGCTCCAACGAGCACGTCACCGATCGCGTGATGGACTCGAACGACCTCGAGCGGGAGAAGGGCATCACCATCCTCGCGAAGAACACTGCCGTCTCCTACAAGGGGATGCAGATCAACATCATCGACACCCCGGGCCACGCCGACTTCGGTGGTGAGGTGGAGCGCGGTCTGCGCCTGGTCGATGGCGTCATCCTGCTGGTGGACGCAGCCGAAGGTCCCCTGCCCCAGACGCGCTTCGTGCTCACCAAGGCGCTGGCCATGGGCCTGAAGACGGTGCTGGTCATCAACAAGATCGACCGTCAGGACGCCCGCGCCAAGGAAGTGCTGGACCTCGTCTACTCGCTCTACATCGACCTGGGCGCGGACGATAAGCAGCTGGAGATGCCGGTCCTCTACACGGTCGCCCGCCAGGGTCAGGCCTCCACGTCGCTGGACGTGCCGGGCAAGACGCTGGAGCCCCTGTACGACGCGATCATCAAGCACATCCCGCCCCCGCCCGCGCCGCCGGTGGACCAGACCACGCTCCAGCTGCTGGTGGCGAACCTGGACTACGACGACTACGTCGGCCGTCTGGCGGTGGGTCGCGTGCAGGCGGGCCGCATCACGGCCAACATGCCTGTCGGCGTCGTCCGCGAGGGCGGCAAGGTGCAGCCGGGCAAGATCGTGAAGCTGTACGGCTTCTCCGGCCTGAAGCGCGTGGAAATCGCCGACGCGGGCCCGGGCGAGATCGTGTCCATCGCGGGCATCGAGGAGATCTCCATCGGCGACACCATCGCCGACGCGGAGAAGCCGGTGGCCCTGCCGCGCATCACCGTGGACGAGCCCACGATGATGATGATCTTCAAGGTCAACGACGGGCCGCTCGCGGGCAAGGAAGGCAAGTTCGTCACCTCCCGCAACCTGCGTGAGCGCCTGTACCGCGAGGCCTACCGCAACGTGGCCGTGCGCGTGGAGGACACCGCGACGCCGGACGCGTTCCGCGTGGTGGGCCGTGGCGAACTCGCCCTGGCGGTCATCATCGAGAACATGCGCCGCGAAGGCTACGAGCTGACGGCCTCCAACCCGGAGCCCATCACCAAGACCGTGGACGGCGTGCTGCACGAGCCCATGGAGCTGGTCTTCTGCGACGTGCCGGAGACGAGCGTGGGCGTGGTGACGGAGCGCCTGGGGCCCCGCAAGGGCCGCATGACGGACATGCAGCAGCTGGGCTCGGGCCGCACCCGGCTCCAGTTCCGCATCCCCGCGCGCGGCCTCATCGGCTTCCGCTCGGAGTTCCTCACCATCACGCGCGGTGAGGGCATCATGAGCAGCCAGTTCGACGGCTTCGAGCCGTGGTTCGGCTACATCCCGAAGCGCGCCAACGGCGCCATCGTGTCCGACCGCCTGGGCGACACCGTGCCCTACGCCCTGTTCAGCATCCAGGAGCGTGGCCAGCTGTTCGTGAGCGAAGGCGTCACCGTGTACGAGGGGATGATCATCGGCGAGCACTCCCACCCGTCCGAGCTGAACGTCAACTGCTGCCGCGAGAAGAAGCTCACCAACATCCGCGCCGCCGGCCGCGACGAGAACGTCATCCTCGTCCCGCCGCGCGAGATGGGGCTGGAGAAGGCCCTGGAGTGGATCGCCGACGACGAGCTCGTCGAGGTGACGCCCAAGTCCGTGCGCATGCGCAAGAAGGCGCTGGCCAACGGCGACCGCTACCGCGCCGAGCGTGAGCGCAAGCGCGAAGAGCGCAACGACGCCTAAGCACCGCGTTCGTCGCGCCTGAAGTCCTCGGAGGCCGTCACCCACCCGGGTGGCGGCCTCTGCTTCGTTCAGGGCGCGTCCTGCTTGAACGACGCCCAGGACACCACCACGTCGCTGCCCCGCGCGTCGCGGCCGTGGAGGACGTCCAGCACCTGCTTGACGTCCGGCGTCGCTTCGTCAGGGCCCACCACCACCTCCGCCCGGAAGCCGCCGCGCCCCAGCAGCTCCTGCACGCCCAGGGCGCGGTCCCAGGGCATCCGGGTCGTCCGCCGCTGGTCGTCCCAGCCCACGAGGATGCGCTCCACCTCCGCCCAGGTGACGGCCTCCGCGCCCTCCGGGACGTGCACGGAGACCTCGCTGCGCCAGCCTCCGGTCTCCCGCTCCGGCTGCCAACGGGACACCTTCAGCGCCACGCGGGGCGGCGCTTCCGGGCGCTCCAGCGGGCGGACGCTCACGAAGGCGGTGATGGCGCGCGGCGCGCCGGACTCCATCCTCGCGTGCACCCGCACCGTGAAGCGCCGGGGGATGGCGCCGTCCGCGGGCTCCGCCGCGTAGGTGTGTTCGAGGATGGGGCCCTCCGTCTCCTCCGTGGTGCCATCCCCCAGGTCCCAGGTGTACGCCCGGACGGGCCCGGCCTCCTCCAGGCCCTGGACCTCGAAGGTGAAGGTCGCCGGGCCGTCCTGTCGCGCCCCCAGGCGCAGCGGCGACTCCGCCCCCGCCGCGCAGTCCCGGACCTCCAGCAGCACGGTGCGCTCGGCCAGCACGCCGACGCGGCGGCCTCCCAGGTCGCGGCAGAGCTGGAAGCGCACCGGGTAGCGCCCCGGCACGGCGGGCGCGCGCCAGTCCAACCCCGAACCCGGCTGGAGCCCCGCGCGGCCCTCCGGCGTGGGCCACACCCAGCGCTCCACCAGGTCGGGCTCACGCGCGCCGCCCACCCTCGCGACGACGCCGACGGTGCCACCCGCGCACGCCCAGGGGCGGTCGGTGTCCAGGTGCTCGATGAAGGCCGTGGAGGCCAGGGGCTCCCAGACCTCGCCCAGGGCGCTGGCGAGCCGGGCATCCTCCGGCGTCCCCCCGTCGTCGTCCGGGGGCGCCCTGGCCGCGGGGGCAGAGGCTTGCGGCCCGGGCACGGCGTGCGCCGGTGGGACGCGGGCGGCGGGCAGGCCCGGAGAGGCCGGTCCGGCTCCGGCCACCGGGGTCGCCTCCAGCGCCGCGAGCAGCAGGCTCGCGGCGAAAGCGCCGCCAGCCGCGAGCACCATGCGGGTCCGCGGGCGCAGGCCCGACGACTTCGAGGACGGAGGGACCCCCATGGCGCGCTAGAAGCCGAAGCGGATCAACCGGGCGCGGTAGGGCGTGGCGTTGGGCCGGTACCACCGGTTGTCCCAGCCCTTGAACTCCACGTCGTCCAGCAGCCGCTCCGTCTGTCCCCGGAAGGTGACGGCGTTGATCAGCGGCGCGCCCGTGGAGCCCACGTTGCGCGACGCGAGCCGGTTGTCCGGATCCAACAGCTCCGAGGTCCCCTGCGAACAGCCGTCCACGTAGCAGCCGCCCCGGTCGCAGGTGGACACGGAGTTGTACGAGCCGTGCTTGTCCTGGGCGGCGTAGATGCGCGGCGCGCCCCGGGACTCCGCCACGTATTCGAGCTGCGCCCAGCCGTACCAGGCGGAGGACTCGCACACGGTCTCCAGGTGCGCGGAGAGGAAGGCCCAGTCCAGCAGCCAGCGGCCGTCGGAGTAGTGCACCTCCAGCACCTGGAACTCGGTGTCGCCGTCGTGCGCGTCCAGGAAGCCGCCCAGGACGCCGTGGTCCTCGTAGAAGGCGGCCAGGTAGAAGATGCGCAGCGTGCGCAGCGCGAAGGACTGCGACTTCACCGCGAAGTACGGCCGGCGCCCCGCGCCCCGCTCCCCCTGGGCAATCCAGAGCGCCGGCATGAAGGCGGACGCCACCTGGTACTCGCAGTCGTCGTTCAGCCCGTCGCCATCCGCGTCCGTCCCGGTGCCCCAGCAGCTGTCTCCGTAGGGGATGGAGGCGAGGCCTTGCGCGAAGGCCGGCACGGACAGCAACGACACCGACAGCACCAGCGCGAGCGCGCCAGCACGGGAAGGGACGACACCAGCCATGGAGCACATCCGGGGCGGTCAGCGAGGGGACCGGTCCACGGTGCGCACCTTCGGGCAGGGACTGAAGCCGGCCTGGAGTCCGGGCCGGTGTCCGCCGTCAATCGCAGGGGGCCGCGGGCCCCTAGAACGTGTACTTCACCCGGGGGAACACCGCGAAGGTCATGATGTTGGGCCCGATGATGTAGCGCCCGAGCAGGTCCGCCCCCACGGTGAAGTGGTCCAGGGACGTCGCGTACTCCACGCCCACGCCCAGGCCCGCGTTGAGGGCGTTGATGGAGCGGCCCGGGTCACCCTTGTCCGGATCCACCGGCGTGGGATCCAACCGCGTGTAGCCCGCCGCCACCTTGGGCGTCAGGTAGAAGCGGTTGGCCAGCCTCACGTGGTAGGCGGCGGTGAGGTCGCCAAAGGCCACGGTGAAGTTGTCCGACAGCGCGCACACGTTGGACTGCGGCAGGTAGCCCGCGAAGCAGTTCTGCGCGGAGGCGCCCAGCGCGAAGTGCGCCCCCAGCGAAAGCCGCTCCGTCAGGTCATAGCCGATGCCCAATTGCAGGTACGACTGCGCGTTGGAGTAGTTGTTCTCACCGCCCACCGTGAAGAACACCCCGACGTCGGTCTCGGTGAAGAACCCCCGGCGCGGCTCGAACGGCACGCCCTCCGGCACGGTGGCACCCAGGGCCGGCGTCGCCAGCGCGAGCGCGGCGAACAGCAGCGACTTCCTCACGACTCCTCCCGTCACGGTTGTCCCCTCGCCCCACACGCACTCCTGGAGCGGCGCACGGACACTAGTGATGCCGCGCACGAAACGGCAGCGGGGAAAAATGAAAATGGCGTGGACCGTTTCGTCCACGCCATTTGGTCTTCCAGTCCACGAACCGCCCGACGTCGGAGGCGGGGTGCCGCTACCCCTCAGCGTCCGCGCCGGACGGCGAGAACAGCCACGGGTACGTCACGGACACCACGCCGCCGCCCTTTGGCTCCGGGAACTTCCAGCGACGGATGCGGGAGATCATGCAGTTCTCCGCCGCGTTGCTGCCCAGCGTCGTCTCCGACACGTTGGCGTCCGCCACCGCGCCCGCCGGGTCGATGGTGAAGGCCACCGCGACCTTGCCCGCCAGCGACGGGTTCTTGTTCAGCTCCGACTCGTAGCAGTACTTGATCTCGTTCTGGTGCCGCCGGATGACCTTGGCGATGACGTCCTTGTCCAGGCCGCCCACCACCGTCGTCTTGCCGGGAATCACCTTGGTCACGGACTTGCCACGGCCACCCAGGTCGATGCCGCCCGAGCCGCCCACGCCGCGTCCCGTGCCCTGCGTCCCCAGCCCGCCGATGCCCAGCGCCGTGCCGCCACCGCCGTTGCCGGTGCCGCGCGAACCCAGGCCGCCCACGCCCTGCGCGTCACCCATGGCCGCGCCGCCCTTGAGGCCGCCCAGCGAGTTGTTGATGCCGGTGCCGATGCCGCCCGGACCGAACACGTCCGACGCGCCACCCTTCATGCCCTTGAGCGCGCCCAGCAGGCCGACCTTGCCCACCACCTGGCGGTCCTTCTCCTTCTTGCTCTTGTCGACGACGTTGGTGCCCGGCTTCGAAGGCGCGGCCTCCGCCTGCTTCGCCTCCTCCTTGCCGAACTTGCCCTCTTCGTCCTTCGCCTTGGCGCCCTCCTCCACGCCGGAGAGCTGGAGCTTCTTCGCCTCCACCTTCTTCTCCGGGGCGATGAGGAACTTCGCCACGCTCTGCTGGGACGCGAAGACGTCGTCCGCGGAGCGCGTCTCCGAGTGCGGCGTGAGCACCATCGCGGCGACGAACGCGGCCGACGCCAGGATGCAGATGGCGGCGATCTTGAAGAAGCTGAAGTCGCGGTCCGACAGCGAGGTGGCCAGGATGGCCGGCGACGGCTTCACGTAGCGCATCACGAACGCCACGGTGCCCAGCGACACCTCCGCGCGGTCGTGCAGGCCCAGGTTGAACACCTGCTCCTGCTCCGCCGAGGCGGCGTTGAGCTGACCCGCGGCGCGCAGCGCGTCCTTCGTGCGGACATCACCCTTGTTGGTGACGAACACGCCGGAGCCCACCGGCGCCTTGAGCTCCAGCTTGTCGCCCTTGCTCACCGCCAGCACGTGCCGCGCGCCCACCTGCGGCACGAAGACGTGGAAGGCGTTCTTCTTGCCTTCGCCAATGGTGACCGGGGCGCCGTCCTTGAAGTGCTGGACCTCCAGCATCTGGTCGCCCCAGAGCATCGCCACCTGGAGGACCTTCGCCTCCGGCGTGGGCTGCGCGTCCAGGGGCAGCGGGTCCTGCAGATGCGCCGCCAGCTGCGGCTTCTTCGCCGTCACCACCGACGCGGGCGTGGGCTTGCGCACCATGCCCGGAGGCGCGGAGGGGCCGAACACCGGCGTGGGCGCCACGTTGTGCGTGGCCACCGAAGCGCCCATGGCCCCCACCGGCGCGGAGCGCGGCGTGCTGACCGTGCCCACGACGTTGGCGGGCGCCGCCTGCACCGGGGGCCGGGGAGGCGCGACGTCGCGCCGGACCGGAGGGGCCACCGAGGCCTGCTGCGCCGGCTGCATCACCGGACGCGACGGGGGCAGTTGCTGGAACACCCCGGGCTTCGCCACCGCCGCGCCCGCCGGAGCCACCGGCCGGGGCGTGTCACCGAAGAGCACCTCCACCCGCGAGGTCCCCACCGTCAACACGTCACCCGGCTTGAGCGCCGTGGGAATGACGAGCTTCTGCCCGGAGACCTGGGTGCCGCCTTCGCTGCCCAGGTCGATGGCCGTCACCGAACCATCGTGGTCCACCTTGAGCATCACATGGAGATTGGAGACCCGCGGATCCTGAATCTTCACCGCCGCCTGGGCGCCCGACCCCACGATGACACTCTCTGCCTCCGAAACCGTCTCCTGGATGGAGCCGTCTGGAGTCGTAATCCGAAGCGTCAAACCGTTTTTTCTCGCCGCCGCCATGAAGTTCTTCCTTCTTCCCTTCCCGTCCCGAAAACGTTCAACGCCGCCTGAAACGACCTAAAGATTGTCTGTCGACTTCTGCAACTCCGGGTCGAAGTTCTCCCGGACCTTGATGAGGCTTTGGAAGTCCGTCTTCTTGCGATTGAGGACGTAGGAGCCCTCCGGCTTGGTGAGCTCGCCCTCCACCGCCACGTCCGTGAAATCGATCACCGTCTTCTTGCGGTACACGGTGCGGTCCTCCTCCTGGATGACCTTCACCGAGTCCTGCGCCAGGGCGGGGGCCGCCGCCCCCAGCACTCCCACCATCACCACCGATGCCAGCAGTCGCTTCATGTGCAGTCTCCGGTAGCCCCGCTCTTGGGTTTCCATTGCAGGGCTCGCACCAACTCCAAGTCCCTGGATTCTAAGGGAGTCGCCCGGCCGCTTGCACCTGGGGGCCTGGAGGGGGGAAGAAAGTTCTCGTTCTTCCAGCCCGGGCGACTGTTCTTTCTTCAGGGCGTCGGGGCAGGCGAGGGAGCCGCCTGCGACGCGGGGGCGGCTTGACCGTCCACGGGCTGACCCGGGGCTGCGGGAGCGGCTTCGGACGCCTCGGGGGCCGGCTCGGTGCCGCCCTCCGCCGCCGCGGCCGGGTCGGGCGCGGCGGTGTCCTGGGGCAGCTGGTTCATCATGGAGGATGAAGACGAACCCGCGCCCCCGATGGCGGCCGCGCCGTCCTTCTTCGGCTCGCCCTCCCCTTCCGCCGTGGCGGCGGGAGCCGGCGTCGGCGGGGTCTTGAGCATGGTCTGCAGGCCCTGCACCTTGGCGGTGATGAGCTGCTTGTCCTGCGGGGACGTGGCGCCCAGCTCCTTGCAGCGGTCCAGGAAGGCGATGGCCTTCTCGAAGCCGGAGCGGTCCGCCGCGTACGCCCAGCCCGCGCCGCACACGGCCTCCGGCTGCTCCGAGCGGCGCGCGAGCACCTTCTCGAACGCCTCGCCCGCGGCCACGCCCTTCTTCGGATCCAGGCCCTTCTGGCCGTCCAGCGCGTACGCCAGGTACAGCTGGCCCTCCACGCCCTCCGGCTCCAGCGACAGGGCCTTCACGAAGGAGCGCTCCGCGCCCGCGTAGTCGCGGTAGGAGAGCGCCAGCGCGCCCAGGTTGAGGTGCCCGGCGGCGAAGTTCTCATCCAGCGCCACGGCCTTCTGGAACTGGGCGAGCGCGCGCGGACGGTCCTCCATCTTCAGGTAGATCATCCCGAGCGTGTTGGGGATGGCGGGGTCCTTGTCCGCCACCTTGCGCGCGTTGATGATCAGCAGCTCCGCCAGGCGGTACTGGCCCCGGTCATACGCCACCAGCGCCAGCGTCTTGTACGCCTCCGGGTTGTCCTTGCTGCGCGCGAGCACGCGCCGGCCGGTGGCCTCCGCCTCGTCCAGCTTGCCCGCCAGCCGGTACGTCGCGGCCAGCCCGTTGAGCACGGGCTCGTCGTGTTCGTGGCCCGGCGTCTGGAGCGCCTTCGTGTACAGCGTGATGGCCTCCTCCAGCTGGCCTTCGTGCCGGTGCATCAGGCCCAGGTTCATCACCGACGGCGTGTGGGCCGGATCCAGGAAGAGGACCTTCTCGTAGGCGGCGCGGGCGTCGGCCGGGCGGCCCTGCTTCTCCGCGATGACGCCCAGGTTGAACTGCGCGTTGAGCGTCTTGGGCTCCTTCGCCACGACCTGCTCGAAGCCCTTGCGCGCGCGGTCCAGGTCCCCGGACTCGTAGGCCTTCAGCGCCTCCGCGAAGAGGTTGTCGACGCTGCCCTTCTCCGCGACCTCCGGCGCGGGGGTCGCGGGCACCACCGGAGCGGGCCGCTCCACCGCGTTCATCGCGACGGGCGTGGGCCGGGGGCCCGTGGCGCACGCCGTGGTGAAGGCGAAGGCGAAGGCCCCCGCCAGGAACATCCGCTTGGTGCGAAACCCGTTCATCCGCTGCGTCCCCATCCCCTCGAACTGGCTGCTGATGTCGATGCTGTTCGTCGTCTTCACGGCTGGACCCCCTCGAGCAGCGCGGTGGGTTCGGACTTCGAGCCCTCCACGGCCTCCGGCGCGGCGGACGGCTTCTGCCCTTCCGGCTGCGCGCCCACCGGCGCGGGAGGCGCCACGGGCTTGGGCTCCGCGGAGGCGCTGATGGGGCCGTTGAGGTCCTTCAGCACGCCCGAGGCGATGCGCGAATCACTGCTGCCCCGGTACGTCACCGGCTTCACCTGGGCGTAGGCCCCCGGACGCAGGCGGTTCACCTGGTCCTGCGCGGCCAGCGTCCACTCGCTGTAGATGCCCAGCTCGTAGGCCTTCTGGAGGCCCTTCTCCAGGGCCTCGCTCGCCTTGTCCTCCAGGGGCAGGGCCAGCGTCTCCAGCTCACCGCGGTACATGCTGAGCTGGTCGTCATCCAGGCCGGACGGATCCGGTGAGTCCATGATGTTGCGCGCGAAGTCCGCGTACGCAAGGCCAATGCGGGTCAGCGCCGCGATGCCCCACTCGCCGGAGCCCGTGGCGAGCACCGCCGCGTACTCCTTCTCCACGCGCTGCATCTCGCGCTGCTTCGCCGTCAGGTCGCGGCGGATGGTGGAGACGCGCGTGAACTTGATGTCCGAGAAGCGCTTCCACGTGGGCTCCAGCGCCAGGAAGCGCGCGTGGCCGTAGGCGTTGAGCACCACCGGATCCTTGCGCACCCCTTCCGCCAGCTTGTTCCAGCCGCGCACCAGCTCGTCCTGCGCCTTCTCCTGGCCGCGGACGTCCTTCATCTTCTGGTACGCCAGCAGCTCGTGGTAGCGGGCGAGGTACGGCTGGCCCGCGGCGGTGCGCGAGTCCCGGCCGTAGGTGTCCACGAAGGCGCTGAAGGCGCGGGCCGCGTCGCCCCACTTCTTCTCCTTCTCCCAGACGAGCCCGATGGAGAAGGCCACCTGGGGCACGTCCTTGCGGTCCTTGAAGCGCGTCAGGTAGCTGTTCCACGCCGTGACGGCCTTCTGGGACTCGCCCAGGCCGTCGTACCAGACGCCCGCGTTGAAGAGGGCATCCGCCACCCACGCGCCCGCCTCGTCCACCTGCGCCTTGCGCTCGGCGGCCTTCTGCTCGCGCTTGGACTCCGCGTCCTCGGCCGCGCCCGGGGCGTCGTCCTTCTTCGCCACCGCGCTGCCCCTGGCCTTCTTCGCGTCCTTCTTCGTGTCGCGGGCCTTCATGGCCGCGTCGTAGGCGGACACGAAGGACTCCGACATGGCGGCGGCCTTCTTGAACTCGGCCACCTTCTCGTAGAGGCCGGACAGCGTGTAGCGGGTCTTCAGCTCGAAGGGGCTGTTCGGGTACTCCTTGAGGACGCGCTCGCCGGCGGTGATGCCCTTGTCGACCTCGCCCGCCTCCTGCGCGATGACCATGGCGTAGGTGAGCGCGCGGTCCGCGTTCTCCGACTTGGGGAACTCCGTCACGAAGGTGAGGAACTGCTCGGCGGCCTTCGCCGGGTTCTTCTCCTTCTTGTAGACGACCTCGTCCACGTACTTGTACTGGCTGCCCTCCACCACGCGGGCCACGCGGGAAGCGAAGTCCGAGCCGGGCTTGGACAGCTTCTTGTTGCCCAGGAACTTGCGCGACAGCGTGTTGAGCTCCAGCCACTCCTCGCGGCTCTCCAGCACGTACATGGTCAGGTCCGCGGCGTCGCGCGAGCGGCGCTCCTCCGGGGACTTCTCGATGATCTCCCCGAAGCGGCGGGCCGCGTCCACGAAGTGCGCGCGATCGTAGAGGATGACGGCGGCCTGGTAGCGCAGGTCGATCTCATCCTGGTTGCCCGGGTACAGGCCGTTGTACGTGTCGCACGCGGCGACCAGGCGCTCCTCGAACTTCGTGAGCGGCTGCTCCGCCTGCTCCTTCGCGTCGCGCTTCACCAGCTTCTGCCTGGCGACGTCGCCCTTGTCCTTCTTCTCGTCGACCTTCTGGCCGTCCCGCAGGTCGCTCTTGGAGAGCTGGCCGCGCTCAATCTTGACGAGCTTGTCGTACGCGAGCACCGCGTTGTACGACGCGCTCTTGCGGTAGGCCTCGTTGGAGACCTCGCGCGCGGAGTCGCGGTCCGGGATCTTGAAGGCCACGACGGCGTCGTACTCGCCGGCGGCGGCCTGCCACTCCTCCAGGGCCCAGAGGATCTCCGCGTAGAAGAAGCGGATGTTGAAGGCCGAGTCCGCGACGAACTCCGGGTTGTCGCTGGAGGCGAACGCGTCCACGTACTGCTTGTAGATGTCACGCGCGAGCCGGTAGGTCTCCACCTGGCGCGTCTTCTGCGCCTCCTGGTGGTACTCGGTCACCATCACGCGCATCGCCTCTTCGGTGACGCTGAAGGCATTGCGCAGCACGCCCGCGTTGCCGGCGTTGGTGGTCCACCACTCGCCGCCCGGGCGGTAGAGGTCCACCATCCGCTTCATCTCCTTGCGGACCTGCTGGCGCTGACGCAGGCCCTCGTACGCGCGCACCACCGCCTGCTGGTACTCGGGCGCGTTCACGCCCATGGGCGCGTCGTCGATGAGGGTGCGGTACACCAGGATGGCGCTGTCGAAGTGGCCCGCGTCCACCAGGCCCGCGGCCGTCTTCGCGAGCAGCCGTCCCTGGCGCTTCGGCGGCGCCTTCTCGCGGAAGTACGCGAGCGCCTCCTTGGGCTGATCCAACTGCACGTAGAAGACGGTCAGGTCATTGAGCGCCTCCGTGCGCAGGTCGCCCAGCTCCTCGCCGCGCTGGCCCGCGTAGTCCACGACCTCGTGGAGCTTCTTGAGGCCCGCGTCCAGGTCGCCCGCGTTGAAGTCACACCAGGACAGCTTGTAGGTGGCGTAGGCGTAGATCTTCGGGACGCCGGAGTCGCGCGCCTTCTCGTAGTTCACCTTCGCGGGCGCGAGCTTGTTGTTCTCGAAGTAGTGGTTGCCCAGCTGGATGTACGCGTCCGGGACGAACTGCGACCTGGGGAAGTCGCGGATCAGCTCCTCGTAGCGCGCCACCGCGTCCTCGCGGCGGTTGAGCTCATAGAGGTTGTAGCCCAGCGAGAAGAGCACCTCGTCGCGGGCCGGGTACTCCGGGTACTCGCGCAGGATGTCCTCGTAGATGCGCATCGTGTCGGCGCGGTAGCGCTCCGAGTCACGGTGGTCCTGCTGCGGCGGGGTGGCCTTCTCGCCGCGCGCCACCGCCGCGTCGTAGGCCTTCTCCGCCGCGAGGAACTTCTCCATCTCCAGTTGGTAGAGGTACTTGGACTTCTCCCAGTAGAGCTCCGACAGGCGGTACTGCATCTCCGCCTTCTGGGTGGAGGTCTCCTGGAGCTTGGGGATGAGGCGCTTGAAGCCTTCAATGGCCTCGTCGCGCTTCTTGTCCGCCATCGCGTCCTTCTTGGAGTCCGCGATGCGCGGCACGTCCGCGAACTTGGCCGAGGCGGGCTTCACCCGCGCCGGGCCCTTGCGCATGTCCTGGGCAGAGACGCCGGGAGGCAGCTCCGGCTTCTTGGCGTCAGCCCCCTTCTTCGCGTCCTCCTTCCTGGCCGTGGCGTCGCCCTTCTTGCTCGCGGCCTTCGCCGCCGCGGAGGGCTTCTTCGTCGCCACCTTGCGCGCCGGTGCCGTCGGCTCCGCCGCCTCCGCCTCCCCCACCCCACCGGCCGCGAGCGCGACGCCCACCGCCAGTGCACCGAACCGAAGAAACACCTTCATGCGAGCTCCTGGAGAACCGCGCCTCGTCAGGGTGGGCAAAATTCTGCCCAACCGGGAGGGACGACGGAAAGTAGACGCGGGGTCCCAGGTTGGGAAGTGGCCCGGAACATGCCTTGTGCCCCGGCGTACGCGATCACCCCGAGCGAACTTCCAGGACTCAACAACGTGCGAAAGGCCCGCTCACCGCGACACAGGGTCGCGGTGAGGGGCCTCGGGACATCGTGCTTGCTGAGCAGCCAGGTGCGAGCGGGTACGACGTCGCGCCGGCCTTTCGCCTACTTCTCCTGGCGTGCGGGGCAGCCCCGCTTCAGCGTGTATTGGTAGTAGCCGATCTCGTCGATCCAGAACTCGCCCTGGAAGCGCCAGTAGTTCCAGGACTCGCCCGGCATCTTCGGGCGGTAGAGCGTCTGGCGCGTCAGCAGCGTCTTCTGGTCCACGCCCGCGGAGAAGAGGTCCTTCTCATCCAGCGCCGTCTGCACGCGGATGATCTCCGCCTGGTCGGAGAAGGTGCGGAGGTTGTCCGCGGCCTCCTTGATGCGGTTCTTCGCCAGCGTCCCGCCCACCTGGAGCAGCGTGCCGCGAATCTCCTCCAGCGACGCCACCGTCTGCGCGGCCAGCGGCGTCCCGCGCCAGGGGCCGTCCACGATGGCGCGCTTCTCCGCGTCCACGCGGGTGAGCGTCCGCATCACTTCCCGGATGCGCTCGTTGTTGCGGATCCACAGGTACACCGGGCGCGGCAGGCGGCGGTTCTCCGCGGCCACCAGGTTGAAGGCCTGCACGAGCGGCAGCTCCTCGCCGGTGAAGGGCTCCAGCTGCTTCGCCATGGGGCCGTAGCGCTCGTCGAAGGCCGCGAGCGTCGTCTTCACCTCGTCGTAGAGGCACGAGTAGTAATAGACGGTGGACTTGAGGATCCACGACTCGGGCTGGAAGGCGCCCTCGAACTGGGGGGCGTGCAGCGCCTGGAGGCTGCCCAGCGCGCCGCCGAAGTCCTCGTTCTGGAAGCGGGCGAAGCCGTTCTCGAACAGCGCCTGGTCCCAGTAGCGCGCGTAGCGGGGCACGCCCTCGTAGGCCTTCACCGCGTCGGCGTACTCGCCCCGGCGGTAGTGCACGCGGCCCAGGGCCAGGAGCGCAAGCTCCCGCGTCTGGGGCAGCTCCACCTGGGGCTCCTTCGTGGACAGCACCGCCTGGAACGCGGCGATGGCCTCCTTGTCCAGCGTCTCCCCCTCCCCCGGGCGACCGGGGAAGCGCGGATCCGCGAGCACCGTGCCCAGCAGGTAGCGGGCCTTCGCGTAGACGCGGCTGTCGGCGGGCACGGCCTCCAGCAGCGCGCGGGCCTCCTCGAAGCGCATGCGGCGCTGGGTGGCGGTGCCCACCAGGTAGTTGATCCGCGCCAGCACCTCCTTGGGCAGCGTGACCCACTGGTCGCGCACCTCGTCGGAGTAGGCCTGGTTGAGGATGCTGGGGATGAGGTTCTGCTCGTCCAGCCGCTGCTGCATGTCCACGAGCCCCTCGATGGCCTTGAGGTACGAGGGGTGCTTGGGGCCGGCGTTGACGATGGCGGCGTAGGAGATGAAGGCCGCGACGGGCAGCTCCTTCTTCGCGAAGGTCTGCGCCAGGTAGTACTCGGCCTTGCCCTTCAGGTCCGCGTCCTCCCCTTCGGCCAGCTGCGCGAAGAGGGGGGCGGCGGTGTCGAACTGGCCGGCGTTGAAGGCGGACAGCGCGCGGTTGTAGGCGCCCACGTCCTGCTGGGCGAAGGCCGCGGCCGGCACGACGAGGGGCCCGATAACGACGAGGAGTCGGAGCAGTCGGGACATGGTTAGAAGAGCATCGAGAAGCCAGCGTAGAAGCTGACGTTGTTGAGGACGTCCGACGAGGGCTCGGCCACCAGGTCGCGGCCGAGGATGATGTCCTCGCGGTAGTTCTTCTTCGTGTCCGGATCGACGCCGTCGAACTTGGCGACCTTGCAGCTGCTGCTCAGCGCCAGGCCGTCGAAGGGCTGGTTCGCGGCCCGGGCGGCCTCCAGCGCCTCGAAGTCACCCAGGTTGCAGCCGTCCACCTTGTCCACGCGCGCGGTGTAGATGAGGTCGCGGACCTCCAGGCGGAGGGCGTAGGACTCGCCGAACTGCACGCGGAAGCCGCCGCCCACCTCGCCCAGGAACTTGTTGCCCGTGTCGCCGAAGCGCGCGGGCACGTCGTACGTCTGCCCGTCCACCTCGTTGGCCACCTTGGGGCGGATGAGGTGCCGCGTCTTGCCCACGCCCGCGCCGCCGGACAGCACCACGCTGAACTGCGCCAGCGAGTTGTTGAAGAAGGCGAACTTGCCATAGAGCGGCGTCACCTCCACGCCCGCGTGCGCGCCCCACTGGAGCAGCAGCGAGGACGCGGCCTGCGCCTGCTCGCGCACCTTGTCGATGAGCTCCAGGTTGAAGTCGCTCTCGTCGGAGTACCAGTTGTACTGGCCGCCCACCTGGAGGGCGAAGTTCTCCTGCAGGTGGTAGACGTAGTGCAGCGCGGTGCCCACGTGGTTGGTGAACTTGCCGTTCACCTGGACGACGCCGGGGTACAGCACCAGCTCGTGCTTGCCCTCGTCCGCGAAGCGCTTCTTCTGGACGATGTGGACGTTCACGTTCGGGTTGTAGAGCGGCGCGCCGTTCACCAGCCGCTGCTGCCGCGCGTCCGTCGTGCGCGGGGCCTCGCCGGTCTCCGGCGACTCCAGCACCGGGGCATCCGCCGGCACGGTGCCGGACGTGGGGCCCGGGGCGGGAGCGGGCGTGTCGCTCGCGTCGTCCGCGTCAGCGGGTTCGGTGCCGGGAGCCGCCGCGGGCGGCGCCGTCGGGCGCTCGGGGGCGGCCTGGGGCACCGCGGGCGCTTCCCGCTGGGTGCGCGAGCGCTCGGGAGGTTCGGCGGGTGAAGGGGTGGGAGCAGTCGTCTCCGGGCCCTGGGAGACGGGCGTCCCGGGGGCGGCCTGCGGCTGCGCCGGGGCGGCACCTTGCGCGAACGCGAGGGCTGGCACCGCGGCGACGAGGAGCGCGATGGAACGGAAGGGTCGCATAGGGAAGGGTCAGAACGAGAAGGTGTAGCCGAGGTCGAACTGCACCAGGTGCGTGAGGCCCGGGCTGCCGGCGGGCTCGCCGGTGGGATTGCCGGCCTCCCAGTCGTCGCGCAGCAGGTTCACGCGGTAGCTGTCCTTGAAGATCCAGTCGCGCAGCTCCAGCCGGATGCCGTGCCGCGCGTTGACGAAGAAGCGGAAGCCCAGCGCCGCGGACACCACCGGCGCCACGCGCGACTCCTTCACCCAGTAGTTCTCCGTGGCGCTGCCCCGGTCGTCCACGGCCGTGCGGTTGTCACAGACGCCCGCGGCCCGGTCCACCACCTGGGTGCACTGGATGACCGACTCGCGCTTGAGGTTGCCCAGCCCGCCGCCCACCCAGAGGTAGGTCTGGAAGTGCACCGGGACGTCCGCCACCAGGCTGATCTTCCCGTAGATGGGGGCCCACCGCGCGCCGATGACACCGTGCAGGTTCATCCGCCACAGGTCCTCCAGCTCGTCCGTGACGCGCTTGTCCTCGCGATCCAGGAAGGACTCGGAGATGGAGCGCGCCAGGCCCGTGTGGCGGCTGGCGGCGTAGCCCGCGCGCGCCTCCAGCGCGAACGTGTCGAACAGGTTGTAGGCGAGGCCGACGTTGAAGAAGTAGTGCGCCGTCAGGTGCGTCTGCACCGGCAGGCCCACGGACAGGGACAGCTCCGGATGCCCCGCGGGCTTGTAGAGACGGTTGCGGACGACCGCGGAGTCCAGGACGCCGTCTTCCTGTGCGGCGGCGCCGAGCGCCGTCAGCGTGATGCACAGCGCTGCGAAGACGCGAAGCGTGCGTGCGTTCATATCTCCTGCCCGGCCCGGGGGTGGGCCGTTGGGTAGACCGGCGGCGCGTTCCGTCTGGCTGCGACGGCGAGGCCCCGGCGTGGGACAGCCATGTGAGCACGGCGCCCCTTCACCGCAAGCGGAACCCAACGACCGTCGGTAAAGTTTTCGCCCTTTGCCCCCAGGGAGACCAGCACTCAACGTTTCAACGCACACCGCGCGGACCCGGTGCCGGAAACGACGAACGCCCCGCCCGGAACCCGAAGGTGCCGGAGGCGGGGCGTCGAAGGAGGGCGCGCGGTGAAGCGCGCCCGTACGTCAGCCGCAGGAGACTAGCGCGCGGCCTTGTGCGCGGCGCGCATCGCGACCTTGATGCTGGGGCGCACGATGACGATGCCGTCGTTGTGGCCGGCGACCGTGCCCTTGACGAGCACGAGGCCCTTCTCCACGTCCACGTCCACCACCGTCAGGTTCTGGGTGGTGTTGCGCTCGACGCCGTAGTGACCCGGCATCTTCTTGTTCGGGTACGTACGGCCGGGCGTCTTACGCTGACCGATGGCGCCCGGGTGACGCTGATACTCGTGCGTACCGTGCGTCTTCGTCTGCGAACCCTTGAAGCTCCAACGGCGCATGACGCCGGAGAAGCCGCGGCCCTTGGTGACGCCCGTGACGTCCACCAGCTCGCCCTTGGCGAACATGTCCGCCTTGACGGCGTCGCCCACGTTGAACGCGGCGGCCTCTTCGGCCGTGACGCGGAACTCACGCAGGTGCCGGCGCGGGGTCGCGCTGGCCTTCTTGAAGAAGCCGAGCTGCGGCTTGTTCAGGAGCTTCTCGCGGATCTCGCCGAAGCCCACGGTCACCGCGGAGTACTGATCCTTCTCCGGGGTGCGCTTGCCGACAACCAGACAGGTGTTGACGTCGATGACCGTCACCGGAACGAGGTTGCCCTCGTCGTTGAACACCTGGGTCATGCCGATCTTCTTGCCAATCAGACCCTTCACGTCGTCCTCACAGCGAGCGCCCGTGGCGCCGAAAGCTCAATAAATTCAATGAACTGGCCTACACGCGTGCCCGCGGCCGCCAGGAAGCGGCGCAAGATAGCAAACACACTCCCCACGTCAAGCACCAAGGGCGTGTGCAACCCCCTACTGCGCGCGATCCAGCCGGGGGTAGAAGGAGGCGAGCTGTTCCTCCTTGATGCGCTGGGCATACACCTCTTCGCCCAGCAGGAACAACGCCTGATCCAGATAATCTTCCGCGCCCTTCGTCTCCTCCTCCTTGGCGGCGATGGCCTGATCCAGCTCCGCCATCCGCTCGTCATGGGTGCGCTTCTGCTCGGCGGCGGCGTCCTCCAGCTCGATCAGCCGCTTGTGGGCCAGGATGCCGGCCGCGCCGGGCTGGCCGGGGGTGGGGGTGAGGGCGGTGGCCAGCTGGGCCTCCCAGTCCTCCACCTCACGGGCCAGGCGCATCTGCGCGATGCGGTTCTTCTTGAGGTTCTGCCGGGCGGCGTCCAGCTTCACGGGGTCCTGGGTGGTCATCTCCAGGTCCGCGAGCTTGGCTTCAATCTTCCTCAGGCCGGCGATGGCGTAGCGCAGGTCGGCGCGGCGGGTGTCGAGCGTCTTGCGAAGCCCCTTCACCTTGCCTTCCACGGCGTCCACGGCCCGCTTGAAGCGACCGGTGATCTCCTTCTGGGCCGCGCACTCGTCCTCGTGCTGCGCGAGGGAGTCCTGGTACGCGATGTCCTCGTCGTTCATCTCCGCTTCCAGGATCGCCAGCTCCTCCCGGCGCGCCTCCAGCACCTCTTCGGCGCGGTAGACGCGTTCCATGGAGCGGGGACAGTTCGGCTTGCCCGGGAGGATGTCCCGGGCGAGGTCGCCGAGCTGGAAGATGAGATCGTTGTAGCTCTCCTTCGCCATGGGCGGATTCATACGCCCAAGACGCCAGGACTGTCACCGGCCGAGCACGTCTTCCGCCGTGCCCGGCCCGTTCTGACGGCCTCCGCTCAGGAGTCCGCGGGCGCCGCGACAGCCTGGGATTCCCGCCGCACCGCCGCCATGGCCCCCTCGGCCAGGGCGAGCAGCTCCCGGGCCCGGTCCTGCTCCTCGGTGCGGTTGAGCTCGCAGACCCAGGCGGACGACAGGTCCGCGTGCTGGCGGGCCATCTCCGCGGTCGTCTCATAGCGCGCGGCGGACGCCCGGGCGAAGGCCCCTTCCCGGCGCAGCTCCAGCACCGTGTCCGGATCCAGGTCGATCTCCTCCGGGGGCACCGGCAGCGGTCCCCGTCCCAGCGCCGCCAGACGGGCCAGCAGCCGGGACGCATGGGCCCGGCAGAACGCGGCCAGCACCATCAGCCGCGCTCGCACGCGAGCGTCGTTCATGCGTTCCGCCAGCCCCGTCATGCGACGGGCCGACACCACTTCCGCCTCCCACGCGGCGGCCAGTGCAGCGGCCAGCCGGGTATGCCTCGCGCCCATCAGCGTCCCTCCCCCACCCTCATCAACCCCAAGCTAGGAACGCACGCCGATGAATTCAACCGGCCCCACGAGCAACCATCCAGTACAACCCGATCCCCGCGAGGCCGATGGACGACACGCGCATCACCCTCGAGTGCAGACGGGGCCTGCGCTGAACGATTCGCAGCACGGGCACCAGGAAGGCCATCACCACCGCCTGCCCCACCTCCACGCCCAGGTTGAAGCCCAGGAGCCCCGGCACCATCGCCTCCTCCAGCCCGTAGCCACGCAGCCCGCTCGCGAACCCCAGGCCGTGCACCAGGCCGAACAGGAAGGTGAGCCCCGCGCGGTGTCCATGCCGCTTCAGCACCAGGTTCTCCAGCGCCATGTAGACGAGCGACGCGGCGATGGCGGCCTCCGCCCACCGCGTGCCCCGCGCCTCCAGCGTCACCCAGCCGAGCGCCGTCAGCCCCAGCGTCAGTGAGTGCGCCAGCGTGAAGGACGTCACCAGCGCGAGCATCCGCCGGAACGAGCCGCCCACCAGCAGCACGGCGACCAGGAACAGGAGGTGATCCACGCCCTCCAGGATGTGCCGCACGCCCAGGCCCACCCAGCCCGCGAAGCCACCCGCCGCGCCCTCCGGGCCCTCCAGTGACAGCGTGGGGTGCTCCCGGTCCGCGAAGCCCGCGCCTGGCGAGGCGCCGTCATCCCGGAGCCCCGCGCGGATCATCCGGTAGCCCGCGGGCAGCTCGTCGAGCACGCCGAACGTCTGCTGGAGCGTCCCCGGGGGACAGCGGAAGTCCGCGTGCAGCTCCACGCGCGGGCCCGCATCCCAGCTCGCGCGCGAGGCCTCGAGGACGCACGCCGCTCCCCCCGCGGACAGCGGCACGCGGCGCCAGACACGCGCCTCCAGGTCCGCGCGCCGGGCCTCCAGGAAGGAGGAGCGCGCCGCCGCCGGGTCGGACCCGGGGGGCAGGTCGGGCAGCAGCCGGCGGAGCGTGTCGGGGTTCAGCGTGAGCGTTTCGCGCACGCGCTCCGGGGACGCGTCATCGCGGACGGCCCGCACGGAGATGAGATCCGCCTCGTGGGCGTGGACGGCGCCAGGCCCCAGCAGGGCCAGGGCCGTCAGCGCCACCTGGACGGCAGGGGCCAGCTTCATCGCGACCGCGAGCCTGCCCTCCGCGCGCCCCGGCCGTCCACTGCCGGGTTCGCGACGAAGCGAGGGCCTTCGCGGCCGGCGCGGCTATTCCTGCACGAACTCCAGGTTCACCTGCCGGCGTCCGCTCAGCCCGCCGTGGTGCGCGCCGCAGCGCGGACAGACGAGGGGCGCGTCCCAGTCCCACGACGCCTGCACCTCCTCACCGCAGCAGAGCATGGGCAGCGTGCGCAGCACCTCTTCATCCGGCGGCAGCGGCCGGGGCAGCGGCTCCGGCGGCACCGACACGAAGGTGGGGTGCGGATTCTGCGACAGCGTGCGCTGCACGTACGCGAGCTGTTCGTAGCGCACGTGGTTGGCCCACGAGCGCGCCATCCGCTCCACGTGGGCGGATTGATCCGGCGTGAGCCACGCATCCGGCAGCGCGCGGTGACCGCAGTACAGGCAGTGCCACGCGGGCAGCTCCTCCGCCGTGTACGCCTCGTGGACGTTCTCGAAGGGGAAGTAGCCCGCCAGCAGCCGCTGCAGCATCCCCGGATCATGCCGGTTCGGGCGCGTCTTGAAGTTGCGCTGGCAGCGGGGACATTCGCGCCGCACGAAGCCCGCCTTGTCGCGCGGCAGCTCCAACCACGCCATGTCCAGCTCCGGCACGTTCACGCCAGCCCCCGGCGGCGGCCCAGCGACGCGACGGCCAGCACGAAGGCGACGACGGCGAACAGCAGGAGCAGGTGGACCCACTGCCCCTCCGTCGAACCGGTGATCAGCCCCATCACCCACAACACCATCAGAATGATGCCCATGGTCCAGTACACGCCACGCCTCCCGCCACACAGGGCCCACGATTGGAACGAGGCGCAACCTAGGAACGCGGTCCCCTCGCGGCAACAGGGGGAGCTTTGTGCAGCCTCAGGTTGGGAAACAAACTTCCCTCTCCGGGCATTTTTTCAGGCCGGGCGCGGCGCGCCGGGACCGTTCCGGAGCCGCTCTATAAGGATCTTGAAGGGAGCAGAGCACACGCAACGTACGCTGGCACGTTGCCTGCTTAGCCGCTGGGTGTGGGCGAGTCAGCGGGCGCGGGCAGTCGGGCGCCAGGGGAGGGCGAGATGCGGGGTTGGACGGTGGCGGTGGCGGCGGCGGTGGTGCTGGTGGGGACGGGCGCAGGGGCTTTCCCGGTGCAGGTGCCGGTGGGTGCGCAGGGGGAGGCACCGGACGTGGCGGCCCTGAGGGCGGAGCTGGCGCAGAAGGACGCGCAGCTCAAGGCGGCGCTGGCCCGGCTCCAGACGTACGAGGACGAAGCGGACTACCTCCGCGCGGAGCAGATGGGCGTCGTGGAGGCCGTGCGCGCCTCCGGCCTCCCCGAGCGGCAGCAGCGCCGGCTGGCGGTCTCCATTGTTCGCGAGGCGGAGCGCAACAACCTGGATCCGATGCTGGTGGTGGCGCTGATCCGCTGCGAGTCCTCCTTCAACAACTACGCGGTGTCCGGGGTCGGGGCCATGGGCCTCATGCAGGTGATGCCGGACACGGGCAAGTACCTGGCGGACAAGGCGGGCTTCAAGCTGGGCCGGCAGACCAACCTCTTCGACTTCGAGACCAACGTGAACCTGGGCACGGCGTACCTGGCGGAGCTCATCGGCCGGTTCGGCTCCGTGGAGAGCGCGCTCGTCGCCTACAACGCGGGCCCCACCACCGCCCGGAAGATCCTGGCCAAGAAGGAGAACCGGGTGAAGTTCATGGCCGGCTATCCCGCCAAGGTCGTGAAGGAGTTCCAGAAGCTGAAGGCCCAGCAGGAGCGCGCGGTGACCCTGCGTGCTACCCAGCCGACGGAAGGCCGCAAGGGTTGACCGCTGCGTGACATGCGCTTCGCCCGTTGCACAACACTCGGGCGGAAGTTGCACGCCTGCCACTGACCAGGACGCCCGCGAAGGTGCAGTGTTCGGCTCCGGCTGTGCACCCCCACGGGTCACCTTGGGAAAGCCGGACCCCACACGGGGTCCGGGATGTGCTTCAGCCGCCCATCACCTTCGCAGGCGGCACACAGGTGCACACCTCAGCGGGAGCGCGGAACATGTCAGGGCTTCAGATTCTTCGGGAAGAGGCGGCGGGACGGGTCACCCTGCGCCTGGAAGGAACGTTGGACGGACGCACGGCGCAGGAGCTGAGCCTGTCGCTGCGCTCCCTGGGCCAGAGCGAGGTCGTCCTGGACTTCGCGCACCTGCGTGAGTTCAAGGACAGCGCGGTGGGGGTGCTCACCCACGGCCTGAAGGAGAGCGCGGTGCAGATGCGCGGTCTGGCCACGCACCACGAGCGGATGTTCCGCTACTTCGGCGTGCTGTCCTCGCCGACGACGAACCGGGCGTACTACACGCCCGAGGACATCCTCTCCGCCTAGGAAGCAAGCGCCTCCGGGCGGCCCGCGCTCCCAGGAAGCCCCCGCGCAAGCAGGCGGGCTCCGATCGCGATGGCGCCGCCCTGGAGGGTATGCCGGCGCGGGGCCGCCTGGGTTAGAGTCCGCCCAGGATGACCCAGCCCGCCCGCGCCCTCGGTCCTGCTCCCTCCCCTGCTTCCGCACGCGCGGTGATGGAGCGGCTCGCCGCCCAGCTTGGCCGCGCCGTGCAGGGCAAGCCCGTGGAGGTCCAGCGCGTCGTCACCTGCATGGTGGCGGGCGGCCACCTGCTCCTGGAGGACATGCCGGGCGTGGGCAAGACGACGCTGGCCGAAGCCCTGGCCCGCGCGTGCGCCCTGTCCTTCTCCCGCATCCAGTTCACCGCGGACCTGCTGCCGGCGGACATCCTGGGCGCGCAGGTGTTCCACGCGCAGACGGCCACCTTCTCCTTCCGTCCCGGGCCGCTGTTCCGGCAGCTGGTGCTGGCGGACGAGCTCAACCGCGCCCCGCCGCGCACCCAGTCCGCCCTGCTGGAGGGCATGGCCCAGGGGCAGGTGTCGCTGGACGGTGAGACGCACCCCCTGCCCTCCCCCTTCACCGTGGTGGCCACCCAGAACCCGGTGGACTTCTCCGGCACCTACCCCCTGCCGGACTCGCAGCTGGATCGCTTCCTCGTGCGCCTGTCCCTGGGCCACCCGGCGCCGGACGTGGAGGCGCGCCTGCTCACCACGCGCGGCGCGGCGTCCCCCCTGGCGTCGGTGGAGGCGGTGACGGGGCCGGAGGAGCTGGCGTCGCTGCGGGACTTCGCCGCGGAGGTGAAGCTGGACGCGTCGGTGGCGGACTACGTGGTGCGGCTGGCCCGGGCCACGCGCGAGCACGGCGACCTGGAGCGCGGCGCGTCCACCCGCGCGGTGCTGGCGCTGGGCTCCGCCGCCCGGGCCCAGGCCCTGTGGGAGGGGCGCGACTTCGTCACCCCCGGCGACGTGCGCGCGATGCTGGTGCCCTGCTGGGCGCACCGGGTGCTCCTGCGCAGCGCGGTGCAGGGCGTGTCCGCGCGCGACGAGGCGGCGCACCTGGTGGAGGAGCTGTCCCGCAAGGTGGCGGCGCCCCGGTGAAGGCCCCCGCCCGCCCCCCCTTCCGGGCGCGGCTGCGCGCCTTCTTCCGCCCACCGCGCACGCTGTCGGTGACGAAGACGGGCCGCACCTATCTGGTGGTGACGTTCGGCGTGGGGCTGGGGGCGCTCAACACCGGCAACAACCTGCTGTACCTGCTGCTGGGCCTGCTGCTCAGCATGGTGGTGGTGTCCGGCGTGCTGTCGGAGCGCTGCCTGCGCGACCTGACGGTGCGCCGGGTGGGCGCCGACGCGGCCTTCGCGCGCGAGCCCTTCCCCTACCGCTGGGCGGTGTCGCGCAAGGCGGGGCATGGCTTCGCGCTGGTGCTGTCGGAGGACCTGTCGCCGCTCGTCGGCACGGGCCGGGTGGGCCACCTGCCGGCGGGCAGGGAGCTCGTCGTCCGGGCGGACCTGGCCGCGCCGCGCCGGGGCCCGGTGCGCCTGTCCGGCGTGCGCGTCACCACCACGTGGCCCCTGGGCCTGTTCGCCAAGACGCGGGTGTTCTCCCTGGAGGGCACGCTGCTCGTGTACCCGCGCCGGGGCTACGCCTGCCGTGAGCCGGGGCCCGCAGAGACCGGCCCCCAGGGCGAGACGGGCAGCCCGCGCCACCATGACGGCACCGGCGACGTGGCGGGCCTCCGGGAGCTGGCGCCGGGTGAAGACGCGCGCCGCATCCACTGGAAGAAGAGCGCCGCGGCGGGCCGCCTCCTCAAGGTGGAGCGCGAGCGCGAGGAGCGCCGCACCTGGAGGCTGTCGCTGGACGCGGGCCTCACGGGTGAGGCGCTGGAGCGCCGCTGCGAGGAGGTCGCCGCGCAGGCGCACCAGTTGCTCGACGCGGGCCACGAGGTGGGGCTCCAGCTTCCGGAGCACACGCTGCGTCCGGCGGCGGGCGCGTCGCAGGAGCGGCGCATCCTCCAGGCGCTCGCCTGGGTGGGCTTCGAGGACGTGGACGCCAGCACGAAGCAGGAGGCGGCGTGAAGCGCCCGCTGCGGCTGCGGCTGGTGCTGCGCGACCTGGGCGCGGGCGCGGCCTTCGGGGCCATGGCCGTGTCCGGGCAGCTCCCGGTGTGGGTGCTGGCGGTGTTCCTGCTGGCGCTGGTGTTGGCGCTTTGCGACGTGCGGCTCGTGGCGCGGCATGCCCGGCTGTCCGCGCTGCTGCTGCTCATCGCGGCCGTGCTGCTGGGCCTGCGGATGACGTCCGGCGCGATGAACGCGGTGGTGGTCGCGTGCGCCTTCGCGGGCCTCATCTCCGCGCAGCGGCTGCTCTCCACGCCGGACAACGCCTCCGACGGCCAGACGCACCTGACGGGCCTGTTGATGGTGGCCGGCGGCGCGGCGCTGTCGGGCGACATGACGTACGCGCTCTGCCTCATCGCCTTCGGGGTGCTGGCCAGCCTGTCGCTGGCGCTGGGCGTGGTGGAGGCGGCGGTGCCGGACGGCGAACCGGTGCCGGTGCGCGCGGTGCTGCTGCCCCTGTCGGGGGGCGTGACGTTCGCGGTGGCGGGCGCCATCGCCTTCTTCGTCCTCTTCCCCCGCCTCAACTGGTCCATGGTGGGCCCGCGCTCGTCGCCGGGGTTCGGCGCGGCCAGCAGCGCGGGCTTCTCCAACACGGTGCGGCTGGGCGGCGCGGGCACCATCAAGAGCAACCCGCGCGTGGTGTTGCGCGCCACGCTCACGCCCGACCCGGGCCGCGACGCCCTGGACGCCTACTGGGTGGGCCGCACCTACGACACCTTCGACGGCCAGGAGTGGACCAACGTCGTCGGGGCCCAGCGCACCGAGCGGCAGATCACCCTGCGCCCCGCCAGCGACACGCTGCTGCACCAGCGCGTGGAGCTGCTGCCCGCCTACGGGGGCCGCACGCTGGTGGCGCTGGAGTCCCCGTCGCGGCTGGGCAACGCCGTGGCCCTCACCCAGAGCGGGACCCGCGCCAGCACCGTCCAGTTGCACGGCGGGGGCGAGGTGCGCTTCAGCATCACCGCGCCCGCGTACACGTACGAAGCCTACAGCCTGCCCCCGGACGCGAAGGCCGGGGCGGCCTCCGGCCTCCTGTCCGAGGAGCGCGATCAGCTCCTGGCCCTGCCCGAACACCTGGACCCCCGCGTGGCCCAGCTCGCCGCGAGCGTCCTCAACGGCGAGCGGGAGCCGCTGGCCGCGGCGCGCAAGCTCGTCAACCACCTGCAGCGCGCCTACGCGTACACGCTGGACCAGGGGGGCACGTCGGAGGATCCGCTCGCCGACTTCCTCTTCGTGCGCAAGGCCGGTCACTGTGAGCACTTCGCCACCGCGCTCACGGTGCTCCTGCGCACGCAGGGCATCTCCGCGCGGCTGGCCACGGGCTTCTTCGGCGGGACGCGGATGGACGGCGGCTACCTGGTGCGCGCCGGTGATGCCCACGCGTGGACGCACGTCTTCGTGCCGGGGCGCGGCTTCGTCACGGTGGATGCCACCCCGCCCTCGCACCGCACCAGCCAGGGCTTCGTCCTCCTGGAGAAGCTGCTCGCCTTCTATGAAGCGGTGGAGGGGCGCTGGCGCGACTCCGTCGTCGACTACTCGTTCCGCGACCAGTTCGAGCTGGCGAGCAAGCTGGTGCGCCCGCCGCGCCGTCCCGCGGAGGGCCCCTCCACCCCCAGCCGCCTGCCCCCCGCACGAGCGTGGGTGACGGCCGCCGTGGTGGCCTTCCTCGTCTGGCGCGTGGGCCGCCTCGTCGCCCGCTGGCCGCGCCGCGCCGTGCGCCTGGAAGCCACGCGCTTCCTGGACCGGGTGGACGCGCTGCTCGCCCGCGCCCACGTCCCTCGCCACGAAGGCGAGTCGCTGGAGGAGCTGACGCCGCGACTGGCCCGCGAGGGCCACCCGCTGGCCCTGGCGCTCACGCCCCTCACCCGCCGCTACCTGGAAGCCCGCTTCGGCGGCCGGGAGCTGCGCGAGGGAGAGGCCGAGCACCTGCTGAAGACGCTCGGCCGCGCGCTGGAGGCGGAGGCGGCCCGCCAGGGCGTGAAGCCAGCCGAGCAGGCAGGCCCTACCGCCCGCGCCTCCTGAGCGGAACGGAAGTGCCCTCCGGAAGGAAGCGGCCTTCCCTTGTCGGTCGCTCCCCCTCCCCAGGGACGGCCGGGCCTGACCGAAATGCCAACGCCCGCGCCATGCGCGGCCATTAAGCGTTTCCGCGAACCCCAACCGAGGGCGCGCCACGGTGACGCGCGTCCAGGGCCGGCAGACGTGCACTTCCTACCCTCCCAGACCCGCGGATTTCCTCCGGTGGCCGGGTAACGGTTACAGACCGCCCTCCCATGGCGCCGCCCTGCGTCCGTTAACCCCTTGGAGACACACGCGAATACATCCGACCGCGGTTGGCATCCCGGTTGCTCAAGGCAGAGCACGTCAAGTTGTAGGACTTGAACCCAGAGCACCTTTCAAACGCCTCCCTCCGTAGGAGGCCCAGATTCGGAGAATCCATCCATGCAGGCCTCGACCGAGCAGTCGTCCAATTCCGGCTCCCTGGCGATGTATCTCTCGGAGATCAACCAGTACAACCTCCTGAAGGTGGAGGAGGAGCAGGAGCTGGCGCGCCGCTTCATCAAGGGGGACCTGGCAGCGGGCCACCGCCTGGTGACGGCCAACCTCCGCTTCGTGGTGAAGGTCTCCTACGAGTACCGCTCCTACGGCATCAAGATGTCCGACCTCATCCAGGAGGGGAACATCGGCCTGATGAAGGCGGTGCAGAAGTTCGACCCGGACAAGGGCATCCGGCTCATCTCCTACGCGGTGTGGTGGATCCGCGCGTACATCCAGAACTACATCCTGAAGAGCTGGTCGCTCGTGAAGCTTGGGACCACGCAGGCGCAGCGCAAGCTGTTCTTCAGTCTGGCGCGCACCCGCCGCGAGTTGGAGAAGCTGGGCAGCGGCGACGCGGTGGTGAACGTGGATGAGATTGCCCGCAAGCTGCACGTCAAGCCGGGCGAGGTCCGTGAGATGGAGCAGCGCATGGGCGGCCGCGACCTGTCCCTGGACGCGCCCATGGGCGAGGACGGCGGCAACAGCCACGTGGACTTCGTGGTGAGCGCCGCGGCGCCCCAGGACGACGAGTTCGCGGACAAGGAGGAAGCGGGCCTCATCAACAACCGCGTGCGCACCGCGCTCATGCGCCTGGATCCCCGCGAGCGCTTCATCATCGAGCAGCGCGTGATGAACGAGCGCCCCATGACGCTCAAGGAGCTGGGCGAGCACTTCGGCTTCTCGCGCGAGCGCGCGCGCCAGCTGGAGATCCGCGCCAAGGACAAGCTCAAGTCGGAGCTGGCCGCGCTGATGGCGGAGGTGGATCCGGAGACCCTCGCCGCGCAGGGCTGACGCAGCCTGACAGCGGGCCGCTGTCCCATGCCGCCCCGCCGCCCCTGCTCCGGGCGCGCGGGGCGCGCGTGTTTCCAGGGGCACGGGTGTTTTCGCGCGCGGCCGGGGAGCCTGCTAGAAGGGGCGCCTGGTTCCCTGTCAGGAGTGCCTGCGTGTCTCACGCTTCCCCGCCGGTCGTCGATGATCGCGTTCCCCTCGCGGGGGCGCATGGCCCTGCCCCGCACAAACCCTATGTGCCGCCGGAGCAGTCGCCCGCCGAGCTGACGATCCGCGGGCTGGTGCTCGGGTCGGTGCTGGGCATCGTGTTCGCGGCGTCGTCCGTGTACCTGGCCATCAAGGTGGGCCTCACGGTGTCCGCGTCCATCCCGGTGGCGGTGCTCTCCATCGCCATCTTCCGGGCCCTGGGCCGCTCCAGCATCCTGGAGAACACCATCGTCCAGACGACGGGCTCCGCGGGTGAGTCGCTCGCGTTCGGCGTGGCGGCGGCGCTGCCCGCGCTGCTCATCCTGGGCTACGACATCAGCCTCACGCACGCCTTCCTCACCGCGGCCCTGGGCGGCGTGCTGGGCATCCTGATGATGATCCCCCTGCGACAGGGCCTCATCGTCCAGGAGCACGGCAGGCTCACCTACCCGGAGGGCACCGCGAGCGCGGACGTGCTCATCGTCGGCGAGCAGGGCGGCACCAACGCGCGCACGGTCATCCTGGGTTTCATCATCGGTGGCGTCTACAAGTTCGCCTACTCCGGGATGAAGCTCTTCAAGGAGGCCATCGGCATGCCCATCAAGGGGCTCAAGGCCGCGACGCTCTCCACGGAGGTGTCCCCGGAGCTGTTGGGCGTGGGCTACATCATCGGGCCGCGCGTCGCGTCCATCACCTTCGCGGGCGGCGTGCTCAGCTACCTCATCCTCATCCCGATGATCGCCTTCTTCGGCGGCGGCATGGACACGCCGCTGCTCGTGCACAACGGCCAGCTCATCCGGGACATGTCGCCGGATCAGATCCGCAACGCGTACGTGCTCTACATCGGCGCGGGCGCGGTGGCGACGGGCGGCCTCATCAGCCTCATCCGCTCCCTGCCCACCATCGTGGGCGCCTTCAAGCGCAGCGTGGAGACCCTGCGCGCCTCTCGCACCCAGGGGCCGCTGCCCACGGTGCTGCGCACGGACCAGGACCTGCCCATCACGGTGGTGCTGGTGGGCAGCGCGCTGCTCATCCTGGCCATCTGGCTGGCGCCCCCGCTGCACGTGAACTTCATCTCCGCCATCCTCATCGTCATCTTCGGCTTCTTCTTCGTGACGGTGAGCGCGCGCATCACCGGTGAGATTGGCAGCTCCTCCAACCCCATCTCCGGCATGGTGGTGGCCACGCTGCTGGTGACGTGCCTCGTGTACCTGCTGTTCGGCTGGACGTCGTCGCCGGACCGGTTCATGGCCCTCACCACGGCGGCCATCGTGGGCATCGCGGCGTCCAACGGCGGCACCACCGCGCAGGACCTGAAGACGGCCTACCTGGTCGGCGGCACGCCCAAGAAGCAGCAGATCGCCCTCTTCGTCGGCGTGCTCACCAGCGCGATGTTCATCGGCCTGGTGCTGGTGCTGCTCAACCAGGGCGCCACCGCGGTCATCCCGGAGCCGCACCCCGGCGTGCAGGTGACGGAGATGTCCACCGACACGCGCACCCAGCACACGTACCGCTGGGAGGTGTCCCAGGACGCGCTCGCCCAGCGCGGCATGACGCCGGCGCTCCTCAAGCGCTCGCTGTGGGCGGAGCGCCTGGACATGGTGCCCGTGGACGGCGCGCTGGAGCTGCGCAGCTGGCGGCCCATCCCCGCCACGGAGCTCGCGGGGATGACGCTGTCGTCGGCCACGGGGCCGTCGCTGAAGCTGTCGGACGCGGGGCCCGTCACCGCGGGGCCGGAGCGCGTCTACAAGGAAGGCTTCGTGCGCGGCGCGGACACGCCGGTGCCCGCGGGCCGCTACCTCGTGGATGACGCGGGCAGCATCCAGTACGTGGTGGACCCGGGCATCGGCGGGCGCATCAGCGAGTACGAGGGCCAGACGCTCACCCGCTACTCGGCGCCCAAGGCGCAGCTGTTCGCGCTCATCATCGACGGCATCCTCACGCAGCGGCTGCCGTGGGACCTGGTGCTGCTGGGCGTCTTCATCGCGCTGATGCTGGAGCTGTGCGGCGTGTCGTCGCTGCCCTTCGCGGTGGGCGTGTACCTGCCCATCAGCAGCAGCGCCCCCATCTTCGTGGGCGGCATGGTGCGCCACTTCGTGGACAAGCTGCGCGGCGGCAGCGCGGCGGAGTCGGAGTTCTCCCCCGGCACGCTGATGTCCTCGGGCTACATCGCCGGTGGTTCCATCGCGGGCGTGCTCATCGCCTTCCTGGAGATCGCCAGCGACGGCACCTGGACGCGCGCCATCAACCTGCCCGCCCTCTTCGGCCACGAGGGGGCCATTGGAGGCTTCCTCAACGCCGTGGGCGAGAGCGAGCTGGCGCACCCCACCTGGTCCAACGTCTGGGGCCTGGTGTTCTTCGCCGGCCTCACCGCCGTGCTGTTCCGCTCCGCCCTCAAGGGCAAGAGCGGCGCGGAAGCCCCGCCGCCGTCCCCCTGAGCCAGGTCCGGACGCCCTCCCCGCGCACCTCGCGCGGGAGGGCCGCTACAGCCCGGGCACCGAGGCGGGGACCTCCTCCCCGCCTCCCACGCCCTCCGGCCCCTGCGCGCAGACGTACTCGGTGCGCAGCGGGGCCACGATGCCGAAGGTGACGGCGTAGACGAGGGGGCTCCACCACGGCCAGTACACGTCCACCCGCGACAGGCCGTGCCGGCACTCGCCCGCGGCCACGTCGGACGTCGTCAGCCCCCCCACGAAGCTCGCCCCCATGCGCCCCGCCGGAGCCCCGTCGCGCGGGGCCGGGCTTCGCACGCTCATGCGGAAGCACCCCGTCAGGGACGTGAGGACGAGCACGGACAGGACCAGTCGCTTCATGGGTGGCACCTCCAGGAAAACGGGGCCCCTGGCGTAACACACCGGGGATTCCCCGCCAGTCCGCCTTCTGTTGCCCAGGTGTCACGCCAAGCCCCCGGATTCTGGGCGGTTCCGGGATTGGGAGCCGGCCCTGGACGGGAGTAGGATGGACGCCTCCCATGGCCCAGCCCCAGAAAGTCACGGACGCGAACGCGAGCGCCGAGGCGGAGCAGTCCCCCGAGGTCCGCGAGAAGGTGGAGCTTGCGCGCACGTTCGCGTTCCACCTGCTCAAGGGCATCAAGCAGATCGGCATGTACCGCCACAACGAGGCGCGCTTCCCGGAGTTCCTCGCCAAGGCGCAGGAAGCCATCTCCGCATACACGGAGAAGTTCGGCCCGCTGTCGTTGAAGGTGGAGCAGCAGAACTTCACCCTGCACAACGAGGCGCTCTTCACCGAGGAGTCGTCGCTCCCCTACAAGTTCTTCCGCGACGGCATCCGCCAGCTCATCTTCCGCCCCGGGCTGCCGCTGGAGGAGCTGGTCACGCTCACGCTCATCGCGCTGTCGGAGCCGGAGCGCGGCGCGGAGGACGTGCTCGCGCAGCTGTGGCGCGCGGGCATGCAGCAGGTGGAGTACGTCGTGGTGGAAGGCTTCTCCATGGAGGGCGCCAACGAGGACGAGGTCCAGGTGGAGGTGGACAAGGTGGTGGGCTACCTCTACTCCCGCCTCCAGACGAACTCGGATGACTTCCTGCGCTTCGCGCGCGTGTCCGCGGAGGACCTGGACGCGAAGCTGGACGGCGTGGAGCAGATCCGCGGCCTCGTCGTGGGCGGCCGGCACGCGTCGGACGAGCTGAAGGCCCGGCTGCAGAAGGACATCACGGAGGAGGAGAACGCGCGCCTGTTCCCCAAGCTGGTGGGCGCGGTGTTCCAGGTGGTGGAAGGCGGCGTGGACGACGCGGCGCTGCTGGAGGAGATCTTCCTGCAGCTGCTGGACATGCTGCTGCTCCAGGACGACTTCGGCACGGTGAACCAGATCGTCCTCAAGCTGCGCGCGCTGTCCCAGCGCCCGGAAGGCGGCGACGACCTGGCGCGCCTCCTGGCGTCGTTCCTCCACAAGATGGGCGAGGAGCAGCGCCTGAGCCGGGTGGGTGAGTCGCTCAAGACGACGCGCGCGAAGCAGCCGCAGGACGTGACGCGCTACCTGCAGGCGCTGGGCGTGGACTCGGTGCTGCCCCTGCTCAACGTGCTGGAGACGATTGAACTGCCGGAGAACCGCGCGCTCCTGTGCGACGTGCTGAGCGGCTTCGCGCGCGACCTGCCGGAGCCCTTCGTGGCGCGCCTGCTGTCGGACCGGCCGCAGACGGTGCGCGACATGGTCTACATCCTGGAGAAGAGCAACCACCCGGACCGGGTGAAGATGTTCGCCCAGGTGCTCAAGAGCCCCAACCTCGTCGTCAAGCTGGAGGTGATGCAGATCATCGGGCGCGGCCGCACGGCCGAGTCACGGCGCATCATCCTGGACGCGCTCAACGACAGCGTCTCCCAGGTGCGCATGCTGGCCGCGAAGCTGCTGCCGGAGTTTGATCGGGACAAGGCGTTCCCGGACCTGGTGAAGCTGGTGAGGGATCCGGGCTGGGACAAGAAGACGTCGGATGAGAAGGCCGCGGTGTACGCGGCCATCGGGTCCACCAACCTGCCCGCCGCGCTGTCCATGATGCAGCAGCTGCTGGCGGTGAAGCCGTCGCTGCTGAACAAGCGCCGGGTGATGGAGGACAAGTTCCTGGCCATCCACGGCCTGGGCGGCGCGGGCTCCATCCAGTCCTACAAGTTGTTGCAGGCCGTGGTGGAGGACAAGGCGCAGCCGCTGGACGTCCTCACCGCCGCCCGCAAGGCGATGTATCAGACGCGCAAGGCCCTCTTCGGGGACTCGGCGCTTCCGGAAGAGACGACGTGACGCCATGGCCGACAACCTGAAGATCAGCCACAACCAGGAAGAGAACGTCAACGAGTACGGCCGCGAGCACAACGAGAAGCTCCAGGGCCTGTCGCGCTCCATGCTCGCGGGCCTCTACATGCTCGTGCGCTCCGTGAAGATGTACGACCCGGAGAACGCCGTCTTCGAAAAGCCGCTGCACCAGCTCCAGGACATCATCAACCAGATCATCGGCAAGGAAGGCCGGCTGGAGCTGGCGGGCGTCAAGGACTCCTTCTACCTGAACGGCATGCTGGTGAAGGTGGACCTGAACTCCATCGAGAACCAGCGCTACCTGCTGTCGGAGATGCGCGCCAAGGACGTGGGCGGCATCACGCTGACCAAGCCCGTCACCGTGCAGGAGCTGAAGAACTTCGTCTGGATCTTCAGCAAGGAGCAGTCCACCGCCTCGGAGGAGGACGGGCTCGCGGGGCGCAAGCTGCTCAACATGCGCGTGGCGAAGTTCTCCAAGCTCAAGGAGAAGCTGAACAAGGACATGGACAACCCGGGCGACCAGAAGGTCGACCGCAAGAAGTACGCGATGACCGTGTACGCCCGGGCGGTGTTCTTCCTGCAGAAGTACCTGGAGTCGGTGCGCGCGGGGAAGCCCATCGGTTCGTCACGGGCGCTGCGGCTGGTGCAGGACTTCGTGGACATCTCCTACGATCAGCGCACGCACTTCCTGGGCATGACGACGCAGAAGCGCGAGGACGACTACCTCGTCTACCACCAGGTGAACGTCGCGCTCATGTGCATCGTGTTCGGCGCGGAGCTGGGCCTGACGAAGCCGCAGCTTCGCGACCTGGGCTACATCGCCCTCTTCCACGACGCGGGCATGACGACGCTGCCGGAGGAGCTGTCCACCAAGCGCGGCGCGCTCACCGCGGAGGAGAAGGTCACCGTGGCCCGGGCGCCCCTCATCAGCGTGCGCAACATCCTGATGGAGAAGGGCTTCAGCCGCTCCACCCTGCTGCGCGTGGTGACGACGTTCGAGCACAAGACGGACTACGGCACCGCGGTGCGCGACGCGCGCGGCAACATCCAGATGATCATCCCCAAGACGAACCTGGGGGTGTACGCGAAGCTCATCGCCATCTGCGACGCCTACGACGCGCTCACCTCGCGCCGGCCCTACCGGGACGCGTACGGCCCGGAGGTCGCGCTGATGCTGATGTGGACGGAGATGCGCCAGAAGTTCGACCCGGAGCTGCTGTCCGTCTTCATGCGGGTGATGGCCATCCAGCCCATCAAGGTGCTCTCCCGCCGCCAGCAGCAGATCAGCGTTTCCGGTCTCTAGTCGCCTTCGCCGGGGCCTTCTTCGCGGCGGGAGGCCCGGCGGGGACGCCCGCCTCCCGCAGCAGGCCCAGCGCCTTCGTGAAGTCCTCCGGCAGGGGGGCCTCCAGCGACAGCGGCTTGTGGGTGCGCGGGTGCTCGAAGGCGAGCCGCCACGCGTGCAGCGCCTGACGGCCCAGCAGCGCCTGGGCGTCCGCCACCGCGCCCTTCGCCTTGCGGCCCGCGCCGTAGAGCGCGTCGCAGAGCAGCGGGTGGCCGGCCTCCGCCAGGTGCACGCGGATCTGATGCGTGCGGCCGGTGAGCAGGTCCACCTCCACCAGGGCGGCGCCCTCGAAGGCCTCGCGCACGCGGTACAGGGTGACAGCGGGCTTGCCCTCCTTCACCTTGCCGGTGAAGCGCTGGCGGTGGATGGGGTGGCGGCCGTACAGCGTCTCGATGCGGCCTTCGGCCTGCGGCACGCCGTGCACCAGCGCGAGGTACGTCTTCTGGACCTCGCGCGTCTTGAAGGACTTCTGGAGCGCCACCAGGGCCTGCTCGTGCTTGGCGACGACGAGGCAGCCGGTGGTGTCCTTGTCCAGCCGGTGGACGATGCCCGGGCGCAGCTCCCCACCCACGCCGGCCAGGTCCTTCACGCGGTGCAGGAGCGCGTTGACCAGCGTGCCGGAGGCGTGGCCCGCGCCGGGGTGCACCACCATGCCGGCGGCCTTGTCCACGACGACGAGGTCGCGGTCCTCGTGCAGCAAGGACAGGGGCAGCGCTTCGGCCTGGGGGATGGCGGCGACGGGCGCGGGGATGTGGACGGAGAGCCGTTCCCCTCCGCGCAGGCGCTGGGCCACCTTGCCGGGCTTGCCGTCGGACAGCACGTGGCCGTCGGCGATGAGGCCCTGGAGGCGGGAGCGGGTGAGGTCCGGGAACGCGCGGGCCAGGTATTGATCCAGGCGCTCTCCCCGGGCTTCAGGGAGGGCGAGGTGCTCGCGCGTGTCGGGTGAGGCCACGGCGCGCGTGACTACCAGATCTTCGACTTCACGTGCGCCTTGGAGCGCAGGACGATGTCGTTGACGGCGCGCTCGAAGAAGTTCGCCTGGGTGCTGATCTCCTGGCTGACGCGGCTCTTGTAGAGCGCGCGCCCCTCCTCCAGCTCCTCCTTGAGGACCTCGAAGAGGTTGTCCTGCTCGATGCCCTTGATGATCTTCTGCTCGTTGTAGAGCGAGATATCCGAGGCAATCGCGCGGGCCAGACGCATCGCCTTGACCTTTTCCTCTTCCGTCATCGTGCCATTACTTAGGCACCCACCCCCTGCGAGTCAACTTTCCTGATGCGGGGGGTGACGACTGGCCGCCCTCCGGGTCAACGGCCCGACTTGGCGGGTTTGTCGGAGAACAGCCCCAGGTAGCTCTTGGACACGCGCAGGGGGTCCAGGCCCAGCTCGCGGGCGAGGTTCATCAGGATGCCGCGCAGGTACACCGGCGGGGGCAGCGCGGTGTAGCGGTCCGCCTCCACGTTCTCCAGGTGACGCACGGAGATGCGGGTGCGGTCGGCCAGCTGCTGGATGGAGAGGCTCCGGGCCTCGCGCACGCGGCGCAGCAGCTCGCCGTTGAACTCGGCGTCCGCCGGGATGTCCACGCCCCGGGGGCGGGCCTCGCGCACCCGGGCGGCCACCTGCGCCAGCGCGGACTCCGCGGTCGCGATGGCCGAGTCCTGCGCCAGCACCTGGGCGTCCCCCAGCTTCCGGGTGACGGGGCCCTTCGCCCCGGGGACGGGACGGGTGTTCGCGGCAGCACGCGAGTCCACGGGGCGGGAGGTCAGGGGCCGCACGGCGGCGCGCGAGGCCCCGGTGGCCGGGGTCCGCGCCAGCGCGGTGGAGGAGACCTCCGGGGTCGCGTCCGGAGGGGCAGTTGGAGCGCGAGCGTCCGGGGCCGGGTTCGGATCCGACTCTCCCGGGGCCGTGGCGACAGCGGCGGGAGCGCCGTCCATGGCCTGGGCGCCCGTGGCGGCCTGGGCTTCCGGCTGGGTGGAATCGGCCAGGGAGGGCGCGGCGCTGGCCTCGGTCGGCGTGGCGGCGTGCGCCTCCGTCGGCGGAGTCGCCGTGCTGGCCGGCGAAGCGGAGTCCACCGGGGCCTCCGCGTGGCTCGGCGCCGGGGTGACGGACGTGGCGGCGTTCGCCAGGTCCGGGGCAGGAGCAACGACCGCGGCGGAGACAGCCGACGCGGCGTCTTCGGCCGAAGCGGTCCCGACGTCCAGGCGCTCCGTCGTGGAGGCAGCAGGCGTCACCTCCGAAACGGGCGGCGGGGCATCGGGACGGCCCGTCTCCCCTCCGGTGCTCGGCGACGCGACGACAGGCGCCACTTCGACCGCCTTCTCGGCCAGGGCCACCATGGGCTGGGACGGCGCCGTGGACGCAGCAGCGTCAGCCGGGGCCTGGGAGCCGGTCTCCACCCCTGAAGCCGGAGGACTCACCGCCGGAGCGGGGCTTCCGCTGGGGACGCCCCTGCCCTGCCCTCGCAGCGGGCCCGCGGGGACGTAGACGAACGACAGGCTCTGGGTGAACGAGGCGCGGAACGCCTCCACCACCGCCACGCCCCCCACCATCACCGGCTCGGAGGGAGCGCCCTGCGCGTCCAGTTCCGAGGCCTCCTGCCGCTTCGACTCCTCACCGCGCATCCGCTCCTCGCTCTTTCCGGACGTCCCTCTCGCGTGCGGGGACTCCTCATCATTCACGGACGCCGTGGCCTTCAGTCGCGACTCCGCCTCCACCCTTTCGGCATCCACGGCGCCCGCGGCCTTGGCCAGGGCGGCCGCCGCCGTCGCCAGGGCCTCCGCGACCCGGGCGGCCGAATCCGCCTTGTCCAGCGCCCCCGCCGACGCGCTCGCCTTCGCGAGCCGCTCCGTCGGCAGCCCGAGCGAACGGTCATACTCGATGCGCAGGTCCGCGTCGGTGAGCATCTCCATCGCTTCGGTCATCTTCTCGCGCAGCGCATCCACCTGGTCCGGGTCGCCCAGCGCGTACACCGCGATGGAGTCCGGCGAATACAGCTCCATCAGGCGCTGGTGCGCGGCGCGGATGTCCTCGTCGGACGCCGAGGGCGGCACCTCCAGGAGCTCGTAGTAGGTCTGCTGCGCGAAGGGCTTCATGGGCTTGCGGACTCGGGTGAAAGGCCGTCGAGCGACAGCAGACGCGCGGCGATGCGCTGGAGACCCAGGGAGACGGGCGAATCGGGACGCTCGATGAGGACCGGCCTGCGCTTGCGCACCGCGCGCCACGCTTCGTCGTCGTAGCGCAGCGCGCCCAGATCATCCATGTCGATGCCAAAGAACTTCTTCCAGGCGGCGACCATGGCGGCGCCCACGTTCGCGTCCGCGTCGGTGCGCGCCTGGTTCACCACCAGCCGCACCCGGAACGACGCCAGCTCCCGCTCCAGCCGCTCCGCGTCAGAAGGGGCCTTCTTGCGCACCTGCGCGACCACGTCATGCAGCGTGCGCAGCCCGCCCTCGCGGGTGGACAGCGCGCCCTCCACGAGGTCCTGGATGCCGTACTGCGCCTCCACCTGCTGGAGCTTCCGAAAGAAGGCCGCCTTGACGAAGCGGTACGCGTTCTCCACCGACGTGGGCTCCGGCAGCACCACCAGCAGGCCGTGGTCCGCGAGGAGGAAGAAGTCCAACGTGTTGAAGCTGGTGCCCGCGCCCAGGTCCAGGATGAGGTAGTCCGCCGTCTGCGACAGCAGCGTGCGCAGCAGCTTCTGCTTCTGCGCGTACTTGAGGTTCGCCGCGTCCAGCGAGTCCTGCGCGCCAGCGATGAGCGACAGCCCCGGCACGCCGGTGGCCACCATCACCTCTTCCAGGTTCCCCTTCCCGCGCCGGAGGAAGTCCGACAGCGTGGACTCCGGGGGCCCGACGCCCAGGCAGGTGTGCAGGTTCGCGCCGCCCAGGTCCGCGTCCACCAGCAGCACCTTGTGACCGGCCTGCGCCAGCGCGACGCCCAGGTTCGCGGACACCATCGACTTGCCGATGCCGCCCTTGCCGCCGCCCACCGCGATGATCCGCCGCGACCGGGCCCGGCGTGTCAGGCCGGCAGGGCCCGTGGCCACGTCATTCTCCTCGGCGCTGACGGGACGCGCCGGCGCGCTGGCCAGCGAGGCGGGCGCGGATCCAGGGGGCGGAGACAAGGGGGCGGGCTTCACGGAGGCTCGCATCAAAACCCGTCCTACCGCCCGAGTCGACACCCCGCCATTTCGCGACCCCACCCCGCGCGACGCCGGCCCCCGCAGCGCCCGCGCCCCGACGCCCGGAGGGTCGGGGGGCAGGCGACCGGAGGGCCGGTCGGTGTCACTCGTCGAGCAGTTCGACGTTCCAGTACGAGATGTCCGCCAGGTGCAGGAACGGCAGCCACTCCCGGTACGTGACCTTGCGGATGGCGCCCCGGAACAGCGGCGTCCAGCGCGGGCGCACGGGCTTTTTGAGCAGCCGCATCCCGGCCTGCTCCGGTGTCCGGCCGCCCTTCCTCAGGTTGCAGGGAACGCAGGAGCACACCACGTTCTCCCAGGTGGTCTTCCCACCCTGGGTGCGCGGGTTCACGTGGTCCAGGTTGAGCTCGCTGCGCGGCAGTTGCTTGGAGCAGTACTGGCAGGTGTCGTTGTCGCGCGCGTAGATGTTGAGCCGCGAGAAGCGCACCTTGGCCCGTGGCAGGTGGTCATACGCGCCGAGCACGAGCACGCGGGGCACGCGGATGGTGCGGTCGATGGTGGTGATGCTGTCCTGCGTGGCGCTCAAGGCCGCCCAGTCGGCGAACTCGTAGAGCCGGTATTCCGCGTCAATGGCCTTCGCGACACCCTGATACAGCAGTGAGAAGGCCCGTTTTACCGAAGTCACATGAACCGGTTGGTAGTACCGGTTGAGCACGAGCACTGCGCTGTTGATCATGGATGGCTTCCCGTACGGGCGGCCGCCACGGATTGCGCGACCACGCCCAGGTCCTCCTCGGAGACACATCGGACGTCGAGGACCACCTCGCCATCCGCGATCCTGCCAATAACCGGCACCTCGCCGCCGCGCAGGCGTTCCAGGAATACTTCCGGCGCTCCAACGGTGAGGCTGCAAGCGTAGGAAGGCAACCGGACCAACGGCATGGCCCCCCCTCCCACCTGTCCATCCACGGACACCGCCCGTGCTGTGACACCGTGCGCCTTGAGCAAATCCAACAACCGGTGGGCTCGGGCGCTCAATACCTCTGGCTGCTGGACGAGCAGGCTTTGCGTGGGCACCGCTTCAGGGCGGCCATCCCGGTACAGCTCGAGCGTCGCTTCAAGCGCGGCGACCGTCATCTTGTCGACACGCAATGCGCGTGTGAGTGGGTGGGATTTGATGCGCTGGAGCAGGTCCTTCCGGCCCACGATGACGCCGGCCTGCGGTCCACCCAGGAGCTTGTCGCCAGAGAACGCTACCACATCCGCCCCGGCGGTGATGGCCTGGCCCACCGTGGGCTCCGGGGTGAGCCCCGGCCCGGCCAGGGGCACCAGCGCTCCGGAGCCCAGGTCCTGGAACACGGGCACGCCGCGGGCGCGGCCCAGCTCCGTCAGCTCCGCGAGCGAGGCCTCTTCGGTGAAGCCGATGAGCGCGAAGTTGGAGCGGTGCACCTTCACGATGAGGCCAGTGTCGGGACCCAGGGCGTTGGCGTAGTCCGCGCGGCGGGTGCGGTTGGTGGTGCCCACCTCCACGAGCTTCGCGCCGGACTGGCGCATGACGTCCGGCACACGGAAGCCGCCGCCGATTTCGACGAGCTCGCCGCGGGACACGACGCACTCACGGCCGGAGGCGAGCGAGGCCAGGACGAGCAGCACGGCGCCCGCGCAGTTGTTGACCACGACCGCGTCCTCCGCGCCGGTGAGCGTGCGCAGGAGGCCCACGAGGGGCGCGTAGCGGCTGCCGCGCTCGCCTTCGTCCAGGTCGTATTCGAGGTTGGAGTAGCCCCGCGCGACGGCGACGATGCGCTCCACGGCTTCGGGGGCGAGGGGGGCACGTCCCAGGTTGGTGTGGAGCACGACGCCGGTGGCGTTGATCACCGGCCGCAGGTTCGGCGTGGCCAGGGACGCGAGCGCGGTCTCCACGTCCGCGTCCTCGAAGGGCCGCGCATCACCGCTCAACAGGCGGGCGCGCACGCGTTCGACGGCGAGCCGCAGGGCCGCCACCGCGCGGGCGTGGGGGAGGTTCGCGAGCCGGGGCTCCAGCGACGGCCGCCGCAGGAGTTGTTCGATGGAGGGAAGGTTGCGCAGCAGCGCGTTCTTCCCTTCCGGGGGTTTCGACGCAGCGCCCATAGGTCAGGAGTCTAACCGGAGCACGGCCCGTCACGTGGCCAGCGGAGAAGTCAGCAGAAGGCCAGCCTCGATCCCAGCCGCTCATGCCAATGCCCACACCACTCCGGCATCACGACAAGGACTGGCTGCTCAAGGACAGCCTCACCCGGCGCCCCATGCCAAACACACCCAGCTCCGAAACCATCACCAACCGCCGTAGGGGACGGTGATGGCTTCCATGTAGTGGCCCGAAGGATCCTGGAAGTAGACACCACGCCCACCATCGTGGGTGTTGATCTCGTTGGAGCGATGGCCGCGCGGGTCGGCCCAGTGCTGAATCCCGCGCTCGCGGATCTTGGTTATCAGCGAATCGAACACGTCTTCAGACACGAGGAAGGCGTAGTGCTGGCCAGGAATGTCACCATCGGTCTGGGCGTAGTCGAGCGCCACTCCGTCGGAGAGCTTGACGGCCATGAAGTGCCCGAAGGGCTGGGGCTCGGGAAGCCCCAGCAGCTCCGCGAGGAAGTTCGCGGAGCGCACCTTGTCCTTCGCGGCAACGACGGTGTGATTGAAGCGGACGGTCATGGATGGGTCCCCCAAAGTCCCCCCATCCATATCATCGGCTCGCAGGCACTGCCGAGGGTGTAGACACTCACCCTGTCTGCTTGAGCACCTGGGGCCACAGCGTCGCAAGCGCTGCGCGCAAGCCCGTCGCGCTGGGGAATCGGTCTTCAGGCCGCTTCTGCATCAATCGCAGCACCAGCCGCTCAAACGTCTCCGGCAGGTCCGGCCGCAGCGTCCTCGGCGGCACCGGCGCCTCCTGGACGTGCAGGAACATCAGCGGCACGGGCTGCGCGTGACGGAACGGCAACTGCCCCGTGAACAGCTCATACGCCACCACGCCCAGCGCATACAGGTCCGTGGCCGGCGACACCGCCGTCCCCATCACCTGCTCCGGCGCCATGTACTCCGGCGTGCCCAGCGTCGCGCCCTGCGCCGTGGCGCCCATCACATGCGTGCTCTTGGCGAGCCCGAAGTCCATCAGCTTCAGCACCCCGGTGCGCGTGATGAACAGGTTCCCGGGCTTCACGTCCCGGTGCAGCACCCCCTGCGCATGCGCATGCTCCAGCGCCACCGTGGCGTGCGTCAGCCAGCGCAGGGCACTGGCCAGCGTGGGACGCCCCTCCAGCAGCACCTGCCGCAGGTCCCTGCCCTCCAGCAACTCCACCGTCAGGTAGTGCCGCGTCCCATCCCAGCCCACGTCGAAGACATGCAGGATGTTGACGTGCTCCAGCGCCCGGGCGTGCTCCACCTCCTGCCGGAAGCGCGTCACCATCGCCTCGTCCGCGTGGGGCACCGCCAGCACCTTCAGCGCCACGCGCTGCCCCTGCTTCAGGTCCAGCGCCTGGTACACCGTGGACGTGCCGCCCACGCCCAGCCACTTCTCCACCCGGTAGCGCTCCGCCACCACATGCCCCGGGACGAGCCCCAGGGCCGCGGGCGCGGGCGGCGTCACCGCGCCTTGGATCAACGTGCCCTTCGGGGACATTGGCGGCGTCACCTGATGCAGCGTCGCCTCCATCCCGTCCGAAACCGGCGTGCTGACAGGGCGTGGGTATCCCTGCGCGTCCAGCTTCTCCGCGCTCAGGTACGTGATGCCACCAGAGTCCTCATCCTTGCGCACCGCGCCCCCTCCCCTCTCAAGACTCAAGCAGGGAGACGGGGGCCGGCGCGCCGGAGCCCTCGATGTCCAGGTGCGGCGTGGGCAGGTTGTATTCAGCCGCGGCGATGGTGGCCTCCACCAGGATGGGGCCCGCGATCTCCTGCGGCTCGCCCTGGCAGAGCACATCCACCACGTGCTCCAGGGTCCACTTGCCCATCCGGTGCACTTCCAGCCGCTTGCCATTGAACCGGGCCGTGTCCGACAACTGCTCGCTCGCGTTGAGCTTGGCCTCCACGGAGTCCCCCAGGTAGCCACGCGCCACCGCGAGCACCCGGTCCACCACCGTGTTCCACGCCTGGAGGAAGGTCTTGTCCTGCGCCTCGTCGATGATGTCCAGGCCCACCTGGAGCCGCTCCATCCGCTCCAGGAACTGGTGCACCAGCTTGCCCCGGATGACGCGGCCGTGCTGCGGGGCGATCATCTCCACCGCGGGCGTGAGCTTGCGGATGGCCGCCACCGCGCGCACCAGCGCCGAGTTCACCGGCATGTAGATCTGATGGAACGCCCGGATGCCCGTCCAGTCGGACTCCTCCGCCCACAGCCCCTGCGCCTTCGAATCCGTGAGGCCGCCGAAGAGGTCGCCGGTGAAGAGCACGCGCGTCTGCGGATCATAGAGCATCACCGCGCCGCGAAAGTGGCAGAAGGGCGACGGCACCGGCAGCAGCTTGTGCCCCGTGGGCACGCTCAACCCATTGGAGAACTTCTCCGTGGGGATGAAGCGGCTGCGCGGCAGGTTGAAGTGGACGATGAGCCGCCAGGTGTCCTCGGAGCACAGGATGCTCGCGCGGGGCGAGTAGCGCGCGGAGATGATGGCCGCCGACGAGCCCACGTCCGGGTCCTGGTGGTTCACGAACAGCGCGGACAGCCGGTCCATGCCGCCGATGAGCGACACCACCTTGGTGTGGATGGTGGAGAAGTCGCTGCTCGACCCGGGGTCGATGAGGAGGTTGAACTCGGAGGGCTTCTTCGTGCGCGTGTCCGTGCCGCGAAAGCGCCGCAGGTACGGGTTGGCGTAGAAGATGCCGCCGGGCTCGCGCTTCCCGACCCAGAAGGTCTCGGGAGCGATCTCCACGGCGTTGCGGTTGAGGTCGGAAGGTGGGGTCGGGGCGGAAGCGTCGCTGTTGCTCATGGCGTGTTGTCCTTCACGCAAACGAGTGGGGGGAAGACTGCCCCCCGAACCTATCAGCCCGGCGTTCAGCCCGGCCGCCTCATTCCAGGTCCAACGGACAGCGACATGAGCCTCGCTTCTCGCAGCCCGTCGCTCCTGGCCCTTCCTGGGGGTGAACGCTTCAGCCCCAGGGCCGCAGCCAGAGCGTGTACCCGGCGAGCCCCAGTTGCACGACGAGTGTCAGCACCACCCCCAGCACCTGGACGCGGCTGGCGGCCAGCAGGCCGAACGCATGCGCCAGGCGCGCCACCAGCAGCGCGCCGCCGAAGACATGCAGTGCGAGCGAGCTTCCGCCGCACAGCTCGGCCACCAGCAGCAGCAGGAGCGTCAGGGGCGCGTTCTCCACGTTGTTCCCGTGCGCCCGGATGGCGGAGCCCAGGTCGGCGTTGCCTCCGTCGCCCCGGGTGATCTTGAGCCGGGTGCGCACCCGGATGACATTGACCGTGAGCCCGACCGTGAGGATGACATTGAGCGCGGCGTAGAGCGCGGTCACGGGGACCGCGAGCAGCGCGGTCCCCAGCAAGGGATTCGTCAAGGGATGTTCCTCCACCTACGTGAGGGCCGGGACCGTAGCCGGTTCATGCCACCAGCGGGCGGTCCACCGTCTGCGCCGGCCTCACCGGACGCCGGACTCCACGCCCGGGCGGTCGTCGAAGAGCTGCACCCAGCGCCCGTCGAACCCGCCGCTCTCCGGCAGGTACCACGCGCCGGGCAGCCAGAAGCCCTGCTCCACCCCGTCCGACGAATCCGTCGCGCCCGTGTGCACGAAGTAGTCGTGCTGCCGCCAGTACGCCCCCGGCGAGGCCGGGTCCCCGCTGGCGCTCGCGCGCGTCCGGCCGCGTGAGTCCACCACCGTGCTGGTCCAGGCGTTGTCGTGGAAGGCATTGGACCCGCCGCCGCCCGTGTCGGAGGCCTTCTCGTTGAGCTCGAACGTGCCGAAGAACCACTTCTTCGACGGGTAACCCTCCCGGTCGTCCTCGTTCTCGACGTCGCGCGACTTCGTGAAGAAGCGCTGCAGCCCCGGGCTCACCTCCGCCTGTCCCGCTTCATTCAGGAGGGGGCTCTCCAGCAGGAAGGTCTCCGACTCCGTGGGCAGCCAGTGCGTCGCGTAGCCGCCCTGCTCCCAGTGCGTGGGCAGGATGTCCGCGATGTCCTGAAGCTCATACGTGACGCGCTTCACGGCGGGCCAGTTCGCGGAGCTGCCGTTGTCGTAGCGGCTGGCCAGCGCGTCCGCCGTCGCGTAGCGCACCGGCTGCGCGTTGAAGGTCGCCACCGCCGCCGCGTCGTCCTCCGGCACGAACGCGAAGTGCAGCTTCTTGCGGCCGTCGTCGTTGTTCACGTCCGCCTCCGCCTTCCCGCCCGACGCCATCCGGCCCGCGAAGAAGGAGAACGGCTCCGTGACGAAGCGCAGCTCCTGCCCGTGCGCCGCCAGCAGCTTGTCGGACCACTCCGCCTGCCAGATGAGCAGGTGGCTGCCCGTGGCCGTCTGCATGAACTGGAGGTCCGTGTTGCCCTGCCGGCGCACCACGTTGCGCTTGTGCTGCGTCACCACCGCGTACGCCACGGACTCCCCGCTGCCCGGGTCGCCCACCACGTTCTTCACCTGCAGCTCCACCCGCTCCCAGTCGTGGAGCTGGTAGTCGCCCGCCGCGTTCTTATCCAGCGCGTGATACAGGTGATACACGAGGACGAGGTGCTTCCCCCCGTCCATGTACTCAATGAGCGACGTGTACAGCGTCGGCCGGATGCGCCACCTGTCAAAGGCGCTCGGCCCCGTGCGCGACGCGTCCACGTACTGGGGGATCTGCTTCCAGTGCAGCTTGTTGTTGGAGAAGTCGCCGTCCTGGTCGAAGTCGAAGTTCGTCAGCCAGTCGTAGCCGTGGCGGCCGTCGTTCGCGTTCGCGCGCTTGAAGATGACCGGCGCGTAGTAGCGCAGGAACGCCTGGCGCTGCGCCTTCGTCAGCGACCACGCCTGCGCCCGCGCCGGGGCCGGCCAGCACAGGCCCGTCACCAGCACCGCCAGGACGACGAGGGGTCCAATCCGCTTCGAGTGTGGGGTCATGGGCGGCCGAGGAAATCACGGCCCGCCCCTCCCCCTCCATGCTGGAAGCACGAATTCAGGATTCAGCCTGGATTCCGAGGCTAACGCGATGCGCTGGGCATCACCGGCACCTTGGGCACGCGGCCGTAAAGGAGCTGGTAGGTGTTGTACGAGCGCAGCACGCGCTTGATGTAGCCGCGCGTCTCCGCGATGGGGATCTCCTCCACCCACGCGTCCAGCGCCAGGTCGGGCTTCGCCCCGCGCCACCGGTTCACCGCGCCGGAGCCGGCGTTGTAGCTGCCCACCGCGTAGGGCGTGTGGCCCTTGAACTGTTTGATCAGCCCGCCGAGGTAGTGCGCGCCGAAGCGGATGTTCAGCTCCGGCTGGAGCAGCGACTCCACCTTGAAGTTCTTCACCTTCAGCTCGCGCGCCACGCCCTTCGCCGTCGCGGGCATCAGCTGCGTGAGGCCCAGCGCGCCGGCCCAGGACAGGGCCTTGGGATCCAACGCGCTCTCCTCGCGCATCAACGCCTGGAGCAGGTCCGGCTCCACGCCCGCGGGCGCGGTGTGCTTCTCGATGAGGTCGCGGAAGGCGTTGGGATAGGCCACCTCCCACACCGGCCGCGTCTGCGCGGTGATGCGCCCGCTCAGGTCCTTGCGCAGCGCGAGCCGCGCGATGGCGTGCGCCGCCCGCGCGTCCCCGGACTGGGACAGCACCATCACCAGCAGGCGCATGGCCTCCGGCGGCTGGTTGGAGCGGTTGACGAGCATCAGCTCCGACGGCACCGAGTCCGGGAAGCCCAGCCGCAAGAGCTCCACGCCTGCGCGGAAGTGCGGATCATCCCCCATGGGCCCGGCGAACATCGGCCAGGGGCTGGCGGCCTCCGGCACGTCGAAGATGGACGCGGACACGCCCTCCAGCCGGGGCTTGTCCAGCTCCCCCAGCTTCGCGCGCGCCATCAGCCCGTAGTACGTGGCCGGGTGCTCCACCGCGAGCTTCTCCATCAGCTCCGCGGCGCCCTGGATGTTGCCGCGCTCCTCCAGCGTGCGGGCCCGCCAGTACCGCGCGCGCTCCACGTCGTAGGACTCGTCCGCGTTGGCGAACTGCGCCTCGATGCGGTCCAGGAAGGAGAAGCCCCCGTCCTCCGCCTTCGACGTGCGCGCCACCCAGAACGCCTTGAACAGCGCCTCGCCCAGGAAGTCGCCCTTCGGGTACAGCCGCGCCAGCTCGTCCAGCCGCGCCATGGCCTCCTTGGGGCGGGACGTCTTCACGTACAGGTCCGCCGCGTAGAAGAGCGCGTCGTCCGCGAACGAGTGGTCCGGGAACTCGCGCGCCAGCCGCTCGTAGGTGTCCGTGCCGCGCGCCTGGTCCACGATGGAGCGCGACGAGCCCAGCACGTACAGCGCGCGCGCCAGCAGGTCCCGGTCCTTGCACTGCTCCACCACGGGCGTCAGCACCTGGATGGCCCGCGTGTGCTGGCGCTCCTTGCGCTGCCCCTTGCCAAAGGCGAAGTGCGCCTTGCACGCCAGCGCGTCCGGCAGCTTCAGCGACGGCAGCAGCGGCTCCAATATCGTCAGGCCCTGCTTGTTGCGGTGCGCTTCGATGAGCGCCTCCGCGCGGCCCACCTTCGCCTCCAGCGGCGGCGTCTGTCCCTTGAGGCGCTTCTCCACCTGCTTGACGATGGGCGACAGGGGCTGGCTGGCCCAAAGGCGCCACAGCGCGGCGCGCTCCGCGGCGCGGTCCTTCTTCTCCACCGCGAGGTCCGCCGTGGCGATGAGCGCCTCCGCCCCCACATTGCGGCCCCAGCCCGTCATGGCGCGCAGGGTGAGCGGCGTCAGCGCCGCCATGGCGCCGTCGTAGTCCTTCTTCTTGCGCAGCACGCGCGCCAGGCCCAGGCGCGCGTCCACGTACATCCGCGAGTCCTGCGGCACCTGCTCGAAGCTGGCCGCCGCGTCGTCCAGCCGGCCCTGGGACTCCAGCGCCACGCCCGCGTGCGTGAGGCAGCGGTCCTTCAGCGCCGGGTAGTCGTTGGCCAGCGCCGCCATCTCCGTGGCCGCGGCCTTGTCGTCCCCGGCACGCACCGCCGACAGCGCGCGCAGGTAGCGCACCGGAGGGCTGTCACCCTCGCCCTCCAGCAGCGTGCGGGCCTTCGTGTACTGGCCCTTGTCGAACGCGTCCTTCGCGTCCTTCTTCTTGCCCTCGCCGAAGTACGGCGTCAGGTCCTCCAGCCCGTAGCGGCGGCCCCGGTGCACCACCGGCGTGGGCGGCGCGAGCCCTGGGAACGCCGGGTTGAGCACCTGCACGTAGCCGCCCGGCAGGGGGGCCTTGTCCGCGTCCGGCGGCGGCGTGAGCTGCGCCTCCGACGGCGCGCTGTCCGTGCGCGTCGTGGGGGCCTGATCCGTGTCCTCCGTGGACGCCGCGCCCGCGAGCCCGCTGGACCCCGGAGCCTGGGGCGACGCCGGAGCCGGAGCCCCGGTGGGCGCCGGCGCGACCGCGGGCGTCCGCGTCACGGCGGCGGGGGCCTGCGGCGTGGCGGCCGGCGCGTCCGGGGGGGTGGAGACGGGAGCCTGGGCGGACAGGAGGGCCGCGGAGGCGAGGAGGGCGAGATGCTGGAGGGAGACTTTCATTCGCGGGGGCCTCGGGGACCCTGGGAGATGCGCTCGGGCACGCCCGAGGACAACTGGGGGCACCTGGAAAATTTCCAGCCCCCGTCAGAGGTTAGACTGTCCGCCTGCACATGGATATCCGCACACAGAGCGCCCTGCTTGCTTCCATCATCGGTCTGGCGCTGGGCGTGTCCATGTTGTTGCGCCCCGGGCGTCCACGGGTGCTCACCCTCTACTCCGTCTTCACGCTGACGGTCGCCGGGTACTACCTCAGTCTCTTCTTCCACAGCATCTTTCCCTCCCAGGACTACCCCTGGGTGTCGCGCATCGCACTCGGCTCCACGGTGCTCGTCGTCTCCCTCGTTCCCGGGGCGGCGGTCTCCTTCTTCCTGGAGTTCCTGGGCGTCAGCAAAGGGACCCATCTGGTCGGTCGGCGGCTCGCCCTCCTGTCCGCCGTGCTGGGGCTCACCGTCGCCGTCACCCCCCTGGCGGACAACGCCTGGGCGCGGGTGGCGATGGGGGTGTGGGTGCTGGGGGCGCTGGGCACCTCCGTGTCCCTGCTGGTCCACCGGGTGCGCACCACGGAGTCCCGCATCGAGCAGTTCCGGCTGGCGTACCTGGCCATCGGCGCGGGCGCGGCGGTGCTGTTCTCCGGCCTGGACTACCTCTCCCGCTACGACATCCCCTTCCCCACGCTGGGCCCCGTCTTCGCGACGCTCTACCTGTTCTTCCTCGCGCAGACGCTCCTGCGGCTGCGGCTGATGGACCTGCACGAGCTGCTGGGGAAGATCGCCTCGCAGACGGTGCTGGCCGTCATCCTGGCCGCGGTCTTCACGGTGCTCACCGCGTGGGTGGACGAGAACACGTCGCTGTTCGTCTTCAACACGGTGGTGGCCGCGTTCGTCATCCTCATCCTGTTGGACCCCCTGCGCACCAAGGTGGAGGAGATGGTGGTGCGCATCTTCTTCCGTGAACGCTTCGCGCTGCTGGGCACGCTGGGCGCCCTGCGCGTGCGGATGACCGCGGTCATCGAAATCTCCGAGCTGGCGCGCGTGGTGCTGGACGCGCTGCATGAGACGGGGCGCGTGACGCACGCGTCGGTGTACCTGATGGCGGAGGACCGGCCCGGCTACCTGCTGCTGGACTCGCGTGGCCCCCTGCCGGTGCCGCTGCTGGACACGGCGGCGGCGCGCGGCGTGCTGTTCGCGGTGGCCAGCGGCCAGAAGGCGGTGCTGCTGGAGAACGTGGAGCGGCGCATCTCCGTGATGCGGGTGCAGGCGGTGGAGGGCAAGCGCTTCCGCGACGAGCTGAAGCGGCTGAACGACACGCGCGCGGCGCTGCTCCAGATGCGGGCGGGCATCAGCGTGCCGCTGATGAGCAATGATCGGGTCATCGGCTTCCTGAACCTCTGGGATGAGCGGGTGCCGGAGGCGTACGCGTCCGACGAGATCGCCCTCATCCTGGAGGTCTCCGAGCGGATGGCCACGGTGCTGGAGAACTCCAAGCTGTACGAGAAGATCCGCGAGCGCGACCGCCTGGCCGCGCTGGGTGAGATGGCGGCGGGCCTGGCGCATGAAATCAGGAACCCGCTGGGCGCCATCAAGGGCGCCGCGCAGTGCCTGGACCCCAAGAAGCTGCCGGGCGAGGACGGCGAGTTCCTGGACGTCATCGTCGAGGAGGTCAACCGCCTCAACGGCGTGGTGACGGCGTTCCTGGACTACTCGCGGCCGCTCAAGCAGAGCTTCGGGCCCACCGACCTCAACGAGGTGGTGACGCGCACCATGCGGCTCATCCAGAACGACATGCCGGCCACGGCGGAGCTGGCGGTGGAGCTGGACCTGCGGCTGCCGCGCGCGGACGGGGACGCGGAGCAGCTCAAGCAGGTGCTCATCAACCTGGTGCAGAACGCGGTGCAGGCGATGGGCAACCAGAAGGGCTGCATCACGGTGCGCACGGAGAAGCCGGAGCGCTTCGGCGACCTGCGCAGCGCGGGCGGCGAGTTCGTGGAGGTGCGCGTCTCCGACAACGGCCCGGGCATCCCGTTGGATCAACAGCCGCACATCTTCGTGCCCTTCTTCACGACGAAGCAGAAGGGCACGGGGCTGGGGCTCGCCATCAGCCAGCGCATCGTGAAGAACCACGGCGGCACCATCAGCGTGCAGAGCAAGGTGGGCGAAGGCACCGCCTTCATCATCCGGCTGCCGGCGCTCCCCACGGAGCAGGCGGACGGCGCGCTCCCGGAGGGCACCCCGGCGCCCCCCACCCGCCCCTCCCAGTCCCTGGCCGTCCCGGAAGAGCTGCGCGAGCCCGCCCTCGCGAAGCCGCCCGAGCCCCGGACGAAGCGCGACAAGCGCCGCCGCGCGGGCTGAAGCACGGGGCGTGACTCGGGGGGTCCCGCTTCCGGGAAAGACCCGCTAGGCTGGTGGCCCCATGCAGCCGAGTGCCTGTCCCTACTGCCAGACGACGATGCGCAACACCTACGCCCGGGGCCTGACGCGGGACGAGTGTGGTGCGTGCGGAGCCGGCTGGTTCGACGCGGAGCTGCTGGGCAAGGTCGTCACCGGCCCGGTGATGGACGCCGTCTTCGAGCAGGCGAAGGGCAAGCCCGGACGGTGCAGGGGCTGTGAAGCGTCGCTCCAGTACGTCCCCGGCTGTCCTTCTTGCGGAAGCCGGGCGCCCACGTGCCCCGGGTGTGGCGGCGCGCCCCTGCCGGCGGTGGAGCTGAAGGGGCTGCCGGTGGACGTCTGCGGCAAGTGCCGGGGCGTGGCGATGGGCCGCGAAGAGGTGGCCCGGCTCCAGCAGCCGACGGCGCCGCAACCCCGTCCGCCGGAAGAGCCCGCGCCGGAGATCCAGGCCGCTGACTTCGAGCATGAGTACGTCCCCGCGCCCCCGAGCATGAGCCTGCGGCCCAGGGTGATGCTGGGCGACGAGCCGGCGTGCACGACCTGTGGGCGACGGTTGGAGCCGCGCTACGGGTTCGTCTGGGAGGAGCGGCTGTTCTGCGGAAGCTGCGCCCCGGAGGGCTCCGTGCCCTACTCCGACGAGCTGACGAAGGCGCGCCCCAGCGAGTCCTCCGGCCGCCGGGCGCAGTACCTGAACACCGGCGCCACCGAGTCCGCCGTGGTGTGGTTGCTGTCGAAGCTCTTCAAGTAGCCCCGCGCAGGCTGGGCGTGACAGCCTGTCATCCCGCCATTCACGAAGCCTGACAAGGCGTCCGCCCAAGGGCTGAGCCGGAGCCGCCCCCCGTCGTGCGCGCGGGCGCCAGGGCCCCTGGCCCTCGTCTTGCTCAAGCCTCCCGCGCTTCGCCAGGGAGGCTTTCGTGACCATTGGAATGCGCAGGTCCGTACAGGGCGGCTTTGCCTTGCTTCTGTCTTCGTGTGCGCTGACCACGGCGCTCATCGTGAATCAGGTGTTCGGCGGACTCCTGATGACAACGATTCAGGACAGGGACCTCACGGCACCCGCACGCTTGAGCATGTCGTCCGGGCCCCTGCTGGATGCCCCCCTCCTTGCGCGGCTCACCGGCGTGTCCCTGCCTGAGGAGGATTCTCCGCCCCCAGGGAAGGTGGAACCGACAGGCCCTGAGATTCCGAGGAGCACGTTGCCGCTGCGGCTGCTCGGGACGCTGGTGGCGCAGGACCCGCGTTGGTCCATGGCCTCCATCCAGGAGCTGTCAGGGAGTGTCGCGCGGAGCCTCATGGTCAGTGATGCGCTCCCGGGCGCCCGGGTCTTCGCCATCGAACGGGAGCGCATCCTGCTCGTCGTCGATGGGCGGCTCGAATACATCGACGGCGCTTCCCTTCCAGGCGCGACGCCCACGCCGGTGAACATCCATGCCGGCGCCGCGACGCCGGGGAGCTCCACCCTGGGCAAGGGCATCCGTGCCACGGGCGAGCACTCCCTGGTCATCCCCCGCGAGGACGTCACCGAAGCGCTCACGCACTTGAATGAACTGGCGATGGAGGCCCGCGTGGTCCCCGCCTTCAAGGAGGGCCGCCCCGTGGGCTTCAAGCTGTTCTCCATCAAGGACGGTTCGCTCTACTCGCGACTGGGGATGCGCAACGGAGACGTGCTCCAGCGCATCAACGGGCTGAACCTGGACGGCCCGGACAAGGCCCTGGAAGCCTTCACGCGCCTGCGGGATGCCCGGCGCATCGAGCTTCAGATTGAACGCGGTGGCGCGCCGGTCCAGAAGACCTTCGACGTCCAGTAGCCCAAGCCGCCCCGGCCATGTCCCCAGGTCCCTGGAGCCGGCGCTCAGCCCTGCGCCGCCACCAGCTTCTCCTGCGCCACTTCCCACCGGGCATAGAGGTCTTCCAGCTCCTCCTTGCCCGCGCGGTGCGCGTCCATCAGCGGCTTGGCCCGGGCGAAGTCGTTGTAGAGCACCGGATCCGCGAGCTGCCCCTCGCGCTCCTTCTGCTCGGCCTCCACCTTCGCGATGCGCTCCTCCAGCTTCGCGATCTCCTTCTTGATGGGGCCCTCCACCACGGAGCGGCGCTGGCGCGCTTCCGCCTCCAGCCGCTTGCGCTCCTTCTCCGACACCGCCGCCGCGCCCGCCCCCGTGCCCTTGCCGCTGGACGCGCTGGTCTCCGCGCCCTCCGCCGCCAGCCGCTGCTGCTCCTGGTGGTAGAGGTATTCGTCCAGGTTGCCCGGGTGCGACGTGAGCTTCCCGTCCGCCACCTCCCAGACGTGCGTGCACAGGTTGTTGATGAAGCTGCGGTTGTGGCTCACGAACAACAGCGTGCCGCCATACAGCTTCAGCGCTTCAATCAGCATCTCCGACGAGTCCAGGTCCAGGTGGTTCGTCGGCTCGTCCATCAGCAGGAAGTTGGACGGCACCAGCAGCAGCTTCGCCAGGGCCACGCGGGCGCGCTCGCCACCGCTCAGCACGCCGATGGGCTTCTCCACGTCGTCGCCGCTGAAGAGGAACGCGCCCAGGACGCCGCGCAGGTAGCTCTCCGGCTTGTCCGCCGCCAGCGGCCGCACCTCTTCGATGATGGTGTTGCTCCGGTCCAGCTTGTCCGCGTGGTGCTGCGCGTAATAGCCCACCACCACGTTGTGCCCCACCGTCACCTTGCCGGTGTCCGGGGCCAGCTCCCCCGCGACCATCTTCAAGAGCGTCGTCTTGCCCGCACCGTTGGCCCCGACGACGGCGATGCGCTGCCCCCGCTCCAGCCGCGCGTTCAGCCCGTCGTACACGGTGAGCGCGCCGTAGCGCTTGGTGATGTCCTCCATCAGCACCACGTCCCGGCCGCTGCGGTCCACCTCCGGGAAGCGGAACTTCATCGTCTGCCGCTCTTCCAGGAGCTGCACCTTCTCCAGCTTGGCCAGCATCTTCGCGCGGCTCTGCGCCTGCTTCGCCTTGGTGGCCTTGGCGCCGAACCGGTCGATGAAGCCCTGCAGCTCCGCGCGGCGCTGCTCCACCTTCTCCGCCTTCGCCTGGAGCAGCACCATCTCCTCGGCGCGCAGGCGCTTGTAGTCCTCGTAGTTGCCCGTGTACTCGCGCACCCCCTCCATCTCCAGCGACACCACCCGGTTGATCTGCCGGTTGAGGAAGTCGCGGTCGTGGGAGATGAGCACCATCGCCTTGTTCGAGCGGCGCAGGAACCCGTCGAACCAGGCCAGCGTCGGCACGTCCAGGTGGTTCGTCGGCTCGTCCAGCAGCAGCAGGTCCGGGTCCTGGAGCAGCAGGCCCGCGAGCGCCGCCCGCATCCGCCAGCCGCCCGACAGGGCCTGCGTCGGCTTGGACAGGTCCGCGTCCCGGAAGCCCAGGCCCTTCAGGATGCGCTCGGCGTGGTGCCGGCCGTAGCGGTTCTCGAAGTCGTCCAGCTCCGCGTGGAGGTCCGCCAGCGTCTGGGCCAGCTCCAGCTGCTCCTCCTCGTCCGTGGCGGCCCCCAGGGCCCCTTCGGTGTCCCGCAGGCGCGACTCCAGCGAGTCCCGGCCGGGCACGGTGCTCATCACCGCCTCCACCACCGTGCCCTCGGGCAACCCCGCGATTTCCTGGGGAAGATAGCCCGCCCGGGCCCGGCGGCTGTACTGAATGGTGCCCCCATCCGGCTGGCTCGCCTTGGCGATGATCTTCATCAGGGAGGACTTCCCCGTGCCGTTCGCGCCCACCAGTCCCACCCGGTCCCGGGGGCCGAGTGTGAAGTTGTCCTCATCGAAGAGGACCTTCTTTCCGTAGGCGAGGCTGATGTCCTGGGCGATGACGAGGCTCATGGCGGGGCGGAGATAACAGCCGGGAGGCCCTTCGGGAACGCCTCAGATGCCTGCCTGACTGCCCAGGGGGCACATCTGCCGGGTTGGGCATGGCGCGGGGCTTGCCTATACTCCCGCCACCCATGGCCGCCCCCTGCCCCCACTGCGGAAGTACCGATGGTCAAGATCACCTGTGCGCGGCGCAGAGCCTCCAGCTCCTGGGCCAGGTCCTGGATGGCCGCTACAAGATTGAGAGCGTGCTCGGCCAGGGAGGCATGGGCATGGTGTTCCGCGCCACCCAGACCTCCGTGCAGCGCCCGGTGGCGGTGAAGACGCTCAACCCGTCGCTCGCCGCCGCGCCCCAGTTCTTCGAGCGCTTCCGCCGCGAGGCGGAGATCGCCAGCCGCCTGCGCCACCCGAACGTCATCACCATCTTCGACTTCGGCCGCGCCGCGGACGGCACCTGCTACTACGTGATGGAGCTCCTCAAGGGCGAAAGCCTCAAGGAGCTGGTCAAGCGCGAGGGGCCCATGACCCTGCGCCGGGCCGTCAATCTCCTTGAGCAGGCCACGCTGGGCCTGGCGCACGCGCACGACGAGGGCTGCGTCCACCGCGACCTCAAGCCGCACAACATCATGGTCCAGGCGCTCGACGGGAAGGACTTCGTCAAGGTGCTGGACTTCGGCCTCGTGAAGGCGCTGGAGCAGGACGAGGAGGAGCAGCTCACCTCCACGGGCCAGGTGCTGGGCACCCCCCAGTACATGCCGCCCGAGCAGGCCGGCGGCGAGTCCGTGGACCAGCGCTCCGACCTCTACTCCATGGCGGGCGTGCTGTACTTCTGCCTCACGGGCAGCTCTCCCTACGGCGCCAACACGGTGCGCAAGGCGCTCACCGCCGCGCTCACCCAGCCCGTGCCCCCGGTGAACACCAAGCGCCAGGGCGCGCCCGTGCCCGAAGCGCTGGACGCGTTCTTCGCCAAGGCGCTCTCCGCGGAGAAGGAAGACCGCTACCAGAACGCGCAGGAGTTCATCGACGCGCTCATCGACTCCGTGGAGGGCCTGTCCCCGGAGGAACTGGACGCGCACCCCACCGGCGGCGCCCCCGGGGCAGACCGGGGCACCGGCAGCCGCAGCCGTCCGGGCGCGGGTTCCAACAGCCGCGCGGGTTCGGGCAGCCGCCTGGGCTCCGGCAGCCGCGCAGGCCGTGCCCCGGGGCCGGCGGGCACCGGCACCAGCGCGAGGTCCGCCTCCCGCGTGGGCATGGCCCCGCCCCGGGGCTCCACGTCGGCGGGTGGGGCGCAGCCGGCCGCGCCCCGTCCGAACACGAGCACGGGCAATCCGCCCCTCTCCCAGGCCAACCGCCGGCCCCCCGCCGCCCGAGCGGAGCCCGTCGAGCCGCCGCCGCCCCAGGGCATGTCCGCCGGCAAGAAGGTGGCGCTCATCGCCGTGCCGCTGGTGCTCCTGAGCGCGGGCGTGGCGCTGGTCATGGCGCGCGGAGGCGGAGAGGCCCCTACCCCGCCCCCGGCGACGATGGCGCCTCCGAGGACGGTGGCCACGCCCCCTCCCACGCAAGTGCGGAACGACGCGCCCACCCCGGCGCCCCTGCCGCAGGACGTGACGGTGGAGTTCATCTCCACGCCTGCCGGCGCGGCCATCTACGACGGGGACGCCCAGATCGGGACGACGCCCACGAAGCTGATGCTGCCGCGCTCGCGGATGTCCGTGCTGCGCTTCAAGCTCGCGGGGCACCAGGACGTGGAGCGCAGGCTCGACTACAGCCGGAGCGCGGACTCGACGGTGCAGCCCGTGGAGGTGCGCCTGGAGCCGGTGCGCGTCGCGGCGCCCCGCCCGTCGAAGCCGTCGAAGCCCTCCGGTGGAAGCTCCGACCCCGGCATCGGCGTCTTCGAGTAGGGCACAGGTCCGCTTCCCGCTCCCGGCACGAATTGAAGCCCGGCAACCTCATGGGGTTGCCGGGCTTCTTCTCATTCCGAAGGAGCTGTTGATGGATGAGGAGCGCTGTCCCTCGCCTCGGTCCCGCTGCCACATGGCGAGCGGCCGCCCTCCGTGCATTCGACGTTCCGGCTCGGGAGCGCCACGAAGCCGGGGCAACCTCAGGCTGGCTGAGCCTCCACGGAGGGCTTTTCTTCGCGCGCAAAGTCAGCTTGTTTGCGTCCGTGCGTCGGGGGAGGCCGGCTTCCGTGCGCCATACCGTTTCAATGGGGGATTCGCTTTGTACCGACTGTTCTCACTCGCTGTGCTGCTGTGCGTCGCCTGTGGCGACAAGACCGACCCGCCCACGGACACCCAGGGCCCGGCCACCCTCGTCGTCCACTCGAACTGGTGGGACTTCGTCGACGACCTCGGTGAGATGCAGGGCATCACCGTCCTCCTGGGGGACGGCAGCCGTCACAGTCAGCCGTTGGGTCGTGACGGCATCGCGCGGTTCCACGACCCCACCATCACCGGCCCGCAGGACATCACGGTCGTGATGGTGGGCACGAACAAGGTGGTGGCCAGCACGACGCTGGCGGTCGAGGGAACGGAGGTGTGGATCCGCTCGGATCTTGCTCACCTGACTTCCCTCCCGTCCACCCGGCAGGCCACCCTCTCCGGCCGTGTCACGGGCCAGGACAGCACCCCGACGCAGGTGCGCGTGGTGGGCCAGGGCTTCAATGGCGTCACCACCGTGGCGACGGATGGAACCTTCAGCCTCGATGTGCGGGGCGACACCTCCGGTCAGGTGGCGCTGCTCGCCATCCGTGAGCACGGGCCGGCCATGGCCGTGGGGATGCTGCGGGACATCCCCGTGGGCGAAGGCCGGAGCGTCAACGGCCTGGTCATCCCCCTGGACCACCCGGTGAACGAGCGGCGGCGTGTGGTGGTAACGAACGTCGGGTCCAATCCATCCATGCATGCGGTCTCCGCGGCCTTCATGCTCGGGTCGGAGTTCCTCTTCTCCACGAGCACCGCGGGCCTCATGCCCTTCAATGTCCCGGCCATGGCCCGGACGTCGCCCTTCGACACCGTGGAGGCCCGGGTGTCCGCGCTGGCGGGCCACAGTGAGTGGCTCCACTCGGGGCTGTTGACCGCGAGCACGCCGATGGTCCACGACGGCGTCACGTCCCTGGCCCTGCCCTCGCCCATGCGGCTCACCTCGCCCAGCCCGGGCACGGAGTACGCGCCCGGCTCCGAACGACGCTCCGGGCTGACGCTGAGCTGGACGGCAGACCCCGCCGCCCACGTCGTGACGGTGCAACTGACGCCCCATCCGGACGAGCCGGGGCTCTCCTGGTACGTCACCGCCCCCGCCTCCGTCAGCAGCTTCACCCCCTTCCCCCTGCCCGCGAAGGTGGTGTCCTCACCGCGAGAACCGAGGGCGGGCCGCTACTCCGTGCTGTGGTCCTCGCGCTTTTTGGGCACGGGCCTGGGCTACCCGGAGCTCTTCAAGGAGTCCCCGGCCTTGAACACCCCGGATGCCTGGAGAACGAACACGTACGGCAGCGTCATCCTCCGGGACTGACGCGCGCGCCGCGCTTTGGTTCCGCGCGCTGGCGCCACGGTGCCTGCGCGCTCCTTCGAGCCCTCCAGGTGGGCCGGGAGTGCTACACCCGTCCCTCATGGCCCGGCCCCCTCCCAGAGCCTCGCGCTGTCCCTACTGCAACGCGCCATTCGCGCCCCGGCCCGGGAAGACGCACTACACCTGCGGCTACTGCGGCGAGGAGTTCGACCTGGGGGGCCCGGGGCAGCCGCCGGACCCGCCGCGCCCGCCCACCCCGGCGAAGTCCGCCCAGCCGCCAATCGTCATGGCCGCCGCCCTGGGCGTCATGCTCATGATGGGCCTGTTGGCGGGCCTGCTCATGGTGGGATCCGACCCCGAGCCCGAACCCGAACCCGAGCCGGCCCCCTACGTTCCCCCGCCGCGGGTGGTGACGTCCCAGCCCCCACCCCCGCCCGTCCCCCCACCCGCGCCCCCGCCGGAGCGCGTGCAGTGGATGGAGCGCGACGCGCCGGTGTTCGTGGATGTGAATGGGGACGGCACGGACGACATCGTCGGGCACGTGCGCCGCTTCGGTGGCGCCAACAACACGGACCTCATCGCCGCGTTCGACGGCAAGACGTTCCAGAAGCTCTGGGAGAGCCTGCCCTCGGAGGGACCGGACGCATCGAGCCGCACGAAGGTCATCGCCCAGAACGGCATGCTGGTGTCGAGCGAGCAACGCGCGGTGAACCTGCTGGAGCTGGCGACGGGGAAGCGGCTGGGGCAGGTGTCGCTGTCGGACTCACCGCGCCGGCTGTGCATCCCGCCGGGGGACACGCACTCGGTCTGGGTGGAGGTCATCAACCACAAGCACCTGCTCTTCGACACGCGCACGGCCACCGCGAAGCCCGCGCTCCGGGCCCCGCCCGGCTGCGCCACCCCGCCGCTGAGCCCCGAGACGTGCGACATGAGCCGCCCTCCGGAGCACCCCACGCGCTGCGTGCGCTCCAGCTATCCGCCCTCCGACATCCGCGGCTTCTCCACGCGCTACCTCTTCCGTTCGCAGGGCTACACCCTGTCCATGGGCACGCGGTGGCCGGGCACCCAGGTGCCCCTGGTGGCGGTGTACGAGCCCGGCAACAGGAAGCCCCTGTGGCACGGCGTCGTCGCGGACAAGGACCCGCTGCTGCTGCGCGACACCCCGCCCAGGGTGGGGGAAATCACCCGCGACGCCGTCTACATCCTCTATGAGATGGACAACGACGGAGCGCGGCTCATCCGGCGCGACCTGCGCACCGGCGCCATCGCCTGGGACGTGCCGCTGCCCCACAAAACGGTGGGCATGGGGCCTTCGGCCCTCTGGGTCCATGGAGGCCGGGTGTACCTGCCGAACTGGATGTGGCTGGACGTGTTCGACGCGGCGACGGGAAAGCTGGAGGGCACGATCGGCACGCGCTGAGGCGCGGTGGACGGCGAGCAGGACGGCACCCGCGACAGCGCCAGGGGGAGCACCGCGCGCAGCCCCACCAACACCCGGAGCACGCGCAGGAACCGGGCGCGGCGGGACATGGACTCTCGACTTCCTGCGAAACAGAACAACCAGTCAATAACTGTATTCCACCCTTGGGGTGGGTTAGGGGGAGCGCCTCAAACATGCCCACGGGCACGGAGGAATTCATGAAGCGGAGCAACACGCTGCTGGGTCTTGGACTGGGATTGGCGCTGCTGGGCAGCGCTCCGGCGGTCGCGGGGGGCAAATTCTCCTTCCCCGTCACCATCAACACCTCGGTGCGGTGGGCCTCGGGGCTGCTGTCGGAGGCCCGGAACTCGGCGGACTCCGTGCAGCGGATCACCATCACCATCAACGCCACGACGACCTCGGAGATCGGCATGGTGTTCTTCCAGGATGCGGCGGGCACCATGGCGATCTGCACCACCCAGAACCCCATCCTGCTCGCCGTCATGAAAACGGCGCGGAGCGACGCGGGCATCACCGCCCAGTGGGACGTGTCGGGGATATGCACGCACATCAACGTGGACAACAGCTCCACGTTCAGCCCCAAGCTCCCGTAACGGTCCATGCGCCCCACCATTGCAGGACGTCCGCTCCTCCCGCTGCTGCTCGCCCTGGTGACGGGGTGGGCCCTGGCACGCGCGGGTTCTTCCGGAAGCCCGGATGAGGAAGTCCTGCGGCGGCTGGAGCGACAGGAGGCACGGTGGGAGGCGCTCGCGCGCAGGCTGGAGGCTTTCGCGCCCCCGCCTGCCACCACGAGCGCCTGCGCCCCGACGGGCGCGGACCTCACGGCCGTCCGGGAGGACCTGCGACAGTTGCGAGAGGAGCTGCTGCGGGTCGTTCCCACGGCCACGGCGCCAACCCCCGAAACGAAGCCGTCGCCCCCCTCCTGGGAGAACAACGCCCGCTTCGCGGAGGCCCATCGCTGGGTGGAGGACCGCATGGCCACCGGGCGCTGGGGCGACGCGCAGCGAGCGGAACTCCACGCCTGGCGTGGGCAGCTGAAGGGCGAGCAGTACCAGGCGTTGCTCATGAAGCTGGTCGTCGAGGTCAACGCCCAGCGGCTGCGCGTCGAGACGACGCACGGCCCGCCGTTCTGAAAGCTACGACGCCACGGGAGCGCCGAACTCCGGAATCAGCTCGCCCGTGAGCCAGATGCCTTGGAGCACCTTGTCGTGCGCCAGCGCGCCCACCGGGCGGAAGGACATCAGCGCGTCGATGCCAAGCGCCTGGTAGCGCGCAAGCCCCGCGCGCATCTGGTCCTGCGTTGCGTGCCCACGATGAGCGAGTCCTGCGCGCTCAATACCCCCGGACCTCTTCGTCCGGCACGGCCTCGCCGGACATCACCCGCCCCAGGATGCGCTGCGCCGTCCTGCGCTCTCGTCTCGGCATCGTCGTGGACATCCTTCGGCCACCTCATCTCGGGTGTCCACAAAACCGGGGGACTCTCATTAACCCACCTGTCCACCAAGCCCGGGCAAGCTCACCGGCCCGGCCTTGACCCGCACCGCCCCTCTTCGCTGAAGGGACGTGGAATGAACTTCCGAACGTACAGCGCACTCCGCCAAGCCGTTCAAGCCGTTGCCATCGCTGTTGTCGTGGCTGGGTGCGCCACTTCTCACAAGGCGCCTGAAACTCAAGAGGCGCCTGAGACCTACGGTTGGGCGCCTGTACGCCCTCCCGCTGTGCCCGGAACGGGCCTCCCCACCCCCGGACAGCCAGGACAGGTCCGCCGCCAGCCCCTGCCAAGGAGCCCGCACAAGCGCGTGTTGCCGCCCAGCCTAGAGCCGGGCCTTTGGGCCGGAGATGCTCCTCGGGCCTCGAAGGAACCGGAGACGAACCCCACACCGGAGAAGTCCAGAGCGAACAAGAAGGAGCCGCCTGCCCCGGTGACGCCGGAGCGCCGCCGCCCAGACTGCGAGCCCACCCCAGTGCCGCACGCGGGCGAAGATCCCCCGCATAACGCGTGCGCCGATAGGTTTCCGCCGAACCGCTACCCCGGCAAAGACGTGCTCGTTGGCGGCAAGCGCTTTGATGCGCTGCAAGTCGGCGTGCGCGTGCTGTGGGAGATCAAGACCCATCGATTTGACACGTACAATGCCTTCATCCGGCGGATGACGATCCAGGAGGAATTGCCGTTGCTGCGGGAAGAACGGGACATCGCGGCGGCATGTGGATATGGCTTCGTCGTTGGGGTGAGCACCCAAGCGCACAAAGACGCTCTGCTTGCCGAGGATCAGTCCCTCAATATCGTCGTCACGGGATGCAAACGATGACCACCCAAAATTCCCTTGTCCTCATCGTCTACGCGCCAGCGCTCCTGGGTGACGACAGCCGCCCGCTCGCAGTCGTCCACGGAATCGAACGGGCGGTCCCCGGTGTGCGCTTGGAATGGGAGCTGACAAAGGCTGGGCGGCCCGTCGTGTTGACGCAACGCGATCGGTGGCTCGCTGAGGCGGCCTTGCGCGGGGACTTCCCGCTGCTGTGCAACGGCGACGAGAGCTACCCGGTGACGGTTAATGGGTTGCGGACATCCGGACTCCAAGCGCCGGGCGGCCAGCCGTTGCTCGACGTCCATGCAGAACTGCCGCTGGATGCGGTCGGCATCGCAGCAGCGGCGGATGTGCTGGAAGGCGTGGCGGAAGGCGCACGCGCGTTCTGGGGGTGTGCAACGCCGTACGCCGCTAAGGTGGACATCGCGTATCAGACAGCACCCACGCTGCAAGGGCCGCCGTCCCCACGCCGGGGGCTGCCTGCCCTGAAGCTCTTCAAGGATATCCGCGCGCCAGAGATTCCCTATTACCTCGGGTGGCTGAACTACTGGTCCGATGCTGCCGCTCGGGCTATCGGCTTCCCGGATCCCTCGCGTGACGCAGACTTGCTCTCTCGGGCGCGGCGCACCGAGAGGGGCGGGTGGATCGTTCGGCTTACAGATACGCCGCTCGATCTCGACAACCCCGCGCATCTGGATGCGCTCTTGCGCGCGTATGAGCGCTTCCCGGAGATTGGCGGGCGCGTATCTCCGCGCTGAGTCGCCGGGCCCGAGTTGGAGCGCTTCGAGGTGGCGCCACGGTGCCGAGCTGGAGCTGTCCGACGCGCGCGCCACGGTGCCGCGCTGGAGCTGTCCGACGTGGGCCACCTCGGGCCCGAGCGGGAGCTGTCCGCTCACGCGCCACGGTGCCGAGCTGGAGCTGTCGGGCGCGCGCACCACCCGGCCGAGGTGGAGCTGTCGGACGTACGCGCCACGGGCCGAGCTGGAGCTGTCGGACGCGCGCCACGGTGCCGAGCTGGAGCTGCCCGGCGCGCCCGAGCTGAGGCTGTCCGAACGGGCGCCACGCTGCCCGAGCTGGGCGCGGTGATGGTCGCTGCCCTAGAGCGCCCCAGAACTTCGGCCCGCACATCGAGCAGAAGTGGGCGGTCTTGGTACCTTCGGCGGGGAGGGTCAAATCGAGATATTGCTCGGCGGTGTCAGTGGACGACCGGCCGCGCGGGCGGAATTCGCTTGCCGCGCGGCGGCCGCAGCCGTGGTCACGCCCTCGTCGATCATTCGTCGTCCGGCCGGTCGGGCCTGCCGATAAGCGCGAAGCGCTTGTGCGAGGCGATCTCGTTCCAGAACTCGACTTCCATCGTCGACAACTCCGACATGATCTTTGAGCGGCTGCGGCCGAGGATGCCACCAAACAGCCCCAGAATCGTCTTGAGAATCTGGTCGAGCAATTCCAGAAGCGTGGATATCCAGCTGGGCCAGTTGAACATATCGCGGAGCCAGTTGATTATCTTCTTGATCTCATGCGAGATCGATTCGATCCAAGAGAAGATGCCGTCGCCGAACAGGCCCTTGGCAGCCACCTTCTTGAAAGCCACCTGCCCGCTTCGCGCGAGAGTGGTAGCCGCCTGCATCTGCATGAACTCGTCAACGTCCCGGCGAAGCTCGACATTGGCGCGATCGTATTGGGCGCGCGTGTACTGGACGAGCTTGCCAAGCTGCTCTTTTGCCGCGCTGCCATGGGCCATGATGAGCGGCGCGTCATCATGATCGCCGATGGACGTCGTGATAATATCCAAGGTAGAGGAGAGAAACCCCTCGGATTCCCTTAGAAATTCTTCCAGGGCGCCTTGACCGGCGCCAGAGTTCTTAGTCTCGGCCATAATCAGTCCCCCCTACGATGATTCGGCCCATGGTTACACCGGCCAATTTGGGGGAGTCAATCATCCTAACAAGCCCTGCGGGGTACGTAATATGTCCGGCGCCGCTAATCGGGCTCCCTCAAGTGTCATGGGCCGCCCTATCGGATCTGAGGTATCCCCTCATCTGAGTCAGATGAGCCCGAAGGCTTGTTGAAAGACGTGGTGCTCTCGCAGCAACTGGTTGAATCGCTCCACCAGCGGCAGCAAGCGCGCGTCGCTCATTCTCGGCATGGCCATGAAGTAATAGGCGCCCTGCGTGAAGAGGGAGTGGGTGCGTTTCTTGGCGGTGTTGACCTTCAAATGCTTGTCGTAGTCGAGCGACTCGCCGGCCGCGCCCAGCAGCGCCTGGGCGAAGGCAGAGATGAGCAGCAGCTTGTCACGCCGCTCGGGCGTGCCGACGCGCACCTCCTTCAAGCCCATGCCGAACTTCAAGTCCTTCACATCGCGAAACGTCTCCTCCGTTGGGCCCTCCTGGTCAGCGAGACGCAGCGCCAGGCGCGGTGACCGCCTCTGCTGCGGTGCGCGCCATGCCTCCGACGACGAGGTGGTGAAAGGGCCGGATGACGTTGAAGTACACGGGCCCGGCCCAGTTCCGGTAGTGCACCAGCGTGACGACATGGAAGCGGCGCCGGGCCTCACCGCCCGGCGCCGGCTCCACGACGACCGCGAGGGTGGCCTCCAGGTGCTTGTCCGTCGCGGCCACCACCCAGACGTGTTCCTCCTCCGCGTGGCGCACGGTGAAGAACGAGGCCGCGCTGCCCGGGGCCATGGGGATGTCCTCCGGGCGCAGGTGCTGGGGCCGGGGCACGCCATGCTGACGCATCCCCAACAGCCGGACGAAGACACCTCGCACCCCATACAGGGCCGTCATCCACGCGGGCTGGTACGACATGAGCGCCGCGAGGAATTCGCGCAGCGTCGCTTCCGACTCCACCGTCTTCACGTCCACGTGGTCCGCGCCCTCCGCGAAGGGGCGCAGCGCCTCTGGCAGCGACGAAGGCGTCCGGGACTGGAAGAGCATGCCCAGCCCGATGGCGCAGTGAATCCCTCCCACGAGCATCAGCAACGTCTCTGTCGTCACTCGCATGCACGGCCCCAGTCCTGTCATCGGATACGCCACCGTATCCCGATACGGCACCGTATATCGCCGGGCCGCCAGGGATGCGCCCTGGACCTCCGGGAGGGCCTCCTCCAGACTGCGCTCGACGATGAGACGCACTACTTCCCGCCCGCCGGGGCCGTCGGCCTTCCGGAGCCTTGAGGACATCCGCAAGCGGCACCGGGGGCCGGGCCTGTCCGCCGAGGACTGGGCAGACGCGGCCCTCTGGAGCCTCGCGGAGGGCGTGGACGCCCTGTCCGTGGAGCGGCTGGCCCGGGGCCTGGGGGTGACGAAGGGCGGCTTCTACTGGCACTTCAATGACCGCGCGGACGTACTCCAGGCCGCGCTCGCGCGCTGGGAGCAGCTGGCGACCACGGAGTTCATCCAACGGCTGGAGGCCCTGCCAGAGCCAAGGCAGCGGCTGCACCAGTTGCTGGCGCTGACGTTCGACCTGGGCCCGCATGGCAGGATTGAGGTCGCCATCGTCGCGGGCGCCGCGGCGGACCCACGCATCCAGCCCGTCCTGGCGCGGGTGTCGCAGCGGCGCATTGACTACCTGGTGAAGCTGTACAGGGCGCTCGGGCTGCCGGCCCGCGAGGCACGCAACTGGTCCCTCCAGGCATATTCCACGTACGTGGGGCTCCTGCACCTCGTCATCGCCAGCCCGGAGATGCTGAGCACGAGCCGTGCTCGCGCGGGCTACATCCAGCACGTCGCGCGGACGCTGATCCCCGCGTGACGGGGCCCCGCCCCCCCCTGACCGTGCGCGTCACCATGCAGCCCCAGGCCTGCCCCACGGGCGGGGGGATAGGATGCCCCCATGCTCTCCGTCCTCTTCGCCTCACTCCTGGCCCAGGCTCCCGTGACGCTGCCGGAGCTGACCGAGCGGCACTGCAGCAGCTCGGGATGGTGCATCGTCCTCCCCGCACCGCTGTACCCGGGGCTCGTCGCCGCGCGGGGTGACGCGGTGGTCTCCAACAGCGCGCACTCCGGCGTGGTGGGCCTCTGGCGCGCGGGGGCCTGGCGGGACACGCTGGACACGGGCCTGGGACCGCTGCAGCGGCTCTCGCTGGCGGATGCGCCTGGAGGGGCGCAGCGGCTCTTGGCGTGTGACCGCGCGCGGTGTGTCCAGGCGACTCTGGACGCGGAGCGCATCGGGCCGCTGTCGCTCGTCCCGCAGTACGCGGAGCCCCCGGAGCCTCCCGAGCCCCCGGTGCGCTCGCCACGGCCCGGCGTGCGCTTCTTCGTGGAGGACTCAAAGCTGCTCGTCGAGCGCGGAGGGCAACGTCAGACGCCTCCCGCCCTGAAGGGGACGCGGTTCGCGAACGAGCTCGACCAGGTATTCGGCGGGGGACCCGGTGAGCCGCTGTGGATGTTCCGGACCCATGTCGCGCGACTCACGGTGACGGAGGCGCATCCCCTGGGAAGGCTCGACCGGTTCCCGAAGGAGACCTCCACGAATGGGATTCGCCTGCTGGGCAACCCGCACGAGCCCACCGCCCTCTCCACCGAGATGTTCATCCACACGCTGCGCCGCTTCGACGGGGAGCGTTGGCAGCCCCTCACGACCCACCTGGGCTCGGACGGCAAGGACCCGACCTCCGTGACGGCCGGCGATGGCTGTGCGCCCTGCTTCACAAGCCTCTGGAGGATACTCTGGCGCGCGCGCAGCGGCGTCTGGCGTCAGGTGGACCTGCCCTCTGAGCCTCCCGGCACGACGAGCATCCACCATCCCCAAAACGAGAGCATCGACGCGAGGGGCATGCCTGGCTTCAAGAGCCAGTACGGAGCGTACCGCCATGACGGCCGGAAGTGGCGACGGGTGGGCGAAGCGCCCGAGGCCGCGAAGGCCGCGCCCGTGGAGGCCCGACGGGATTGGCTGTGCAATGCCACGGGCTGTCTCCACGAGCGCGAGCCCCGGTGGAGTCCGGATGGCAAGGAGTGGCGGCCCCTGGACCTGCCTCCGGCGGAACCGGGAAAGGGAGACTGCGCTTACGCTCGCGCCGCGCTCTCCAATGGCGAGTTCATGCTCCTCGCCGGTCCCCTGCTCTTCCGAGGCATCCCTGGCAAAGGCTGGCACACCGAGCGGCTCCCGCTGGGCAATGCCTGCAACATCACCGAGGGCCCCTCGGCGCTCTACATTTCGGATTCGCTCCGCAAGTCGCTCCTGATCCAGCAGAAGGCGGCGGCGCCCCTCCCCGTCCCCGAAGACACCTGGGCCACGGTGTCCGGAGTGAAGGCGTCGGACGTGCTGCGCCTGCGCGAGCTGCCGGACTGGCGCGCACTGGAAGTGGCCACGCTCGCGCCCGGCACCCGCTGCGTGCGCGAAGTGCGCCGGCGCGCCGTCTCCGCTCGGGAGACCTGGTCCGAGGTGCAGACGCCAGAGGGAAGGCGCGGATGGGTGAACCGCCGCTACCTCGCCCCCGGTAGAGGCCCCTGCCCCACCGGAGGTTGAACGCGCCCATCTCCGAAGGGTCGGCGGATGTCTCCGGAAAGCTCTCACCGGCGCGCATTCAACACATCATCAGACAACTTCGGGCGCTTTCACGTTTGCTACGAGAATGGCCTCAGGAACAATCCGGACCTCCAGGGGAAAGTGGTCGTTCGTTTCGTCATTGGCCGTGATGGGGCAGTGGGTCAGGTTTCGAACGATGGCTCGGAGATGCCGGATCATGGGGTCGGTTTTCCAATGACGCTGATTGCTCTTTCGTGGGCTCGGCCAGTGCTATCGGGACACCGCTCACCCCGGCTGCTTCTCCAGGTACTGCCGCACTCCCGCGAAGGCGTTCGGCTGCGTATAGACGTCCCCGCGGCTGTTCAGGGCCGCGTCGCACAGCACCTGCGCCACCTCCTCCGCCGTCTGCGTCGCACCACCGATGGCGGCGAGCACCTCCACGGGCAGCTTCCCGCTGTCCCCCGTGCGCTGCCCCAGCGCGTTGCGTCCGAAGTCGGTGGCGATCCGGCCGGGATAGACGACGACCACGCGGAGCTCGGGGTGTGAACCCGCCAGCTCGATGCGGAACGCCTCCGAGAGCGACATCATGGCTGCCTTCGCCAAGGCGTAGGCAGCGCGCGGCGGCAGCGGGGTGCGGCCGAGCAGCGACGACACGTTCACGATCGCGCCCGTGCCTCGGGCCTGGAGGTGCGGCGTCACGACCTGCATGCCGTAGAGCACCGACTTCAGGTTGTCGCGGATCATCGCGTCGACGTCGTCGTCGGTGATTTCGAGCAGGGGGCGGCCGATGCCCCTCCCCACGTTGTTGATCCAGATGTCGACGCGACCGAACCTCGCCACGGCCTCTTCAAAGAGACGCTGCACGTCTTCGCGCTTCGTCACGTCAGCCACGACGCAGTGGGCCTTGTCCCCACAGCGCCTGGCCACTTCACCAAGAGGGCCGGCGCGACGCGCGGCCAGCACGACCGAGGCCCCACGTCGCGCGAGTTCCTCGGCGGTGGCAGCTCCAACGCCCCCACTCGCGCCGGTGACGACAACGACCTGGTCTGAATAGTCTCGTTTGCCCATGCGTTACCTCCGCCCCTTACGTACCTCCCGCCGCAGCCCTCCGATTGGAAGGACCGGACATTTCAGCGTCCCTTGCGCGCCGGCTTGAACGGCCACGGTGGACGCGTGAGAGTACGAGGGTGCCGCGCACGATGGACTCCACCGCCTTGACGTTCTCGCTCTCCCGCTTCATCGAAGACGTTCGCGTGGCCGTGCCGGTCGCTGGACACGCGCGTCACGAACGGCTGCCCGACGGGAGAACGACGCTTGTCTTTCGAGTGCTCGAAGAGGGCCGGAGGGGGGATGTGTGCGTCGCGGGTCCGCGAACGCAGGCGCTGTTCAAGAACGCCCCCGGCGTCGCGCGGGCGGTCATCGTTCAGTTCAAGCCGGGTTGGTCGGCGCCGCTCCTGGGCGTGGCAGCGAACGTGCTGACGGACCAGATCGTCCCGCTGGAAGACCTCTGGGGCCGTTCAGGCGGCGACCTCTGCCTCGAACTCCTCGCGGCGCGGAGGCTGCCGGAGATGATGGAGCGACTCTCCCACGCGATGGCGCTGCGGCCCCACCCGACCTTTGAACCGGCATCGGCACGGCTCGCTCGCCGCGCGGTCCGCTTGCTCGAAGGCGGCGAGGTTCGGGTGGAGAGCGTGGCGAAGCAATTGGGCGTCACGGCGCGGCATCTTCGCCGCGCCTTCGCGGAGAACGTCGGCATCGGGCCGAAGGACTTCGCGCGGACCGTTCGCCTGCAGCGCGCCGTACGGATGGCGGCGACCTCGAAGGACTGGGGGCGCATTGCCGTGGACGCGGGCTACTACGACCAGGCGCACCTCATCGCCGACTTCCGGGAGCTCGTCGGGCTCACACCGGGCGCCTTCCTGAAGCGCCCGGGCGCTCGGCCCGGCCCCGGCGATGCGGAGACCGGGCTCCACGCCGCCCCGGAGCCCTACCCCCATGCCCCGCAGTCCTTCACCACCACGGCGAAGAAGTCGGCCAGCGCCGCCAGTTCGCTGCGTTGCAGCTCGGCCGCCGGCACCACGCCGCCCACCGGGACGGGCAGGTCGCGCGTCGCCGTGGCCGCGGCCACCACCGTGTTGCGGTAGCCCAGGTCGACGGCCGCGCGCACCGTGGCCGAGACGCACATGTGGGTCATGAAGCCGGCGACGATCAGCTCCGTCCGCCCGGTCGCCTTGAGGCGCTCGTGCAGGTCGGTGCCGGCGAAGGAGTTGGGCAGGCCCTTGACCACCACCGCTTCGCCGTCCCTGGGCACCACGGCGGGGATGATGGCGCTCCCCGGCCCCTGCGGATTGAAGATGGGGCTGCCGGTGGGGCCGTGGTGCACGACGTGGAAGACCGGCGTACCGCGGCGCCGGGCCAGCTCGAGCAGGCGCGCCGTCTCCTCCACCGCGGCGTCGATGCCGACCAGCGGCAAATTGCCGGACGTGTACTCCACCTGGGCGTCGACGATGACGAGCGCCGCGCGGTCGAAGGGGGAGGGGTGGGCCGGCGCTCCGGCCATGGACAGCAGGGTGCGGGGAGGATTCATGAGGGGCTCCGGGGTGGTGGGTTGGCCTCTGGGTAACCCGTTCATCCGCGCGCAAGCCTTTGCTATTTTCGCGCAATGGTTGTGCAAAAACGGTCAGCGCCGCTGGACTGGGAGGACCTGCGCTTCTTCGTGGCGCTGGCGCGGGCAGGCAGCCTGTCGGCGGCGGCAAGGCAGCTGAAGGTCAGCCACGCCACGGTGGGCCGGCGCGTCGCGGCGCTGGAGGACACGCTGGGCCGTGCCCTGTTCGACCGCCGCGCGGACGGCTACGCGCTCACCGCCGAAGGGGCGGCGGTGCTGGAGCTGGCCGCGGGCATGGATGAGCGTGCGCTGGCCATCCTGCGCCGCGCGGGCCAGGAGTCAGGGCTGACGGGCACGGTGAGGCTGACCGCCGCGGAGACGCTGGCCGAGCGCTTCCTCATTCCGCGCCTCGCGGAGTTCCATCGCCGCCATCCCGGCATCGAGCTGGAGGTGTTGAGTGATCCGCGCTCACTCAGCCTCGCCAGGCGGGAGGCCGACGTGGCCGTCCGCCTCGCCCGGCCGCAGGCAGGCGAGCTGTTCACCCGCCGCCTCGCCGCCATGGCCTACGGCGTCTACGTGGCGCCGGGCGGCGACACGTCCGCCTGGGTCGGATACGACGATTCCTTCGCCCATCTGCCAGAAGCGCAGTGGCTGGCCCAGCACGCGGCGGGCGCACGCGTGGCGCTGCGCGCGAACGGGCTGGCGGCGCAGTTCGCGGCGGTGCGAGCGGGCTTCGGCAAGGCGGTGGTGCCACGCTGGTTCGCCGAGGAGGAAGGCGGCCTCATCGAAGTGCCGCCACCGGCCCCGCCGCCGGTGCGAGAGGCGTGGTTGGTGGTGCACCGGGACTTGAAGGACGTGCCGCGCGTGCGCGCCCTCATCGACGCCGTGGTCGCCGCGTTCGAAGCGGAGCAGGCGCGGCTCGGGGCCAGCGGCCCATGACGGTATGGGGTGGCCGCCACCTCCTTGAGTTCCTCCAGGCATCGCGCGCCGTGGCTACAGCACCTCCTCGAGGGCGCTCTTCCAGCTGTAGCTCCCGGCCTCCTTGCCCACGATGCTGCTCTTCGCCGGGTCAATGTGGATGGTCAGCACGCCCGCGTCGAGTGAGACCTTGGTTCCTTCCGTCGACAGTCGGCAGACCGTCCTGGTGAGGGCCTCCTTCACCGCCGCCTTGCCATCCACGGTGCCGCAGACCGTGACCAGGGTGCCCACGGCTTGCTCGCATGCGCTCTGGGTCCGGTCCTTCATCGGGTCGAAGGCGGGGTAGCTCGCCTTGTCGTAGCTGCTCTTCAAGGCCGACCCGCAGGCCTTGTTGACCGCGTCCTCCTTCACCTTCAGCTCCTTGTCGTAGGCGGCCCAGCCGTTCTTCTGGGCCACGGTGAGCCGTGCGGGCTTCGAGGAGGAATCGTCAGCGATGGCGAGCGAAGCAGACAGGCAGAGGCACAAGGACGAAATCCGGAACATGGAGGCTCCTGGCGGAAGCGGGCTGCGGCAGTGCGGCACGCCGTTCCTCCAGGGAAGGGCCCCAGGGAATTCTTTTGCATTCTTTCTTAAGGACCCGCTGGAGCAGCGTGGCCCTCCAGTCCCGGCGGCGACACGGAGGGCCCGCGGCGTGGAAGCTCCACCGTGAAGGTGGCTCCACGCCCCGCCTCGCTTTCGACCCGAACCGACCCGCCCAGCCTTTCGACGAGCTGGTTCACGATGTGGAGGCCCAAGCCCAACCCGCCATAGTGGCGCGACGACACCGCGCGCTCGAAGGCATGGAAGATCCGCACCTGTCGCTCCGCCGGGATTCCAATGCCCTGGTCCCTCACCTCCAAGCGGGCCGTCACGTCGTCGCCCTCGACCCGGATTTCAATGGGCCTGCCCTCGCCATACTTGATTGCGTTCGAGAGCAGGTTGGTGACGATCTGATCGAGCCGCGACCGGTCCCACACCCCCGGCATCGGGGTGTCGGCGCGAACCAGGAGCCGGGTGCTTGAGGTCGCCAGCTCGGGTGCGAAGCGCGCCGCGATGTCCCGGACCAGCGCGGCGAGATCCACCTCTTCGAGTTCGAGTTCGAGCCGTCCAGCATGGATGCGCGAGACGTCGAGCAGCGTGTTGACGAGCTTCGCCATCCGCTTCGCCTGGCGCTCGATGACTTCGAGCGAGTGGGTCACGGTCTCCACCGGCGCGGTCCGGAGCGCTCCCGTCCGGGTGAGGCGCATCAACCCCTGCACGGACAACTGGAGGGACGTGACCGGGGTCTTCAGCTCGTGGGAGGCGATGGAGAGGAACTCATCGCGAAGTCCAATCGCCATCTGGGCCTGTTGATAGAGGCGAGCGTTGTCCACGGCCATCGCCGCGCGGCGGGCCAGCTCCTGCGCGAGGGCGAACTCGGCCGGGCCGTAGCGACCACTGGCCTCCGACCGGGCCAGGGTGATGGCGCCGAGCGTGTGCCCCCGTGCGAGCAGCGGGACCGACATCCAGGACTCGAACTCGACCGCTCCCCTCCCCTCCTGGCCGCCTCGCATGCACCCCAGCGCCGCGGAGGGGCAGCCCTCCGGGAAGAACTCTGGCTCACCAAGGCGGAGCACCCTCCCCGGCCCATGCGCCGCGTCGAGGTCGGGGGGCGCGCAGAGGACCTTCCCTGGGGACACGGCGCGAAGCGCTTCGGAGCGGGCCTCGGTGATCCGCTGGAAGCAATGGTCCCGGTCCAGGAGATCGACCGTGCACCAGTCGGCGAACCGCTGGACGGTCAGCGCGGCCACGCTCCGCAGCGCGTCCTCGGGGGCGAGCGCGTCGGCGAGCAGACCGGAGGCCTCCGCCAGGAGCGCGGAGCGCGCCTCCTGCGCCTCGGCCCGGGCACGCGCCTGCTGCTCACGCTGGAAGGTCTGGTCGCGCTCCTGCTCGGCCCGCCGTTGCTCGGTGATGTCGATGCCGGTGCCGATGACGTACTCCACCGCTCCCGACTCGCCGCGCAGGGCGTTGCTGGACCAGGAGATGAGGCGGCGCTCCCCCTCCCGTGTCAGCCAATGGCCCTCGTACTGTTCGGGCCCCTGGCCCGTCGCGAGCACGGCGTAGCTCGCCTGGACCCGCTCCCTCTCTTCCGGAGGCTGGAGCCGCTCCCAGAAATGCGTGCAGCGGAGCTCCTCGAAGGAGTAGCCCGTCACCTCCTGGCACGCCCGGTTGAAGCGGACGATCCGTCCTTCCGGATCCAGGACGATCACCAGCGCGCGGGCCGTGTCCAGGATCGCCGAGCTGAAGTCTCGCTCGCGCTGGAGCTCCCGCTCCGTGCGCTGCCGGGCGGTGATGTCCCGGAAGTAGACGGCCCGCCCGTAGTGGACACCGTCCGCGCTCACCACCGGGGCGTTGTACTGGTCGAACACCCGGCCATCCTTGAGTCGAAGCTCGTCGTGTCCCGACGTGTTGACGTGCTCGAAGAAGGCGGCCGCGCGCGCCAGGAACCTGGCGGGCTCCTCCACGAGCTCCGAGATCGCATGGAGCAGGCGCGCGTGCGACGCGGATTGGATCTCCTCCTCCAGGCCCCACATCTCCACGAAGCGGCGGTTGTGGGTGAGGATCCTCCCGTCCGGGGAGGCGATCAGGATGCCCTCGACGGAGGCCTCACTCAGGGACTCAAACAGCGTCTTCTGCTGGTGGAGATCGCGCTCGCTGTCCAGGGTCCGCGCGAAGAGCTGACGGTGGATGAGCGCCGTGCGCAGGACGCCTCCAAGCCGCTCCACCATGCCGCGGTACTGCCGAGGCAGAAGCGGCTCGCGGTCGAAGTACAGCAGCAGCGTGCTGGAGACGTGCCCGGCCCCCGGCCCAAGGTCCACGATGGGAACGGACCAGCGCACGAGTCCCGGCAATGCCAGCTCCGGATAGGGCAGCTCCGGCGCGGAGGGACCCGGAATCGGGAGCTGGCGGGATGCGGTGGAGAGTCCGCTCGCGCCCTGTAGACGGACCCGGCCCTGCTCATCCGTCTGGAGCCAGAGGACGACCATGCACCCCAGTCGCTCCGCGACCCGGCTCAGGAATGAGTCGGCGGGCTTGTTGGGATTCAGCAGGTCGAGCGCCGCGACGGTGAGCTCCTGGAGCACGCTCAGCAGCGCGAGGCGCTCCTCGGTGAGCTTGTGGTCCGCGTCCGCGCAGTGCTCCTCCATGCCCCACCTCGTCCCCTCACGCCGGAAAGGCGAGCACCACCGCCGTTTTGTTGTGGAACTGGGGAACCCCGCCCCCCAGGGCCCCCACCTCCCCCAGGGTCAGACAGCCCACGACCGGGACGCCCTCCCCGAGCGCATCCTGGAATCTCAAGAGCTCGTCCCGGACCCCCTCGCCCAGGATGAGGTAGCGGGAGACGCAATCGAACACCACCGCGCCGCCCAGCGGGCCAGGGGTCCCCTTCCGGGCCATGGCGGCGGCGCCGGCCGCCGCGTCGAGCAGGTCCGCGCGCGCGCCCTCCATCACCCGGACCAGCGAGCCGTCCGGTATCTCCGCGACGTAGCGAATGGAGCCGTCGGGCTCGACGGAGATGGGGTCACGGATCACGAACTCTCCGCTGGCCTGGGGGATCCCCAGCGGGTGGGTCATCGCGAAGCTGGCGAAGTCCTGCATGTCCAGCGCGACGCCCCGGCTGGAGGCCGTGCGCCGGTAGACCTCGAACGCGCTCTCGTAGTCGAGTTCGATGGCGGTCGTGCCCCGGGCCTTCGTGACCTGGGTCGGAGGGCCATAAGGATACCAGCCGTGCTGTATCCCGACGCCGATCGGCTCCTGGACATCAAAGGCAATCACCACCACCTGGTCCCGGTAGGCCTGCCCTCGCGTGAACTGGGCCGTCTTGACGAACCGGAGGTTGCTCCCCGCGCCGCC